>JAHCJV010000206.1 GCA_026126105.1 Enhydrobacter sp.
ACGCGTCCCGGCGGCGACACCACCGGCCTGACGGCGCGGGTGATCCGCCGCGGGGCGGAATCGGCGCGCAGCGACACGCCCGAGGCACTGACCGGCAAGATCGTCGATCTGGTGCGTCATGTGGCCGGAACGCTGGCCGCTCATGGCGAGAAGCTCGCCGTTGGCGACGTCATCATCTGCGGCTCGATCACGCCGCCGATCGCGCTCGAACCGGACGAGACCGAACTGACCTACTGGCTCGACCCGATCGGCTCTGTCTCGGTGAAATTGTCCCGCGACTGACCTCGCAGGGGCGGCGCACCGGTCTTATCTTGGGGGACGAACACCGGAGTCGCCCTATGTCCGATCTGGATAAATCCGCCTCGTCCCTCTCCTCCCTGATCGATCGCGCCGGCCTCGACCGCGGCCGCGTCACCAAGCTCATCGGCCATGGCCTCGAAGGCGCCGACGACGGGGAACTGTTCCTCGAATACCGCCAGACTGAGGCTTTGGCTTATGACAACGGCCGGCTGAAGCAGGCGACCTACGATACCGCCCAGGGTTTCGGCCTCCGCGCCGTCAAGGACGACGCGGTCGGCTACGCGCATGCCTCCGACATGTCGGAAGGCGCGATCGCGCGCGCCGCCGACGCAGTGCGCGCGGTCAAGACCGGCTATGCCGGCCAGTTCGCGGCGCCCCCTGCCCGCACCAATGTCCGTCTCTACGGCGACGACAATCCGCTCGGCACGCCGGCGTTCGACGCCAAGGTCGCGCTACTCGAAACCATCGACGCCTATGCGCGCGCCAAAGACCCACGCGTGCGGCAGGTGTCGGCCAGCATCGCCGCCACCTGGCAGGTGGTGGAGATTTTACGGCCCGACGGCGAGGCTTATCGCGACATCCGCCCGCTGGTACGGCTTAACGTGTCCGTGGTGGTCGGCGACGGCACGCGGCAGGAAACCGGCAGTCACGGTTTCGGCGGCCGCGAAGGCTATCAGCGATTCATCGAGACCCATGCCTGGCAGGGCGCGGTGGATGAAGCGGTGCGGCAAGCATTGGTCAATCTCGACGCCGTGCCCGCGCCCGCCGGCGAGATGGACGTGGTGCTCGGCGCCGGCTGGCCCGGCGTGATGCTGCACGAAGCGGTCGGCCACGGCCTCGAAGGCGATTTCAACCGCAAGCAGACCTCCGCCTTCGCCGGCCTGATGGGCCAGCAGGTGGCGGCGAAAGGCGTCACCGTGGTCGATGACGGCACCATCGCCGCGCGGCGCGGCTCGCTGTCGATCGACGACGAAGGCACGCCGACGAGCCGCACCGTGCTGATCGAGGACGGCATTCTC
>JAHCJV010000207.1 GCA_026126105.1 Enhydrobacter sp.
GCGGTTGGCCCAGTTGAAGAACGAGGCGGCATTGATGACGTCGACAATGGCATCGTCGTCGAGCCCGACCTCCCGCAACGCATCGATGTGCTGCGGGCCGAAGCGGATCGGCGTTTCGGTCAGCGCCACGGATGCCGCGACGATCGCGTTCCAGCGTCTGTCGAGATCGACCCCGACACCCCCGGCCAGAAGCTTGTCGACGTCGCCCGCCCGCTTGGAGTATGCCGCCGCCAGCCGGGCATGCACCGATGCGCAGTAGATGCAGCCGTTGAACCGAGACGTGGCCGCAGCGGCCAACTCGCGCTCGGCGCGGGGCAGGCCCGCGTCCGGATTGTAGAAGATGTCCTTGTCGGCGCGCGTGCGGGCCTCCAGCACGTCGGGATCTCGCGCCAGCAGGCGGAAGTAATCCGACTTCACCCGCGCGGCATCGACCAGGCTGGCAAGCTGCCGTTCCGTCATCCGGTCGGCGGCGACCGGCTCGAGCCATGGCAGCCAGTCGAGCATATCGCGGGTGAAGACCGTCGGTATTTCGTGGCCAGACTGGGGAATGGTTTTTTCGGTCATGGCAGCCTCACGACAGGGCGGCGAGGACCTTGAGGCCCGCGACCACGCGAATCTGGAAGGAAAGGAATGCCACGAGCTGCGACAGCGTCACGACGGCGTCGGTCGTCCATCCGGCATCGAGCATCGCTTGCAGCGAAGACGGAGCCGCATCGCGTGGGTGGAACACCAGCATATGAACATGCTCGAAGGCGCTGGAAAGACGTGGCCCCAGCGCCTCGCGGTTCTTCTTCAGCACACGATGGACAGGGCCCTTCGCATCTTCCTTGCTGAGCGGGCCCTCAGGATAGGCACCATAGGGACCCTTGGTCGCTGCAGCGACAATCTCCGCCTCGATAGCCGCACAGATCGCTTCAGGTGCGGCGGCGCCACCGAGCCTGTCGCCATAGAAGTCCTTGATCGCCGGCTGACCGTGCAAGCCGGCCACGAACACGGCAATGGCGAAGCGCTCGACGGATCCGAAGTCACGGTAGCAGGTCGGCTCGAACAAAGAGGTGTAGCTCTTCTGCGCCTGCTCACGTGCCACCCCTCGCCTTGTACGCCGTACCAGATCGAGGTGCGAACCCGGCGCGATGCCAGCCAGAGTATCGATTACGTCCACTTCCATTTGTATCCTTCCCCAAGCGACGCGGCAGAAGGTCGCCGGCCTGTCGCACCAACTGCCACTACATCAGGGGCGGCGGCCCGGACATGCCAAGCTCGTGCGCGCCG
>JAHCJV010000208.1 GCA_026126105.1 Enhydrobacter sp.
TCGGTCATCGTGATGATGGCGATCGGCGCGGGATCGACGCAGTCGATCATCGATCGCATCTCAGGCCTCGGCTCGGACCAGCTCACGATCACGCCGGGGGTCGCGGGCGGGAACCGTTTCCAGGCCGGCGCGTCGACACTGACGACCGACGACGCTCTCGCACTCGAGGAGCTGCCCAATGTGAGGGCCGTGGTACCGCAGAACGGCAACAACAGCACGCTGCGCGCGGGCGCTGTCTCGGTCACCACGTCGGGCACGGCAACCTGGCCGAACTACGTCGAGGCGCTCAACTGGCCGGTCGGCACCGGGACGTTCCTCACGCAGGCCGACGAGGACGACTACGCGACGGTCGCCGTCCTGGGGCAGACGGTCGCCGAGGCGCTGTTCCCCGGCAATCCCGATCCCATCGGCGAGTGGTTCATCGCCGGCCGGTTCCCGTTCCAGGTCGTCGGCGTCATGAGCGAGCGCGGCACGTCGGGCGTCGGCGGCCAGGACCCCGACAATACGTTCTTCGTTCCGTTCGCGACCGGCGAGCTCCGGTTCGGCCTGCGCGGCGTCCGCTCGCTGACGGTGGTGGTCGAGGACGAGAGCCTGATCAGCGAGACCGAGGCGCTCGTGAACGCGCTCCTCGCGAGCCGCCACGGTCGCGTCGACTTCACGATCCGGAACAACGCCTCGCTGCTCGAAACGGTCTCCGAGACGCAGTCGACGTTCACCATCCTCCTCGGCTCGGTCGCCGCGATCTCGCTCCTGGTCGGCGGCATCGGGATTATGAACATCATGCTGGTCAACGTGACGGAACGAACGCGCGAGATCGGCATCCGCATGGCGACCGGGGCGCGGATGCGCGACATCCTTCGCCAGTTCAACATCGAGGCGGTCGTCGTTTCGGCGATCGGCGGCTTCCTCGGCAGCGTCATCGGCCTTGCGGTGGCGTTCGGGCTTCAGCGGTTCGGCGTCCCGATCACCTTCACGGCGACACCTGTCCTCCTCGCCTTCGGCTGCGCGTTCCTGACCGGGCTCCTGTTCGGCTACCTGCCGGCTCGGAAGGCAGCCACGCTCGACCCCGCCGTGGCGCTGTCCTCGGCATGATCCCCCTTCCCCCGTTGCGTCCGGAGCGATCCCGCGTGTCCGCCCTTCCCCTTCTTCGCGGCGCCGCCGCGGCGTCCCTCCTGTTCCTCGCCGGCTGCGCCGGCGTGATCGGCCCCGACTTCGCCACACCGGCGGCGCCGGCGGTCGACGGCTACACCGCGACGCCG
>JAHCJV010000209.1 GCA_026126105.1 Enhydrobacter sp.
CGCTGCGAGGAAGTGACCGCGAAGCAAGTACGCGACACGGCCGGTCTCGGCTGCGAGGGCCCGAACCAGATGAAGGCCTTTCTGCGCTGCGGCATGGGTCCGTGCCAGGGCCGGCTGTGTGGGCTCACAGTGACGGAGCTGATCGCCGAGCAGCGTCGCTCGACGCCAGAGGAGGTCGGCTACTACCGCCTGCGCCCGCCGGTGAAGCCGATCACCCTGGCGGAGCTCGCCTCGCTGCCGATCAGCGAAAGCGAGCGCAAGGCCGTGGAGCGTTAGGTGACCCGCACCGCCGACGTCGTCGTGATCGGCGGTGGCATCCATGGCTGCTCGACAGCACTGCATCTGGCGATGCGCGGGTTGAAACCGATCCTGGTCGAGAAGGACTATGCCGGCCGCCATGCCTCGGGGGTGAATGCCGGCGGCGTGCGCCAGCTCGCACGCGACATTGCCGAGATCCCGCTGTCGATCTCCTCGATGGCGCTGTGGGAGCGGATCGAGGAGCTGGTCGGCGACGATTGCGGCTTCGAGAGCCATGGCACGGTGCTGGTGGCCGAGAACGACGCGGAGCTCGAAAGCTTTCGCGCCCGGGTCGACGACCTGCGTCTGAAGGGGTTCACGCACGAGGAGCTGATCGATCGCGCCGAGCTGCGGCGCCTCGTGCCGGCGGTCTCGGACGAGTGTCCGGGCGGGGTGGTCTCGCGCCGCGACGGCGCCGCCGATCCGTTCCGTACGACCCAGGCTTTCCGCAAGCGCGCCATCGAGAAGGGCGCCGAGGTGATCGAAGGCGTGACGGTCACTGGCCTGGAGCGGGTCGGCAGCGTCTGGCGGCTCGAGACGAGCGACGGCCCGATCGAGTCGCCCAAGGTCGTGAACGCGGCGGGCGCCTGGGCCGACCGGATCGCGGCGATGCTGGGCGAGCCGGTGCCGCTCACCGTCGTGGCGCCGATGCTGATGGTGACCAGCCGATTGCCCGCATTCATCCAGCCGGTCGTGATCCTTCGCGGCCGCAAGCTCTCCTTCAAGCAGCTCGGCAACGGCACGGTGGTGATCGGCGGCGGCCATCTGGCGATGCCCCATCGCGACCGCAACGAGACGGTGCTCGACTGGGCCAAGCTGGCGATCAGCGCGCGCACCGTTTGGGAGCTGTTTCCGCTGATGCGCCAGGCGACCATCGTGCGCGCCTGGGCGGGCATCGAGGCCTATATGCCCGACGGAATCCCGGTAGTCGGCCCGAGCGGCACGTCGGAAGGCGTC
>JAHCJV010000021.1 GCA_026126105.1 Enhydrobacter sp.
CGCCTGCGACGCATGCGGGAGGAGGAAGAGCAGCGCGAGGCCGCCGAGCGATCGGCAGCCCTTCCCGGCGGCTCCAACCTCGGGATCTGGGGTCAGCTGCGCGTCGCGTTCGAACGCCTCGACACGGAGAGCAAGAAGACCGGCGCGGCCTTTGGCATCGACTCCGGCGCGCGGCGCCTCGAGAAGGTTCTCGAGCTGCAGCGCCGCCGCGACGCAGGCGAGGCGCTGAACGTCACGGAGAAGCAGTATCTTCTCCGGAACCGCAATGTCGCCTCGGACCTCGCAGCCGCGGTCGTAAGGCTCCAGGATGCACAACGCCGCCTGGACGAACTGCCGGCCAGCGATCCGCTACGCCAGCTGTTCAAGGCACAGTCGGTGGCCGAAGCGGCCCGGCTGTTGCATCAGCATCGTCTCCCTTCACCCGGTTGCCCGTCACACCCAAACCGGCTACCAACCGCGCGAATCCGCTGTTTTCCGGAGGTTGGATGTCGCTCGACAAGGACACGGTGGCGCGCATTGCGCGGCTCGCCCGTCTGAAGGTGCCCGAGGAGGAGCTCGCGCCGCTGGCCGGCGAGCTGTCGGGGATTCTTGCCTGGATCGAGCAGCTGAACGAGGTCGACACCGCCAACGTCGAGCCGCTGGCCAGCGTGTCCGACGTCACCCTGCCGATGCGCGAGGACAAGGTGACCGACGGCGGCATCGCCGAGAAGGTCCTCGCCAATGCGCCGGGCGGCGCCGTCCATATCGACCCGACCGACAGGAATGCCGGTGGATTCTTCACCGTGCCGAAGGTCGTGGAGTAAGCCATGGCCGCTCTCACCGATCTCACGCTCGCCGAGCTCTCGCAGGCCATGGCGAGGAAGGAAGCCAGCGCCGTCGAGGTCGCCGACGCGCATCTCGCGAAGCTCGACGAGCATCGCGCGCTCAACGCCTTCATCACCGAGACGCCGGACAGGGCGCGCGACATGGCCCGCGCCTCCGACGCGCGCCGCGCGCAAGGCGAGGCGGGGCTGCTCGAAGGCGTGCCGCTCGCGATCAAGGACCTGTTCTGCACCGAGGGCGTGCAGACCACCGCCGGCTCGAACATCCTGAAGGGCTTCGTGCCTCCGTACGAGAGCACGGTGACGGCGAACCTGTGGAAGGCGGGCGCGGTCATGGTCGGCAAGTCCAACCTCGACGAGTTCGCGATGGGCTCGTCGAACATGACCAGCCACTTCGGCGGCGTCGAGAATCCGTGGAAGCGCCGCGGCGACAACCGCAAGCTGGTGCCGGGCGGCTCGTCCGGCGGCTCGGCGGCGGCGGTCGCGGCCTTCATGGTGCCGGGCAGCACCGGGACCGACACCGGCGGATCGATCCGCCAGCCGGCCGCGTTCTGCGGCATCGTCGGCCTGAAGCCGACCTATGGCCGCTGCTCGCGCTGGGGCGTCGTGGCGTTCGCGAGCTCGCTCGACCAGCCCGGCCCGTTCGCGCGCACCGTCGAGGATTCGGCGATCCTGCTGCAGGCGATGTCGGGCCACGATCCCAAGGACTCGACCTCCGCGCCGATGCCGGTGCCGGACTTCGCCGCGGCGACGCGCAATCCCGACGTCAGGGGGCTGCGGGTCGGCATTCCCGGGGAGTATCGCGTCGACGGCGCGTCGCCGGAGATCGTGACGCTGTGGGAACGGGGCATCGAGATGCTGAAGGCTGCGGGCGCGACGGCCGTCGAGGTCTCGCTGCCGCATACGAAGTACGCGCTGCCGGCTTACTACATCGTGGCGCCGGCCGAGTGCTCGTCGAACCTCGCGCGCTATGACGGCGTGCGCTACGGGCTGCGCGTGCCGGGCAGGGATCTCACCGAGATGTACGAGAACACGCGTGCCGCAGGCTTCGGCAAGGAAGTGCGCCGGCGCGTGATGATCGGCACCTACGTGCTGTCGGCCGGCTACTACGATGCCTACTACAAGAAGGCGCAGCAGATCCGCGCGCTGATCGCCCGCGACTTCAGGCAGGCGTTCGAGAAGTGCGACGTGCTGCTGACCCCGACGGCGCCGACGGCGGCGTTCGCCGCCGGTGAGAGGATGGACGATCCGGTGACCATGTATCTCAACGACATGTTCACGATTCCCGCATCGATGGCGGGCCTGCCGGGCATCTCGGTGCCGGCCGGCCTCGACAAGGACGGCCTGCCGCTCGGTCTGCAGCTGATCGGCCGCGCCTTCGACGAGGAGACGATGCTGAAGGCGGCCGCGGCGCTCGAGAAGGCCGCGGCGTTCAAGGGTCGCCCCGCGGGATACTGAGCCCCGTCGGCCGGGCGGGGAGTTACGCCGCCGCGAGCTTGAGCCCGAATGATTGCAGGCTCGGCGCGATGCGGTCGGTGATCAGGCCGACCTTGCGCAGGTTGCGGACCAGGCCGTCGTGCAGGTCGCGGCGGAAGTACTTGCGGAAGGCGGTTTCGTCGCCCCCGGCGGCCCGCTCGCGGCGGAACCGCTTCAGCTCGTCGAGCTCGGCCGTGCTCATGCCGATTTCCTGATAGACGGCGAGCGGGAAGGTGCCGGCCAGTGTGCGGCTCAGCGCCCAGACGGCGAAGTCCTCCATCTCGCGGTGCTCGGCCTCGGTCGCCTGCGCGACCATCGACGGCAACGAAAGCATGGCAAAGCCCATGTGGCGGGCCTCGTCCTGGACGATGCGCCGGCAGACCTCGCGCAGCACGGGGTCCTTCGACGACTCGGCCAGCATGCGGAAGAGCGACACGGCGAAGGTCTCGGCGACGAGCTGCAGGCCGATCGTCTTGAGATACCAGGACGAGGTGCCGAGCAACGTATCGAAGATCTCCTTCACGTTGCCGCCGAGCGGATAGATCTCGCCGTCGAGCCGAAGGTCGATATAGCGCTGCAGCACCTCGTTGTGCCGCGCCTCGTCGGCGACCTGGGTCGACTGGAAGAGCTTGGCGTCCTGGCCCTCGACGCAGTTCACGAGCTGGCTGCAGAGCAGCATGGCGCCGTGCTCGCCCTGCACCAGGGTCGAGAGCCGCCAGCGCGTGACCCTGCGGTTGAGCTCGATCCGGTCGGACTCGGACATGCCGTCCCAGAAGCGCGTGCCGTGCAGGTCGACGAGATCGTCGGCGATCAGCCCGCCGTCGCCGTCGAGCGGCACCGACCAGGCGATGTCACGCGTGGCATTCCATTGGTCGATCTTGGCCTGCTCGTAGAGCCGCCGAAGGTCGGGCTGCTCGCTCGCGTAGTCGTGGCGGAAATGGGCGGTGTTACGCGTCTCGACCCGGTGTCCGTTGCTCACAACGTTCCTCCCTGTCGTATTTGAACAAATGTTAGGTGAGCGACGCGAGCGTTTCAAGCTCACCCGGCGACGTTACACGAGGGAGAAGCCGGGCGGCCGTGCTGCCTCCCGGTCGAAAGTCATGGTCGTCGAGCAGCCTGCTCTCGTACCGAGAGCGGCGATCAGGGCGTCGGTAAAGCCGGCGCGACCTTGCTTCAGGGCAGTCATCGCGAAAAACACCTCGACCTCGTTCTCGACGACGAATGTAGTCGTCTGGAGGAATCCTCCGATGGCGGTGGCGATCTCCATGGAGGAGTATTCGTACGAACGGTCGAGAACCCAAGCCGTTTCGGCCAGCGTGACGACACTGATGAAGCCCGGCTCGTCCTCGGTGAGTCGACCTTCGATCAATGCGCTTGCGCGGGGCGATTGAACAGGGTCGTCCTGGGTGATGTGTCGGATGAGAACGTTGGTATCGAGTCCGATCATTGCCGCGTGCTGCGTTCGTCGCGTTCACAGACCTCCTGTGCGATCGCCTCGTCCATCTTCTCGATGGTGATCGGCTTCTGGCCGGCCCGCTTGAGTATGCCCCGTAAGGACGAAGCCGGGCGCATGGGAAGCATCACGACGGTACCGTCTGGATGAATGAAAAACTTTACCCGGTCGCCCGGCTTGAGGCCGAGATGGTCGCGGACCGGTTTGGGCAGGGTGGCTTGGCCCTTGACCGTGATGGTCGACTGCATGCGAAGCCTCCATTACTTTTCGCCAAATGTAATACCCAACTGGTGTGGGGGTAATCGGTTCGCGGAGCGAGCCCCTGCTATGCCGAAAAGCAGCAGATTGAGTTAGCATCGGCAAAACCCAAGGAGGAACCCTATGGCGGATTACGATCTGGTCGTACGCGGCGGCACGGTGGCCGATGGCACGGGAACCGGAACGCGCGAGGCAGATGTCGCGGTCAAGGACGGCAGGATCGTCGCGGTCGGCGCCGTGTCGGGCAAGGGCGCGGAGGAGATCGCGGCCAAGGGTTTGCTGGTCACGCCGGGCTTCGTCGACATCCATACCCACTACGACGGTCAGGCAACCTGGGATTCGCACCTGCAGCCGTCGAGCTGGCACGGCGTCACGACCGCCGTCATGGGCAATTGCGGTGTCGGCTTCGCACCGGTGAAGGTCGAGGACCGGCAGCGGCTGATCGAGCTGATGGAAGGCGTCGAGGACATTCCCGGCGCTGCGCTCGACGAAGGCCTGAACTGGTCGTGGGAATCGTTCGGCCAGTATCTCGACGCGCTCGAAGCGCGGCCGCGCGACATGGACCTCGGCGCGCAGCTGCCGCACGGCGCGCTGCGCGTGTTCGTGATGGGCGAGCGTGCTGCCAGGCTCGAGGAGGCGACGCCGGAAGAGGTTTCGCAGATGCGCGTGCTGACCGCCGACGCGATGCGCGCCGGCGCGCTCGGCTTCTCGACCTCGCGCACGCTCAACCATCGCACGGTGAAGGGCGACCCGACTCCGTCGCTGCGGGCGTCCGAGGCCGAGCTGCTGGGCATCGCGCTCGGCATGAAGGATGCCGGAACGGGCGTGATCGAGTTCATCTCAGATTTCAATACGCCCAATCCCGAGAGCGAGTTCGAGATGATCGACCGCCTGCTCACCGCGAGCGGCCGTCCGTTCTCGGTCTCGCTGGCGCAGGCCCATCGCCGGCCCGACGGCTGGCGGCGGCTGCTCGGTCTGGTCGAAGGGCTGGCGGCCAAGGGCCACGCGGCCAAGGCGCAGGTGGCCCCCCGGCCGATCGGCGTGCTGCAGGGCCTGCAGGCGAGCCGCACCCCGTTCTCGATGTGCGCGTCCTACAAGGCGATCGCCGGCAAGAGCGTGGCCGAGCGGCTGGCGATCATGCGCGATCCGTCGTTCCGCGCGAAGCTGCTCGAGGAAAGCCATGAACCGCTGCGCTCGGACATGGCCGCGCGCCTCACCGACTACGACCGGATGTTCCCGCTGGGCGACCCGCCGAACTACGAGCCGTCGCAGGACAGCTCGCTCGGCGCCCAGGCGCGGCGCGAGAACCGCGACCCGCGCGAGGTCGTCTACGACTACCTGATCGAAGGCGATGGCAAGAACTTCATCTTCGCGCCGTTCGCCAACTTTGCCGCCTACAATCTCGACTGCTGCAGCGAAATGATGCAGAGCCCGCACACGTTGATCGGGCTGGGCGACGGCGGCGCGCATGTCGGCATCATTTCCGACGGCTCGTTCCCGACCTCGCTGCTCGCACACTGGGGCCGTGATCGCAAGGAGGGCCGGCTCGACGTATCATGGCTGGTCAAGCGGCACACGCTCGACAATGCCCGCGCCGTCGGGCTGAACGATCGCGGCAAGATCGCCGCCGGTTACAAGGCCGATCTCAACGTCATCGACTTCGACAAGCTTCGTGTCGAGGCGCCGGTGATGAAGTGGGACCTCCCCGCCGGCGGCAAGCGCCTGCTGCAAAAGGCGAGCGGCTACCGCGCCACCGTCGTTTCGGGCGCCGTAACCTACCGCGACGGCGAGGCGACAGGCGCGCTCCCCGGCAGGCTGGTGCGGGGGCCACAACAGGCGGCTTGACGCCGGTCCTCGTCTTCCGGACGGGAGCGTTCCGCTCGCGGTCTGGAAGACCAGGGCGGTCACTCGGCCTTGATGTTGTTGTCCTGGATGACCTTGAACCAACGCTCCTGCTCGGCCTTCTGGAAGGCCGCGAACTCGGCCGGCGTGCTGGCCAGGATCTCCATGTCGATCTGCTCGCCGAACTTGGCCGCGACGTCGGGCGCGCGCACCGCTTTGGCGAGCTCGGTCGTCATGCGTTCGACGATCGGCGCCGGCGTGCCGGCCGGAGCGTAGACACCCCACCAGGAGTAGGTCGGATAGGTCTTCAGGCCCTGCTCGGCGAGGGTCGGCGCGTCCGGCAGGCTGGGCACGCGCTTGTCGCCGGTGGTGCCGAGCGGCCGCAGCTTGCCGGCGCGGAAGTGCGGCTTCAGCGCGCCCAGCGTCGTCACCGTGATATCGGTCACGCCGGCGAGCGCGTCCTGCACGGTCGGGCCACCGCCCTTGTAATAGATCTGGTTGAGCGCGAAGTCGTTGGCCTTCTGGAGGTAGACGGTGAGCAGCAGCGCGCCGCTCGCCGACAAGAGGCCGACGCTCACCTTGCCCGGCCGCTGCCTGGCGTCGGCCACGACATCGGCCATGGTCCTGTACGGCCGGTCCGGATGGCACGCGATCGCGAGCGGAGCGCGGCCGACCAGCATGACGTTCAGAAGCTCCGAATCCTTGTAAGTCAGGTTGGGCGTGAAGGCCGGACTGAGGATGTGACTGTCGAAAGTCACCATCCAGGTGTTGCCGTCGGGCGCCGCCTTGGCAACGATCGCCGCTCCCAGCGCGCCCGCGGCGCCGGGCTTGTTGTCGATCACGGTCGGCCAGCCCGCGTTTTCGCTCACCTTCGCGGCGAGGATGCGGGCGATCGGATCGGTCGTGCCGCCGGGCGGGAAGGGCACGACGATGCGCAACGGGCCCTTCGGCCAGTCCGCTGTCTGGGCGCGGGCCAATGAGGGTGCGCACAGCGCGCCCAGCAGCAACGCACGACGATCGAGCCCTCTCATTAGCTTCCCCCGCTTCCAATCTTGTCGTCGCGACGATGTTACCGCGAACTTTCATTATCCATGATTTGGACGACCTCGTACAAATGCGGGTCGATCTCGTCGGTCATCCGGTCGAAGGTGTTCCACTCTCTGCGGAGATCCGGCGATTTGTGCGCGGACTGCAGCTGTTCACGGCTGCGCCACTGGATGTAGTTCACGACTCGCCGGCCATCGAGGCTGCGGTGCAGGCTGATGGAGACGAAGCCTGGTTGCCTCGACATGAAGCGCGCGCGCTCGATCATCAGTGACAAGGCGTCGGCCTGCTTGCCCGGCTCTGTCTCGACGATGGTGATCTGGGTCACGGGCTGATTGCTGGTCTGGATCTGCGGCATGATGGCCTCCTCGCAGACTCAAACGCCGGGGCGCGGGACCGGTGTTGCCCGCGCCCCACCCGCAACGTCAGTCTCCTTTTATGTCGTTGTCCTTGATGACCTTGAACCACCGCTCCTGCTCGCTCTTCTGATAGGCGGCGAACTGCTCCGGCGAGCTGGTCAGGATCTCCATGTTGAAGACCTCGACGAACTTCTGCGTGACGTCGGGCGAGCGCACCGCCTTGGTGATCTCGGCATGCATCCGGTCGACGATCGGCCGCGGCGTGCCGGCCGGTGCATAGACGCCCCACCAGGAATAGGACGGGAAGCCCTTCACGCCCTGCTCGATCAGCGTCGGGGTGTCGGGCAGGGCGGGCGTGCGGTTCTCGCCGGTCACGCCGATCGCGCGGACCTTCTTCGAAACGATGTGGGGGCTGGACGAGGTGAGGCTGCCGATCGCCACGTCGGTGACGCCGGCCAGAATGTCCTGGTTGAGCGGACCGCCGCCCTTGTAGGGGATGAGGTTCAGGTCGACGTCGTTCTCCTTCTTGATCAACGTCATGAGCACGAGGGCCTGGCTCGCTCCGAGCACGCCGACATTGACCTTGCCCGGCCGCTTCTTCGCGTCGGCCACGGCGTCGGCAAAGGTCTGATACGGCCGGTCGGGATGGGCCATGATCGCCTGCGGCGTGCGACCGATCTGCATGACGTTGAAGAGGTCGGAATCCTTATACGGCAGGTTTGGAGCGAACGCCGGATTGAGGATGTGGCTGTCGAACGTGAGCATCCACGTCTGCCCATCCGGCGCCGATTTGGCCGCGATCGCGGAGCCGACGGCGCCGGTTCCGCCGGGCTTGTTGTCGATGATGATGTTCCAGCCCGTATTCTCGACCATCTTGGCCTGGATGATGCGCGCCACAGGATCGGTCGAGCCGCCGGGCGGGAAGGGCACGATGATCTTGATCTGACCCTTCGGCCAATCGGTCGCGCTTTGCGAACGGGCGAGGGTGGGCACGACAAAAGCGCCGGCGCCGATCAGCGCCGAACGGCGATAGAGCATCGTCATTTCCTGTTTCCTCTTTCCAAAGGCTATCCGACCAGTCTGAATCCCACCGCGTCGAAGTGATGGTCGAAGGTAAGGGCGAGCCGGGTACGGGCACGCTTCATTATGGCGAAGCTGGTCGCGTCAACGGCCGAAAGCTTGTGAAGGTCTCGCCGCACCCGCATCAGACTTCGTCGTGAACGCTGTCGTGATCGATAGAGGTTCGCCTTGCCTCGCCGTCCCAGTGGGCGACGGGGCCCTGTGCTCGGAACTCGAGGACTTGCTTGCGCAGCGCGTCCCGGTCGATGTCGGCGACGCTCCTGCCCGAGCGGGCCGCTGCCTCGCGCGAGGCGGCGAGTTCCTCGGCCGGCAGGTATACCTGGGCTTTCTCCATGCACGTCAAATAATGTCGCCGATGACACATGTCAAAATCGATGGTCGGCAGTAAGATCGAGTCCAAGAGGCGCACGGTCCGGCGCATCGACAGTGTCATGTTTCCCCGCTGGGTGGATACGGCCAACGAGCTCGAAATGTGTCTTGCAGCTTTTACCCGGCTGTTCCGTGAGCGCCGTGCAGGCTTCCTGACTCTGTGGACGCCACCCCGGCAGGGCGCTATCTAGCGACCATGTCACTGATCAAAGGCGAAACCGGCGATTGGGAAGTCGTGCTCGGGCTGGAAGTCCATGCCCAGGTGATCTCCGACGCCAAGCTCTTCTCCGGCGCTCCGACGACGTTCGGCGCCGATCCCAACACCCAGGTGTCGCTGGTCGACGCCGCCATGCCCGGCATGCTGCCGGTGATCAATGCGCGCTGCGTGGAGCAGGCGGTGCGCACGGGCTTGGGCCTCAACGCCAAGATCAACCTGCGCTCGGTATTCGACCGCAAGAACTACTTCTATGCCGACCTGCCGCAGGGCTACCAGATCTCGCAGTACAAGGACCCGATCGTCGGCGAGGGCGCTGTCGAGATCGACCTCGAGGGCGGCGCGACGAAGACGATCGGCATCGAGCGTCTGCATCTCGAGCAGGACGCCGGCAAGAGCCTGCACGACCAGCATCCGAGCCAGACCTATGTCGACCTCAACCGGTCGGGCGTGGCGCTGATGGAGATCGTGAGCCGTCCGGACATGCGCAGCGCCGACGAGGCGGCGGCCTACCTGACCAAGCTGCGCTCGATCGTGCGCTATCTCGGCACCTGCGACGGCAACATGGACGAAGGCTCCATGCGCTGCGACGTCAACGTCTCCGTGCGCAAGCCCGGAGGCGAGCTGGGTACGCGCTGCGAGATCAAGAACGTGAACTCGATCCGCTTCGTGAAGCAGGCAATCGAGTACGAATCGCGGCGTCAGGTCGAGGTCATCGAGGGCGGCGGCAAGATCATGCAGGAGACGCGTCTGTTCGACCCCGGTCGTGGTGAGACGCGCTCGCTGCGCTCGAAGGAAGATGCGCACGACTATCGCTATTTCCCCGATCCCGACCTGCCGCCGCTGGTGCTGACTCAGGAATTCGTCGACGGCATCAAGGCCACGCTGCCGGAGCTGCCCGACGCGAGGAAGGCGCGCTTCATCGAGGAGTACGGCCTGACGCCCTACGACGCGGGCGTGCTGGTGGCGGAGAAGGAGACCGCGGCGTTCTTCGACACGGTGGCCAAGGGCCGCGACGCCAGGGAGGCGGTCAAGCTGGTCACCGGCGATTTCTTCGCCATGCTGAACCGGCGCGGCGACACGATCGCGCAATCGCCGATCAAGGCGGAACATCTCGGCAAGCTGCTGGACCTTCAGGCCGACGGCACAATCTCCGGCCGCATCGCCAAGGAGCTGTTCGTCGCCATGGAAGAAACCGGCAAGGACCCGGCCGTCCTGGTCGAGGAACGCGGCATGCGGCAGGTCACCGACACGGGCGCCATCGAGTCGGCGGCGAAGGCGGTGATCGACGCCAACCCGGACAAGGTCGCGGCCTACAAGGCCAAGCCCGCGATGTTCGGCTGGTTCGTCGGGCAGGTGATGAAGTCGACCGGCGGCAAGGCCAATCCCAGGGCCGTCAACGAGACCTTGAAGAAGCTTCTGGACGCTTGACCCCGCCGGGCGAGGTCACCTTGTGCGCGTCGCCCTGGTGGGGGTCGACGACGCCGTCGGCGCGCTGCTCCTGGGGCTTGTCGATGTGCGTCAGGTTGAACGCGGTGTTGATGAGCGCCACGTGGCTGAACGCCTGCGGGAAATTGCCCTGCTGGCGCCTCTGGCGCGGGTCGTACTCCTCGGCGAGCAGACCGAGATCGTTGCGGATCGCAAGCAGGCGATGGAACAGCGCGATCGCGTCGGCGCGCCGGCCGATGGAAATATAGGCGTCGGCCAGCCAGAAGCTGCAGGCCAGGAACGCGCCCTCGCCCGGCGGCAATCCGTCGTCAGTAGCGTGGGTGTTGTAGCGCATCACGTAGTCGTCGAACATCAGCGACTTCTCGATCGCCTCGACCGTACCGACGAAGCGCGGATCGTCGGGCGCCACGAACCCGGTCTGCGCCAGCAGCAGCAGACTGGCGTCCAGCTCCGTGCTGCCGTAGGCCGCGCGGAAGGTGTTGCGCTCGGGGTCGAAGCCCTTGTCGCAGACTTCGGCATGGATCCTGTCTGCGATCCTGTGCCATTTGTCGGAGGGACCCTTGAGGCCGTGGATCTCGACGGCCTTGATGGCGCGATCGAAGCATACCCATGCCATCACCTTGCTATAGACGAAGTGCTGCTTCGGTCCGCGCGTCTCCCAAATTCCGTTGTCGGGCTGGTCCCAGACGCTGGCCACGTGTTCCACGAGGGCGCGCTGCATCTCCCAACCCGGTTCGGTCGCGGACAGCCCGCCCTTGCGTGACTGCTCGAACGCATCCATTACCTCGCCGTAGACGTCGAGCTGGAATTGTCCGTGTGCGGCGTTGCCGACCCGCACCGGCTTGGAATCGGCGTAGCCGGACAGCCACGGAACCTCCCATTCGGTGAGGCGCCGCTCGCCCAAGAGCCCGTACATGATCTGCGTCTCGTTGGGCGAGCCCGCGACAGCGCGCTGCAGCCAATCGCGCCATGCCGCAGCTTCGTCGTAGACGCCGGCATCCATCAGCGCGAGCAAGGTGAGCGTCGCGTCGCGCAGCCAGCACAAGCGGTAATCCCAGTTGCGCTCGCCGCCGAACTGCTCGGGCAACGAGGTCGTCGGTGCCGCCACGATGCCGCCGCTCGGCAGGTAGGTGAGCCCCTTGAGCGTGATCAGGGAACGCTCGATCGCCTCGGAATAGGGGCCGTCGGTATTGGTATGTGTCGTCCACTCGATCCAGAACGCCTCGCATTGCTCGAGCGCGTGCGGCGGATCGATTGGCGCGGGAACCTCGAGGTGCGAGGGACCATAGCTCAGCACGAAGGGCATGGTCTTGCCCTCGGTCAGGGTGAACTGAGCCACCGTCTTGAAGTTCTCGCCGCGGATCTTGGCCGGAGTGCGCATGACCACCATGTCCGGCCCGGCGATCGCGCGTAGCGTGCCGTCCTTCATGCGCGTCACCCACGGCGTCGTGAGGCCATAGCCGAAGCGCAACACCAGCTCCATGCACATCGCGACCTCGCCCGAGTCGCAGCGCACGATGCGCAGAAGATCGGAGGAGGCGCCGCGCGGCAACATGAAGTCTATGACGGTCGCCGTGCCCTCCTCGGTCTCGAACGTCGTCTCGAGAATCAGCGTGTCCTTGCGATAGCGGCGGCGTGTTGCCCTGATCTCCTCGTGTGGCGAGATCAGCCAGAAGCCGTTGCTCTGGCCGCCAAGCAACTTGGCGAAGCAGGCATCGGAGTCGAATCGCGGCCAGCACAGCCAGTCGATCGAGCCATCCTTGCCGACGAGGGCCGCCGTCTTGCAGTCGCCGATCATTCCGTAGTCCTCGATCGGCGTGATCACACTGCCTCCTCGGAAAATCGCAGGATTACCTTGATGTCGTCGGGGCGATTCTCGAACGCCTCCTGCCAGCGCGACAGTGGCACGCGGCGGCGGACCAGCTTCGCCAGCCAGGAGCGATTGGCCTGCGCGAGCGCGGCGGCGCCCATCTCGTAGTGCGTCCGATTGGCATTGACTGTACCGAAAACGACGATGTTGCCCAGCACGATGTCGCGGTTGAACTGGCCGAAGTCGAAGGGCAGGGGCGGGCGGCTGCTGGACACGCCGGTCAGGCAGACGATGCCGTCGATCGCCGCTCGCTTGAGGACGTCGACGATCAGCGGCACGGCTCCGGTGCATTCGAGCGCGATATCGGGGCGCAGGCTGTCCGGCAGGCCATGAGCGTAGTAGGTGCCGCCCAGTTCCCGCACCAGCTCAGGCTTCGGTCCGGTCTCGGCACGGTCGAGCACATGGATCTCGTGGCCGCGCTGTCTTGCCATGAGCGCCGCCAGCAGTCCGACGGGCCCCGCGCCGGTGACCAGAACCGTGCGCGGCGACCAGCTTCTCGTTCGATTGCCGATCCGGTCGATATGGTCCCAGGCTTTCGCCAGGATGGTCGCGGGCTCGAGCAGCACGCCGCAGAGCTCGAGCGCCGGATCGATTTTCACCGCGTATTCGGGCTCGAGGCGGAATCGCTCGGCGCCGTACCCATCGCGGCCCTTGATGCCGCGTTCGGTGTAGAGGCCGTTGCGGCACATGTCCCACTCGCCGGCCGCACAAGCCACGCAGGGAATTGGATCGCGCCGCCGTACGATGCCGACAACCAGCTCGCCGACCGAGAAGGGGCAGCCGGGCGGCGCCTGCAGCACGCGGCC
Organism: Enhydrobacter sp.; assembly: GCA_026126105.1. GTDB lineage: Bacteria > Pseudomonadota > Alphaproteobacteria > Reyranellales > Reyranellaceae > Reyranella. Next base: position 13,042 of record JAHCJV010000021.1, read on the forward strand.
GAGCGATTCATGACCGAGGACGAGCCGCTCTCCGCCCGAGGGCGCCCAGCCGTAGGCGCCCGCCATGATCTCGCGGTCGGTTCCGCAGACGCCCAAGGCAAGCGCTTGTACGAGTAGGGTGCCCGCGTCCGGCGCAGGCTCGGGGCGGTCCTCGAGTCTCATCGAGCCTCGGGTTCCCGGAATGACCGTGATTGCTTTCACGAACTGTCCAAACGTTGCCGGTCCTTGTACGGTTCCAGCATGACAGTGACGCTTTACGCCATGACATGCGGCCGCCTGGTCGGGCGGCTCAAGGATATGATCGAGGGCGAGGACGGAACGGTGGCCTTGCCGATACCGTCCTATCTGATCGAGCACCCCAAAGGACGGGCCTTGTTCGACACCGGCATGCATCCGCAATGCCGATCGGATGCTGCCGGTCGCCTGGGCGAGCGGGTCGCGAGGATTTTCGGCTTCGAGCACTATGGTACCGAGGACGACGTGAAGTCCCGGTTGGAGTCGATCGACCGCGACCCTGCAAAGGTGGACTTCATCATCAACTCGCATCTGCATTTCGACCACGCCGGCGGCAACGAGCTGGTGCCCAACGCCACCGTTGTCGTGCAGAAGCGCGAATGGCAGGCGGCGCAGGATCCGGAGACCGCCGCCAAGGTCGGCTTCTTCAAGGCCGACTTCGATCATGGCCATACGGTGAAGCAGGTCGACGGCGAGCATGACCTGTTCGGCGACGGCAGCGTGGTCTGCCTCCCGACCTATGGCCACACGCCGGGCCACCAGTCGCTCAAGGTGCGCACCGCCAAGGGCGAGGTCGTGCTGACCGGCGACGCCTGCTACTTCTGCCGGACCTTGCGCGAGCGCCGGTTGCCGCGCTTCGTCCACGATCGTGAGGAGATGCTCGCCTCGCTCGAGCGGCTCGACGCCCTGGAGAGGGGCGGCGCGACGCTGTTCTTCGGCCACGATCCGGATTTCTGGAAGACCGTACCCCAGGCACCAGTGCCGGCGTTCTGATGCGCATCTGTTTCGTCGGCGACAGCATCACGAATGGCACGGGCGATCCGGAGTATCTCGGCTGGGTCGGGCGCGTCATGCAGCACGAGCGCACGCGGCGCACGGAGCTGACGAGCTATAATCTCGGTATCCGGCGCGACCGCTCCGACCAGATCCGCGCCAGGTGGCGCGCAGAGGTCGATGCCCGGCTGCCAGACGAGCACGAGGGGCGGGTGGTGTTCGCCTTCGGCGCCAACGACGCCGTTCAGGAGATCCCGCCGGCCGTCACGCTCGGGCATGCCGAGGCCATGCTGACCGAAGCCCTCGTGCGCTGGCCGGTTATCATGGTGGGGACGGCGCCGTTGGCCGAAGACCGGGCCCTGGAACGGGTGGCGGCGCTCGACGAGGCATTCGGCGCCCTCTGCGGGCGGCTCCGCGTGCCCTATGCGCCGGTGTTCGCTGGCCTGATGGCAACGCCCGTCTGGCTCGACGAGGCGCGAGCTGGCGACGGTGCGCATCCCGGCGCCGGCGGCTATCGCCGGATGGCGGATCTGATTCTCGCCAGCGACGCCTGGCGGGTGTGGATGGCCTGATCGAAGCTGTAACACTCGTCCTCCATAGTCTTGCCTATTCGCAGGACAGGAGTGCACATGCGTTACGTCGATCGTCGCCGCTTCATTGCCGCAGCGGGACTTGCAGCCGGCGGCTTGTCCCTCCCGCGCTTCGCCATCGGTCAGGCAGACAATCGGCCGACCCTCACCATTGCTGTCCAGCAGGTCGCGACCAGTTCCTCCCTCGAGGTGGTGCGCGAGCGCTCCAATGTCGGCGAGCGGGTGCAGCAGTCGATCTTCGAGACCCTGATCGACCGCAATCTCAAGTCCAGGCTCGAGCCGCTTCCCGGTCTCGCCGAGAGCTGGAAGCGGATCGACGCGCGCACCGTCGAATTCTCGCTGCGTAAGGGTGTGAAGTTCCACAACGGCGACGAGATGACGTCGGAGGACGTGACCTTCACCTTCGGTCCCGAGCGCATGTTCGGCTATGACTACGACAGCGGCGCCAACAAGACCCTGTTTACGACCGTGCTGGCACGCGACAGCATCGAAGGGAAGAAGCTGCCGGCCGAGGTGATCGGCATCGCCAAACGTACCTTCCCTTCGCTCGAGCAGGTGCAGGCGGTCGACAAGTACACCGTCCGTTTCGTCAACCGTGTGCCCGACGTCACGCTCGAGGCCCGTATCGGCAGTTCGGGATGCTCGATCATCAGCAAGCGAGGCTTCATGGAGGCCAAGACCTGGATCGAGTGGGCGCGCAGGCCGATCTCGACCGGGCCCTATAAGGTGCGTGAGCTCAAGCCGGACGAGAGTCTGACGCTCGACGCGCACGACGAATACTGGGGCGGCCGGCCGCCGATCAGGACGATCCGCTTCGTGGTCGTGCCGGAGGTGTCGAGCCGCATCAACGGGCTGCTCAGCGGCCAGTACGATTTCATCTGTGACGTGCCGCCGGACCAGATCGGCACCTTGGCGCAGAACGCGAAGTTCGAGGTTCAGGGCGGGCTGATCACCAACCACCGAATCCTGGTATACGACAAGAACCATCCGCGGCTCGCCGATCCGCGCATCCGCCAGGCGATCACCCATGCGATCGATCGCCAAGCGATCGTCGACAGCCTGTGGGCCGGCAAGACGCGCGTCCCCGCGGGCCTGCAATGGGAGTTCTACGGCCCGATGTTCGTCGAGGGCTGGACGGTGCCCGAGTACGACGTGAAGAAGACACAGGCGCTGCTCAAGGCGGCGAACTACAAGGGCGAGCCGATCCCGTTCCGCGTGCTCAACAATTACTACACGAACCAGGTGGCCACGGCGCAGATCGAGGTCGAGATGTGGCGCGCCGCCGGCCTCAACGTCCAGATCGAGATGCGCGAGAACTGGCAGCAGATCTTCGAGAACGACGGTAAGCGCGCGATGCGCGACTGGTCGAACAGCGCGGGGTTCGCCGATCCGATGAGCTCGATCGTCGCGCAGCACGGTCCGCAGGGCCAGCAGCAGCAGGCCAAAGAGTGGACCAACGAGGAGATGAACAAGCTCTGCGGCACGCTCGAGACCGAGGTCGACATGGCCAAGCGCAAGGCGATGTTCAAGCGCATGCTGGAGATCTGCGAGCGCGAGGACCCCGCCTACACGGTGCTGCACCAGAACGCGACATTCACGGCCAAGCGCAAGGACATCCAGTGGCAGACCGCGCCGGCCTTCGCCATGGACTTCCGCGCCGAGAACTTCCGCTGGGATCGCAAGAGCTGACATTGGCGCAAGGCACCGATGCGCTCGTCTCCCTGCGCGGCCTGACTGTCGATTTCGACACCGGAAAGCGGATCGTCCGCGCCCTTCATGGCATCGACCTGGAGGTGCGCCGAGGAGAGGCGCTCGGGCTCGTCGGTGAATCGGGCTGCGGCAAGAGCATCACGTGGCTCGCGGCACTCGGTCTCTTGGGCGGCCGGGCGCGGATTGGGGGCGAGGTGCGTCTCGGAGGCCGCAATCTCGTCAGCGCGCCCGTGACGGACCTGGAGAAGGTGCGCGGTCGCCGCATCGCGATGATCTTCCAGGATCCGTCGAGCAGCCTCAATCCGGTGCACCGCATCGGGCGCCAGCTCGGCGAGGCGCTGCGGCTGCACCGCGGGCTGCAGGGCAGGGCGGCGGATGCCGAGGCGCGTCGGCTGCTCGATCGCGTCGGCATTGCAGATGCCGGTCGACGGCTGGGCGATTTTCCACATGAGCTTTCCGGCGGCATGAATCAAAGGGTGATGATCGCGATGGCGCTGGCCGGTCAGCCCGACCTCCTGGTCGCCGACGAGCCGACGACCGCGCTCGATGCCACCATCCAGGCGCAAATTCTCGAGCTGCTGGCCGAGATCCGGCGCGACACCGGCATGGCGCTGGTGCTGATCAGCCACGATCTCGGCGTGGTCTCGGAGAATACCGAGCGGGTCTGCGTGATGTATGCCGGCCGTATCGTCGAGGACGCTCCGATCGACACGGTGTTCGACTCTCCGGCTCATCCCTATACCAGGGGACTGCTCGCCGCGTTGCCTGAACTCGAAGGGCCGCGGCGTGCGCTGGTGCCGATCGCGGGCGTCGTGCCCGAACCGTCGAACCTGCCGCCGGGCTGCAGCTTCGCGCCACGCTGCGATCGACGCATCCCCGCCTGCGAGGCAGCGACCCCGCCGGCAATACCCCTGGCGGTCGATCACCGCGTCGCCTGTATCCGGCCATGACGGCCCTTCTCGAAGTCAGCGACCTGTCGCGCGCCTACGAGGTCCGCCGAGGCAGCTGGCCGTTCGGCAAGATGGCGACCTTGCATGCCGTCGACGGTGTTTCCTTCGAGCTGCAGGCCGGCCGCACCCTGGGGCTGGTCGGCGAATCGGGCTGCGGCAAGACGACCACCGCCAAGCTGGTGTTGGGCCTAGTACCGGTGACGGGCGGAGAGGTGCGCATCGATGGCGAGAGTCTGCCCGCCGCGGGAACGCAGCCGTGGCGGGCGCTGCGGCGGCGCATGCAGATGGTCTACCAGGATCCGCTCGGTGCGCTCGACCGGCGGCTGAGCGTCGGCCGGCAGGTCATGGAGCCGCTGGCGATCCATGGTCTGGGCGGCAGGCTGGCCGAGCACCGCGAGAAGGCGATGGCGATGATGGATGCGGTCGGGCTTGCGGCGCATCACTTCGACCGCTTCCCGCACGAGCTGTCGGGCGGCCAGCGCCAGCGCATCGTGCTGGCGCGCGCGCTGATCCTCGATCCGCAGCTCCTGGTGTGCGACGAGCCGATCTCGGCGCTCGACGTCTCTATCCAGGCGCAAGTGGTGAACCTGTTGCTCGCCCTGCAGCAGCGGCTCGGGCTGGCCTATCTCTTCATCAGCCACGACCTGCGGATGATCCGGCAGGTGAGCCACGAGGTGGCGGTGATGTATCTCGGCCGCATCGTCGAGCAGGGCGATCCGGATCGGCTGTTCGCGGCGCCGGCGCACCCCTATACGCAGGCGCTGGTTTCGGCGATCCCGACCCATGCGCGGCAGAAGAGGCGCCGCACAGTCCTGCCCGGGGAACCGCCCAATCCGGTCGATCGACCGGCCGGCTGTGCTTTCCACCCACGCTGCCGCCACGCGGTGGCGCGCTGCCGTGTCGAGACACCTCAGCTGCGCGTGCTGGCCGATGGCCGGCGCGCCGCCTGCCATCTCGTCGAACAGATCGTCGCGAGTGCCGCCTGATGATGCGCTATCTTGCCGGCCGCGTGCTGCGCGCCATCCTCACGATCTTTCTGGTCATCACCTTCGCCTTCTTCGTGCTGCACCTGTCGGGCGATCCGGCGATGATGATCCTGTCGGTCGACGCGCCGCCGGAGTCGATCAAGGCCTTTCGCGAAGCCTGGGGGCTCGACCGGCCGGTTTGGGTCCAATTCCTCGCCTATATCGGCCATGCCCTGCAGGGCGACCTCGGCAACTCGATGCGCGATGGCCGGCCCGCGGCCCAGCTCGTCTTCGAGCGCGTCCCGGCGACGCTGGCGATCACTTTGCCGGCCTTTGCCCTGAAGCTCCTCATCGGCATCCCGGCAGGGATCTACGCCGCACTCCATCGCAATTCATGGGCCGACCGGCTGACCATGATGATCTCGGTCGCGGGCTTCACCGTGCCGAGCTTCGTGCTGGCGCTCGTGCTCGTGCTGGTTTTCTCCGTCCAGCTCGGCTGGCTGCCATCGGCCGGCAGCGACAGGGCGACGAGCGCGATCCTGCCGATCGTGACCCTGGGAATCGCCGGCGCCGCGATCCTGGCGCGCTTCACCCGCTCGGCCATGCTCGAGGTGCTGGGCCAGCCCTATATCCGCGCCGCCTCGGCCAAGGGCCTGCAGTGGCGCACGGTGGTGGTCGAGCATGCATTGCCCAACGCCGCCATTCCGACCACGACAATCGTCGGCTTCATGGTCGGCACCCTGATTGCCGGCGCCGTGGTGGTCGAAAGCGTCTTCGCCTGGCCCGGCATCGGCCGCCTGCTGGTGTCGGCTGTCTCCAATCGCGATCTCGCCGTCGTGCAGGCCATCCTGTTGCTGGTCGCCGCGACCATGGTGACCTCGAACATCGTCGTCGACGCGATCTACGGCTGGCTCGACCCGCGCCTGCGCCGGGGAGGGGCCCGTGCCCGCTGACCGAGGTGCCGATCTGGCCGCCGACCGCGCGCATCCGGGCAGGGTCGCGCGCTTCTTCGAGGCCTGGCCGCCGCTCACCCTGATCGCGCTGGCCTGGATCGCGCTGATGGTGATAGCCGCGTTCGGCGCTGACCTGCTGGCACCGTACTCCTTCACCGGGCTCGACCTGCGCGCGCGCCTGTCTCCGCCGGTCTTCATGGGCGGCACGTGGGCCCATCCGCTGGGCAGCGACGAGCTCGGCCGAGACGTCCTCTCGCGCCTCATCATGTCGATCCGGCTCAGCCTGCTGATCGCCTTCTTCGGCACCCTGATCGCCGCCGCGCTGGGGACTGCCGTGGGCTTCGTCGCCGCGCATTTCCGCGGCAAGGTCGAGGCCGTGATCCTGATGCTGATCGACTTCCAGGCCAGCGTGCCGTTCCTGATCGTGGCGCTCGCCGTGCTCGCCTTCTTCGGCAACAACCTCGTGCTGTTCGTGTTGCTGATGGGCCTGAACTCATGGGAGCGGTACGCCCGCATCGCGCGCGGCCTGACCTTGGCGGCCAACGAGCAGGGCTATGCCGCCGCGGTTCGCCAGCTCGGCGCCACGAACGTGCGGGTCTATGGCCTGCATGTGCTGCCCAACATCGCCTCGACCCTGATCGTGTCGATGACCATCACCTTTCCCGAGACGATCCTGCTGGAAAGCGGCCTGTCCTTCCTCGGGCTCGGCATCCAGCCGCCGCTCACGTCGCTGGGAAACATGGTGGGCTATGGCCGCGAATACTTGACGCGCGCGCCGTGGATCATGCTTTCTCCTGCTGCCGTGATCGTGCTCACGACCCTGTCGATCAGCATCGTCGGCGACTGGCTGCGCGACAGGCTCGACCCAACGCTGCGATAGGAAAATTCATGACTGACATTGCTTCGCATCGCGGCGGCGCGCTGCTGTGGCCGGAGAACAGCCGGATTTCGTTCGAGAACACGACGAGGCTGGCGGTGGAGCAGGTCGAATTCGACGTTCATCCGACCCGCGACGGCAAGCTCGTGGTAATTCACGACGACACGCTCGACCGTACGACCGACGGCAAGGGGCCGGTCGCTGCGCAGGACTGGGCGGCGCTCGCGAAGCTGGTGCTGAAGGGCACGGGCGGCCAGCGCATGCTGCTGCTCGACGAGGTGATCGAGATCTTCCGCCCGACGCCGATCGTGATGCGCCTGGAGATCAAGTGCGGCCCGGATCGCGTGCCCTATCCGGGCCATGCCGTACGCGTGGCAAGGGCGCTGGAGCAGGCGAGGGTGCTGGAACGCAGCGTCGTCACCAGTTTCCAGCTCGGCACGGTCCGCGAGGCCGTCGCCGCGGCGCGACCGATGACGCACGTCTGGCTGGTGTTGCCGCAGGTCCAGACCGACATCGGCCTGTCCAACGTCATCGCGTCGGCGAAGGACGCGGGCGTGCCTATGCTGGGCCTGCGACAGAACATGCTCAGCGCCGAGATCGTTGCGGTGGTGCGGGCTGCCGGCTTGGGAATCGGCGGCTGGGCGTGCAACGATGCCGAGGCCATCGCGCGGCTTCTGGCGCTGGAGGTGGACGTCTTCACCACCGACCGGCCCGACCTGGCGATTGCGCAGCGGAGAGATCGCACCGCATGACCCGCGCTCGCCGTCATATGCTGACCGCCCTGGGAGCCGTCCTCATGACCTCGACCGTCCAACGCTCCGCCGCGGCCGAAGGAGCCTATGACCAGCGCCTCAGCGAGCTCGAGCGCACGGGGCGGGTGTTCGGCCTGCATGCGCTGACCGTGACGCGCGGCGGCAGGATGGTGTTCGAGCACTACGGCGTGGGCGCCGACGAGAGCTGGGGCCGCTCGCTGGGCGAGGTCACCTTCGACCGAACGGTGCTGCACGATCTCCGGTCGGTGACCAAGAGCGTCGTCGGTTGGCTCTATGGCATCGCGCTGGCGCAGGGCAAGGTGCCGGCGCCCGAGACCACTCTCTCGTCGCTCTTCCCGCAATATGCCGATCTCTGGCACCAGCCGGATCGCGAGAAGCTCACCGTCGCGCACGTGCTCACCATGACCTTGGGCACCGACTGGGACGAGCTGACCATTCCCTATGGCGATCCGCGCAACAGCGAGAATGCGATGGAAGCGGCGCCTGACCGGATCCGCTTTGTGCTCGACCGGCGGATCATCCGCGCGCCGGGCGAGGCCTGGAGCTACAACGGTGGCGCGACGACGCTGCTGGGCAGGCTGATCGCGCAGGGCACCGGCGAGACGCTGCACGCCTTTGCCCGGCGCGCGCTGTTCGATCGGATGGATTTCGGCGCCAGCGAATGGTCGGTCAGCACGGATGGCCATGAACGCGCGGCGTCCGGCCTGCGCCTGCTGCCGCGCGACATGTCGAAGATCGGTCGACTGGTGCTGACTGGCGGCGTGTGGAACGAAAAGCAGGTCGTCCCCGCAGAGTGGGTGACGCGCGCCACGACGGCGATGGTCCGCCTGCCCGACGGTCGCGGCTACGGCTATCATTGGTACACGGGCGCCTTTCCGGGCGGCACGCATCCGCCGTTGCCGTGGATTGGCGCCATCGGCTGGGGCGGCCAGCGACTTTATGTGGTGCCGAAGTTCGATCTCGTGGTCGGGATCAATTGCGGCAACTATCGTCGGCCCGGCACCGAGCAGAGCGCGGTCGGCATGGCGATCGTCACCGACGTGGTGCTGCCGGCGTTCGGGTAAGGCATTCCGCTCAGCGTTGCCGCTCTCCCTTGCTCAGTTCTGCGGCAAGAACTCGATCATCAGCCCGTCGACTTGCTCCGCGGGAACGACCACGCGGTCGCCTTCGGTCAGGGCAAAGGGCACGTTGTTGGCGCGCAGCAGCGCCTGCAACGGCCGCGATCGCTCGACCGCGACAGCGATGCCGACGATCATCGGCTTGTGCTCGGGCGCCATGGCTTCGACCGACTTGTATTCGGCCTGGTAGACCGACGGCGACCAGATCAGAACCTCGACGGCGCCGGTCTGGATCATCGTGCAGCCGTCGAACAGATCCTCGGTTATGGCACCCCACTGCTCGCCCAGCGCCTTCGCCGTTTCCGGCGGATCGTCGGACACGACGTGCACGGCGAGCATGCCGAGCGCGCCGTTGGGATGGACGATCCATTCCGGTTCCATGAATGCTTCCGGCAGCTGGTGGCGCACCGGAAACCACGGCAGCGGTCCGTCCATCTCGCCGACGATCACCTCGGCTTCGACCTCGTAGCCGTCGTCCGTCTCCCAGCTGTGCTCCTGCACCTCGCCGTCGAGCTCGATAACGTTCACGGCGACGGCAACGCGGAGGTCGGCCTCGATCAGGGCGATATAGTTCGGGATGTCGTCCTCGGCCGGCTGGAAGCAGATGCACCGCGGCTCGACTCCCTCCGGCGTGAGATTGAAGCCGACCTGCTGGAGCTTCATCGCGAGGGCGCCGGGATCCGGCGTGGCGATACTGAGATGGTCGATGTCGCGGGCGCTGACTTTCATCGCCGGGTCATACGGCTGGCCTCAGGCGGCGTCGAGTGTCTTCTTAAGGAGCCCCCGCATGATCGGCGGCGTTGTCGTGGCCCCGCCCCTTCGACGACGCATGGGCCCGGCCCGCCCCGAGGGAATCTAGTCTTCGTGCCAACTCGCCTCGACGGTCGCGCGGTCGAGATCGCGTGCAATGAAGACGAGCCGTGAGCGGCGGTCGTCGTCGGGCCAGCGCGCCAGCAAGGTCGGCGGATGGAAGGTGCGGTGCACGCCATGGATAACGAGCGGCTGGCTCTCGCCCGCGACATTCAGCACCCCCTTGACGCGCAGAATCTTGTCGCCCCAGACAGCGCGCACGCCCATCAGCCATCTGTTGAACCGATCCCAGTCGAGCGGTTCGTCGAAGGTCAGGCAGAACGAGCCGATATGAGCGTCGTGGCGTGAGCGGTCGTGATGATGGTGGCGATCGTGCTGATCATGCGCTTCCGCGTTCAGCCACTGCTGGACCTTGTCGCCCTTGCCGGCCGCGTCGAACGGACCGGAATCGAACAGCAGCGCCGGGTCGATCTCGCCCTGCACCACCTCGTAGAGCTGGGCACCGGGATTGAGGGTGCCGAGCCGTGCCCGAAGGTGGGCGCTGGCGGTGGCATCGGCGAGGTCGGTCTTGCTGATCAGCAGGCGGTCGGCGACTGCCGCCTGCTTCATTGCCTCGTCATGTTCGTCGAGCTGGCGCGCGCCGTTTATGGCATCGACAGTGGCTACCACGCCGTCGAGCCGATAGTCGTGGCTGATCATCGGCGTGTTGAGCAGGAGCTGCAGGATCGGCGCGGGATCGGCGAGGCCCGTCGTTTCGAGCAGCACGCGATCGAAGGGCGGCGTCTCGTTCTTCTGGCGACGGCGCGCAATGTCTCTCAAGGTGCGGTCGAGATCGCCCTGGATGGTGCAACACACGCAGCCCGACTGCAGCAGAACCATGTCGCCGTCGATCGACTCCATGAACAGGTGGTCGAGCCCGACTTCGCCGAACTCGTTGATCAGCACCAGGCTGCGCGCCATCCGGCGGTCGGCCAGAACGCGGTTGAGCAGGGTGGTCTTGCCGCTGCCGAGAAAGCCTGTGATCAAGGCAACCGGCAGGCGTTCGGCGGATTTGTCCAAATCGAAGAGGCTCATGAAAAGCTGACCCAACCTGGCAATGTAACAACGTAACGTTGCGATCTGTCTTGACGCTGCAACAGGACCGCAGGACGCTCTGGTCGTCAATCAAGAACGAGGAGGAGAGCTCATGGATTCCCGATATCTGAGTGACAAGGAAAAGCTAAAGCAGGATGGCGACGCAGTCGACGGCGATCGCCGCGCGCTGTTGACGGGTGGTCTCGTCGGCGGTGCCGTCGCCGCCGCAGCCCTGTTGTCTTCTGCGGCGCACGCCCAGGCACCGGCCGCTCCTGCGCTGGCGGACAAGCCTTGGTGGCCGCACCCCAAATGGGGTAAGGACGACATGGCAGGTGCGTCCAATTGGATCACCCCTGCGAAAGTCCTCGACACCGTCAAGTGGATCAAGGACGGCAAGATCTACCGCATCGGGCGCGTCTACGAGTCGACGATGCCGAAGTTCGGCGAGCGGGCCTTCACGCTGCGCATCCCCGGCGGCCCCACGGGCGGTCCGTTCGGCAGCAACCGGCTGATCTACAACGACGAGTTTCTGACCACCGAGATCGGCCAGACCGGAACACAGTTCGATGGCCTCGCCCATATCGGCATTCAGATGGGCAAGGACGGCGACAAGAACGAGATGCGCTACTACAACGGCGTCACCGAGCAGGAGATGGGCGGCGCCTACGGCATGAAGAAGAACGGCATCGAGCATGTGAAGCCGTTCTTCACCCGCGGCCATCTGTTCGACCTCAAGGCGCTCAAGGGCGGGATGATGGATGTCGGCCAGGAGATCACCGTGGCGGACCTGCGCGCCTGCCTGCAGAAGCAGAACATGCAGGAGGCCGACATCAAGGAAGGCGATGCAGTCTTCTTCAATACCGGCTTCGGCGAGCTGTGGATCAAGAACAACGACAAGTTCTCGAGCGGCGAGCCGGGCATCGGCATGGAAGTCGCCAAGTGGTGCATCGACAAGGGCATCTGCCTGACCGGCGCCGATACCTGGGCGACCGAGGTCGTGCCCAATCCCGACAAGAACCTGGCCTTCCCGGTGCATGCCGAGCTGATTACCAAGAACGGCATTTTCAATCATGAGAACATGGACTTCACGTCGTTACTGGCCGACGGCAAGTACCAGTTCGCCTACATCTTCTCGCCGGCGCCCATCAAAGGCGCGACCGGCTCCAACGGCGGCCCGATTGCGGTGACCTGATCGACGGCACCTGAAAAGCCAGGACGCCCTCGCGCGAGCGAGGGCGTTTTCATTGGAGGCGGGTACGAAGAAGGTCCGAAGTCGGCGTCGGCAGGGGTGAGTAGCGTGAGGATCGGAGCATTGACCAGCGGCACCACGGTCATCCGGTCGACCTCTCGTCCGAGGGCTGGTCTGCGGCAAGCCCCGCGAGAGCGGATGCGCCGCACAACGCTGCCGCGGGAAAGGCCCACATCCACCAGGCGTGCGTGACGAAGGCAAATCCCGATGCGATGAGTTGGCCCCAGCTCGTCAGACGGGGATCGCCCAGCCCGACATACGCGAGCGCCGATTCGGCAAGCACGGCACCGCCGAACACGATGCCGGTCGCAGACAGAGCTGCCGAGCTGGCGTGAGGGATAATGTGGCGCACGGCGAGGGCGATCGGCGGCGTGCCAACGGACACCGACGCGCGCACGAAGTCGGTCTCGCGCAATACCAGCGCCTCGGCGCGAACCAGCCGCGCGATGACCGGCCAGCGTGTCAATCCGAGGACGAGCGCGAGGTTCACCGCCGAGCCGCCGAACAACGCTGCGACCAGGATGGCAAACAGGAGCGCCGGCAGGCTCACCACGATGTCCGCCGCACGCATCAGAATCTCGTCGAGAGCCGCTGGACCGAGCGCGGCAACGAGCCCGACGGCCGCCCCGAGCAGGAGGGCCAGACATGCCGTAAGCGATGCGACTAACAGCGACGTGCGTCCGCCTTGTGCCAGCGCCTCCAGCATGTCGCGGCCAAGATCGTCGGTTCCCATCGGATGGGCGAGCGACGGCGGCATGAAGGCGAGATCCATCGCAAGCGCGTCGAGCGCCCCGCGCGGTGAGAGCAGGAGGCAGAGCAGATAGAAGAAGGCAAGGGCGGCGACGGCGCCCGCTCGAAAGCGGCTCATGACCGGCCTTCGGCAAGCCGGGGGTCGAGCCAGCGCAAGACCATGTCAGTCGCGAGGTTGCCAAGCACGACAATCGCCGTCGTGACCAGCACGATCCCGATCACGACGGGATGATCGCGCGCGATCGCCGAGGTCACCGCGAGCCGCCCCAGTCCGGGCAGCGCGAACACGGTCTCGACGACGACGGCCCCGGCGACGAAGGCCCCGAGGCGAGCGCCGAAAAGCGTGACAATTCCCAGCAGTGCGTTGGGCAGGGCATGGCGCCGTTCCACAGCATGCGACGGCAGCCCCTTCGCCGCGGCGGTCACGATATAGGGCCGCGACAGCTCGCCGGCCACCCGGGCGCGGGTCAGGAGCGCCGTGAACGCCACGTGGTGGAGCGCAAGCGCGAGCACCGGCAGCACGAGATGGCGTGCCATGTCGACGAGACGCGCACCGCCGCCGGCGGGCACGCGTTCGTCGACCAGCCCCTGCACCGGCAGGACTCCGAGCCAGAGCGCGAATACGACGATCAGTCCTTGTCCGACGAGATAGCTCGGCAGCGCGTGAAGCGCCGCCATTGCTGCCACGAAACCGCGATGGGGCTTGTCCGGTCTCGGCAGCCAGGCCAACCCGAGCGCCACGCCGGCAAGGCCCGACACGACGAGCGCAGGGCCGATCAGCGCCAGCGTCACCGGCAGCCGGTCGAGGACGAGCGTCAGCACCGGCTGCTGGCTGCGATAGGAGAAGCCCAGATCGCCGCACAGGAGGTTTCCGAGCCAAGCGAGATAGACTTCATGTAGCGGCCGGTCGAGCCCGTAGATCCTCGCCACTTCTTCGAGATAGCCCGGTGCGCCTGAGTCGCCTCCCAGCGCAACGGCGGGACCGCCAGGCGCGAGATGGATCAGCAGGAACGCGAGCGTCGCGGCGAGCCAGATCGCCCCGACGACCAAGGTCAGGCGCGACAGGATGCGCACGACGCGGTCATCGCGAGCGCCATGCACGCTCGGCGAACTGTCCGCTCCACGGGGCGAAATCACGGAACGAGTCGCGCCAGGCCGAGGTGAAGTCGGTCTCGACCAGCCACCAGTAAGGAAGGTCGGTCGCCACGATGCGCTGCAAGGCACGGTAGGCCTCGCCACGCCGGGCAACGTCGGTCGACGAGCCTGCTTCGTCGAACAGACGGTCGACGTCGGCGTTGCGATATGCGGCGGCGTTGGAAAACGGGACGTTGCCGATTGCGGCGGATCGGTACATGCGGCTCACGCCGATCTCGGGATCGACGCCGTTGCAGTAGGAAACGAGGGCAAGGTCGAAATCGCGCTGGGTGAATACCGCCGTTGCGAAGGCTGCGGGGTCGAGCGACTTGAGGCGGATCGCGATGCCCGCGCCCGCAAGTTGCTGCCGCATCAGCTCGCCATAGCGCATGAAGGCGGGAAACATCAGGAGATCGAACGTGGCGCGCTCTCCGCTGGGGTTGCGCGCAAGGCCCGCACCGTCGAGCAGCGCATTGGCCTTGGAAAGGTTCACATCGTAGCTCAGCGCGCCTGGCAAGGTTGCCCACGAAATGGCGGAATGAATCGGGGCCGCGGCCACGCGACCCTGCCCGAACTGGACCAGCGACAGCATCTGGGCGCGATCAATCGTGTGGGCGAATGCCTGGCGAACCGCGTGCAGCGCAAGGCGTGGACGGTCGAGGTTGAAGGCCAGGGTCATGATGCAGTTCGCGCCGCCGGGTCCGGCGGTCGTGCGGACGATCGTCGCTTTCCCCTCGAGGCGCGCGACGTCGGCGGGACTTACCCGGCCGAGGTAGTCGACCTCGCCATTCGCCAGCGCGGCGAGCTGGGTGTTGGTTTCGGGAATGATGCGGAAGGTCAGTCGATCCAGACGCGGCAGGCCGGGCTTGAAGTACCTGGCGTTCTTCACCAGCACGACGCTGTCGTCACGTCGATAGCTTTCGAGACGAAAGGCGCCAGTGCCAATGGGTTTGGAGTTCGCTTCGTTACGATTCGGCTCCGATCCTGCATAGATGTGCCGCGGCAGGATGGGGGCTTCCGTCACGTCGAGCTGGCGCAGCAGCGCGGGGTGGGGGCGCTTCAACCTAAACACGACAGTCAGGGGATCTGGCGCGTCGACACTGGCCACGGCGGGCGCCAGTCCTGCACGCGCGCGGGCGTGAAATCGGAAAAGCAGCTCCTCGAAGCTGAATTTGACATCGGCGGACGTGAAGGGCCGCCCGTCATGCCATGTGACGCCCTCCGTGAGGCTGAACCGGACTTCCAGGCCGTCCGGGGATACCGACCACGATCGTGCAAGATCGGGTTGTGCATTGCCGTCGCGGTCGAGCGAAACCAGCCCGTTGAAGAGCGAATCTGCCACCGCATGCAGCGGGCCCGCCGTGGAAATGGCCGGATTGAGGTGTCCCGGGTCGCCTTGCACCGCGATCACGGCGGTGTCGCCGGCCTGCTGGGCAACGGTACTGCCGGCAAAGACGAGAGCAGCTGCAAGAGCAAAGATGTGTAAGCGATATCGCATGGTTTTTCTTACGGCGAACCGGCGCCGGGGACAACCGCCGTGCCGGCCTGGCAGCGCGGCGAACCCTGGATCGCAAGAGACCCTTGCACAACTGCCCGTTCCCGCGGTTCGACAGAGACTCGTGGGCGCTCGACAGCCGTGCTCATATGGGGCCAAGCGATTTCAAGGGAGGACACAGATGCTGATACGGACGATCGCCACCGTGGCGGCCTTGGCGCTCGCCATGCCGGTTGCGGCGCAGGGCATTCCCAAGGCGCAGTCGCCGGAGGAAGTCGGCTTCGTCTCCCATCGCCTGAAGCGGCTGACCGATCGGATCGAGGAGGGGATCAAGAACAACGAGCTGCCCGGTGCGGTCGTGCTGATCGCGCGCAACGGCAAGATCGTCATGTTCGACGCCTTCGGCTTCCGCGACAAGGAAGCGAAGGCGCCGATGAAGACCGACACGATCTTCCGAATCGCTTCGATGACCAAGCCGATCACGACGGTGGCGGCCATGATGCTGATGGAGGAGGGCAAGCTCACCTTGGCCGATCCGGTGTCGAAGTACATTCCGGCCTTTGCCGATACCAAGGTCTCGGTGCCCAAGAAGAACGCCGACGGCACGGTCGAGATGTCGCTCGAGCCGCAATTCCGGCCGATGACGATTCAGGACCTGATGCGCCACACCTCGGGCCTGACCTACGGCGCGGCAGGAAGCAATCCCGTGAAGCAGTCATATGTAGACATCAAGGCGATGGCGCCGGACCAGACCAACGCCGAGATGGTCGAGAAGCTCTCCAAGCTGGCGTTGCTCTACCAACCCGGCACGAGGTGGGAGTATTCCATGTCGACCGACGTGCTCGGCCGCGTCGTCGAGGTCGCCTCGGGCATGACGCTCGACAAATTCATCGAGGAGCGAATCACCAAGCCGCTGAGGATGGGCGATACGGGTTTCGAGGCCGCACCCGACAAGAAGGATCGCGGGGCCCGGCCGCAGAAGGAGGGTCCGAAGAACGAGATGCCGAACATCCCGGAGATCACGCTCAGGTCGACCTGGAAATCGGGCGGCGGCGGCATGGTTTCGACGGCTGCGGACTATGCCCGCTTCCTGCAGATGTTCGCCAGCGGCGGCCAGCTCGACGGAGCGCGCATCATATCGCGCAAGACCATCGATCTCATGACGGCGGATCACTTGCCGCCGGACATCGTCATGGGCGACGACATGTGGCGCTTCGAGGCGCTGGAGCCCAGCAAGCGCATGGGGCAGGGTTTCGGGTTGGGCTTTGCCGTGCGAAACGATCAGGGACGCAATCCGCTGCCGGGCTCTCCCAACGACTACTATTGGGGCGGCGCCTACGGCACCTATTTCTGGCACGACCCGCGGGAGCGGATGTACGTCGTGTTCATGATGCAGTCGCAGACCGCGCGGCTGCCCTATCGCTACCTGATGCGCGATCTGGTCTATCAGGCTCTGATCGGCAATTGACCTACAGGCCATATGGAAACCCGACATGCCCTCCCCATATAGGTCGCCATGAGTACCGGAGATCCCCGCAACTGGATGTGGTCGGAAGCGCTGCAGATGCTGGCCCGCGCCGAACGCTTCCAGCGCGAAGTTTTCAACGCTCCCGGGCAGTCGCACAGTGCGGTCGCGGCCTGGGAGCCGCCCGTCGACGTACTCGAGACGGAAGATGCCGTCCTCGTGCTCGTCGCGCTGCCGGGCGTCGACCCCAAGCAAGTCCAGCTCGTCATCCATAACGGCGTGCTTCTGATCGCCGGGCAGCGCATCCTGCCGCGCGAGCTGCGCACCGCCGTAATCCATCGCATCGAGCTGCCGCAGGGCCGATTCGAGCGTCAGATCCGCCTGCCGGCCGGCCACTATGAGCAGCCGACTAGCGGCGTAGCCGATGGCTGCCTGATCGTCAGGTTGCCCAAGGTCGGCAGAAAGGGGGCGTCATGAGCCCGCCGGACATGACAGAAGCGCCACAGTCGACCGCCACGCCGCTGCCGTCCGACGCGATGATCGTCGTACCGGTGCGCAACATGGTGCTGTTCCCCGAGATCGTGCTGCCGCTGACTGTCGGCCGTCCTTTGTCGGTCGCGGCCATCCAGCAGGCCGTGCGCGAGCAGCGACAGGTCGCGCTCGTGCTGCAGAAGGACCCCGAGAACGGACAGCCCGGTCCGGACGATCTCCATCGCACAGGCACTGTCGCCAACATCCTGCGCTATGTGACGACGCCGGAAGGCGGCCATCATCTGGTCTGCCAGGGCGTTCAGCGCTTCCGGATCACGGAGTTCGTCGAGGGCCATCCGTTCCTGATGGCCAAGGGCCTGCATATTGCCGAGCCGACCGTCAGCGGGTCGGAGGTCGAGGCGCGCTTCCTCGTGCTGAAGGGGCAGGTACGCGAGGTCTTCGAGCTGCTGCCCCAGGTGCCCGCCGAGTTCCGCCAGACAATCGAGGCGACGACGTCGCCGGGCTTGCTCGCCGACCTCGCTGCGACGTATCTCGACATCTCGCCGGCCGAGAAGCAGGAGCTGCTCGAGACGACGGATATCCTGGCCCGCCTCGACAAGGTTTCGAAGCTGCTCGCCCACAGGCTCGAAGTGTTGAGGCTCTCTGCCGAGATCGGCAGCAAGACCAAGGCGTCGCTCGACACCCGTCAGCGCGAGATGCTGCTGCGCGAGCAGATGGCGTCGATCCAGCGTGAGCTGGGCGAAGGCGAGGGTTCGAACAAGCAGGAGCTTGCCAATCTCGAGAAGGCGATTTCCGAGGCCAGGATGCCGCCGGAGGTCGAGCAGGTGGCCCGTAAGGAGCTGAAGAGGCTGCAGCGCACGCCTGAGGCCGCGGGCGAATACAGCATGATCCGCACCTACCTCGACATCCTGATCGAGCTGCCCTGGGCGCCGCCGGAGCCGAAGGACCTCGACATCGCCGAGGCGCGCAAGGTTCTGGACGCCGATCACTTCGGCCTGGACAAGATCAAGCGGCGGATCATCGAGTTCCTGGCCGTGCGCAAGCTCGCGCCGGAAGGCAAGGCGCCGATCCTGTGCTTTGTCGGGCCGCCCGGCGTGGGCAAGACTTCACTCGGTCAGTCGATCGCCAAGGCCATGGGGCGCAAGTTCGCCCGTGTCAGCCTGGGCGGCGTGCATGACGAGGCCGAGATCCGCGGTCATCGTCGGACCTATATCGGCGCGCTGCCCGGCAACATCATCCAGGCGATCCGCAAGGCCGGCGCGCGAGACTGCGTGATGATGCTCGACGAGATCGACAAGATGGGCCGGGGCGTTCACGGCGACCCGTCCGCGGCCATGCTCGAGGTGCTCGATCCCGAGCAGAACGGAACCTTCCGCGACAACTACCTCGACGTTCCGTTCGATCTCAGCCGGGTGGTGTTCATCACCACCGCCAACATGCTCGAGACGATTCCCGGGCCGTTGCGCGACCGCATGGAGATCATCGCGCTCTCCAGCTACACGGCCGGCGAGAAGATGGAGATCGCCAAGCGCTACCTCGTCCGCCGGCAGCTGGAGGCCAACGGATTGAAGGCGGAGCAGGTGGAGATCGAGGACGCCGCGCTACGGAGGATCATCGACGGTTACACACGCGAGGCCGGCGTGCGCAACCTCGAACGCGAGGTCGGCCGCGTGCTGCGTCACGTGGCGGTAGGATTCGCCGAGGGCGCCACGGGCAAGAAGATGATCGGCGTCGACCAGATCGAGGAGATCCTGGGGCCGGTACGCTTCGAGAACGAGGTGGCGATGCGCTCGGGCCTTCCGGGTGTCGCTACAGGCCTCGCCTACACTCCGGTCGGTGGCGACATCCTGTTCATCGAGGCGACGAAGACGCCCGGAACCGGCCGGCTGCAACTCACCGGCCAGCTCGGCGACGTGATGAAGGAGAGCGCCCAGGCAGCGTTCACCCTGGTCAAGAGCATGGCGACGAGCCTCGAGATCGATCCGACGGTGTTGGAGAAGAGCGACATCCACGTGCACGTTCCGGCAGGGGCGACCCCCAAGGATGGGCCGAGTGCCGGCGTGGCGATGTTCATGGCGCTCTCCTCGCTGCTGACGGGCCGCGTGATCCGGGGCGACACCGCGATGACGGGCGAGATCAGCCTGCGCGGGCTGGTGCTGCCGGTCGGCGGCATCAAGGAGAAGGTCGTCGCGGCCGCGGCTGCCGGCATCACACGCGTAATGCTTCCTGCACGCAATCGGCGCGACTACGACGACATTCCCGAGGAAGTCCGCAAGACGCTGGAGTTCGTCTGGCTCGAGCGTGTCGAGGATGCCGCTAGCGCGGGGCTGGTGCCCGAGACGTCGTAAGACTCTCGGACTCCTCCTCGTCACGAGGGGCCAAGTCCCTCGACCCTCTGCTCCGACGACTCTCGCGTCCGTCATCCGAGACGCCCTTCCATCTTTGCGGAGGTCGTTATATCGTCCATCGACGATTTTCGATGGAGACGATGCACGCATGCTGGAGCGCCGCGCAGCTAAGCGATCTCAGGTCGACGATGCCGACGCCATTGCATCGATCGCCAAGGCGCTGGCCCACCCTGCGCGGGTAAAGATCATCGCGTTCCTGGTGTCGCGCCCCGGCTGCATCGGCGGCGATATCGTGGACGAGGTCGGCCTCGCTCAGTCCACCGTCTCCGAGCATCTGCGCATCCTGAAGGCTTCGGGCCTGGTTGTCGGCGCGATCGAGCGTCCGCGCATCTGCTATTCGCTCGATCCCTCCATCCTGGCGCCGCTGCAGGCGCTGATCGGTCGGGTGGCTGCGCACGGCGGCCCGCGGGACGCGCCCTGCTGGCCCAGCTCCGATGGCTGCCTCCCCAAGGGGACTGACCAATGACCACGCGCGCGATCGACGGACGATGTGCGCTTGCCTGAAAGGCCCTCGCAGATGTCCTTGTTCGAACGCTATCTCTCGGTCTGGGTGGGGCTTGCCATTCTCGCGGGTCTGGCGCTTGGCACCGTCATGCCGAACGCATTCGGCTTTCTTGCCTCGCTCGAGTACGGCTCGATCAACTTCGTCGTCGCGGTACTGATCTGGTTCATGGTCTATCCGATGATGGTCGCGGTAGACTTCCGGAGCCTGCGCCGAGTCCACGAGCGCCCCAAGGGATTGGTCATCACGGTGGTGATCAACTGGCTGGTGAAGCCCTTCACCATGGCGGTGCTGGGGGTGGTGTTCTTTCACTACATTTTTGCGCCCTTCATCGAGCCGGAGAACGCAGGCCAGTACATTGCCGGGATGATCCTGCTGGGGGCGGCGCCATGCACTGCAATGGTGTTCGTCTGGTCGCAGATGACCAAGGGCGATCCGAACTACACGCTTGTTCAGGTGTCGCTGAATGACGTGATCATGGTCTTCGCCTTTGCGCCAATCGTGGCGCTGCTGCTCGGCGTGACCGATCTGAGGGTGCCCTGGGAAACGCTGCTTCTGTCAGTCGTGCTTTACGTCGTGATCCCGCTGGCTGCGGGTGTCGTGACGCGGGTGGTTCTGGCCCGTGATGCGGGCGGTCCGGCACAGGCCGGGGAAGCGGTGGCCCGCTTCACGGCCAAAGTGAAGCCGCTGTCGATCACGGGGCTTCTGGCGACGGTAGTCCTGCTGTTCGGCTTCCAGGGCGAGGTGATCCTGTCGCAGCCGTTGCTGATTGCGCTGATCGCGATCCCGCTCCTGATCCAGTCCTATGGCATCTTTGCGATCACCTATTGGGCGGCCAAGGTGTGGCGAGTGCCGCACAAGGTGGCCGCGCCCTGCGCGCTGATCGGCACATCGAATTTCTTCGAGCTCGCGGTAGCCGTGGCCATCGGCCTGTTCGGCCTGAAGTCCGGGGCTGCGCTGGTCACCGTGGTCGGCGTGCTGGTCGAGGTGCCGGTAATGCTGTCGCTGGTCTGGTTCGCCAACCGCACGACGCATTGGTTTCCTGCCGATGAAAGCGCGATCCGGAGTTCATGGGCCAACACGACCTGACGCCGGACGACTGATTTTCCATCGATTGACATCGATCAGCGAGCCGTCTGCTCCGCACACCAAAAAACAGGACTAGGCAATCACGTTTCCTCCCGCCACACTGCTTTGAACGGTGGGTACATAATCGCCGCGTGTGGGAGGAAGACGATGTCATGGATGCCTCTGTCGATCTGCTGATCAACGCCGTCGTTTCGGGGCTCCTGCTCGGCGGCTTCTATGCAGCGGTGTCGATCGGCGTGGCGATCGCATTCGGCATGCTCGATATCGTCAACATTGCCCATCCCGCCGTCATCCTGCTCGGATCCTACGTCGCCTATATCGCCAACACGGTGTTCGGCATCGACCCGATCCTGGCGGCCGCGATCATGCTGCCGGCCTTCTACGTGCTCGGCATGGCGGCCTATCAAGTCTACTACCTGGCCTTTGAACGGCGCGACGACCAGTCGATACGCGGACTGTCCTTCTTCTTCGGCATCCTGTTCATCGCCGAGGTCGGGCTGATCATGGGATTCGGCGTGGATTACCGCTCGGTGCAGGCCTGGTACACCCAGGGCAATCTCCATCTCGCCGTGATCGAGTTGCCGTGGCGGCTGCTCGTGCCGTTCCTGCTTGGCCTGGCGATGGTCGCGGGACTTCAGATCTTCCTGTCGCGAACCTTCGTCGGCCGTGCCATCCAGGCGGTGGCCCAGGACCAGGGTGCGCTCAGGCTGATGGCGGCCAATCCGGCCAAGATCAAGCGGATTGCCTTCGGCCTCTCCTTTGCCACGGCCGCGATCGCCGGCGCCGCGCTGATCATCATTCAGCCGGTCGAACCGTCGATCGGCCGCGAATATATCGGCCGCATCTTCGCGATCTGCGTGCTGGGCGGGCTCGGCAGCTTTCCCGGCATGGTCATCGCGGCGGTGACGCTCGGGATCGTCGAAAGCCTGACGGCGACCTTCTTCGGCCCCTCGTGGGCTCCCGCGGTATCGTTCGGCGTGCTGCTCGTGACTCTGGCGGTGAGGCCAAATGGCATCCTTGGTCGCTAAAGCCACCGGAAGGGAGACGGCGCCGGGCCTCGGCAACGTCGCCTTCGTCGGGGTCCTGATCGTCGCCGCAGCCGTGATCTTCGCCGGCACCCGCTGGTTCGGCAACGACTACGCCTTCTTCGCCGCCTACGTGGTCGTGCAGTACATCGTGCTCGGCACCGCCTGGAACATCCTGGGCGGCTACACCGGCTACGTGAATTTCGGCGTCACGGCCTTCTTCGCCATCGGCGCCTATTCGAGCGTCGTGCTGTACAAGCTGGCGCCCTGGCTTCCGCTGCCCGTGATGATCATGGTCGGCGGGGCGCTGGCCGCGCTGGTCGGACTCGGCACCGGATATCTCACCCTGCGCCTGCGCGGGGTGTTCTTCTCGATCGCCACTCTCGCCCTGGCCGTCGTGGTGCAGACGCTGATCACCAACTGGGATTTCGTCGGCGGCGCGCGCGGGGCCTATGTGCTGCGGCCCAAGATGGCCCCGCTGATCGGCGGCGGGTACATCGAATATCTCTTCCTGGTCATGCTCGGCCTCTGCGTCGTGGCCCTGGCGACCGCGCGCGCCATCGAGCGCTCGGCGCTGGGCTTCGGCTTCGCCGCCATCCGCGACGACGAGGCGGCAGCCGAGGCATCCGGCGTGCCCACCCTCAAGCTGAAGCTGATCGCCACGGCGCTGAGCGGCGGTTTCATGGGCATGGCCGGCGCGCCCTTGCCGTACTACGTCACGTACCTCGATCCGACCTCCGGCTTCAGCCTGAACTATGCCGTGAACGCCATCGCGATGCCGCTGATCGGCGGCACGTCGAGCTGGCTGGGCCCGGTGATCGGCGCCGTGCTGGTCGGCGGCCTGCAGGAATACCTCCGCGTGACGATCTCCTCGGCGATCAACGTGCTGGTCGCGGGCGTGCTCATGGTCATCTTCGTGATCGTGGCGCCGCAGGGCATCGTCGGCCTGTTCCAGAGGAAGAAGCGGTGACCGCGCTGCTTCACGTCCGGGAGCTGGGTAAGCGCTTCGGCGGCTTCACGGCGCTGCAGGAGATCGAGCTGGAGGTGCAGCCGGGCGAGCGGCTCGGGTTGATCGGTCCGAATGGCTCGGGCAAGTCGACGCTCGTGAACTGCATCTGCGGCACTCTGCGCAACGAGCAGGGCAGCGTCAGCTTCGGCGGCAGCTCGATCGACAGCCTCACCGCCCATGAACGGACGCGCCTCGGCCTTGCCCGGAGCTTTCAGCTCCCCCGGCCGTTCGGCAGTCTGTCGCTGGCGGAGAACCTTCGTATTCCGATCCTCTTTGCCGTCAATGCCCGCGGCGGCCGCAAGCTGTCCGGCGCCGCGATCGAGGCGCGCTGCATCGAGCTGCTGGGAGAGGTCAACCTGGCCGACAAGGCGCACCGCCTGCCGCGCGACCTGACGCAGATCGAGATGCGCAAGCTCGAGCTGGCGCGCGCCATGGCCGCCGAGCCCAAGCTGCTCATCGCCGATGAATCGATGGCGGGCCTCAGCCACGCGGAGGTCGACGAGATCATCGCGCTGCTGATCCGGCTGAACGGGCAGGGCGTCACCGTGATCATGATCGAGCACATCATGCGGGCGGTGATGGAATTCTCGCAGCGGCTCGCCGTGCTGGTCGCCGGCCGCAAGATCGCCGATGGCGACCCCAAGGAAGTCGTGCGCAACGCCGAAGTGGTGAGGGCATATCTTGGCGAGTAGCCTCTCCATCTCGAACATCGACGCCGGCTACGGCGCCGTCAGCGTGCTCCATGACGTGTCGCTGACCGTCGGCGCCGGCGAAACGGTGGCGCTGCTCGGCACCAACGGCAACGGCAAGTCGACGCTGATGAAGTCGATTATGGGCATGGTGCGGCCATCCGCCGGCAAGATCACCGCCACGATCGAGGGCACCAGTCACGAGCTGATCGGCCGCTCGACGGAGGAGATCGTCGATCTCGGCATCGGCTTCGTCCCCGAGGGCCGCCGGCTGTTCCCCAAGCTGACCGTCACCGAAAATCTCCTGCTCGGCGCCTTCCGCCCGACGGCGCGCTCGGCCATCGCGCGCAACATGGAATTCTGCTTCGAGACCTTCCCGCGGCTGAAGGAGCGCGCCAGGCAGCTTGCCGGCAGCATGAGCGGCGGCGAGCAGCAGATGCTGGCGCTGGCCCGCGCGCTGATGTCGGCGCCACGCATCCTGCTGATCGACGAGCCGTCGGTCGGTCTCGCGCCGCTGCTGGTCAGCCGAACCATCGACAAGATCAAGGAGCTGAAAGAGGGCTTCGATCTGACGGTGCTGATGGCCGAGCAGAACTTCACCCAGGCAGTCCGCATCGCCGACCGCGGCTACGTTATCGTCCACGGCCGTATCGCCTTCACCGGCGAATCGGCCGAGGCGCTGAACAACAACGACCTGATCCGCGAGTTCTACCTCGGCGCCTGAGCGTCGGCGCGACCGATACGGCTCGTCACTGCAGTCCGACCCTCGCGCACTCGCCGGCTGCGGTGGCGTTCTCGCGCGCCGAGCCGCGCGAGATCTTGCCGCCCATGGCGAGGCTCCTGGCCTCGCGCTCGATCACGGAGCGCAATGTCTCCGTGGTCGGATTGGCCGCGACGACTGCGGCGTAGACAGCCTTGCCGTCGGCGTTGAGGCTGGCCGCGCAGGCATCTCCGGCCGCCTTGTCGGCGTGCGCGCCGGCGGCGATGCCGGCGATCATCGCGGCTGCGGCCGCGATCGTTTTCCAGGATGCCATTGCTGCTCCAACGCTTCCGAGTGCTACTTCTTGGGGTCGTACGGATAGATGATGTTGCCGGTCTTGTACTTGGTCGGCCACAGGATCACCTCGGTCTTGGGATCCTTGAACTGCTCGACGCCGTTGCCCGAGATACCCTGGAACTGGACGGCCATGACCTGCGCCGTATCCCACTCGCCCTCGGCATTGAACTTGATGTCGCCAACGACGGTCTTGAACGTGGTCTTGCGGCAGAACTCGGCGAGCTTGGCATCGTCGGCGCTGCCGACGCCTTTGACCGCCTGCTCGATCACCTCCATGCGCGCATAAGCGAACGGCGGAAGGTAATATCCGAGCAGGTCGACGCCCGCAGCCGCCGACCGGGTCTGGTACTTCGCCACGAACGCTCGACCGGCGTCCGAGGCGAACCCTGCCCACGGCAGCCAGAAATCGTAGACAACGATGCCGTTCAGGAGCGGGCCGAGCTGCGTCTTGATCGCGGTCGCCTGCAGGCCGACCATGCCACCGCCATAGACCTTGGGCTTGAAACCGACCTCGTGGCTGGCCCGGATGAGGCCGACCGAATCGGCGGGATAGGAGCAGGCCAGGAAGATGTCCGGATTGGTCGCGGCGATCGCGCGGATCACCGGCGTGTAGTCGGACGTCGCCGGCGGATATGTCTTGTCGTAGACGATCTTCAGTCCCAGCCGCTTGATCACGGCGCGTGCCCCGTCCATCGCGTTGCGCGGAAACTCGGCGTCCGCACCGCACATCGCCACGGTCATCGGCTTGGGCGTCTGGGCGGCCGCCACTTCGAAGAAGCCCTCGGCGAACGACTCCTTGGGGCGCGGCCCGCCGGTCGGCGTCATGGAGAAGTAGCGCTTGTAGTTGAACTCGCTGTTCACTGCGAGGCCGAGCAGGCCGAAGAACGTCCGGTCGTGCTGCATGACGATCGGCATGGCGGGAGCGACCATGTTGGTCGCGTAGCTGCTCGCGATGATGTCGACCTTGTCGACGTCCATGAGCTTCGTGTAGAGGCCCGGCACCGTCGAGGGATTGGACTGGTCGTCGTAATAGACCAGCTTCACCGGACGGCCGAGCAGCCCGCCCTTGCCGTTGATCTCCTCTTCCCAGATCTGCATGGCCAGCAGGGTCGCCTTGCCGTTTGGCGCGAGCGGGCCCGTGAGGTTCATGCTGAAGCCGATGGTGAACGGCTTGTTCTGTGCGATGGCGGGCGCGGCGATGCCCGCTGCGGCGCCCGCCGCCAATTTGCCGAAAGTGCGACGTTGGATGCGCATGGATCGATCCTCCCAATTATGTCGTTGTGACGATCCTAGCGCGCCTTGCAGAGCCCCGCCAAGGTCTGATGATCGGTAAGCCAGGCCCAGTCGCTGTAGCGCCGCGCTGCCTCGAGACAGTTCATGAACTCGATGGCGCCGAACGGTCGACCGAAAACGTGGGCGTGGACGGTGATGTCCAGGCAGGCTTTCGGAAGTCCGAGCCGGGGCCAGTTGCCCGCGATTCTCTCGAAGGTGCGGGTGAACGCTTCCGGCTCGGCGCCGTAACGCACGTAAAGCGGCATGTCGTTCACTTCCATCGTGAATGGGACGGCGGTGATCTCGCCGTTCGGCGTGGAATGGCGGTAGGGCAGGTCGGAATCGAAGAAGTCCGCGTGCCAGTCGAATCCGGATCCCGCCAGCAGCGCCGAGGTGCGTTCGCTCGGTGTGCAGCGCGGGCTCAGCCAACCAAGCGGCGGATGTCCGGTGCCTTGCTCGATGGCCTGTACGCAGCGCTGCAGATCTCCTGCCTCCTCCTGCGGAGACTGGTAGGACGGGACGATGTTCTGGCCCCAGCCGTGCGCTCCGACCGCGTGGCCCGCGCCGGCGATGGCTTTCATCAGGTCCGGATAGCGCTCGGCGAGAATGCCGCTGACATAGAACACGCTGCGCACGTCGTGTTTTTGCAGGATGTCGAGCAGCCGCCAGGCGCCGACCTTGGGCCCGTACTCGGCCCAGGAGCGCGCCTGCAAGTCGAGTACACCCGCCTTCAGCGGATTGCCCATCGGGCCGATACCGGGCGCCGAGTCGTCGGTCCAGCCTTCGAGCATGACGCTGACCGAGACGGCCAGCGGCTTGGGGAATGTAACACTCATTCTGCGGCCTCGAAGCGCGTGGCGCTGAAGCGCGGCATCACCTCGCGCGCGAAGGCGCGCAGGTTGGCGACCGAGGCGTTCGGGTCGACCAGCAAGATGTTGGTCGCGCCGCCGGCCTCGAGTTCCTCGAGGCGCGCGATCACCTCGTCCGGCGTGCCGAGCAGCGGCGCGGTGTCGTCCTCGACGCGATCGGCAAGCTTGTCGCGCGCGAGGTCGCCGATCACGCTCACGACGCGCTTGCGGGTTTCGTAGGCTGCCGCGCGCTCGCTCTCGTGGTGGAACATCTGCAGCGGTCGGGCCGTGGCGACCATCAGCGGATCGTAGGCGCGGCCGATTCGTTCGCATTCCTCGCGGAAGATCGCGATGCGTTCGATGATCTGATGGGTCTGGGCGAGCTGGTCGAGCAGCAGGTTGTAGCCCTCGCGCGCGGCGCGGCGGATGCTGTCGCGGCTGCCGGCCGCGAGCCAGAGCGGCGGGTGAGGGCGCTGCAACGGCTCCGGCTCGACGACGATGTCGTCGTACTGCCAGTGCTTGCTGCGATGGCTGAAGCGGCCTTCGGTCGTCCACGCCTTGCGGATGATCTCCATAGCCTCGTCGAACCGCTCGCTCGCTTCTTCGATCGGGATGCGGAAGCCGTCGAACTCGGCCTTGCGATAGCCTTTGCCGACACCGAAATCGACCCGGCCGCCGGTCAGCAGGTCGAGCGTGGCGACCTGCTCGGCGATCAGCACCGGATTGTGCCACGGCAGCACGACCACCGCGGTCCCGAGGCGGATGCGCTGCGTGCGCGCGGCGAGATAGGCGAGCACCGTCATCGAGGCGGAAACCTGGCCCTGGCCGGTGAAGTGATGCTCCACCATGAAGAGCTGCCTGAAGCCGAGCCTGTCGGCCTCGGTCACGTAGTCGATGAAGCTCTGATATCCCTGGCTGTCCTCCAGGCCGATGCTGCGTTTGGTGCGCGCGCCCCCGAACAGTCCGAACTGCATGCGACGTCCCTTCGACGGATGATCGACCAAGCATGCTGCGCGCGGGCACGATCGGCGCGCAACCTTTTTTGCGGGGGCTCGTTTGCTGGCGTGGCCTACGTAGACTCCGTCCTGCAGCCCGGTGAGGCCGTCAAGGTGATCGGACGGCTGCATTGGACCATCTTCATCAGGTCTGTCCTGCTGGCCACCTTATCGCTCTTGCTGATGGTTTACGGCGACAAGGCGATCATGAACTCGCGCGTCGGAGAGTTCATCGTCTATGCCGGCTGGATCGGGTTGGCGGTCGCGCTTGTCATGTTTCTGAGCGCGGCTTTCAAGCGCTGGACCACCGAACTTTCGGTCACCACGCATCGGGTGATCTACAAGCGCGGGTTCATCTGGCGGCATACGGTCGAGATGAACATGGACAAGGTCGAGACGGTGAACGTCGACCAGTCGATCCTGGGCCGCATACTGGGCTACGGCACCATTCACGTCCTGGGTACCGGGCAGGGCGGCATCAGCGGCCTGCGCGGGATGGGCTCGCCGATCACCATCCGCAACGCCATCACGGCGCGCTGAATTCGTCCGCCTGCGAGAGCCACGCTTCCCGCTGGCTACTTGGCCAGCTTCATGCGGCCCATGTAGTCGCGCTTGCCGAGCGGCACGCCCTTGTGCCGCAGGATGTCGTAGGCCGTCGTCGCGTGGAAATGGAAGTTGGGCAGCGAGAAGGTTTGCAGGAACCCTTCGGCCTTGAACGGCAGCTTCAGTTCGCCGACGGCGAAGAGTACGTCCTTCCCCTCGAGCCCGTTGACCTCCTCAGGCCTGAGCGCCTCCAGAGAGGCGCGCGCGTCGGTCACCAGTTTCTGCAGGCCGGCATAGTCGGCGGTCGACGGTGACGGCGGGCCGAATTTCCCGGCCTTTGCGCCTTGCAGGGCGCCGGCGGAATGATGGGCGACTGCCACGACCTGGAAGCGGAACGGCAGCATGTCCGCGAAGAGCCGGGCTTCGACGACCTCGTTCGGATCGATGCCCTTCTCCTTGCAGTGGGCGAGGCCCTTGGCGAGGAAGCCTTCGACGGCGCCGAGGGTCTGGAGGAAGCAGCCGACGCTGAGATCATAAAGTGTGATGGCCATTACGTTTCCTCTTGGTGGAGCGCCTAGCAGTACGACGAATTCCGTCTAGAGTCCTCCCAAACTCGACCATCGGAGGGATCACACCATGATCGACCTGTACTATTGGCCGACGCCCAACGGCTTCAAGATCACCATCATGCTCGAGGAGTGCG
The DNA here is from genome assembly GCA_026126105.1 of Enhydrobacter sp. Lineage (GTDB taxonomy): Bacteria > Pseudomonadota > Alphaproteobacteria > Reyranellales > Reyranellaceae > Reyranella. Next base: position 42,595 of record JAHCJV010000021.1, read on the forward strand.
GCCTGCCGTACAAGATCGTTCCGGTGAACATCGGCACGGGAGAGCAGTTCAAGCCGGACTTCCTCAAGATCAGCCCCAACAACCGCATGCCGGCGATCGTCGATCACGACCCTCCGGGCGGTGGCGAGCCGGTCGGGGTGTTCGAGTCCGGCGCGATCCTGCAATACCTCGCCGAGAAGACCGGCAAGTTCCTGCCGGGGGATCTGCGCGGCAAGTACGAGGTGCTGCAGTGGGTCAACTGGCAGATGGGCGGGCTGGGGCCGATGGCGGGACAAGCCAACCACTTCAACATGTATGCGCCGCAGTTCAATCCGGTCGAAGCCCTGACCTATGGGCAACAGCGCTACAGCAACGAGGTCAACCGTCTGTTCGGCGTGCTGAACAAGCGGCTCGCCGATCGCGAGTTCATCGCGGGCGGCTATTCGATCGCCGACATGGCGAGCTGGCCGTGGGTCGTGGGCTTCAAGAATTTTGGCCAGAAGCTCGACGATTTCGCCAATCTCAAGCGTTGGTTCGAGACGTCCGTCGGCGAGCGGCCGGCGGTGGTCAAAGGCAAGGCCGTCGGCCTGGAACTGCGCCCCAAGCCCGGCATCAACACCGAGGAGCAACGCAAGATTCTTTTCGGCCAGACCGCTCAGGTGGTGCGGTAGACTCTGCCGTCGACTGGACGCGGGCCGGTCCGAGGCTGCGGAGCATGAGCTCCATCGCCGACAGTCCGACGGCGAGCAGCGCCGACAGACCGGCCGCCACGGCATAGCCGCCGCCGATCGCCGCGATCAGGCGGAGGTCGATCGGAACGGCAATGAGTGCGGTCGTGATCGGCATTTCTGCCTCGCCGGTCTAAGGCAGCCGAAACCGGCAGACGAGCGCGCCGTCGACCTTGTGCCAGTGGCGATCCCGGCTCCGCGTCGGCAGGGCGAACCCGAGAGAGCAAGCCACCGCCGTCGCCAAAAGGAAGACTGCCTCCATCGCGTATCTCCTCACAGATCAGACGCGCGGGACGTCGGGCTTTCTCAGTTGGAAATCGTTGACCGTTTGGCGCATGGAGCACGCAGGATGGAGAAGGCTTTCGACGATGGAATTGTGCGCGGCCAACGGGAGCGGCATCCGCGGGACGAACTGCTCTACGTCGTGCAAGGATCGGTAAACGTCACGGTGCTGCTCGAAGAGGGAGCGGACGACGCTACGTTGAACGAAGGGTCGGTATTCGTCGTCCCGGCCGGGCGATGGCATCGGCAGGAGTCGCGGTCGACGGTTTCGCTCATGTTCGTGACGCCCGCAGAAGGTAGCGACGCCTCGTGGTCGGAGGACCCCCGGCTCGCTACGAAGTCTGTGTGACGAATGGGTCGGCAGGCGCTTATCCCTTCTGCCTTACGGACCTGATCACGACCGACGGATGCAAAGACGGTGTCGGCTTCGTAGTCGGAGCAGCCAATACAGTCAGCGGGTTATAATGCGTCGCCTCGCCGTCGGATTATCCTTACCACACCGGCGTAGTCGAGACGGCGGCCCTTGACGCTCGGGGGGCCGACAACCAAGTTCACGGCGCCCAATTCCGGGGCGGGAGGCACCGTCATGCAACAGCAAGAACGCGATCTGATCGCCGATCTGTTCGGCCGTCTGCAACAATTCGAGAGCCAGCCGCGCGATCCCGAAGCGGAACGCCTGATTGCCAGCTATGTCTCACGCCAGCCGGGCGCTTCCTACCTCCTGACACAGACCGTGATCGTTCAGGAAGAGGCGCTGAAGCAGGCCAAGGCGCGCATCGCCGAGCTCGAGAGCAAGGCGAGCGAGAGCAGCTTCCTCGGCTCCGCTCCGAAGCTCGGCCCGTGGGGTGCCGCTCCGGCGCAACCACAACAACAGGCACCGGCACCGGCGCGGCCCTGGGGAGGGAGCCCTTCGCCGGCACCCATGGCGCAGCAGGCGCAAGGCCAGCCGCCGGCGGGGGGCAGTTTCCTCCGCACCGCTCTGACGACGGCAGCGGGCGTGGCGGGTGGTGCATTGCTGTTCCAAGGCATCAGCAGCATGTTCGGCCACGGCACGCAGGCGCTCGCCAGTCAGGCGAGCAATCCGTCGTCGCTGCTGCCGCCGGACCAGCTGTCGCCCGCAGATGCCGGGCAGGACGTGGCGTCGGCCGACAGCTACGATACGGGCTCGGACTTCGACAATGCGAGTTACGACGATTCGGGTTTCGACAGCTCGAGCGAAGAGATCTAGCCAACAAGTGACGGGGGAGAATCTTGGCCACAATAGAGCTTCATACGTGGGGAACGCCGAACGGCCGCAAGGTTTCGATCATGCTCGAGGAATGCGGTCTGCCCTATAGCGTCCACAAGGTCGATATCTCGAAGGGCGAGCAGCACAAGCCCGAGTTCCTGCGCATCAGCCCGAACAACCGCATTCCCGCGATCGTCGATCCCGACGGTCCGGGAGGCAAGCCGATCAGCCTTTTCGAATCCGGCGCGATCCTGATCTACCTGGCGGAGAAGACCGGACAGTTCCTGCCCAAGGATCCGGTCGCGAAGTACAAGTCACTGGAGTGGCTGATGTGGCAGATGGGCGGCGTCGGTCCGATGTTCGGCCAGGCGCATCATTTCCTGCGCGCCGCGCCGACGAAGATCGAATACGGCATCAAGCGCTATGTCGATGAGGCCAAGCGCCTGTACGGCGTGCTCGACAAACAGCTCGCCGGCAACGCCTTCGCGGCCGGCGCCGAGTACACGATCGCCGACATGGCGATATTCCCGTGGACGGCGCGCCACGAGTGGCACCAGGTGGCCTTGGCGGACTTTCCCAACGTCAAGCGCTGGTACGACATCGTCAACGCGCGTCCGGCGGTGGTCAAAGGCATGGCGGTCCCGTACCTGAATTGACAGCGTGAGAATGAGGGTCATGGCGGCGGCGCTCTTCGCGCTGTCCGCCTGCACGCCGTCCGCTCCGCAGATCATGGCGCCGACTTGCCTGGCGCCGCTCAAGCCCGCCGTACAGGTCGATCTCTATTTCGGCCTGGCGACCAAAGACCGCGAGATCGATGAGACCGAGTGGGCGGCCTTCCTCAGCGAGGAAGTGACGCCGCGCTTCCCCGCGGGACTGAGCGTCCTCGATGTTGCCGGCCAATATCACGATGCCAAGGGCCGCGTCACGCGCGAGCGCAGCAAGCTGCTGGTCGTGATCGTGCCAGATGCTTCGAGGCATCTGGCGAAAGTGCAGGCGATCGTCGACATCTACAAGACGCGGTTCAGTCAGCTCAGCGTGCTACATGTCGAGCGCGCGGTTTGCGCGGCGTTCTGATCAGCTCGTCTGGCCTATCGAAGAGACGGCAATACAGGAACGGTTCGCCTTTTCCATTGTGCGAGACGGCTTCCTGCGCTTTATCCTATCCAGGCTCCGGGGGGAGCTGAGGGGTCATCTGAATGCGCCTGTTTCGGCGAAAAGCTGGCTGGCTGGTCGGCGGGCTCTGTTGTGTGGCGCTCGTTGCGAGCCTGGTCGCTGTAGGATATTTCCATCGCGCGCTCGAGCGGACGGAAAGCGAAATCGCAACCTTGCGCAGCGAAGCGACTCGCCTGGCCCAAATGCATGCCGGGCGTTCGGCGCAGGATCGCGCCCTGCTGGAGCAGGTCGGCCGTGAGCTGGCGCAATCCTCCGTCGAGCGCGAGGCGGCGACGGCAGACATCGAGGCGCAGGCGCAGATCGTAGCCGCTCAAGAAGCCCGCATCGAACAGCTCGAGGCCGAGCGTGACACGGCGGTCCAGTATGCCGCGGAGCAGGTACGGCGCGCCGTCGACCGCCGCGCAATGCTGGAGAACGCGGTCAACGATCGCGTGCAGGCAATCCAGGAACGTGACGAGGCGACGGCCATGCGCGACGCGACGCTGATCGAGACCCGCAAGGTCTTGCGCCAGCTCGACGCGGAAACAAGGGCCACCATTGCCGACATCGAAAAGATAATCGTCGCGACCGGCCTCGAGCCCAGTCGCGTCGTACCCGAGCCGAACCGGATACGCCGCGTCGGCGCGCGCGGCGGCCCTTATATTCCCTGGAAGGCGCAGGTGGCGTTGGCTGAGCACTCCGAGTCAAGCCAGTTGCAAACGCTGACGCAGCAACTCGAGAAGCTCAAGGCGCTGCGCGACGTCATGGTGCGGCTGCCGCTCGTCGCTCCGGTGACGCATGCGATCCTGTCGGACGGCTTCGGCTACCGGCGCGATCCGGTCAATGGCGGCGGCGCGCGGCATGAAGGGCTCGACTTGCGCGCGGTGCGCGACTCGGCCGTCATCGCACCGGCGGCGGGCACGGTGGTCGCGGCGGGATGGGACGGCGCATTCGGCAACCTGATCCAGATCGACCACGGCTTCGGCGTGGTCTCGCGTTACGCCCATCTCTCCCGCATGCTGGTCCGCAAGGGCGACGTCGTGGCGCGGAACGAGCAGATCGGCGTGGTCGGCGCGACCGGCCGCGCAACCGGTGTGCACCTGCATTACGAAATCTGGGTCGACGGCCAGCCGCGCGATCCGATGCGATTCCTGACCGCTGTTTCCCGGCCAGTCGTCGGCTTCGTCCATCAGTAGGTCGGCGGACATATGGACGTCATGGGCCGCAGACGCGATGATGCCGGCGGCGGAGCGCGGCACAGCTCGGCGCCGGCTCGATCCTGATCCTGCCAGACGCCTGCAACCTGCAGCTCAGGCAGGAAGCGCCGACGATGCCGCGCTGCCGAGGGCGGCCGGCATTTCGATCGGCGGCGTACAGTAAGAGGACGGAGACGATGGCGACGGGCGATATCTACCGCGCGCTTCATGCGCGGTCGTTGAAGGATCCGGAGGGATTCTGGGCCGAGCAGGCGGAGGCGATCGACTGGAGCAGGCGGTGGGACACGGTGCTCGATTCGTCCAATCCGCCGTTCTACCGCTGGTTCGCGGGCGGCGAGCTCAATGCCTGCCACAACGCGCTCGACCGTCATGTCGAAGGCGGGCGCGCGGAGCAGACGGCCCTTATCTACGACTCGCCGGTCACCGGCACCAAGACGCGCTTCACCTATCGCGCGCTGCGCGACCGCGTGGCGGCGATCGCCGGGATGATCGCGGCCGAGGGCGTGGGCAAGGGCGACCGGGTCATCATCTACATGCCGATGATCCCGGAAGCGGTGATGGCGATGCTCGCCTGCGCGCGGCTGGGCGCAGTGCATTCCGTGGTGTTCGGCGGGTTCGCGGCCAAGGAGCTGGCGAGCCGCATCGACGACTGCAATCCCAAGCTTGTGCTGACCGCGTCGTGCGGCATCGAGCCCAACCGCATCGTCCACTACAAGCCGCTGCTCGACCAGGCGATCGAGATGGCGGTGCACAAGGTGCCGAGGGTCATTCTTCTTCAGCGCCCGCAAGGCGAGGCAACGATGGTGGCGGGTCGCGACCTCGACTGGGTCGAGACGGTGAAGGACGCCACGCCGCACGGCTGCGTGCCGGTGCAGGCGACCGACCCGCTCTACATCCTCTACACATCGGGCACGACGGGCTATCCCAAGGGCGTGGTGCGCGACACCGGCGGCTACTGCGTGGCGCTCCATTGGTCGATGAAGAACCTTTACGGCGTCAAGCCGGGAGAGGTCTACTGGTGCGCGTCGGACGTGGGCTGGGTGGTCGGCCACAGCTATATCGTCTACGGCCCGCTGATCTACGGCGCGACGACCATCCTCTACGAGGGCAAGCCGGTCGGCACGCCCGACGCCGGTGCTTTCTGGCGCGTGATCTCCGAGCACAAGGCGATGGCGCTGTTCACCGCGCCGACCGCCTTCCGCGCCATCAAGCGCGAGGACCCCGACGGCAAGCTCCTGAAGCAGTACGACCTTTCCGGCTTCCGCACGCTGTTCCTCGCCGGCGAGCGTGGCGACCCCCCGACCGTCGAATGGGCGCAGAAGCTGCTCGGTGTCCGCGTCGTCGATCACTGGTGGCAGACCGAGACCGGCTGGGCGATCTGCGGCAACTTCGAGGGCCTCGATCCGATGCCGGTCAAGCTTGGCTCGACCTCGGTCCCGTCGCCCGGCTGGCAGCTCGAGGTGATGGACGACCAGGGGCGGCCGATGAAGCCGGGCGAGGTCGGGGCGCTGGCGGCGAAGCTGCCACTGCCGCCGGGCACTTTCCCGACGCTGTGGAACGCCGCCGAGCGCTACAGGCAGGGCTACATGACGGAGTTCCCCGGCTACTACAAAACCGGGGACGCCGGCTTCATCGACGAGGACGGCTATGTCTCGGTGATGACGCGGGTCGACGACGTAATCAACGTCGCGGGCCATCGCCTGTCGACCGGCCAGATCGAGGAAGTGCTGGGCAGCCACAACGACGTCGCCGAATGCGCCGTGATCGGCGTGGCCGACGAGCTGAAGGGCCAGGTGCCGCTCGGACTGCTGGTGCTGAAGGCGGGCGTCAACAAGCCGAACGAGGAGATCGTCGGCGACGTGGTCCGGATGGTGCGCGACCGTATCGGCCCCGTCGCCTTCTTCAAGTCGGCGCTGGTGGTGCAGCGCCTGCCCAAGACCCGCTCCGGCAAGATCCTGCGCGGCACGATGCAGAAGATGGCCGACAACCAGCCCTGGACCATGCCCGCCACGATCGAGGACCCGGTCGTGCTGGACGAGATCAAGGGCGGGTTGAAGAGCGCAGGTTACGCTAAGTTGTAATCCTGAGCGAAGCGAAGGATCTCACGTCTGCAACAGGTTCGTCGGTCGTACCCTTGGGTCCTTCGCGGCGCTCAGGACGACAGAATGGAGAAAAGCATGACTCTCGACATCAACCGCCCCGATCTCACCGTGGGCGTGGTCGGCACGGGCGCGATGGGGCGCGGGATTGCGCAAGTGACGGCGCAGGGTGGCATCAAGGCCCTCATGTATGATGCTGCCGCGGGCGGTGCGGCCAAGGCGAAGGCGGGCATTCTCGAGACGCTGAAGGGGCTCGTGGCCAAAGGGCGGTTAACCGAAGCCGACCTGGCAAAGACCGAAGCCAATCTCGGCATCGCCGAGACGCTCGCGGACCTCAAGGGCTGCCACGTCGTCGTCGAGGCAGTATTCGAGAATCTCGAGGTCAAGCAGAAGCTGTTCGGCGAGCTCGAGGCCGTCGTCGCGCCCGACTGCATCCTCGCGTCGAACACTTCATCGATCCGCATCGCCTCGATCGCGCGCTCGCTGAAGCAGCGCGACCGCGTCTGCGGCATGCATTATTTCAATCCCGTACCGCTGATGAAGCTGGTGGAAGTGATCCGCGCCGCCGACACCGCGCAATGGGTGGTCGACGCCATGGTGGCGCTGGGCAAGCGGCAGACCCGCGTTCCGGTGGTCGTGGGCGATACCCCGGGCTTCCTGGTCAATCTCGGCGGCACGGCGATCGGCACCGAGGGCCTTCGCATCTACCAGGAGGGCCGGGCGAGCGTCGCCGCAGTCGATGCGGTTATGCGCGACTCGTGCGGCTTCCGCATGGGCCCCTTCGAGCTGATGGACCTCACCGGCATCGACGTGAACTTCCCGGCGCGCAAGATCATCTACGAAGGCTTCTTCCACGACCGGCGCATGACGCCCAGCCCGTATCACGAGAGCCTCTATGCGGCGGGCAAGCTCGGCCGCAAGACCGGCGGCGGCTGGTACGGCTACGACGCCAAGGGCGCGAAGATCGATCCCGGCGCGGATCATCTGCCCTCGGTGCAACCGGCGCCGAGCGCGGTGGTGATGGACAGCCACAACGAGAAGCTGATCGCGCTCCTCGTCGCGGCAGGCTGCAACATGCTCGCGGCCGACGACGGCAAGAGCCCGATCCTGGTGGTGCCGATCGGCAAGGACGCCACGACCACGGCCATCGAGCGTGAGATCGATCCGACGCGCACCGTTGCGGTCGACCTCACCGGCGACGCCAGCAAACGCATCACGATCATGATGCCGCCGAACGGCGACCCGCTGGTGCGCGACGCGGCGGCGGCGATGTTCGCCAAGGCCGGGACGAAGGTGACCGTGATCAAGGACTCGCCCGGCTTCATCGCCCAGCGGATGGTCGCGATGATCGCCAATCTCGGCTGCGAGATGGCTATGATCGGCATCGCCTCGGCCGCCGACGTCGACACCGCGATGACGCTCGGCCTCAACTATCCGCGCGGGCCTCTCGCGCTGGCCGACTGGCTGGGCGTGCAGAACTGCCACGAGATCCTGGTGCAGCTCCAGGCCATCACCGGCGACGACCGCTACCGGCCGAGCCAGTGGCTGCGCCGCCGCGCGATGCTTGGGATGAGTGCTACGACGCCGGAGTAGGCTGTCGATGATCAGGAAAGAGATCGCTGCTGGCATCGTCGAGGTCTTCAAGCCTCGAGGTCGTTTGCGGCGGGCCGTCAGACGGCATGTCCTGGGAGTCTGGCGATTTCTCTTCGTCGTCCACATTCTGGCGTTCCTGCTCATTTGCCCGGTCGCCATGGTCGGTATCTTCTTCGCGCGGGAGACTGATTTGGGGAACTGGGCGGTGCTGCCGACATTTGGGGTGACGCTGGCACTCATACTTGCCCACCGCGGTATCAATCGATGGGCCGATCGTCGGATGGCGCGGCGATTTACGAAACTCGGACTCGAGCTCGATTCCAAGGCGACATTCGAGGTTACCGCCAGCGGGCTCGTAATCTCCACGGAGGCCGTGTCATCGACGGTGGCCTGGAGAAGCATCACCAAGGTTTGGCGAGAGAAGGGCGATTGGGTGCTGCTGCTGCGCACTGGTGCTGCTGTTGTCCTGCCGCCTTACATCTTTGAGAGTGACGAGGCGGAGTGGGCGTTCATGACCCTCCTGTTCGATATGATCGATCCCGAAGTGCGTGCACGGAGCCGCCAGGTAAACGCCTTCGAAGGCCCCGGACCGGTAGCGCGTGTATGAAGACCGTACGGCTCCGTCGGCTGCTCTTATTTTTGCCGGCGATTCGTGCAGCTCACGCCCGAGCCTCCCTAGCCAGCGTGCCTGCCGTCGTGTCGCGAATCGGGAAGTGCAACAGCGCCGCGACGGCGCCCGAGGCCGCCGTCAGGATCCAGATCGCGGCGTAGGAGCCGGTGAGGTCGAGCACGAAGCCGCCGGACCACGCGCCGAGGAACGAGCCGATCTGGTGGCTGAAGAAGCAGACACCGAACAGCGTCCCGAGGTGGCCGGTGCCGAACACCTTGGCCACCCAGCCGCTGGTCAGCGGCACGGTGCCGAGCCAGGTCAGGCCCATCACGGCGGCAAAAATCGTGACCGACGCGGTGCTCTTGGGCATCACGAAGAAGACCGCGATCGCCACACCGCGGATCAGGTAGAGCCAGCCCAGCACCATCTGCTGGCGGAAACGGCCGCCCAGCCAGCCGCAGGCCCAGCTGCCGATCATGTTGAACAGGCCGATCAGCGACAGTGCCGTGGCGCCGAGGCCGATCGGCATGTGGCAGAGCGTCAGGTAGTCCGGCAGGTAGGTCGAGATGAAGGCAAGCTGGAAGCCGCAGGTGAAGAAGCCGAGGGTGAGCAGGCGGTAGCCGGGATGCCGTAGTGCCTGCACCAGGATTTCGTTCAACGTCGGCGTCTCGAGGCCGGCGACCGACGGTCCCGGGACGGCGGCCCCGCGCCGGTCGAGCAGCAGGCCGAACGGCCCGGCCGCGAGCAGCAGGCCCGCCAGCGCGAGCAGCGTCGCGGTCAGTCCCCAGCCCTCGAGGGTGACTTGCGCTACCGGCGCCAGGGTGATCTGGCCGAACGAGCCACCGGCGCCGGCGAGGCCCATCGCCAGGCTGCGCTGCTCGGGCGTTGCGGTGCGGCCGACGGCGGTCAGCACCACGCCGAACGTCGTGGCGCTCATGCCGAGGCCGACCAGCACGCCCATGCCCAGCATCAGCACGAGTCCCGATGACGTCGCGGCCGTGAGGGCGAGGCCGGACGCATAGCTCAGCACGCCCAGCGCGACGATCCGTGCGGCGCCGTGGCGGTCGGCGGCGGCACCGGTGATGGGCTGCGCCAGGCCCCACACGAGGTTATGCAGCGCGATGGCCAGTGCGATCGTGCTGACCGGGATGCCGCGCTCGACGGCCAGGGGGCCCAGGAGAAGGCCGAATGTCTGGCGTGCGCCCATGGCGGCGCTGATGATCACCGATGCGGCGACGACGACGAGGACAAGCCTGCTGCGAACCATGCGGCGATCGTGCGCGCCGGCCGGCGCGGTGCCAAAGGAGAAGGACTCGCCGCCGCTTGAGCGCGGCTCACGCGGACTGCGCCGCCTCCGCCTCCGCGATCAGCCAGCGCTTGAAATCGCGCAGCTCGGGGCGGCGCTGTGTTTCCTCGGCGCTGACCAGCCAGAAGGCGGTTTCCGCGGCGACCGGCTGCTCGGCCAGCCGGACCAGCTCGCCCCCGTCGAGCTCGCGGTCGACCAGCGGGCGACGGCCGAGAACGATGCCGAGCCCGGCGGTTGCCGCGCCGTAGGCAAGCTCAGCTGTGTCAAAGCGCAGGCCGGCCGTGGTATCGATGTCGCGCAGTCCCCGTACCTCGAACCAGCTCTGCCACCCCTCGCTCGCGGTGACGAGATGGATCAGCGTCGCGCGCGGCCAGACGATGGCGCCGTCGGTGCCGAGAATGCGCTCGCGATAGGCCGCGCTGCAGACCGGCACCAATTCCTCGTTCAGGAGCTTCACCCATGACAGACTGCGGCCCGGCGCGCGGCTCATGCGGATCGCGAAGTCGAAACCGTCGACCGGGAAGCCAACCTGGCGGCGCGAGGTGTCGACGGTGATCCCGACGTCCGGCCAGCGTTCCGTGAAGCGGGGCAGACGCGGCAGCAGCCAGCGCGACGCGAAGGTCGGCGCGGCGCTCACCGCGATAGCGCGCTCAACCTGCCGTCCGGGCAGGCGCTGGGTTCCGACCGCGATCAGCGAGAGCGCCTCGCTGACGTAGGCGAGATAGTCGGCGCCGGCCGGTGTCAGCGACAGGCCACGCGTTCCGCGCACGAACAGGCGGGTGGCGAGGACTTCTTCGAGCCCGGCGATCGCGTGGCTGACGGCGCTCGGCGTGAGGTTCAGCTCGGCCGCGGCGAGCTTGAAGGAGCGCAGACGTCCGGCAGCCTCGAACGGGCGCAGCGCGGGCAGGGGCGGGAGGCGGAGCAACATGCCTGCAGGTCTAGCCGACGCGGCGGGAGGGGCTCGCACGAAGCCTCGTATGAGGCACATCAGCCTTCCTCATGCGACGCTATTGCTGTTGCAGCGGCATTCGTCAGTTCCCAGATGGGCTACGGACTGTTGATTTGCCGATTGGCCGATTCGCACGGCTACGATGCCTAGAAATCGGCGGCGCCACGTCGCGGGAAGGGAAGGCCACCTTGAAGCTTGTCGTCACTGCGCTTGCCCTGCTCGTTGCCACCGTTTGTATCGCCGCATGCGCGGGCGCGCCCGGCGCTGACGGGCGTTACGCCACCCATGACCGCGGCCAGAACAACCGCGGCTCGCCGTGAGTGCCTGGCCTACAGCAGCCCGGCGTCGCGCAGCTCCTTCCTGAAATCGCCAACGATGCCGTCGGCGACGGTGTCGACCACGCCGGGGATGGCGAGGACCTTGAGGAACCACGGCAGGACGCCGTCCAGGTTGTCGTCGACCAGCTTGTTGATCACCGCCCTCAGACGCGATTTCAGCATCGGCGTCAGCGTATCCGGATCGTATTGGCCCTTCGGCCAGGCCGGCAGGGGCAGCGGACCGCGCAGGGTCACGTCTGGCAGGATCGGCAGGTAATAGCTCTTGGGTGGCGTGCCGGCCTCGACGTCGACCCGCTCGAAGTTCGCGTCGCGCGCCCAGTCCTTGCGCCGGGCGAGCGACCAGCCGTCGAACAGCGGATTGTCGGCCAGCAGCATGAATTCGCGCTGCAGGTAGGCCTGCATGTTATGGCGGCCGAGCAGGAAATCGTGGGCGCGGAAAGCGCGGCAGCACCAGCCCGCCGCGGCGAACAGCGACGTGCCGGCCAGCGCCGGCTCGCCGACCTTGGCAGGCCCGTCGGCCGAGGGTGTGCGGAAGGGCACGAGCTGGTAGCGGCTGTAGACGTCGTCGTCGGCGAACAGCTCCATATCGGCGGTCTGGTAACGGCTCTCGGCGATGAAGGTCGGGATAATGTTCTTGAAGACCGAATACAGGCTCTTGCCGACATTGCCGATCGGCTGCGGCTTGTCGGCCAGCGGATCGATCATGAACATCGCACGGGTGGCGCTGGAACTGTCTGGCGGGTTGCGCCCGATCGTGCCGGCGAGCGCGGTGTGGACGAGCGCGACCGGGTTGTTGTTGAAAGTGCCGCCGTCGACGCTGGTAAGCGTATAGATGCCCGACTCGCTGGTCGCGGTGAGATGCGTCCAGCCCGGATTGGGCCAGCGCACCTTGTATCCGGGCGCCTCTGGCAGCGGGTGAACCTGCGGGCGGTAGTGATAGTGCTCGGCTGGACGGAGCAGTGCCCGCGCGGCGAGGCCGAGCGGCATCGCCGCGCTTGCCGTGGCGTAGCCGACTAGCACGTTGTAGCCGGCGAAGCCCGCGCCGGCGTTGCCGTCGTCGAGCCAGAATTCGTCCTCGCGCTTGCCGATCGAAGTCGCCGTCGGCGTGGGCGAGGCGCCGTTGGGAAAGGCGAACCAGGCGTGATCGTCGTGCTGGATGAACGCCGCTCCTGTGAAGTCCATGATCGAGGGGATGCCGCGCACCTGGTAGGGAATGCCACGCAGGTTGGCGAGCGTCACGGCGGCGCGGAACGGCGCCGCGAACCAGCCCAGCCTCGTGCCGGGTGCGGTGCCGATCGTCGCGAGCTTGGCGCCGGACTCGTCGATCATCCGGCAGTTGATCAGGGCAGGGACATGCTGGACGCGGCTGCCGGGCGGGATGCCCGAGCCGGCATCGGCGTTCTCGCCGAGATCGTCGGTCTGCAGCAGCTTCGCGATCTGGAAGTCGTTCACCCACAGGTCCCAGAGCGGATTGTTCGTCGCTTGCGGATGGGCTTCCTGACCGGCCGGCGTCGAGTCCGTCGACACATGCGGCACGACGCGACTGGACAGCAGACCGAGAATGGACGCGCACACCGCTCCGCCCGATGTCCCGGCCGCGGTCTTGAGGACGACGCGATGCGGCGCGTCGGGATCGGCATGCCAGGCTTCGAGCGCTTCGAGCAGGAAGTCGAGCGCGCCGGCGGTATAGGCACCGGCGGAGACCGTGCCGCCCAGCACCATGCCGAGCTCGAACGTGCGCGGCGGCGGATCCTCGGTGACCTCGGGAAAGAGCTGCTTCAGCCGGGCTTCGTCTGCGCGAGGAGGAATTGTCATGGCGGGATCCCTTCATCGCTGGGGCAGGCGAAAGACTGCTGCCCCAGGCGCAGCCTCAGGTTGCAGTATTTCGTCGGGTTCGTCATCGCTCGATATTCCCAATGGGCGATGCCGCGACGAACCCGGCGCGGTTCGCTCTGCTTCTTTGCGAAACCGAAGACGTCACTCGAATTGATCGCCTCGACAGTGTGTGATGGAATGCAGGCACTAAAAAGCGGCGCCAGACTCAAGGACGACCGCGAAACACAGGAGGACGTCAATGAGAAGGGCATTCGCTCTGCTCGCCGGGCTTTCGCTTGCCGCCGCGTTGGCTGCGGCGCCTGCCCAGGCTCAGCAGGACCCAGTCGCTCAGCGTGCCGTTGAAGGGGCCAAGGCCTACATCAAGGCCAAGAACCTGACCAATCCCAAGCTTACGATCCTGCTCAACTCGCTCTACAACAATTCCTTTCCCGACTTCACCAAGAAGTGGGAGGAGCTGACCGGTGTGAAGTTCGAGGTCGTGCCGCTCGGCTATACCGACATCCCGGCCAAGGTAATGCAGGAAGGCGTATCGAAAACCGGCGTATACGACATCTTTAACGACTTCCCCTACACGATGCCGGACGCAGCCGGTGCCAAGGTCATCGTGCCGATGGACGACTGGGTCGCCAAGTACAAGCCGGACTTTTCGGGCATCGCCGACGGCCTGAAGTTCCAGCAGTACTACGACGGCAAGATCATGAACCTGGTCAACGACGGCGACCACCTGCTGCTGGTCGTGCGCAAGGACCTGATCGAGAACGCCCAGGCGAAGGCGGAGTACAAGCAGAAGTTCAACAAGGATCTCGCCTGCCCGGACACGATGCAGGAATGGAAAAGGCAGGCCGAGTTCTTCAAGGTCAAGGCGGGCGAAACCAAGTGGGGTGTCACGTTCGAGAAGGATCTGTTCGGAGCTCTCGGCTACCGCTCGATCAATTTCTCCTATCGCCACTTCCCCCTCTACATGAAGGGCTTGCTCTTCGACAAGGACATGAAGCCCCGCATCACGACTCCGGACGGCATTCAGGCGATCAAGGACTTCGCGGCCAGTGTCGAGGACATGCCCAAGGATATCCAGGGCTGGGGCACGCCGCAGATCTACCCGTTCTGGGCGTCGGGGCAGGCCTACTCGGCGATATCCTTCCCCTCGATCATGGGCTTCGGCAGTTCGAACCCCCAGAGTGTGGTCAAGGACAAGCAGCTCGCATGCCTCATTCCGGGGCAGATGATCAACGGCCAGCTCGTCCGCCGCACGCCACAGGCGGCGGGCACCGGCTACATGGTCTCGGCCTACGCGAAGAACCCGGAGCTCGCCTATCTCTTCATACAGTGGCTCACGAGCCCTAGCATCGGCGACGAGGCCGTTGCACACCCCAAGGGCTTCTGGGACCCGTTCCGCCAGTCCAACCTGACCGACAAGGCGATCCTCGACCGTTTCGGCGAGCAGATGGTGAAGACCACGATCGAGAACTCGAAGTATGCAGCCTCGCTCCTGCTGATCGAAGGCAACTACGAGTACTTCAACATCCTCGACAAGAACCTCGCCGACGTGATGAACAAGAACATCTCGGCGGAAGAGGCGGCCAAGCGCATCGAGGCGGGCTGGAACAAGGTGACCAACGACATCGGCCTTGCCAACCAGCAGCGTGTCTGGCGCAAGGGTGTCGAGCAGGGCATCTACCTCGACAAGTTCTGAGCCCATCAACACCTGTCATTGCGGGGCCGGGCCCCCGGGGCCCGACTTGCGCAGCTCGGACGACCGAGACTGAGGCAAGACCGGTCTCTGGGGCCAATACCCGACATTATCGCGCCCTTCATCTGGACGAAGCATAGATGGCGGACACCACTACAGGCACTCGACTCGCCGCGGGCGAGGGAAGACCGCACGGCCCGCTTGCCCGTCTGGGCAAGTGGCTCGCTTCCGAGCGCGTGTTCCGTCTCATTCCCTTCGTCCTGGTGGAAGGGTTGTTCGTCATCACCATCCTGATCCCGTTCGCGCTGACGATCTGGATCAGCATGCTGAAGTGGCGCGCCAACCGTCCGTTCGAGACAGCCGTTTTCGCCGGGTTCGAGAACTACGCCACGGTACTCGAGACCGAGCAGTTCTGGTCCTCGATCGGACGCACATTCTATTTCTCGGGTGTCGCCGTCGCGCTCGAGCTGCTGCTCGGCTTCTTCCTCGCCATGATGGTGACCAACTGCACGAGATCGAAGAAGCTCTACACGACGATCTTCCTGATCCCGATGATGATCGTGCCGATCGTCGTCGGCTACAACTTCTCCATGATCTACATCGACAGCGGGCCGCTCAACCAGCTGCTTTCGCCGTTCCTCGAGCATTTCGGCATCGACCCGCGTATCCGCTGGCTGTCGCATCCAGTCTCGGCGCAGTGGGCGATCATCATCGCCGACGTGTGGCAGTGGACGTCGCTGACCTTCCTGATCTTCCTGTCGGGCTTCGCGTCTCTGCCCAGGCAGCTGATCAACGCCGCGCGCGTGATGGGGGCGAGCCCTTCACAGATATTCTGGCGCGTGCAGCTTCCTCTGCTGAAGCCCGCCATCGCCATCGCCGTGGTGATCCGCTCGATGGAAGCCTTGAAGATGTTCGACCCGGTCGTGCTGCTGACTTTCGGCGGCCCCGGGACGTCGACGCAGACGGTAGCCTACTTCCTGTGGGAGCAGGTTTGGCAGTTCAACAAGTTCAGTTTCGGCGCCGCCGCCTCGATCCTGCTGCTGTTCCTGTTCTCGTTCCTGATCTTTGCCGGCATCTTCACCATCATCAAGCAACGCAACGCCGTGGCAGGAGGGCACTGAGATGGCCGTCCTTTCGTCGCTCTCACCCGAGCAGGCCAAGGCGCGCAGAGCGCGCCGCGAGAGTCGCCGGCGCATCCTGCGCCACCTCGCGCTGCTGGCCTGGACCGGCATCATCGTCTTTCCGATCTACTGGATGGTGATGACGTCCTTCAAGGATTCGGGGGAGTGGGTCACCTGGCCGCCGAACTGGATCCCCAACGAGCCGACGCTGCTCAACTATTCGCAGATCTTCGCCTTCGCCCAGGTCGATTCGAGCCAGGCAAGGCAGGCGACGGAGACGTCCTTCACCATCTGGAAGGGGCTCGGCGATTCGGTGTTCGTCTGCACCACCGCGTCGCTCGTCGCGCTTCTGCTCGGCACGTTCCTCGCCTATTCGATCTCGCGCTTCAACGTCGGCGGCAAGTACTTCCGCCACACGATCCTGATGATCCGCATGATCCCGCCGATCGTCATCGCGATCTCGATCCTGATGTATTACGCGATCATCATCCCGTTCGTGACGGCGGCGCTTATCGGCTCCCGCATCAGTCTGTTCGACACCTATATCGGCCTGATCCTGATCTACACGGTGACGACCCTGCCGTTCGTCATCTGGATGATGCTGACGTTCATCGACGAGGTTCCCTACACGCTGGAGCATGCCGCACGCATGATGGGCGCGGGCCGCATCACGGTGATCTGGAAGATCGTGCTGCCGCTGGTGGCATCCGGCATGGTCGTGACGTTTCTTTTCGTCTTCATCCTCAATTGGGCCGAGTTCCTCCTCGCGCTGACGCTGACCCATCCGGACGTCACCACGCTGACCGTGCTGCTCAACAAGTTCCAGAGCGCCTCCGAGGGGCGGCTCTATGGGCCACAGGCCGCGATCGGCACGATGATCACGATCCCCGTCGTGATTCTCGGCATGCTGATCCAGAAGCACCTGGTGAAAGGCTTCAGCTTCGGCACGATCAGGAAATAACTTGGCAGCAAATAGCTACCGCGAGGGTGTCGCGCGTTCCGGATCCACTCGCCTCCGGCACTTCCGAGGAAGACAATGGCACGCATTCAGATCAAGGACCTCGTCAAGACCTTCGGCGCCTACAACGCCGTCAACGGCATCAACATGGAGATCAAGGACGGCGAGTTCATGATAATGGTCGGCCCGTCCGGATGCGGCAAGACGACCACGCTCAACATGATCTCGGGGCTCGAGACGCCGACGTCGGGCCAGATCGTCATCGGCAGCACGGTGGTCAACGATCTCGAGCCCGGCGAGCGCGGCCTCGGCATGGTGTTCCAGGATCTCGCTCTCTTCCCGCACATGACGGTGTACGAGAACATCGCCTTCGGCCTGCGCATCAAGAAGGAGCCGCAGGCCGAGATCGACCGCCGGGTGACGGCCGCGGCCGAAGCCCTGCACATCAAGCCCCTCCTGCCCAAGCTGCCGCGCCAATGCTCGGGCGGCGAGAGCCAGCGCGTTGCGCTCGCGCGCACGATCGTGACCAATCCGTCGGTGTTCCTCATGGACGAGCCGCTCTCCAGCCTCGATGCGAAGCTGCGTGTCGACATGCGCACGGAACTGAAGAGACTGCACAATCACCTCAAGGCCACCTTCGTCTACGTCACGCATGACCAGGCGGAGGCCATGACCATGGCAGACAGCATCGTGGTGATGAGCAAGGGCAGGATCGAGCAGCTCGGGACGCCGCTCGCGATCTACAACACGCCGGCGACGCAGTTCGTAGCCGGCTTCTTCGGCACGCCCACGATGAATTTTCTGGAAGGCACCGTGACGGCAAACGGTACCGGTTGTCGCTTCGAGGCGCCAGGCATCGACCAGCCGCTCCCCGATGGCCTTCCGAGCAGCATCGCGGGAAAGAAGGTCACGCTAGGCGTACGCTCCGAGCACGTGCTGGTCGATGCCAATGCCCAGCACGTGGGCACCGTGCTGATCACCGAACCGCTCGGCGACTCCACTCTCGTCCATTTCGAGTACGGCCAGGGCAAGACGCTGGTCGCCAAGGTGCCGCCGACGACGACGCTCGGGCCGGGCGCGGTGCTGAAGTTCCGCTTTGCTCCGTACGCCTGTCACCTCTTCGACGCGGCAGGCGGAGGACGGCTGAACTGACGGCCTTGGACAACCTTCGGCCTGGTTGACTGATGCTGAAGTCTTTTCCCGCCAATGAAAGAAGGCCGCGGTCGGCGCAGACCGGGCCTTTGCGGTTGACCTTTACGTAAACGTAAACTACCTAACCGTCACTGGCGGAGGCGCTTTCGCCGGCTCAAAGTCTGCGCAAGTCAGGCCCCGACAACCCTAGAGGAAGCCCGCTCGTGACCGCATTGGCCGCCCATTACACGCCCGAACATGAGATGTTCCGCGACACCTGCCGGCGGTTCTTCGAGAAGGAGGTCACGCCCTTCCACATGCAATGGGAGGAGGAGGGTATCGTGCCGCGCGAGCTGTGGCGCAAGGCGGGCGAGCAGGGGCTGCTGTGCACGGCCATGCCGGAAGAATATGGCGGCGCGGGCGCGGACTTCCTCTACAGCGCGATCCTGATCGAGGAGCAGGGACGGGCGATCGCCTCAGGGCCGGCCTTCTCGCTGCACAACGACATCGTCGTGCCCTACCTGCTGCGCTACGGCACGGAGGAGCAGAAGAAGCGCTGGATTCCCAAGGCCTGCTCGGGCGAGCTGCTGACGGCGATCGCCATGACCGAGCCCGGCACCGGTTCGGACCTCCAGGGCGTCAAGACCACCGCGGTGATGGACGGCAATCACTGGGTGATCAACGGCTCGAAGACCTTCATCTCGAACGGCCAGCTCGCCGATCTCGTGATCGTGGTCGCCAAGACCGATCCCAAGCTCGGCGCCAAGGGCACGTCGCTGATCGTCGTGGAGCGCGGCACCGAGGGCTTCAAGCGCGGCCGCAACCTCGAGAAGATCGGCATGAAGGCGCAGGACACGTCGGAGCTGTTCTTCGACAATGTGCGCGTGCCGGCCGATCACCTGCTCGGTGACGGCACCGGCATGGGCTTCATCCAGCTCATGCAGCAGCTGCCGCAGGAGCGGCTTGTCATCGCCATCCAGGCGATCGCCGCGATCGAGGCGGCGATGGAGCACACGATCGCCTACGTGAAGGAACGCAAGGCGTTCGGCAAGCCGATCATCGATTTCCAGAACACGCGCTTCAAGCTCGCCGAGCTGAAGACCAGGGCTCTGGTGTGCCGCACCTTCGTGGACGACTGCACCGCCAAGCACCTCCGGGGCGAGCTCGACGCGGCGACGGCGGCGATGGCCAAGTATCACGCCACCGACCTGCAATGCGCGCTGATCGACGAGTGCCTGCAGTTCTTCGGCGGGTACGGCTACATGTGGGAATACCCGATCGCCCGGCTCTACGCCGACGCGCGGGTGCAGAAGATCTACGGCGGCACGAACGAGATCATGAAGGAACTGATCGGGCGTACGCTCTGACGAACAGTTACCGGAACAGGAGAAGCATCATGACCGACGCATACATCTACGATGCCGTCCGCACGCCGCGCGGCAAGGGGCGCAAGGACGGCGCGCTGCACGAGGTCACGCCCGTGCGCCTCGCGGTGACGGCGCTCGAGGCGCTGCGCGACCGCAACAGCCTGGATACCAAGCTGGTCGACGACGTGGTGCTGGGCTGCGTCATGCCGATCGGCGAGCAGGGCGCGGACATCGCGCGTACCGCAGCGGTTCGCGCCGGCTTCGACGAGACCGTGCCGGGCGTGCAGGTCAACCGCTTCTGCGCCTCGGGCCTGGAGGCCACCAACATCGCGGCGGCTCAGGTCATGTCGGGCCAGAGCCAGGCCGCGATCGGCGGCGGCGTCGAGAGCATGAGCCGTGTGCCGATGGGCTCGGACGGCGGCGCGTGGCCGGTCGATCCGGCGGTCGCGATCCCGATGTACTTCCTGCCGCAAGGCATATCGGCCGACGTGATCGCCACCAAGTACGGCATGAGCCGTGACGACGTCGATGCCTACGCCGTCGAATCGCAGAAGCGTGCCAAGGCCGCGTGGGATGCCGGCTACTTCAAGAAGTCGATCGTGCCGGTGCGCGACCAGAACGGCGTCGAGCTGCTCAATCACGACGAGCTGATGCGGCCGACCACGACCATGCAGACTCTGGCCGCGCTCGAGCCAAGCTTCAAGATGCAGGGCGAGGCGATGCCGGGCTTCGATGCCGTTGCGCTGCAGCGCTATCCCGAGATCGAGAAGGTCAATCACGTGCACCATGCCGGCAACTCGTCCGGCATCGTCGACGGCGCGGCGGCGATCCTGATCGGCACCAAGGAGTTCGGCGAGCGCGCCGGCCTCAAGCCGCGGGCACGCATCCGCTCGTTCGCGTCGATCGGCTCGGAGCCGGCGATCATGCTGACCGGCCCGGCACCCGCCTCGGAGCGGGCGCTGAAACGTGCCGGCATGGACGTCAAGGACATCGATCTGTGGGAGCTGAACGAGGCGTTCGCCGCCGTCGTGCTGCGCTACATGCAGGTGCTGAAGATGCCGCACGACAAGATCAACGTGAACGGCGGCGCGATCGCGATGGGCCATCCGCTCGGCGCCACCGGCGCGATGATCCTGGGCACGTTGCTCGACGAGATGGAGCGCCGCGGCCTTTCGACCGGCCTCGCCACGCTGTGCGTCGGCGCCGGGATGGGCACCGCCACGATCATCGAGCGGGTCTAGGTACCTCGACCGCTGCCCACCCTTCGAGACGGCCGCTACGCGGCCTCCTCAGGGTGAGGTGGTGGTTGGTTCGAAAAAACACCTCACCCTGAGGAGCGAGCGAAGCGAGCGTCTCGAAGGGTGGAAACGCGAAGAATTCGGAGACCACCATGATCAACTACAACGTCGACACCGACGGCATCGCGACCATCACCTGGGACATGCCGGGCCGCACGATGAACGTGCTGAACGAGGGCTCGATCACGGCCTATGCCGGGGCGCTCGAGACTGCGCTCAAGGACGAGAAGGTAAAGGGCATCATCGTCACTTCCGCCAAGGCCGACTTCATCGCCGGCGCGGATCTCGAGATGCTGCTCAACGCCGACACCTCGAACGCGGCCAAGCTTACCGAACAGTTCAGCCAGCTGCAGAAACTGTTCCGCAGCCAGGAGACCGGCGGCAAGCCGATCGTTGCGGCGATCAACGGCACGGCGCTGGGCGGCGGCTTCGAGATCTGCCTCGCCTGCCATTACCGCATCGCCGCGGCCAACCCCAAGGCCAAGGTCGGCCAGCCCGAGGTCAAGCTCGGCCTGCTGCCGGGCGGCGGCGGCACCCAGCGCATCCCGCGCCTGATCGGCGTGATGAACGCCGCGCCGATCCTGCTCGAGGGCAAGGACCTGCCGGTCGAGACCGCAAAGGGCATGGGACTGATCCACGAGGTCGTGCCGGCCGGCGAGCTGCTTGCCCGCGCCAAGGCGTGGCTGACGGCGGAGTCCAAGGAAACGGTCGTGCCGGCGTACGCCGGCAAGGGCGCCAAGCCGATCGACGCGCGCGCGGTGCAGCCGTGGGACAAGCCCGGCTTCAAGACGCCCGGCTTCCCCGGTGGCCAGGTGTGGAGCCCGGTGGGCGTGCAGACCTTCATCGGCGGCAACGCGATGATCGCCGGCAAGACCAACGGCGTCTATCCCGCGCCCAAGGCGATCATGTCGTGCGTCTACGAGGGCCTGCAGCTGCCCTTCGACACGGCGCTCAAGGTCGAGACGCGCTACTTCGTGTCGCTGCTGCGCGATCCGGTCGCCAAGAGCATGATCCGCACGCTGTTCTTCGGCCTGCAGGAAGCCAACAAGCTCGCCCGCCGGCCGAAGGGTGTCGCGAAGCAGGAGTACAAGAAGATCGGCGTGCTCGGTGCCGGCCTGATGGGCGCGGGGATCGCCACCGTCTCGGTGCAGGCCGGGCTCGACATCGTGCTGATCGATCGCGACCAGGCGGCTGCCGACAAGGGCAAGGCGCACATCGCCGACGAACTCGGCAAGCTGGTGAAACGCGGCCGCCTCGCGAAGGACAAGGCCGACGCGATGCTGGCCAAGGTTACCGCGACGCCGGACTTCGGCGCGCTGAAGGACTGCCAACTCGTGATCGAGGCGGTGTTCGAGAATCGCGAGGTCAAGGCCGAGGCCACGAAGAAGGCCGAGGCCGTGCTCGCGCCCGATGCGGTGTTCGCGTCGAACACCTCGACCCTGCCGATCACCGGCTTGGCCGAGGCCTCGTCGCGGCCGGATCACTTCATCGGCCTGCATTTCTTTTCGCCGGTCGAGAAGATGCCGCTGGTCGAGATCATCGTCGGCAAGAAGACCTCGCCGGAGACGCTCGCCCGCTCGATGGACTTCGTGCAGAAGATCCGCAAGACGCCGATCGTCGTGAACGACAGCCGCGGCTTCTTCACGAGCCGCGTCTGCGGCGCCTTCATCAGCGAGGGCCATCGTCTCCTCAAGGAGGGCGTGCCCGCGCCGATGATCGAAAATTGCGCGAAGTTCGCCGGCATGCCGGTCGGCCCGCTGTCGCTCAACGACGAGGTGGCCATCGACCTGTCGTGGAAGATCATGGACCAGACGCGACGCGACGCGGCAGCGGCCGGCGAGACGTACGAGGGAACGGGCGCCGACGACATTCTCGAGCTGATGGTCAAGAAGCTCGAGCGTTTCGGCCGCAAGAACGGCAAGGGGTTCTACGACTATCCGGCCGACGGCAAGAAGCGCCTGTGGCCGGACCTGCAGAAGCATTTCCCGGCCGATCCGAAGCTGCTCTACGGCGAGGGCGAGGAGAAGCGCGCCAAGGAGACCGAGATCAAGAAGCGCCTGCTCTACGTGCAGGCGGTCGATACCGCCCGTTGCCTCGAGAGCAACGTGCTCACTGCGCCGCAAGATGGCGACGTCGGCTCGATCATGGGCCTGGGCTTCGCGCCGCAGACCGGCGGGGCGATCAGCCTGATCGATCAGGTCGGCGTGAAGCAGTTCGTCGCCGAGTGCGACGAGCTCGCGAAGAAGTACGGCAAGCAGTTCGAGGTGCCGAAGCTGCTGCGCGACATGGCGGCCAAGGGCCAGAGCTTCTACGGCAAGCCGACGGCCCAGGCGGCCTGATCTGCCGATGGCCCCATGCCGATGAGGCTCTGGGATTGGCTGGAGGGACTGGGCGTCCGCATCCTCGGATGGTTCGGCCTCTCCGCCGCCACGGCGCGCCAGCTCATTCGTTTCTTCGTCGTCGGCGGGTTCGCCGCCGTGGCCTACGTCGCGGCTATGGCGGCAGTGGTCGACGGCTTCGGCGGTCGTGTGCTGCTGGGCGCCTTCCTTGCCTTCTTGCTCGCGACCCTGGTGTCGTTCGTCGGCAACGCCCTGTGGAGCTTCGGCGCGAGACTGTCGCCGGGCAGGGCGGCGATGTTCTTCGCCGTCAACACCGCGGGTCTTTGCCTCAACATGCTGATCGCCTGGCTGCTCGAGCGCGCGGGCGTGCATTACCTGCTGATCAGCCTGACCGTCCTCGTTGTCGTTCCCATGTTCAATTTCGCAGGGCACCGCCTCATCACCTTCGCCCGGCCGGGTTGAGCGGCTATGATCCTCCCTTGAATGAACCGGAGGAGCCCTCGTGGACGCCCAGCAAATTTCCGACCTCGCCGACCAGATCGCCGCCGGCCGGCGCACCAGGAAGGTGATGGATATCGCCGGGGCCTGTGCCGGGCTATCCGAAGCGGACGCCTACAAAGTCCAGTTCGCCGTGCACGACAGGCTCACCGCGGGCGGTGCCGACAAGATGGCGGGCTGGAAGGTGGCGTTGACGCTACCGGCGCAGTACGAGCCGCTCCGGCTGTCCGGTCCGGTCTTCGCCGGCATCTATCAGAGCGGCATCCGCAAGAGCGGCGCCCGTTTCGAGCCCGGCTGGCCGATCAAGCCCGGCATCGAGCCCGAGCTGGTGGCGCGCATGGCCAAGGACGCGCCGGCGCAGGCCGGCCCCTACACCGCGGACAGCATCCGCGCGCACGTCGCCAGCCTCTATTGCGGCATGGAGCTGGTCGACAACCGCTATGCCGACGTCACCAAGATGACCGGCCCGGCGCGAATCGCCGACGACGTGCTGCAGGCGGCCTGCGTGGTCGGCACCGAGATTCCGGACTGGCAGACGCTCGACTTCCCCAACCTCAAGGGCCGCTCGCTGCTCGACGGTAAGGAGCTCGCCTCGGGCGCGGGGACGGCGGTGATGGGCAGTGCGCTGATCTCGCTCGCCTGGCTCGCCAATACTCTCAACAAGCACGGCACAGGCCTAAAGGCCGGCGACCTCGTCCTCACCGGCTCGGTCCATCCGCCGGCTTTCCTCCCCGGCACTGGCGTCGCAAGGACGGAGTTCGAGGGGCTGGGCGCGACGGAGATCACGATACGATAGGACCAATTCGAACGGCGTTGGCGACGCCGTCCTGCATGGGTGCGGCCAGCGGGTTGCGTTCAAGTCCGCTCTGGACGAAAGTTGCGGAATGACCCGGCACCTGTCTCGCGCCGTTTATATCCTTTCGGCGATCCTTCTCCTGGCGGCCTCGGAAGCTGCCGCGCAACGTATGGTCAGCATCTCTCGCGAGGCAGTGAACATGCGCTCGGGCGCGGGAACGCAGCATCCTGCCGAGTGGAAGCTGGGACTTGGCTATCCTCTCAAGGTCGTCGGAAGCCGGGGCAGCTGGCTCAAGGTGATGGATTTCGAGAACGATACCGGGTGGGTCCACCAGCCGCTCACCAGTCGCGTGCCGTATCATGTCGTGAAGGTAAAGATTGCAAACATGCGCAGCGCGCCCTCGACGGGAAGCAAGATCGTCGCCAAGCTCGCTTACGGCGACGTGCTGAAAACGCTCCAGCACAGCGGCAGCTGGGTCAAGCTCCAGCGGGAAGGCGGCCTGCGCGGCTGGGTTGCCCGCCGCCTCCTGTGGGGCTGGTAAGTTCCGAAACCCGGCCGGGCGCCGCTATTCCTCTCTGCCGTTAATGACAATCCTGTAGGGGGATTGTTTTTTGCGGAAGAGAACATATAGTGAACATGTACGCAGGAGATGTCCATGCAGCACATGTTCGCACCGTCGTTCGCGGGGCAGGAGAAGCCTCCGGCCTTGATCATGCGTCGCCTTCGACGGCGACAGGAAGCCCTGGTCGGAAAGCGGAGAGGCCGACTGTTTGTTGCGGTCTTGCCGGACGCCGTGGCGTCGGCACGGATTGCGGAGACGGCTCGGCATCTGCGCATCAGTCACGGCCTTGCAGGTAAGCCGGTGCGACCGGACCACTTCCATGTGAATTTGTGCGTCTTGGATGGGAGGGTCGGCCCCACGATCGATGGGATCGAGTCGGTTAAGGAAAGCATCTCGCGCGTTGTGATGCCGTCGTTTCGGGTCGGCTTCGACCGTGCAGAGAGTTTCCGGAACGGCGCGCTCGTGCTGCGCAGCGAAGAGGGCACGATCGGCCTTGATATACTGCAGCAGCGGGTGAGCGACGCGCTCGACGCGCGGTCCGGCAAGGCGCGGCCTTTCACGCCCCACGTCACGCTGCTGCACGACGGTTATCGCGTGCCGGAGCAATGCATCGAGCGAATCGAGTGGACGGTACGCGAACTGGTGCTCGTGCACAGCGAGGTCGGCTCGATGCAGCGGCACGTCGCGCGCTGGTCCCTTACGATGCATGAGTGATCGTGGCGTTGCACGCCTCGACAGCCAAAAGAGCGATTCTCCTATTCACGATGATTGGAATTATATAAGATATAACAAGCTATTGAGGTTTCTGCTTAAGCTAAAATATTACCGTGGCAGGCGCGCATGCAATCCCCCTCACTCGCCAGCGTTGCTCTCATGGCTCTGATCCTGGCCGCGGTCGTAAGTGTGTTCCTTCCTGACAAGAATTCGATCGATTACTCGGCGCGCTTGTACCTTCCACAATTGATCTCGCAGTCGCGTTAGCACATCCCCGCCCGATCCAAAGGGTAGGCTTTGGTCGTGCGTCTCCGGTCGCCGGTGGTGTCCGCTTGACCCGGGTAGGCACTCGCTTACGATCCGATCAAGCCATCCCCTCATTCACGGAGTACCTGCATGCCGGTCATTAACCGCATCGCCTCGTATCACAAGGACATGACTGCTTGGCGGCACGACATCCACAGCCATCCCGAGACCGCGTTCGAGGAGGTGCGGACGGCTGATGTGGTCGCGGCCAAGCTCGAGTCCTTTGGCATCGAGGTCCATCGCGGGCTGGCCAAGACCGGCGTTGTGGGCGTGCTGCGCGCCGGCACCTCGGGCCGCGCGATCGGGCTGCGCGCCGACATGGATGCACTCGACGTGCACGAGACAAACACCTTCGATCACAAGTCGACGATACCTGGAAAGATGCATGCCTGCGGCCATGACGGTCACACGGTGATGTTGCTCGGCGCCGCCAAGTACCTCGCCGAGACCAGGAATTTCGACGGCACGGTCTACTTCATCTTCCAACCGGCCGAAGAGAACGAGGGCGGCGGCCGGGTGATGGTCGAGGAGGGGCTGTTCGAGAAGTTCCCGGTCGAAGGCGTCTACGGCATGCACAATATTCCCGGCATGCCGATCGGCCGCTTCGCCGTCCGGCCCGGCCCGATGATGGCCGCCTACGACATCTTCGAGATCGAGGTGAAGGGCGTCGGCGCGCACGGCGCCATGCCGCATCACGGTATCGACCCGGTCGTGGTCGGCGCGCATATCGTGACCGCGCTGCAGTCGATCGTGGCCCGCAACGTCGATCCAATGGACACGGCCGTCGTGTCGACGACCCAGATCCATTCCGGCGACACCTGGAACGTCATTCCGCAGGAATGCACCCTGCGCGGTACCGTCCGCACCTTCAAGAAGCCGGTGCAGGACATGATCGAGACCAGAATCGAAAAGATCGCGCGCAACGTGGCGGCGGGCTTCGGCGCCGAAGTGAGCAAGTGGCGCTACGAGCGGCGCTATCCCGCCACCGTCAACAGTCCGAAGGAGACCGAGTTCGCGGCGCACGCCGCCTCGGCGCTGGTCGGGATCGAGAACGTCAATCGCAACCCGACGCCCGCCATGGGCAGCGAGGACTTTGCCTGGATGCTGCTGAAGCGGCCGGGCTGCTACATCTGGATCGGCAATGGCGACGGCGCGGGTTCGTGCATGGTCCACAACCCGGGCTACGACTTCAACGACGAGATCCTGCCGATCGGCGCGTCCTACTGGGCGACGCTGGTAGAGCAGCAGCTCGCGCGTCAGGCCCTGCCTCGAGCCGCGGAGTAGCGCGCCACTTATCGGTCACCGTGGCTCATCCCTACGCGAACCAGCGGATCGGCCTGGCCACAATGCACGCGAAGGAGCGGGCGCTGGCGCCCGCCTTTCGCCGCGTGCTGGGCGCGGAAATCGTCGTGCCCGCGGTCGACACCGATACGCTCGGCACCTTCTCCGGCGAGGTGCCGCGGCCGGACGCGCTGGTCGAGACGGCGCTGCTCAAGGCGGAGATGCTGTTCGAGGCGATGCCCGACCTCGATTGCGCGCTGGCAAGCGAAGGCAGCTACGGGCCGATCGACCGGGTGCCGCTCAACCCCGGCGGCGTCGAGCTGCTCGCCTTCGTCGACCGCAAGCGCGGCATCCGCCATGTCGAGGCCTTGCCGACCCACCGAACGAGCTGGCGCCTTCAACGCTATGCGGCGGGCGATCCAGAGCGGCTGGTGGCGTTGAAGGCGATGGGCTTTCCGGAGTTCGGCGTGTTCGTGGTCTGCAGCAGCGACATGAGCCGCCCGATCAAGGGGCTGGAGACCGTGGACGCGGTGATCGACGCCATGGACCGCGAGGCGCGGCGCTCCGAGGACGGGCTCGCCGTGCTCTACTCGGACATGCGTGCGCACAGAAATCCGCTACGCATGAAGGTGCTGCGCGCCGCGGGCTGGAAGCTGGCCAGACGACTGGCGACACTCTGCCCCGAGTGTCAGGCGCCGGGATGGGGCTGGATCGACTCCCGCCGCGGCCTTCCATGCGAGGCGTGCGGCGCCCCCACACACTGGATCGATTTCGAGATCGACGGCTGCACGGTCTGCGGCCACGCGGCGTCGCGTCCGCGCAAGGATGGCCGGCGCACCGCGTCGCGGCTGTCGTGTCATTCGTGCCGTGGCGGCAGCGTCCTGCCGACCTACCGCCAGCCGCGGTGCCAGCCGTAGCGGGGATGCCACCAGCCCCAGCCGTACCCGTGATGGTAGTGCCATTCATAACCCGGCCCGGGAGAGACATAGGTCGGCCCGACATAGACCACACCCGGCGGCGGAGCTCCTGGGGCCGGAGCAGTACATCCGGATAGCAGAGCAGCGACTGCAAAAACAGCAAGTACACGAGCCATTCCGCCGCGCTCCTCTGGGCAAGGGCCGTTTCGAGTTGCGAGCGTATCCACCGGCCGTACGTCCGGCAAGCGAGGTGTAGAGCGCTATGACACGACGTCGGTCGCGAGATGAAACAGGCAGTCGCCGCGTTCGCAGCGCGTGGGGATACGCTTGCAGAGAACCAAGCCGTCGCGCTTGAACGTCAGCGTCACCGGTTCGCGCCACGGCGTGTCGTGAAAGTGGATGCGCGCGGCCGGCTGGTCCTTGGCCACTTCGTCGCCGAGATCGACCAGCGGCTCGAACAGGCCGGCGTCGGAGGCGTAGACGTAGTAGTCGTCGCCGCCGATTTCGGTGAGCCGTGTCGGCGTCGGCGCGGGCACGGGCCCCTGCAGCAGGCCGATATGGGCGAGCACCCGGCGCATCCCGTCCTCTGCCACCTTGAGCGAGTGCGGCGTCACCAGCCCGCCGCCGCCCAGTTCCGTGCCCATCGAGACGACGCCCTGCCGGAACGACGCAGACGTGAAAGTCCGGCCGCCTCCCTGCGGCGCTGCCGCCAGATAGCTTACCGGCGCGCCGAACGCCTTCAGCATGCCGAGCACTTTTGCCATGCGTGCCTCGTCGCCGAGGCGGGCCGCCAGCGCGCTGGGTATGTAGGCGAGCGAGCTGCCGCCGGAATGGAAATCGAAGCTGTAGTCGAAACCGGGCAACAGCGCATGTTCGATGAAATGCGCGATCTGCTCGGTGATCGTGCCCTCGGGATTGCCCGGGAACGAGCGGTTGAGGTTGCCGTCGTCGATCGGCGAGGTGCGCTGGCCGGCCATCGCCGCCGGGAAATTGGCCGACGGGAGGATCACCAGCCGGCCTTTGATATCTTTCGGCTCCAGGCTGCGGATCAGGTTGCCGAGCCCGATCTGGCCTTCCCATTCGTCGCCGTGGTTGCCGGCCTGCATCAGAACGTTGGGCCCGTCGCCGTTCTTGATGCGCACGATCGGGATCGGGATCCAGCCATAGGCCGAGCGGTGCACCGAGTGCGGCACGCGGACGAAGCCGGTTGCCTTGCCGTCGGCCATCAGGTCGATGTCGGCCGAGAGGCGGCTCATGGCCGCGAAGTCGGGCTTGCTCAAATCGGCGCACTCCAAAGACGGTCGTCTGCAAGGGCCTCGGCAACGTCGGTGGCGATGGCCGCGAGAAGTTTCTCACCCTTCTCCGCCGTGGCGGTCGAGGCGTCGCCGATCACGCCGATCGGCGAGCGGCTCGAAAGCTGGCGCCAGCGATAGACGCCCTCGTTGACGCCGGGAATGGCGGAGAGGCCGGAAATGTACGGCCCGTGCATCTGCGACAGTTCGTCGGAATTCACCAGCTCCGGCGCCATCGCCATGACCATCGAGGTTTCGGCCTCGCAGGCATGCAGCAGAGCCTTCTGCCTGTCGAGAAGCCTGGCGATCGATTTGGCCGCGATGTCCCAGTAGGTGCCGGTGGCGAGCGGCAGCCTGTGCTCGACCGTAAGCTCGCCGATCATGTTCTGTAGCGCCGTCGTGTTGCCGCCGTGGCCGTTCAGCACGAAGATGCGCTTGAATCCATGCCGGATCGCCGAGGTGACCACGCAGCGGATCACGGCCTGCATGGTCGCGTAATCGAGCGTGATGGTGCCGCTGAGCGACATGTGGTGCTCGGACATGCCGTAAGGGATGGTCGGCGCGACCACTACCGGTGTCCTCGCCACCATGATCCGCGCCGCGCGATGCGACACCTCGTGGACGCAGCGCCAGTCGACCATGCTCGGCAGGTGGGGGCCGTGCTGCTCGGTGGCGCCGATCGGCACGATGACCACGGCATTGCGTTGCGCAAGTGCATGGATTTCCGAGGCCTTGAGCCTCGACCAGTCGACTTCGGTCATTTGGGCCAACTCGTGCTTGTTCGCGTAATCCTGAGAGTAGCGAGGGAATCTATTTCGGGCAGGCACTCAGGCGCTCGAAAAATCTGCCTTCGAACTCTCCAAATCGGCATCAATCTTGAATTAGGATGGGGCAGGGAGGAAGCAATGACTGCACCCATCGACGTCGCGAAACCACTCCCCGGTGCCGCGTTCGGCGCCACCGTGCGGCTCACCCGGCCGCTCGCGGAGGAAATGCCGGACGGTTTGCCCCAGGCCCTGGCCGATGCGGGAGGCCTGCTTCTGCTGCCGGGACTCGGCGAGATCACGAAGGATCCGCAGCTCCTGGTGACCATGAGCTACCTGTTCGGACCGGAGGTCGAGGATTACCGCACGCTGCTGACGCGCGTTTCCATGGCGCATGAGACGGTGCCAGAGATCTTCATGGTGACCAACATGGTGCCGAACTATCGCCAGCCGCCGGCGCGGCCCGATCCGCCGCTGACGGCCGACGGCAAACTCCCGGTGCAATATCCGCACCGCAAGGGATGGCATACCGACCAGAGCTACCGTCGTCCGCCACCCGACATCTCGCTGTTCTACGCCGTGACGCCGGTCGCGAAGGACCGTGGCCAGACTCTCTTTGCTTCCGGCACGCTGGCCTACGAGGCCCTGCCGGCGGATCTCAAGGCCAAGGTCGAAAACCTGCAGGGACTGCATTGCCAGCCGGGCACGGGTCGCGGCCGCGGCGATGCCGAGGCCGGGAAGACCCCGCCGGCCATCCGGCCGCATCAGCGGTCGCAGCCGCAGCCGGTGGTACGGACCCATCCCGTCACCGGCAGGAAGGCGCTTTATCTTTGCGAGCGCAGCCAGATGGACTGGTTCGACGGCCCGTTCGTCGGCATGGAACCCGGTCCCTATGGCGAAGGGTCCCGGCTGCTCGATACGCTGATGACCCACTACACGCGACCGGAGTTCA
>JAHCJV010000210.1 GCA_026126105.1 Enhydrobacter sp.
TCGAGATGGGCATATTGCGGGTAGACCAAGAGCCCTGCGGGAACCGCGAAGGAAGCGCTCTTCGCCTCGTTGGGTAGCCGGCCGAAACCGAGCGGGCGGCCGATCCGCACCGGACGGTTGAGGATGCGGGTGGCGAGTTCGACCGAGCCGGTGAGTTGCGAGGCGCCGCCCGAGAGGACGACCCGCGCCCTCGGCTCCGCTGCAAAGGGGGAATCCGCCAGGCGGTCCCTCACCATCTCAAAAATCTCCTCGGCGCGATGCCGGACGATGTTCGCGATCGTGGCGCGGGACACGATCTGCGGGGCGTCAATCTCGTCGTCCCCGGCAGTCGGTACGGACATCAGTTCTCGCGCGTCGGACCCGCCGGTCAGCACGGTGCCATATAACGTCTTGATTCGCTCGGCATCCGCAATGCAGGCGGAGAGTCCGCGGGCTAGATCCATCGTGATGTGTTGCCCGCCGAGCGCAAATCCCGATGCATGGACGAAACGCCCGGCCGAATAGGTGGCGATGGTGGTGGAGCCTGCCCCCATTTCGACCACGGCAGCGCCCAGATCGGCCTCGTCGTCGGTCAACACGGCCAGCCCTGCGACATAAGGACTCGCCGCCATGGCTTCGACGTTGAGGTGGCAGCGCTCGACCGCCAGCATCAGGTTGCGGGCGACCGTCGCGTCCGCCGTGACGACGTTCATCTCGACGCCGAACTGGCGGGCGACCATGCCGCGCGGATCGCGGATGCCCTTCACGCCATCGACGGAATAGCCGGTCGGCAGCGTATGCAACACGGTGCGGCCCTCGCCGGTGGCGTGACGCATGCCGGTGGAGGTGACGCGGGTCACGTCTGCCGAAGTCACGGAACCACCCTTGATGTCGGCGGCGGCCTCGACGAGGTGGCCCTGCAGGCGGCCGCCGGAAATCGACAGCAACACGGACTCGACCTGGACCTTGGCCATACGTTCGGCCAGCGCCACAGCCTGCCGCACCGCCTGCTCGCATTCGGCGAGATCGACGACGGCGCCAGCCTTCATGCCGCGCGACTGGATCTGGCTGTAGCCGATCAGTTCCACCGCATGGCTGCGGCCGCGCAGCGCGTCGTTCGGCGGGCTCGGCTTCAGACGCGCGATCATGCAGGCGATCTTGCTGGTGCCGATGTCGAGAGAGGCGACCAGCGTCGTGCGCCTGGTCATCGGCCGCGTCTTCGGGGTCTGGGTGCGATCGAGGCCGGTCATGCGTCACCGGCCTTTTTCTTC
>JAHCJV010000211.1 GCA_026126105.1 Enhydrobacter sp.
TTCACCTCGTCGAAGAAGGTCTGAACCGTGTCGGACGCCCGCATGCCTAGCTTGTTCAGTTTCTTGACGATCGAGATGCCTTTGGCCTTCATCGGCACCACGATCAGCGACTTGTTTTTGTGGACCTGGCCGTCGCCGGTGTTGGCCAGCACGCACATCCAGTCGGCCTGCGCGCCGTTGGTGGTCCACATCTTGCCGCCGTTGATTACCCAGTCGCCGCCGACGCGGCGGGCATGCGTGTTGATCGAAGCGACATCCGAGCCCGCGCCGGTTTCCGAGACGCCGAGGCAGGCGACGTAATCGCCGCTGATCGACGGCGCGAGGAATTCCCGGCGCAGCTCGTCGCTGCCGTAGCGGGCGAGGGCGGGCGTCGCCATCGAGATCTGCACGCCGGTCGCCATCGGGATCGAGCCGCCATTCACGAGGCCGAGCGATTCCGAGCACACCATGGCGTAGGAGAAGTCCAGCCCCGAGCCGCCGAACTCGACCGGCTTGTCGACACCAAGAAGGCCCGCGTCGCCCATCTTCTTGAATAGCGCGTGGGCGGGAAAGGCGCCTTCCTTCTCCCATTCGTCGACATGCGGATTGATCTCGCGGTCGATGAGCGTCTTCCACGTCTGGCGCAGCGCCTCATGCTCGGGCGTGAACTTCATTGCCTTTGGTCCTCCAGAGTGCTGGGAGCGCGGCTCTCCAGAGCCGCTCATGGAAGAAGGCGGGCCGAGGTAAGAGCGGCTCTGGAGAGCCGCGCTCCCAGCGAAGCAATACTTGGGATAACATCCCTCACATCCTCGCCACGCCGAAGGTGATGGGATTGAGCGGTCGCACCATCGACTCGCGGGCGATGGAGAGCGTGAAGGCAAGCACCCGGCGTGTGTCGCGCGGGTCGATGATGCCGTCGTCCCACAGATGCGCGGTGCCGTAGAGGGCCGTCGATTCGCGGTCGAACTGGTCGACGATGCTCCTGTACATCTTGTCGATCTGCTCCTTCGGCGGCTCCTTGCCCTCGCGCAGGAACTTCTGCTCGGTGACGGTCCTCATCACGCCGGCCGCCTGCTCGCCGCCCATCACGGCGGTGCGGTTGTTGGGCCAGGCGAAGATGAAGCGCGGATCGTAGGCGCGGCCGCACATGCCGTAGTTGCCGGCGCCGAAACTTCCGCCGATCACGATGGTGATCTGCGGCACGGTCGCGTTGGCCACGGCCTGGA
>JAHCJV010000212.1 GCA_026126105.1 Enhydrobacter sp.
TACTTGCGGCGCGACCGCATCCTGGACGACCTCGTCCCGCCGGAAATTCCGGTCCCGGCACTCGCCGAAGTTCAGCTCGCCCTGCAGGAGGCGGCCGCGCGCGTCACCGGCGAGCGGGGCGACGCGCTGAAGCGACGGCTGCGTACCGGCACGGTCGTGAGCTACGACGATCGGAACTGGGAGCTGCGCTGGTCCCAGGAGCGTCGTCGCATCGGGCTCGGGCGCTGCATTGCCGTGGACATGGAAAGCGCTGCCTTAGCGACGCAGGGCTATCGGCTGCGCGTTCCCTATGGAACGCTCCTTTGTGTCTCGGACAAGCCGCTGCATGGCGAGATCAAGCTGCCGGGCGCCGCCACGCGTTTCTACCAGCGGGCGGTAGGCGAGCATCTCAAGATCGGTATCGAGGCCATCAATCTGCTGCGCAGAGAACTCGGCTCGCTGCATTCGCGGAAACTCCGCGGCTTCGACGAGCCGCCGTTCCGCTGACAGTGTTCCGCTTGTTCTTGCTGCAGCGGAACCTAGTCCTCTGCGCGAGACGCGGCGAAACTCGCTACGATCGTCCAGTCGGCCAATTGTTGCTGCCTCGGCGACCAAGGGTATCGATCGGCCGTTCGCCGAACAGCGCCCGATAGGAGAGCGAGAAACGGCCGAGATGCCAGAACCCATGCTCGACTGCCATCCGGGTGATGATGCCCGGTTCTGGCCGGCAGCGTAACAGAGCTTCGCGAACGGCGTTCAGCGATCGCACGCGCAGGTGACGCGCGGGGCTGACGCCGAGCAGATCGTAGAATGCCCGCTCCAGCGAACGCCGCGAAATTCCCAGGGAATCGCAGAGCGCGGAAATCGAGGGGAGGCAGGTCGGATCAGCGTCGAGACGTGCTTCGACCTCGCGAACAATAGTCCCGGCGTCGCGCAACCGGGTTGATGTTCTCGGGTCGATCGATGAGGAACTGTCGAAGGGCCGAAGAAACGCCTCCCGTAACGCGTGTTCGGCATTGGCAATCCACTGGCCGTCGAGCCATAGGCCCGGGTCGCGCGCCGTCAGCGCTTGGAGTGAGGAGATGACGTCCTGCAGCCGCGCGCCATCAAGGCTCGACACCTGGAGCTGGTAGATGATAGCCGCGTTACTGCACGCATCGCGCATGGATGCGCTGACCAGTTCCCTTGCAAACTCAGTCGACGGCATGGCCAAGGTCACCGACTT
>JAHCJV010000213.1 GCA_026126105.1 Enhydrobacter sp.
TGAGGGCCGCGGACGGGAGCGTGAAGGCGATGAATGCGGCCAGCGCGCCCCGGTATCCGGCGCGGTGCAGGCCGATGCCGAACCCGACCTGGCTCGAGGCCGGGCCGGGAAGGAACTGGCACAGCGCGACCAGGTCGGCGTAGGCGCGGTCGTCCATCCAGCGTCGGCGTTCCACGATCTCGGTGCGGAAGTAGCCCAGGTGCGCGATCGGCCCGCCGAACGAGGTCACCCCGAGGCGCAGGAACACCCGGAACACTTCCCACGCCGACCCGCGCACCGGCGCACGTCGCGTCTCGCTTGTCATGCGCCGTCACCGTCGACGGGAACGCACAGCTCGGCGAGCAGGCCACGGACGCGGGCCTCGATGTCAGCGGCGATCACCGCAACGCCGTCTTCGGAGGCTAGGGCGGGGTCACCGACAGCCCAATCTTCGTAGCGGACGCCGGGGATGATCGGGCACACGTCCTCGCAGCCCATCGTGACCACGACGTCCGCGGCGCGGACGGCGTCGTCGGTGAGCGGCTTCGGGAACGCGGCCGCGGCGTCCTGCTCGCCTTCGATGTCGGCGAGGATCGAGCGCACGTGCGGGTGCACCTCGGCCGCTGGCGTCGACCCGGCCGACCGGGCAACAACCGCACCGCCGGAGAGCTGATTGACGAGGGCGGCGGCGAGCTGAGAACGGCCCGCGTTTGCGACGCACACGAACAGCACCTGCGGCATCCCCGTTTCGCGATCCCGTGTGAGGTCGGCGAGACGCTGACGGGCGAAACGTTCGGTGAGCGGGATCATATGCTGGGTGAGCTTCGCCGAGCGGACGAGACCCGCGAACGACTCGCGCACGATCGTGACGACGAGGTTGCGGTTCAGGTGCGTCATCTCGTCGGCGAGCTCGGCGGCGAGGTGCTCGACCTTCGCGTCGAGGGCGGCCAGTGCCGTCGCGCGGTCTTCCTGCTCGGCCTGCGCGTCGGCGATCGCGGCGGGCGCGAACGCGTCCAGCAGCGCGGTCACGGCCTGCTTCCGCGCCGGCAGGATGCTGTAGTACACCCAGGTGCCGCGCCGCTCGGAGGCCAGCAGCCCGGTGTCCTTGAGCTTCTTCAAGTGATGCGAGACGGTGGGCTGGGAGACGTCGGCGAGCTCGGCGAGGTCGCACACGCAGGCCTCGCCGCGCGGGTCCGTCGCGATCGCCGACAGCATCCGCAGCC
>JAHCJV010000214.1 GCA_026126105.1 Enhydrobacter sp.
GGGCGCCTCGACGACGATCCCGCCATGGGTGACGCGGCAGCGGAGATCGGTCCCTTGCGGCACATGGGGGGCAAGCGCGCGCTCCATGCGTGCGACGAAGGCGAGGTCCCGTGCGCTGATCGCAATGCCTGTTTCGACGCGGCTCGACAGGCAGGGCTGCGCGGGCAACTCGGAAATGTCGGCGAGGTCGAAATCGCGCGCGAGGGCACGCACGGCGGCCTTGCCCATGCCGGCTTCGACGAACGGGTGGCGGACGCGGTGTTCGGCCGCAGCGATCAGGCCGGGCCGGTAGTCGCCGAGATCGTCCAGATTGGCGCCCGAGGCGATCGGCCCCCCGGTCACGTGGGCGATGCGCGCGTAGAGATTAGTTTTGCAGAAATAGCAGCGATTGACCGGGTTCGCGCGGTACGCCGAATCGGCGAACTCGCCGGCATCGACTTCCGTGAGCTGCCAGCCGAATCGGGTCGCATGGTCCCGCACCCGATCGGTCGCCTCGGCGGGCACGGCCGGAGACAGCGCATGCACGACCAGCAGGCCCGGCAGGCCGGCACGGTGTGCGGCATGGGCGAGCGTCATGCTGTCCACCCCGCCGCTGACCGCGATCGCGAGGTTCGGCAGCGTCGCCAGAATAGATTCCAGCTCCGTCATGGCTCTTCCGCCGTGCGTTTGGCGGTTCGCCGTGCCTCCAGTCCAGCGATCGGGGCTAGGTCGTCGCTCTCCGCCTTGCGGCTGGGACCGGCAGGCCGTGTCACCGTCTTCACGCGCACCGCGCTGGCCTCAGCACTGACCCGCGGCAGCACCGTGCGGCGTGCCGCCTGCCAGCGCAGCCCTATGGTCGCGGTCTCGGTGAAGCAGGCTTCGGCGACGGCGTCGCGGGCGGTCGGCTCGACGAGCAGGCGAAACGTATGGACCGGTCGTCCCTTCTTGCCGATGGCGGGGACGAGCACGAGGTCCCGGACGCCCGCGGTGGCACGCAGCCGGTCCGCCGCGACGCCAATCTCCTCGGAGGTCATGTCGTCGATCTCGAAGCTGAGCAGGAGAATGTCCTCTTCGTTCGGTCCCTCCGCCGCGGGGGCGAACAGGGTCACGCGCAGGATGTTGGGCTGCCCCGCGATTTCGCGCGTGCCGGCGCCTGTGCCGGTACCCTGCAACCGACCGACGACACCGCGCT
>JAHCJV010000215.1 GCA_026126105.1 Enhydrobacter sp.
ACAGGGGAGAGCGTGATGACGGTGAGCAGGCTGGGCCGCGGCTCGTGGCCCTACAAGGTGGCGGCGGGCCTCTTGCTGACGGCGGCGATGTTGGGCGATGTGCCGGGCGCAACGGCGCAGGATCGCGCTGCCGAGATCGCCCAGGCGGATCGCACCTTCGACATCCCGCCACAGACGCTGGCCGGTGCGCTCGCCGCCTTCGGCCAGCAATCCGGCATGCAGGTCTCGGTCGACGCCGGGCTCGCGCAGGGCATTGCGTCGCCCGGCGCGAGCGGCACGATGAGTGCGTCGCAGGCGCTCGAACGGCAGCTCGCCGGCACCGGCATCACCTATCGCATCACCGGCAACACGGCGATGCTGCAACGCGTCGGCCAACCCGGCACGTCCGGCGGGGCCATGCAGCTCGATCCGGTGAACGTGCAGGGCGCCTTTCCGGTGCCGTCGCAGGCGATGATCGACAACCTGCCGCCAGCCTATGCGGGCGGGCAGGTGGCGACGGGCGGTCAGCTCGGTCTGCTCGGCAATCGCGGCGTGATGGACACGCCGTTCAACCAGACGAGCTACACGGCCAAGAAGGCGCAGGACCAGCAGGCCAAGACAGTTCGCGACGTGCTGATCGACGATCCGTCGGTGCGGGCGTGGGCGGCGCAGGGCAGCATCGGCATCGACAATCTCCGCATCCGCGGCTTCGACGGCGCCTCGGGGGCCAGCGTCGCCTATGGCGGCCTGTTCGGCATGACGCCGATCTACTCCGTCATGCCGGAGATGGCCGAGCGCATAGAGGTGCTGAAGGGGCCGAGCGCGCTGCTGAACGGCATGCAGCCGACCGGTGCGATCGGCGGCTACATCAACATCGTGCCCAAGCGCGCGCCGTCCGAGCCGCTCACGCAGGTCACGGCCGACTACGTCTCCGATGCCCAGTTCGGCGGACACGTCGACGTTGCCCGCCGGTTCGGCGCCGACAGCCAGTTCGGCGCGCGTTTCAACGGCGTCTTCCGTGCGGGTCAGACGCCCGTGCAATACAACTCGGACCAGCGCGCGCTGGCCGTGCTGGGGTTGGACTATCGCGGCGAGAGCGTGCGGCTTTCGGCCGATCTGGGCTTCCAGAA
>JAHCJV010000216.1 GCA_026126105.1 Enhydrobacter sp.
TTTCTCAAAAACTGAGACACCCCCATCTAAAAATGAAGAGCGCCCGATGAGGCGGCTCGACGGGCGACTATTCAAAGACGGAGACTTATAGGTCCTGCGGAAAAACCCAGGATGGCCTGCTTCGCATTTTTGATTTTGTTTTTTCATAATTGAAGCTTGTGGGCACCGGCGCTCTGCGCCGGCACCGTTCTAATCTTGCGCGTTTCAATCAAAGGAGAGTTGTGGGCGCCGGCGCTCTGCGCCAGCACCTGGGAACGCCTAAGCTTGATGTTGCCACCGGCGCAAGCTGCGCAAGCGCCGGCGATACGGCTGGTGATTGTTTTGGGAAAAAGTGACAAACTGAAGTGCGACGATGGTCTTCAGCTTTTGAGGGGGCGGGCGCTCTGCGCCGCTGCCCGACATGATGAGATCAAGTATCGAGGCTGCACCGGCGCAAGCTGCGCAACTGCTGGCGGTAACTTAGGGGATATCTCGGAAAACGGCAACATATTGACGTGCGAGTGATTTCGAAAGCTTTTGGGGGGGCCGACGCTCTGCGCCGGCACCCGACCGGCGGAGATCAAGATCAAGGATCTGGACCGCACCAGTGCAAGCTCCGCAAGTGCCGGCGGTAAAGCTGGGAAACGCTTCGCGAAGAAACGACCCACCGAATCGAGAGGTTGTTTTGTCGGGTTTGATGCTTTGGGGGGCACCGGCGCTCTGCGCCGGCACCCGACTCGAGATGGAGATGCATCGCTTCACGCTCCGCAATCACGGGCGGCGGGACGGCTTGAGCCTCTTCGGCAAGATAGTGACTTTCATGCGTTGACAAAGCGAGAAGACGTGCTCAGAGTCAGCGGTGGGCGCCAGCGCTTCGCGCCGGCACCGTGATCGAGTGCTTCTGTCGGGCAGCGGATTGGCGCCAAGGGCAGACTGGCACGGATCAGCGGAGTAGCACTTGGAGATCGCGGCGCAAGCTGCGCAACCGCCGCGACCACTTCAAGACGTGAATTAGCAATAGTTTCGTGGACGACACAGCTGCTGTCGCCCACGGTGTGGCGGCAGCACGAACGGCGGGCCAACGTGCGCGCGCTTGAGATGCTGAAAAAAAAAAAAAAAAAAAA
>JAHCJV010000217.1 GCA_026126105.1 Enhydrobacter sp.
GCGACACAATGTTGCAAATGATCGCCGAGCGTTTCCTGCTCGACCTTGTTCAGGGCGGCGCGTACGGCACGGACCTGTGTCAGCACCTCGATGCAGTAGCGCTCATCCTCGATCATGCGGGCGATCCCGCGCACTTGCCCCTCGATCCGGCTAAGCCGGGCGAGCTGGGATTTCTTCAGTTTGGTATCCATGCCTTGAACAATACCCCCGTACGGTATAAATAGCAAGCCATGAAACACGATTGCTGCAGCGGCGCACACGCCCACCACCACGAGCATGCCCCTCCCCAGCCCGCGACGGCGCCGGACCCTGTCTGCGGCATGACGGTCAATGTCGCGACGGCCAAGCACACGACTGTGCACCAGGGCCAAACCTATTTTTTCTGCAGTCCAAAATGCCTGCAGAAATTTACCGCCGAGCCCGCTCGCTACCTGAAGCCCGCGGCGGCCGTACCCCCTGCTCCCGTCGCACCTATCGCTCCCGGCGCGATTTTCACCTGCCCCATGCACCCCGAGATCCGGCAGGTCGGCCCCGGTAGCTGCCCGATCTGCGGCATGGCGCTGGAACCCGCCGAGGTCTCGCTCGACGACGGACCCAACCACGAGCTGACCGACATGTCCCGGCGCATGTGGATTGGGTTGTTTCTCAGCCTGCCCGTGGTAGCGCTCGAAATGGGCGGGCACCTCACGTCGCTGCACATGCTGCTCGGGCAAAAGGCTTCCAATTGGATCCAACTGCTGTTCGCCACGCCAGTCGTGTTGTGGGCCGGTTGGCCCTTCTTTGCGCGCGGCTGGCAGTCGCTGATCACCCGCAACCTCAACATGTTCACGCTGATTGCCATCGGTACGGGTGTGGCTTGGAGCTACAGCATCGTGGCCGTTCTCGCGCCGGAGCTGTTTCCTGCCGCCTTCCGCGGCGTCGATGGATCGGTAGCGGTTTACTTCGAGGCCGCGGCGGTCATCACCGTCCTCGTCCTGCTGGGCCAGGTGCTCGAGCTGAGGGCGCGCGCGCAAACCTCCGGGGCCATCAGAGCCCTGCTCGACCTCGCCCCAAAGACCGCACAGCGCCTCAAGGATGACGGAACAGACGAGAC
>JAHCJV010000218.1 GCA_026126105.1 Enhydrobacter sp.
CACGGCGGTCGCGGCGGCCGGCGCATTTTCGGCCGACATTTCGCTGGCCGAGGGTGTGCACAACATCCGGGCGTTCCAGACCGATGTCGCCGGCAATGTGAGCGCGGTTTCGGCGTCGCTCGAAATCACGGTCGACGCGACGGCGCCCGATGCGCCGGCGGGCCTCGATCTCGATGCGGCCGATGACTCGGCCATCGACAGTGACAACATCACCAGCCAGACCTCCGGTCTGACGATCAGCGGTGCGGCGGAGACGGACGCGACGGTGTCGCTGTTCGACGACGTCAACGACAACGGCGTGATGGACGGCGGCGAGTCGGTCATCACCACGACCGTGGCATCGGGTGGCTCGTTCTCGGCCGACATCTCGCTGGCCGAGGGCGCGCACAACATCCGCGCCTTCCAGACTGACGTTGCCGGCAATGTGAGCGCGGTATCGGCGGGTCTCGACGTTACCGTCGACACGACGGCGCCCGACGCGCCGACGGGCCTCGATCTCGACGCGGCGGACGACACGAACGTCGACACCGACAACGTCACCAGCCAGACCTCGGGCCTGACGATCAGTGGCGCGGCGGAGACGGACGCGACGGTATCGCTGTTCGATGACGTCAATGACAACGGCGTGATGGACGGCGGTGAGTCGGTCATCACGACCGTGGTGGCATCGGGCGGCTCGTTCTCGACCGATATCGCCCTAGCCGAGGGCACGCATCATATCGCGGCGTTCCAGACCGACGTTGCCGGTAACGTCAGCGCGGTTTCGGCTTCGCTCGACATCACGGTCGACACCACGGTGGTGGCACCGACCGGACTCGACCTCGCGGCCGCCGACGATGCCGGGGCCAGCGACACCGACAACATCACCAACAACACGACCGGCCTGACGATCAGCGGCGTGGCGGAGACGGGCGCGACGGTTTCGCTGTTCGACGACGTCAACAACAACGGCGTCATGGATGGCGGCGAGTCGGTCCTGGCGACGGCGACCGGTGCGGGCGGCACGTTCTCCGCCGACATCTCGCTCGCCGCC
>JAHCJV010000219.1 GCA_026126105.1 Enhydrobacter sp.
ACCCGAAAACGCCGTGTGCGCCTGGAAGTAGCCGGGCGCGGTGAGCAGCCGCAGCGGCCACTTGGCGGCGTCGGCGACTTCTATGGGGTCGGGGTTCCAGTCGGGCACGGGCGAGAGACCCATGCCGGCGAGCTGCTCGGAGTAGAACTCGAGCTTGCCCGAGGGCGTGGCGAAGGGCTGGCCGTTCCAGTCGTGCTTGATATGGATCGGCTCGCCGGCGAACAGCTTCGCGGGCTCGGCTTTCGACGCGGGGCCGGTCGAGCCCTTGAACAATTCCAGTGCCGCGTCCTGCGGCGAGAGGGTGAAAATTGCATCGGACAGGCCCATGCGCTGGGCGAGCGCCTGCGCCACATCGAAATTCGAGCGCGCCTCGCCCCGCGGCTTGGCAGCCTGGCGCCCCCATTGCATCCAGTAGGCACCGTAGGCGCGATAGAGATCGTCGGTCTCGAGATAGCTCGCCGCCGGCAGCACGATGTCGGCGTACTTCGCCGTGTCGGTCAGGAAAGGATCGTGCACGACGGTGAACAGGTCCTCGCGGGCGAGCCCTTTCTCCACCTTGTGCACCTCGGGGCAGGTCACCGCCGGATTGTTTGCGGCGACGAACAGCGCGCGGATCGGAGGGTCCTTCATGTTGAGCAGCTCTTCGCCCAAACGCAGGTGATTCACCATACGCGAGCTTGCCGGGCCCGACGGCCGGCGCACCGCCCCGTAATTGAGATCGCACGACGCGGCGGTGAGGAGGAGGGCGCCGCCGCCTTTCGCGCCGTAATGGCCGCTGACGCCCGGCAGCAGCACGACGGTACGCAGCGCCTGGCCGCCATTGGCAAGCCGGGTCATGCCTTCGCCCAGTCGGATCAGCGCAGCCTTGGCGTTGCCGTACATCGACGCGAGCTTCTCGATATCGGCAACTGGCAGGCCGGTGATCTCCGCCGTCTTCGCCGGCGTGAACTTAGGCAGGATATCGCGCTCGACCCGGTCGAAGCCGATGGTATGGCTGGAGAGATAGTTGCGATCCGCGAGCCCGTCGCGC
>JAHCJV010000022.1 GCA_026126105.1 Enhydrobacter sp.
CAGGGAGGAAAGATGACCTACGACAGCCGCAGCACCTTGCCGGGGTTCATGATGTTCTTGGGGTCGAGCGAGCGCTTGATGGTGCGCATCGTGTCGAGCTCGATCTTGCTGCGATAGTGCGCCAGCTCGTCGAGCTTCTCGATGCCGATGCCGTGCTCGGCCGAGATCGAGCCCGCCATGGAGGTGATCAGGTCGTTGACCGCCCGGGTCACGGCGGGCGCGTACTGCTGGAGAGTCGGACGGTCCATGCCCTTCGGCGCGCCGAAGCCGAAATGCACGTTGCCGTCGCCGATGTGGCCCAGCGGATGCGGTCGCAGCCCGGGCAGGATGGCTAGCGCCGCCGCGATGCCCTTGTCGATGAACTCGGGGATCTTCGAGACCGACACGGAAATATCGTAGCTGAGACCCGGGCCTTCGGCGCGACCGGCTTCGGCCACGCCTTCGCGGATCTTCCACATGTTGCGCGCCTGGCTCTCGCTCTGGCTGATCACCGCGTCGAGCACGCGGCCCGCTTCCATCTGCTCGCCGAGGAACTGCTCCATCTTCTCCGACATGCCCTCGGCTCCCTCGGCCTTGGGCCGCGACGACGACCACTGCATCAGCAGGTACCAGGGCGTGTCGGCCTTGAGCGGATCCTGGACGCCCGGGATATGACGGAGCACCATCTCGGTGGCCTCGCGACTCATCAGCTCGCACGATTCGACATTGTCCTCGGACGCCGAATGCGCCTCGGACAGGATCT
Organism: Enhydrobacter sp.; assembly: GCA_026126105.1. Taxonomy (GTDB): domain Bacteria; phylum Pseudomonadota; class Alphaproteobacteria; order Reyranellales; family Reyranellaceae; genus Reyranella. The sequence continues at coordinate 743 of JAHCJV010000022.1, forward strand.
CGATCGCCGCCTGGGGATCGCGCACGGCGAGCCACGCCGTGGCGACGTCCTTGGAGGCCGGCCACAGCTTCAGCACTGCCTTGGTAATGATGCCAAGCGTGCCCTCGGCGCCCATGAACAGGTGCTTGAGGTCGTAGCCGGTATTGTCCTTCTTGAGCGAGCGCAGGCCGTTCCAGATGTCGCCGTTGGGCAGCACGACCTCGAGGCCCATCACGAGGTTGCGCGCATTGCCGTAGCGCAGCACCTGCACGCCGCCGGCGTTGGTCGAAAGATTGCCGCCGATCTGGCAGGAGCCCTGCGCGCCGAGGCTGAGCGGGAAGAACCGATCGTGCGCCGCCGCCGTTTCCTGTAGGGTCTGCAGGATGCAGCCGGATTCGACGGTCATCGAGTAGCCGACCGGATCGACGTTCAGAACCTTGTTCATCCGGCCGACCGACAGGACGATGCCCTGGTGCGTCGGCCACGGGGTGGCGCCGCCCATCAGGCCGGTGTTGCCCGCCTGCGGCACGATCGCGATGCCGTGCTCGTAGCAGAGCTTCACGACCTTCGAAGTCTCCTCGACGGTGGCGGGCCGCACCACGACCGAGGCGTTGCCCACCCTGGTCCGGCGCCAATCGGTGATAAAGGGCTCCTTGCCCTGGTCGTCCGCGATCAGGCCCTTGTCGCCGACGATGGCGCGCAGGCTGTCCAGGATGGCGGGCGTCACGGGCGTGGTGGGGATGGTCGGCTGGATGATGGTGTCGGGCATGTTTCCTCGCTTTCGGGGGAGTCTAGCCTTGTCGGCGCGACCCGTCATCTGTCGCCGCCCGGCGCAGCCGGTCGTTGATTGCAAGGCCCAATCCCGTCTGCGGAATCGGCATGACGGCGATGCGGGCGATCTCCGGCCGGTCGAGCGCACGGAGCTGGGCGAAGAGATTGGCGGCGGCTTCCGTCAGATCGCGGTGCGGGCTGAGATTGAGGGTCAGGCGGGCGCCCGGCAGCGGCGTGCCGAAGGCCAGCAGGCCCTCGTCGGGAGCGACACTGCTGGCTTCCAGCCGCACCGGGCGAGAGGGGGCATAGTGGCTGGCAAGCTGGCCGGGGGATTTGCGCGCCGCATCGCCGGTCGGCAGGACGTGACTGAGAGCGATCGGACCGATCGCCGCCTCGATCGCCTCGCGTGTCGCGCCGCCGGGCCGCAGCAGGGTCGGCGTCTCGCCCGTCAGATCGAGCACGGTGGATTCCACGCCGATGGTGCAGCGTCCGCCATCGAGGATCAGCGATACCCGCCCGCCGAGCGATTCCGCGACGTGCTCGGCCCGGGTCGGACTGACGCCCCCGCTGCGGTTGGCCGAGGGCGCGGCGATCGGGCAACCGGCGGCGCGGATCAACGCCAGCGCCATCGGATGGGCCGGCGCTCGGATCGCCACGCTGTCGAGCCCCGCTGTCGTCAGCAGCGCGATGGCCGAGCCGCTGCTGCGCGGCAGCACCAGCGTCAGCGGCCCCGGCCAGAATTTCGCGGCCAGCCTGTCGGCTGTCTCGCTCCAAACGACGAAGCGCTCCGCTTCGGCGGCGTCCGTCACGTGCGAGATCAGTGGATTGAAATGCGGGCGGCCCTTGGCCTCGAAGATCTTTGCAACGGCGCGCTCGTTGGTCGCGTCGGCGCCCAGGCCGTAGACCGTCTCGGTCGGGAAGGCGACCAGTTCGCCCGCCCGGATGAGCCGCGCAGCCTCGGCGAGGCTCATCGTGCCGCCTTGCTCCGCGCAATGAAATGCGGATTGCTGAACCGCGCCTTGCCGTAGGTGAGTGGGCGATCGTCGGTCGTGACGACCTCGCCGCCGGCCGCTTCGAGCACGCCCTGTCCCGCCGCCGTATCCCATTCGTTGGTCGGCCCGAAGCGCGGGTAGATGTCGGCCTTGCCCTCGGCGATCAGGCAGAACTTCAGGGACGACCCCGCCTGGATGCGCTCGGCGACGGTGAGGCCGTTGTTGCGGAACCAGATATCGAGATCGTTGTATATCGCGTGGCTGCGGCTGGCGCAGGCGGTCAGGCCCTCCGACGGCGGTGCACGCACGGCGATCGGGCGAAACGCGCCGCCGTTCTCGCTCTTGTCGGCACCCAAGCCGTCGACTCCGCGCCACAGCGTGTCGGGGACGGGCGCCAGCACGATGCCGAGGGTCGGACGGCCGTGATGGATGAGAGCGATGTTCACCGTGAACTCGCCATTCCTCTTGATGAATTCCTTGGTGCCGTCGAGCGGGTCGACGAGCCAGAATGGCCGGCCCTTGAGCTCGGGCACGTGGCCGGCCGCCATCTCTTCCTCGGCGACCACCGCGAGATCGGGCGTCAGCCTTCGCAATCCCGCGACGATGATCGCCTCGGCCGCGTGATCGGCATCGGTGACCGGGCTCCGGTCGGCCTTTGTGCGCTCGCCGAGATCGCCGGCATAGATGCGCATGATCTCGCGCGCGGCGTCGCGGGCGAGGCCGGTGCAGGTCTCGCGCAGGGTCGAAAGCTCGGGAAGCGTATTGGACATCGGGGCGGCGACCTTATAGCCCATTCAGCCATGTCCAATAGGCTTCTGGGCGTCATATCCGCGCTGCCGGAGGAGTTCGCCCATCTCTCCGATCAATCCGGCGTCGCGCATCGGATCGGCGGCCTGGCATTCTGGCGCGGCGCGATCGCCGGCCGGGAGGCCGTGTTCGTCGAATCGGGCGCGGGCAAGGTCAATGCCGGCGTGGCCACGTCGCTGCTCCTCGACCGGTTCGATTGCCGGGCGCTGATGATGTGTGGCGTGGCGGGCGGTCTCGATCCGGCGCTCGGCGTCGGCGACGTCGTGGTCGGCGTGAGCCACGCCCAGCATGATTACGGGGTGCACAAGGAGGACGGCTTCCTGACGATCCAGCCCGGCAGCCGGCCGTCGCGGGGCGACGATCCGACGCCGGGCTATTTCGAGGCTGAGCCGCTGGTCATCCGCCTGCGAGAGGCGGTGCATGGGCTTGCGCTCGCGCCGTTACCGCAGAGCGTGGGCGTGGGAGAACGTCAGCCTGCGATCCATTTCGGCACGATCCTGACCGGGGACAGCTTCGTCAATTCCGACGCGCTGCGGGAGCGGCTGCATCTCGAGTTCGCGGCGCAGGCCGTCGAGATGGAAGGCGGGGCGGTCGCCCAGGTGGCGCGGCGCTGGGGAGACATCCCGTTCGTCAACGTGCGCTGCCTCAGCGACCTCGCGAGCGCGCGGAGCCACCTCGACTTCCGCGCCTTCCTGCCGGTCGCATCCCGCTACGCGTCGCAAGTCGCGCACCGGCTGGCGCCGGTGATCTGAATAGCGAATGGAATTCCTCCCCGCGCTGCGCGCCGAGAGGAACTTGAGGCGTGTTTACCCGAGCACGCGGCCGGCGACGGCGCTGAGCTTCTTCACCATTTCGGGCGAGCGCGCGGAGGGTGACGTGATCAGCGCGTGTTCGAGCGCGCGGTCGCAGCCGGACGGGCAGGGAGCAGGACGGTGCGCCTTGAGGCGCGGCGCCATCATCGCGACGAGGGTCTTCGCCCGCTCGGCGTTGTCGAGCAGCACGCGCACGATGTCGGTGACCTGCACATGGTCGTGGTCGGGATGCCAGCAATCGAAATCCGTGACCATCGCGACGGTGACGTAGCAGATCTCCGCCTCGCGGGCGAGCTTGGCCTCGGGCATGTTGGTCATGCCGATCACGTCGCAACCCCAGCTACGGTAGAGATTCGATTCGGCAAGACTGGAGAATTGCGGCCCCTCCATCGCGATGTAGGTGCCGCCCAACCTGATCGGGAAGCCGGCTTCCTTCGCACACTCGTGCACGGCGTGCGCCAGCCTGTTGCAGGTCGGTTGCGCCATCGAGACATGGGCCACCAGGCCCTCGCCGAAAAAGCTCTTCTCGCGGGCGAAGGTGCGGTCGATGAACTGGTCGACGATCATGAAATGGCCCGGCGGCAGGTCCTCTCGCAGCGAGCCGCAGGCCGACAGCGACAGGATGTCGGTGACGCCGACCCGCTTCAGCGCGTCGATGTTTGCGCGGTAGTTGATCGACGTCGGCGAATGGAAGTGGCCGCGACCATGACGCGGCACGAAGACCAGTGCCTGCCCGTCGAGCTCGCCGAACAGGAATTCGTCGGAGGTCTTGCCGAACGGCGATTCGACGCGCCGCCACTGCGCATTCTGCAGCCCGGCGATTTCATAGACACCGCTGCCGCCCAGGATTCCCAATACTGTCATTCGCTTCTCCTGCCCGGGCTTGATGTATCATCCCGACCACAACAACGGGGAGATATCCATGGGCAAGCTCGACGGCAAGATCACCATCGTCACCGGGGCGACCAGCGGCATCGGCCGGCGCACCGTCGAGATCTTCGTGGCGGAGGGCGCCAAGGTGCTGGCGACGGGCAGACGCGCGGAGCTGGGTCAATCGCTCGAAGCGAGCCTGGGCAAGGAGAATTGCCTCTTCTTCAAGGCCGATGCGACCGATGAAGCCGACGTGAAAGCGATGTTCGACGCCTGCCTGTCCACTTGGGGCCGGCTCGACTGCCTGTTCAACAATGCCGGCGGCCCGGCGCCGGTCGGCGGCATCGAGACCATCCCGGTCGAGGGCTTCGACGCGGCGATGGCGACGCTGGTGCGCTCGGTCATGCTCGGCATGAAGCATGCCGCGCCGATCATGATGAAACAGGGCTCGGGCAGCATCATCAACAACGGCAGCATCGCCGGCCGCCGCGCCGGCTACTCGACCTCGATGATCTACGGTGCGGCCAAGGCCGCCGTGAACCACCTCACGGTGTGCGCCGCCATGCAGCTGGGCGAGAAGAACGTCCGCTGCAACTCGATCTCGCCGGGCGGCATCGCCACCGGCATCTTCGCCAAGGCGCTCGGCGTCGAGCACGGCAAGGCCGACAGCTATGCCGAGGCGGCAGCCAAGACCATGGCGGCGCTGCAGCCCATCCCGCGCGCCGGCCGCACCGACGACATCGCCAAGGCCGCCGTCTTCCTCGCCTCCGACGACTCGACTTTCATCAACGGCCACGACCTGGTGGTCGACGGCGGCGTGGTCGGCGGCCGGCTATGGACGCCGCACCAGCAGGCCGTGCAGGCCATGCGCCAGGCTTTCGGCGCGAGCGAGGGATAGACGCCCCGCCCGAGGCGCGCCTATCCCCACGTGTCCGCCGAGATGTTGCGATACCAGGACACGGCGTAGAGCGCCTCGAGCGCGCGCTCGTTGAGCGACGTCGGCTTGGCGACGCTGACGCCGCCGGCATTCGGGGTCGGAACGATGCCCTTGTCCGTGGCCTGGTACACGTCGGCGACCGAGATGCCGTAGTTGGGGTTGACCAGGCTGTAGCAGATGTTGAACAGGGCGGGCGCCGGTGCGGGCTTGCCGTCGAGGCTGGCGATGATGGCCGCCGCCGCGACCTTGGCCTGAGCATTGGCCGAGGAGCCGGACTTCGGCATTGCTCCGGCGATCGAGGAATCGCCGACGACGTAGACATGCTGCGCCTTGGTGGAGGCGAAAGTCATCGGATCGACAGGGCACCAGCCGTTATCCCCGGTGAGGCCGGCGGCAACGGCGATCGCCCCGGCGCGCTGAGGCGGGATGACGTTGATGACGTCGCCCTTCTCCGTGCCGAAGCCGCTGGTCACCGTCTTCGCCTGTGCGTCGACCTTCTCGACCTTGCCGCCATCCTTGCCCGCGATCCAGGCGACCATGCCCGGAAACTCCGATTCCCAGGCCGACTGGAAAAGCCCTTGCTTGGAGAACGCGTCCTTGGCGTCGAACACCAGGATCTTCGATTTCGGCTTCTTCGCCTTGAAGTAGCTCGCCACGAGGCTGATGCGCTCGTAAGGCCCCGGCGGGCAGCGGAACGGATTGGCGGGCGCCACAACGATGAAGGTGCCGCCGTCGGGCATCGCTTCCAGCTGATTGCGAAGGAGAAGCGTCTGCGGCCCGGCCTTCCAGGCATGCGGCAGGATCTCCGCCGCCGCGGCGCTGTAGCCGGGCAGTCCTTCGTAATTGAGGTCGATGCCGGGAGAGACCACCAGGCGGTCGTAGGCGAGTTGCGTGCCGTCGGCCATCCGCACCGAGCGTGCCGCCGTATCGATGGCGGTTGCTTCGCCCTTCACCACCTTCACGCCTGCGGCGCGGACGCCGTCGAGGCTGCGGGTGATGTCGGCCATGGTATTGTAACCGGCGATGACGCCGTTCGAGAACGGGCAGGTGAGTATGCTCGTCTCGCGCTCGACCAGCGTCACCTCGAGCGACGGACTGGCGGCCTTGAGGTAGCGCGCGGCGGTCGCGCCGCCGAAGCCCGCGCCGATCACGACAACCGAACCGCTGGCGGCGCGCGCCACCGAGGGCAGGGCAAGAGACGTCAGGCCAAGGGCAGCGCCAGCCTTCAGGGCCGCACGACGTGTGGTCTTCATGGGCGGGTCTCCTACTTGAGCGAGGCGAGATAGTCGGAGATCGCCACGATCTGCTCGTCGCTGTAACCCTTGGCGATGCGGGCCATCACGGTCGAGGGAAGCTGGCCGCTCTTGAACTCCATCATGCGGCCGCGAAGAAAGTCGGCCGGCATGCGGGCAATGCTCGGAATCGGTGGCGCGCTGCGACCGGCCGGGCCGTGGCAGACGTAGCAGTTCTGCGCCATGGCCTGGCCCGTCGGCCCACTGGCCTGCGCCGCCGCCGGGCAGGCGAGTGCAATCGCGCCCAACGTGACGAGTATCCCGCGCATTCTCCCCCCTCCGCTGCTGATTAAGACAGCGTTGCGCGGCGTGTGAAGAACGGCAATGGAAAAATTTCTTCTCTTCGGTCGGACGGAGAGAAGAAGATTGTTGGCTGAAAAGTTACTCTGCCGCCTGCTTGCCCAGTCCTTTCGGAATTTGCGCCGAGGCGGCGGCGACACGCGGGTTGGTCGTCACCTTGAGCGCTTCGGCGGCGTCGGCGTTCTCCATGATCTTGGCCATGATCGCCTGGCCCGCGCGCTCGAACACGCCGCGGTTGACCTGGAGGTACTTCTCGGACTCGCGGAGCTTTGTCACGTAGCCGTTGATCTCCGGGATGACGTAGCGCGCGACCATGTCCCAGCTGCGGAAGGTGTTCTCCGGGTTGGCCCAGTCGTGCACGAAGCCGACGCAGGTGCCGAAGCCGCCGCTCTTGTCGACCACGCTCTTGATCATCTTCACGAGGTCGTCCGGCGTGCCGATCACCGCCGCCGAGCCGGGGCCGCCCATCTCGTCGACCGCCTGGTCGGGCGAGGTGTAGGCGACCGATCCCGGCCGCTGCAGCGTGCCGTGGATGTATTCGTTGTGCCAGCGCATCAGGCCGTGCTTGGCCTCCTCGCGCGCCTTCTCGCGGGTCTCGGCGATGTGCCAGTTGAGCAGCACGCGCCAGTTCTTGCGGTCGACGGTCGTGCCGTGCTTCTTCGCCGCGCTCTCGGCGAAGCCCCACTGGGTCGGCAGCGCCGTCAGGCCCTCGCTCGACATCGAGCCGAGCGAGATGATGCCGATGCCGTACTTGCCAGCCAGCGTCATGCCCGACGGGCTGATCTGCGAGGCGACGGCGAAGGGCATCTCCTCCTGCAGCGGCAGGAGCTGGAGGCCGGCATCGTGCAGGTCGTACCACGCGCCCTTCTGCGTCACCCGCTCGCCGCGGAACAGCCGGCGGATGATGTCGATCGCCTCGTCCTGGCGGTCGCGCTGGGTCATCGGGTCGATGCCGAGCGCGTAGGCGTCGGATGGCAGGGCGCCGGGGCCCGAGCCGAAGATCGCGCGGCCGCCGCTCATCCAGTCGAGCTGGACCATGCGCTGGGCGACGTTGAACGGGTTGTGGTAGGGCAGCGAGATCACGCCCGTCGCGAGCTTGATGCGCTTGGTGTGCTCCGCTGCCGCGGCCAGGAACATCTCGGGCGAGGCGATCATCTCCCAACCGGAGGAGTGATGCTCGCCGCACCAGAACTCGTCGTAGCCGAGCTCGTCGAGGTGCTTGGCCAGCGCGATGTCGCGCCGGAACTGGAGCATCGGGTTTTCGCCGATGGGATGATGGGGGGCGATGAACGCGCCGAAACCGAGCCGGGCCATGTGAATCTCCCTGAGACCGTTCGATATGCCGTAACATGGCCGGGCGGCGCGGTCGATATCGGGAGGGGCGTATGACTGATCTGGCGAAACGGGTGGCCCTGGTCACCGGCGGCTCACGTGGGATCGGGCGGGCCATTTCCGTTTCGCTGGCCGAAGCAGGCGTGTCAGTTGCGGTTAATTTCCGCGAAAATGCGGCTGAAGCGGGGGCCGTGGTCGAGGAGATTCGTGCCAAAGGCGGCACGGCAGTCGCCGTCCAGGGTGACGTTTCGAGGTCTGAGGAGGTCTCGCGGCTGATAGCCGCCGTCGAGCGAGAGTTCGGGCCGGTCGACGTGCTGGTCAACAATGCCGGGATCGGCCTGGTCCGCAGCGTCGACGAGCTCACCGAGGCGGATTTCGACCTCACCATCGCAGTGAACCTCAAGTCGGTCTTTCTCTGCACCCAGGCGGTGATTCCCGGCATGCGGGCGCGCCAATGGGGCCGCATCGTCAATATCTCCTCCGGCGCAGCACGCGGGGCCGGCGGCGTCGGCCCGCACTACAACGCCTCGAAGGCCGGCATGGAGGGCATAACGCGGGGCTATGCCGCGCGGCTGGTCAAGGACGGCATCACCGTGAATGCCGTGGCGCCATCGCTGATCGAGACCGACATGGTCAAGCAGGGCGTCGCCTCATCGCCGGCGCGCATCCCGCTCGGCCGCTTCGGCACGCCCGAGGAATGCGCGCTGGTCGTGATGATGCTGGTGCGCAACGCCTACATGACCGGCCAGACGGTGGCGCTGAGCGGCGGCATGTCGTTCCTCTGAATACGTGCTCCCGGCGATAATCACCGCTGCATCTTCATGAGCTTGTCCATCGGCACCATGTTGGCGTCGAGGTTGGACATGATGAGGATCGAGCCGAACACGACGAGGCCGACGACGAAGACGCCGAAGATCAGGGCGAGGAGGTTGTTGGTGTCGCCCGGGCCGCTCGAGAGATGGAAGAAGAAGACCACGTGCACGCCCATCTGGCCGATGGCGAGCGCGGCCAGCAGGATCGGGACAGCCGGCTCCCAGATCGCATTGGTGCCTGCCGCCCAGAACGAGGCGAGCGTGAGCACGATGGCGAATCCCAGGCCCGCGAGATAGGTGAGCACGCCGCTATGCGGCTTGCCGGGCGTGCGGTGGCCCTTGCTCGACGATTCGGTCACCAGCGGGCTCCCAGATACACAATGGTGAATACGCCTATCCAGACAATGTCCAGCGCATGCCAGAACAGCGTCAGGCAGCGCAGCCGGCGCATCACGACCGGTTGGAAACCGAGCGTTGCGACCTGCGCCATCATCGACACGAACCATAGCAGGCCAAGGGTGACGTGCAGACCATGTGTGCCGACCAGCGTGAAGAAGGCCGACAGGAAGGCGCTGCGGGTCGGGCCGGCATCCTCCGCTATCATGCGGCTGAACTCCGCTATCTCGAGCCCGAGGAACGCGCCGCCCAGCAGGATCGTCACCAAAGCCCAGAGATGGAATGCCCCCGCGCTCCGCCGCTCCATGGCGAGCGAGCACATGCCGCAGGTGAAGCTCGAGAACAGCAGGCACATCGTCTCGATCAGGACGTAGCCGCGATTGAACAGCTTCAGCCCGTCGGGTCCGCCGGCGGTGTGATCCGCCAGCACGGCGTAGGCCGCGAACAGCGCCGAGAACATCACGATGTCGCTCAGCAGGAACAACCAGAAGCCGAAGCCCGCCACCACGTCGATCGGGGCGGGGCCTCGCTCGGAGTAGGGCGTCGTGTCCTCGTCGCCCTCGACGGGTCGGGTTAGGTCGTCCGCGAGGCTCATGTGTTGCGCCTCCGGCGTTCGTACTCGCCGATCTGCAGGGCAGGCACGGTGATCTCGCTATCCACGCGCCACGCATGGACGAGCGCCGTCACCGTCAGGCCGGCCAGGCCGGCGATCGCCAGCCACCAGATGTGCCAGATCATGGCGAAACCGAAGAAGGTCGCGAAGAAAGCGAGCACGACGCCGACCGGCGTCGATCGCGGCAGGTGGATGTCCTGCCACTGCGGCTCCTGCGCGGCGGCTTCCTTGCCGGCCTGCTTCATGCCCCAGTAGGCGTCGGCGCCCTGCACCCGGGGCTCGACCGAGAAGTTCCAGGGCGGCGGCGGGGACGGTATCGACCATTCGAGCGTGCGGCCGTTCCACGGGTCGCCCGTCCGGTCGAGGCGCGATGTCCGGCTGCGAATGCTGACATAGAGTTGCAGGCCGATGAGCACGATCCCCGCCAGGATCACGAGGGCTCCCGCCATCGCCACCAGCATCAGCGGCTGCCAGCCGGTTTCGTGATAGTGTTGCATGCGCCGCGTCGCGCCCATGAGACCGAGCGCGTAGAGCGGCATGAAGGCGAGATAGAAGCCGACCAGCCAGCACCAGAATGCGGCCTTGCCGAGGCGTTCGTCGAGGGTGAAGCCGAACGCTTTGGGGAACCAGTAGATGTAGCCGGCGAATGCGCCGAACAGCACGCCGCCGATGATGACGTTGTGGAAGTGCGCCACCAGGAACAGGCTGTTGTGCAGCACGAAGTCGGCCGGCGGAATGGACAGCAGCACGCCGGTCATGCCGCCGATCACGAAAGTGCACATGAAGCCCAAGGTCCACAGCAGCGGCGTGGCGAAGCGCACCCTTCCGCCGTACAGCGTGAACAGCCAGTTGAAGACCTTCACGCCAGTCGGCACGGCGATGATCATGGTCATGACGCCAAAGAAGGCGTTCACGTCGGCGCCGCTGCCCATGGTGAAGAAATGGTGCAGCCAGACCATGAAGGACAGCACGCAGATGGCGAGCGTCGCCGCCACCATCGACCGGTAGCCGAACAGCGGCTTGCCCGAGAAGGTCGCGATCACCTCCGAGAACACGCCGAAAGCCGGCAGGATCAGGATGTAGACCTCGGGATGGCCCCACGCCCAGATCAGGTTGATGTACATCATCGCGTGGCCGCCGGCGTCGGTCGTGAAGAAATGGAAGCCGAGATAGCGGTCGAGCAGCAGCATCGCCAGGGTAGCGGTCAGGATCGGGAAGGCCGCGACGATCAGCAGGTTCGAGGCGAGTGCCGTCCAGCAGAAGATCGGCATGCGGCCGTAGCCCATGCCCGGGGCGCGCAGCTTCAGGATCGTGGTGGTGAAGTTGATGCCGGTCAGCAGCGTGCCGACGCCCGAGATCTGCACCGCCCAAAGGTAATAGTCGACGCCCACGTCCGGCGAGTAGGCAAGCTCCGACAGTGGCGGGTAGACCAGCCAGCCGGTGCGGGCGAACGAACCCAGCACGAGCGACAGGTTGACCAGCAGGACGCCCGACGCAGTGAGCCAGAAGCTCACCGAATTGAGCACTGGGAAGGCCACGTCGCGAATGCCCAGCTGTAGCGGAACGGCGAAGTTCATCAGGCCGATCACGAACGGCATGGCGACGAAGAAGATCATGATCGTGCCATGCGCCGAGAAGATCTGATTGTAGTGCTCGGGCGGCAGATAGCCCTGCGCGCCGCCCGCCGCTATGGCGAGCTGGCTGCGCATCATCAGCGCATCGACGAATCCGCGGATCAGCATGACAAGGGCGAGCAGGGCATACATCACGCCGAGCCGCTTGTGGTCGACGCTGGTGATCCACTCGTCCCACAGATAGCGCGTCCAGCCTTTCCATAACACAAGCGCGATGATCGCGCCGATCACGAGGATCACCCCGAGCGATGCCGCCATCGGGATGGGTTGGGTAAAGGGGATCGCGTCCCAGGTTAGTTTTCCGAACATAACAGACCAAACTTCACTGGATCGCGTTGCGGATGGCGGATTCGAAGACGCCCGGCGCCACGCTGCCGAAGGTTATGGGCGTGTCGACGAGACCTGGCCGCCCGAGCTTCCCATAGCTCGCGACGTCGAGCTTCTCGCCGGTGCCCTGCGTGGACGCGAGCCAGGTCGCGAACTGCTCGGCCGGCACCGCCTCGACCACGAAGCGCATGTCGGAGAAGCCTGCACCGCTGAACTGGGCGCTGATGCCCGGATACTTGCCCGGATTGTCGGCCTGCAGGTAGAGGCGCGTCGCCATGCCGGACATGGCATAGATCTGGCTGCCGAGTTGCGGCACGAAAAAGCTGTTCATGACGCCTGCGGAGGTAATGGCGAAGCGGAGCGGCGTGCCGGCGGGCACGACGAGGCGATTCACGCTGGCGATGCCGTGCTCGGGGTAGATGAAGAGCCATTTCCAGTCGAGCGCCACCACCTGGACGTCGAGTGGCTTGGTCTCGCTTTCCAGCGGCCGTGACGGATCGAGATCATGCGCACCGACCCAGGCTATGCCGCCCAGGAACATCACGACCAGAGCGGGGATCGACCACACGACGAGTTCCACCGGTCCGGAATACTCCCAGTCGGGGAGATACCGGGCTCGTGTATTGCCGGCCCGGAACCACCACGCGAAGCCAAGCGTCAGCACGATCACGGGCACGATGATGGCCAGCATGATTGCCGTGGCGTTCAACAGGATCAGTCGCTCGGCGGCACCCACTGGACCCTGAGGATCCAGCACGCCGCTCTGCCAAAGAGATTGCACCGAGGTCTCCCCCCGCGATGCTCAGCCGGAACGTTTGCGTCCCTGCTCGAGGCTCCGGCGCAGCATATCCTTCACTGCGTGCGGATGCTTGAATTTTTTCCGCCGATCGGCATCCCCTCTAGTGCGGATGCCAGACCCGGTCTTCCCAAAGCCTTATCCCACCGGTGATTCCCCTTTCGTTGGACGCAAGGACGACATTCTTCGGCAACTTGAACGTAATGTTTCTTGCGTTGCCGCCGCCGATATAGAGCGTGTCGTAGTTGAGCAAAGTTCGCAGGATGACAATGACCCGCAGCACCCGCCGATTCCATTTCTTTCGGCCAATCGCCTCCAACGCCGCGTCGCCGACATATTGATCGTACGTCTCCGACCGCCGCACAGGATGATGCGCGAGTTCCAGGTGTGGCGTCATGCGGCCGTCATTGAAGATGGCACTGCCGAAGCCGGTGCCGAGCGTGACCACCACTTCGAGGCCTTTGCCTTCGATGACGCCGAGGCCGGCTACCTCGGCATCGTTCTCGAGCCGCGCCGGCTTGCCGAAGAGCTTCGAAATTTCATCTTGAAGGGCGAAGCCGCGCCAGGCCTTCGTTCCGAGATTGGGTGCCGTGATCACCGCACCGCGGCGTACCACGCCTGGGAAGCCGATCGAAATCCGGTCGAACCGCGGCAACGGCTGGATCAAGTCGGCGAGCTTATCGAGGACGGCGGAGGGGGTGGCTGGCGATGGCGTCGGTGTCCGCACGCGCTTCACGATCATTCTGCCCGCGGCGTCCAGAACTGAGGCCTTGAGGCCGGAACCGCCGATATCGATCGCGAGAGTATGGGGACCGGAGCCGGCGTCACTCATGGTTCGATGATCTCCACGCCATGGGGCCCCGCCACGATGACGCGCGAGGCAAGACCGAGAAAGAGTCCAGTTTCTATAATGCCGACGATAGCGGAGAGTTCCCGTTCGAGACCTGCGGCGTCGCCAACCACCTCCAGCATGCAGTCGGCGATGTAGTTGCCGCCGTCCGTCACGAAGGGATCCCCGGCGGTGCGCCGAAGGGTCGGGCGGAGTCCTGCGCGCTCCAGCCTTCGAAGGGTCGAACGCCAGCCGTAGGCGACGATCTCCACGGGCAGGGGCGTGTGTCCGCCCAGCCGCTCCACCAGCTTGCTGTCATCGACCATAACGATCATGCGGTGCGCGGCGCTGGCGACGAGCTTCTCCCGCAGCAACGCGCCTCCCAATCCCTTGACGAGGTTCAGCGTGCCGCGTTCGACTTGGTCGGCGCCGTCGATGACGAGGTCGAGTTCGGGCTGGTCATCAAGGCTCGCGAGCGCAATGCCAAGGGAACGCGCGAGCCCCGCCGTGCGCTGCGAGGTGGGTACGCCGACGATCCGCGGGCCGCGCGCGGCCAGCAATTCGACGGCGATCTCGGCTGTCGAGCCGCTGCCGAGGCCCACGACCATGCCGTCCCGGATCTCCTCGATCGCGCGAGCCGCCGCGGCGCGCTTCAGCGCCTCGCGATCCATCAATCGCCCGCCGCCGCGCGATCGGCCAGGAAACGCAGCGTTCCCTGTGGTTGCAACCGCGCAGCGGGCAGGCGTCCATCGGCGGCGAGGACCTCGCGCAGCCTGTCCCGTTTATCGAGGCCGGCGACCAGGAAGATCGTCTCGCGGCTGCTCTCCAGAGCGGGGTAGGTGAGGGTGATGCGCGGCGCGCCGTGGGGATCGTCCGTGGCGCCGACCCAGCGGCGACGTTCGTCGAGCATCGGCTTGCCGGGAAACAGGGACGCCGTGTGTCCGTCGGTGCCTAGGCCCAGCAGAACGACGTCGAACAGCGGCCGGTCGGGCGCCAGGTGCTGCGCGCCGTGAAAGGCCTTGAGGGTGGCTTCATACTGCGCGGCCGCTTCTTCCGGGTTCAAGCCGGTCGTGGGAACGGGATGAATCTGATCCGCAGGCACGGGGACGTGCGAGAGCAGAGCTTCACGTGTCATTCGATAGTTGCTGGCGGGATCATCGGCGGACACGAAGCGTTCATCACCCCAGAACCAATGGGTTCGCGCCCAGGGGAAGGACATGGCTGAGAGCAGCTGGTAGAGGCGCTTCGGTGTCGAGCCCCCCGACAAGGCGACGGCGAACGGACCATCCTTCGCGACCGCCGCCGCGACCATGAGGTCGGCGGCGCGCCGGGCGAGCGCGTCGGCATCTGCCAGAACTTCAAGTAGCGGCTGAATCATGCGTCGAGGATATAGTCATGGATCGCTTGCGCGAAGCCATCTTCGTCATTTGACGACGTGGCGAAGTGTGCGTGCCGCTTCACGTCGGCCGGAGCATTGCCCATGGCGATGCTGAGGGAACTTTGCGCGAACATGTCGATGTCGTTGTAGCTGTCCCCTATGACGGCGATCTCGCTCATCGGCACGCCCATCAGTGCCGCGAGGCGCTGCACGCCGTGTCCCTTGTTCGCCGCAGGATGGGTGATGTCGAGATAGAAGGCCTGCGAGCGCGATGCCGAAGCCGCGTCGCCCAGCGCTGCCCGCACCTCGGTCTCGCAGCGCGCGAGAAACTCGGGATCGTCGCTGACGCCGACGATCTTGAAGGCATTCTCCAGAGCACCGTCGAAATCGGTTACCGCCAGCGGCTGGTAGAGAACGGTCTTGATCTCGCCCGCGACCCGGCTGCCGTCCGGAGCGGTCAGAAACCATTCCTGGCCGGCGAAGACCCATACGTCGAGCCCCCAACCGCGCAGCAGCGCATTTGCCTGCCGCGCCGTCTCCGGCGCCAGCGCATGCTCCTCGATCGGTGTCAGGTCGGGACGCGTGATCAGCCCACCATTGAAGCTGGCAATCGGCCCCGTGAGCGCGAGCGGCTCGACCAGCATCAGCATTCCGCGCGGAGGTCGGCCGCTGATGGCGGCGAAGCCGATGCCGCGAGCCTGCAACGCCGCCACCGCTTCACGAGTACGCGGCGTCACCACCTTGTCGTGCGTCACCAGGGTGCCGTCGACGTCGGAGATCAGGGCCGAGATCTTCATGGTCGAGCATCGGCACTGCCGCCGATCGGGCGCCAGCTTCTTCCATCGCGAGTCAGCAGTTCATCGGCCTCTCTGGGACCTGAGCTGCCGGCGCGGTAGACCGGAAGCGCACGTTCCTCCTGCTGCTTCCAATCGTCGAGCACTGGCTGCATCAGCCGCCAGCCTGCCTCGATCGTGTCGGCGCGCTGGAACAGCGAGGCATCTCCGGTCATGCAGTCGTAGATCAGCGTCTCGTAGCCGGTGCTGGCCTTGGACTGGAAGGCGTCTTCGTACCGGAACTTCATGCCGACGCCATCGATTTTCACCGCGGGCCCGGGGATCTTCACGCCGAAGCCCAGGGTGACACCCTCGTCCGGCTGGATGTGAAGAGTGAGATCGTTGAATGGCAAGCGGTCGATCGGCGTGTCGCGGAACAGCGCAAGAGGCGCCTGCTTGAATTGAATGGTGATCTCCGTGCGCCGCCGCGCCAGCGCCTTCCCGGTGCGCAGGTAGAACGGCACCCCGGCCCAGCGCCAATTGTCGATGGCGAGCTTCATGGCGACGAAAGTCTCGGTCGTCGACTCGGGCGGCACGTGTGGCGCCTGACGATAGGGCACGACCTCCTCGCCATTGATCGTGCCCGTGCCGTACTGCGCGCGCACCACGTTGCGACGGGCGTCGTTGGCACCGAAGGCGCGTGCGGCGTCCAGCACCTTCGCCTTCTCGCTCCGCGTGGCATCCGCTGCAAAACAGCTCGGCGGTTCCATGGCGATCAATGTGAGCAGCTGGAACAGGTGGTTGGGCACCATGTCGCGCAGCGCCCCGGTGGCGTCGTAGAACTTGCCGCGCTGCCCCACGCCCACTGTCTCCGCCACCGTGATCTGTACGTGATCGATATGGTTGCGGTTCCACAGCGGTTCGACGAAACCGTTGGCGAAGCGGAAGACCAGGATGTTCTGCACCGTCTCCTTGCCGAGATAGTGATCGATGCGGAAGACCTGCTCCTCGCGCGCTACGCCGAGGATCTTCTCGTTGAGGGCGATCGCGGAAGGCAGGTCGTGGCCGAACGGCTTTTCTATGATCAGGCGCCGCCACGCCTGATCGCCTTCCGTCAGAAGACCGGCCTCGCCGAGACGGCCGGCAATCACGGCGAACTGCGATGGCGGCGTGGCGAGATAGAACAGCACGTTGCGGCCCGCATCCAGCATCCTGGTAAGCGCCTCGTATGTCTCGGGTGCTTCGAACTTGCCCGCCAGATAGCGAACACGCGTCAGGAACCAGTCCATATCGCCAGGGCCATTGCCGCCCCCAAACTCCTTCATGCCTTGCCGCAGGTGATCGCGAAAGCCATCGTCGCCGAGCTCGCGCGACGCGATGCCGACGAGCGCGAAGTCCTCCGGCAGCAATCCATCGCGGTGCAAGTTACGCAGGGCCGGAAGCAGCAGCCGGCGGGTCAGGTCGCCGGTCGCGCCGAAGATTACCAGCGTGCAGGTCGGTGCCGCGGGTGCAATTTCCTTGTCGGTCATCACTGTCGCCTCACCTCTGATTACGGTACCCAGGATCATGGGCTTCAATACGATCCTTGTCGTCATGGGCGTCTCCGGCTCCGGCAAGACCACCATCGCCGAGATGCTGGCAGGCGCGCTGGGCGTCGGCTTCCTGGAAGGCGACGATTTGCACCCGAGTAGTAACGTCGAGAAGATGAAGAACGGCACGGCGCTCACCGATGCCGACCGGCTGCCGTGGCTGCAGGCGATTGCGCATCGTATCGACGACTGGCGCACACGGGGCGAGGCGGGGGTCGTCACCTGCTCGGCGCTGAAGCGGGCCTATCGCGAGATCCTGATCGGCTACCGGCCCGACGTTCGTCTGGTCTATCTCAAGGGGTCGCGTGAGCTGATCCATCGGCGGATGGCGGCGCGGCACGGGCATTTCATGCCCGTCGGCCTGCTCGATAGCCAGTTCGCGACCCTCGAGGAGCCGGCCGACGACGAGCAGCCAGTCGTGGTCGATGTCGCCGGAAGCCCGGCGGAGATCGTGGCAGAGATCATCCGGCGGCTTGGCGTGGCGCCGCAGGCGTCGGTCTGAGGGCTGCCCTGATCCGCTCCGGCGAAAGCGGCATGTCGCGCAATCGTATTCCCAGCGCATGGGCGACGGCATTGGCGAGAGCCGCCGCCGCCGGCCCCTGGGCAGCTTCGCCAGGGCCGAGGAACGGCTGCTTCGGCCGGTCGATCACATGCACCTCTACCCGACCGGGCATCGCGGGGAAGCGCAGGATGGGATAGGCGCTCCAGTCGAAGCTGGTGCGATGCGTCGTGTCGAATGTCACCGACTCGCGCATCGTCCAGCTCAGCGACTGCACGATGCCGCCCTCGATCTGGTTGCGGATGCCGTCCGGGCTGACCGCCTCGCCGCAGTCGACTGCCGCGACCACGCGCGGCATGTGGATCTCGCCCGTTTCCCGGTCGATACGCACGTCCATTGCCACCGCGCAATAGCTGGCGAGATTCTTGTAGCGTGCGAAGGCGAACCCCGTGCCGCGGCCGCGGGCCGACCAGCCGAACCGCTCGGCGGCGATTTGCACCACCTCCCGCGCGCGCTCGTCCCGCAAGTGGGCGAGGCGGAATGCCACCGGGTCGATCGCTGCGGCCTGCGCGAGCTCATCCATGAAGGACTCGATCGCGAATACGTTCATCTGTGCGCCCAAGCTGCGGAGCGCCGAGACGCGCACCGGCATCTCCTCGACGAAGTGCAAGGTCCCGCGTGCATTGGGAAGGTCGTAGATCGGAGTGCTGTTGCGGGCGGCGCCCCCTTCCGGCAGTCGGATCGGCAGTGGCCGAGGAGGCACGAACGGCGGTTCGACCTCGGCTCCGGCCAGCAGCCCGCCGGCGGTCGTCGGGCGCGTGCTGTGGGTATTGCTCCAGACCTCGTGCTGCCAAGCGACGATGCGGCCATCGAGACCAAGCGATCCGGACATCTCGACCGTCATTGTCGAGCCGAGCGGCTCCCACCCATGCTCCTGCTCGCGCATCCACTGCAAACGCACCGGCTGACCGGGGACGGCGCGCGCGGCGAGGGCTGCATCGGCCGCGACGTCGTCGGCGCCATTGTGCCCGTAGCAGCCGGCGCCCTCGACATGGACGCAGCGCACGCGCTCAAGCGCGAGGCCGAGCAGCTCGGCGAGAGCCGTGCGCAGCGGATGAACGCCCTGGCTGTGTGTCCAGACGGTCACACTGTCGTCTTCCCAAAGCGCCACGGCACAGGACGGTCCGATCGAGCCGTGCATCAGACAGGGCCGGCTGTAGCGTGCGGTCAACGTGTGCGCCTCGGGGGGTGCCGGGGGACCGGGATAGTGAAAGATCGGCACTGGCTGGGCCGGCAGGCCGCGGATCGCCTCGCGCATGCGCTTTGCCGGCAGAGGCTCGCCGATGCGTTCCCAGCCGGCGGCCTGCAGTCGATACAATGCCTTCACGGCTCGCCATTCATCGTCCGCCACGATGGCGGTGAAACGTCCGTTGCGTATGACCTGCAGAACGCCGGGCATCGTAGCGACGGCCTCAATATTTGCCTGCTTCAGCCGCGTGCCGTCGCTTGGTCCTCGCACGACGCGGGCATGCAGCATGCCGGGCAGGCGCATGTCCTGCAGGAAGGCCTCGCCACCGCTCACCTTGGCCGGTATGTCGATTCGCGCCAGATCCTCTCCGATCACCCGCGCGCCCCCTTCGCGGCGTGGCACATCGGGCTTGGCGGCGACATGCAGGGATGCCCCCGAGACCAGTTCGCCGTAGCCGATGGTCCTCCCGTCCGGGGCGTATGCGGCGCCGTCGCGCATCTCGATCTGGTCCACCGCGAGCGCGAAGCGCCAGGCCGCTGTCTCGGCCAGCAGGACGCGCACGTTCGCGGCGGCGTTCAGGATCGCCGTGCCGCTGTCCTGCAGGGATTGGCTGCCGGCGGTCACGCCCTCGTCGGGGGTGCGCGCCGTGTCGGCTGTGACGATGTCCACCTCGGACGGCGCGACGGCCAGTTCGTGCGCGGCAATCTGGATCAACGCCGTCTTGAGGCCCTGTCCGAGCTCGACCTTGCCGGTGAAGACCGTGATCTGCCCATCCGCGCCTACGCTGATCCAGGAATCGAGCAGCGGTGACTTGGCAAGACCGCCGGGCAGTTCGGGTTGGTCCGTGTCCTGGGCGAGGGCACCGCGCGACAGGGCGAAGGCGACGACGAGCGCCCCGTTGGCGAGCAGGGCTCGGCGGCCGAGCCGGCTCACGGCTCACGCTCCGCCACGGCGCGCACACCGCCGCCCATCATCTCGGCTGCACGGTGCACCGCGCGCAGAATGCGCATATGGGTGCCGCAGCGGCAGAGATTAGGCGCGAGATGGGCCCGCACCTCGTCCGCGGTCGGGCGGGTGTTGCGCTCCAGCAGCGCCTGGGCGCGCACGATCATGCCGGCGATGCAGTAGCCGCACTGGGCGGCCTGTTCGGCTTCGAACGCGATGGACAGCACGCCAGGCGTCCCGTCGGGAGACGCCAACCCTTCGAGCGTGCGAACCTTGCGTGTGCGCAGCGCGGCGACCGGAACGAGGCACGAGTAGACGGGCTTGCCGTCGAGCAGGACGGTGCAAGCGCCGCATTGGCCCAACCCGCAGCCGAACTTCGCGCCGTTCAGCGCGAGCTCGTTGCGCAGCACATAGAGCAGCGGCGTGTCCGGATCGACATCGACCTGGTGCGTCTCGCCGTTGACGGTGAGGGCGATCATTTCCCGTCACCTCGCCGCGCATGCGCAACGGCAGCGCCGATGTCGGACCACGGCGGCTTGTCAGTGAAGCGAGCCCGCAGGTATGCAGCCAGCGCGCCAACCTGGCCGTCGTCGAGAATGTCGGCGAAAGCCGGCATCGCCGGCCCGGCCGGGCCGGCGGGCGAAGCGAGTCCTTCCATGATGATGCGTACGGTGTCGTGCGCATTGTCGACCTGCAGCGGCGTGCCCCAGGCCAGCGGCGGCCGACCCTGCTGCATCATCGGTGCACCGGGCTCGTGACAGACAGCGCAAGCTCCGGCGAACAGCACCGCCGCCTCCGGATGAGCCTGTTGCGCGACGAGCTGCCGATCCATTGCATCGTGCTGGTCTTGGCGGGCCGCGGGCGCTTGCGACATCAGCGAGGCGAAATAGACGGCGATCGCGCGTACGTCCTCGTCGCGCGCCTGCGCTAGTGCGCGGGTCACGTCGCCCATCGGACCCGCCGCGGCGGCATGCGTCGGGCTGAGCCCGGTACGGAGATAGAGGTGAAGACGGTCCGCGGTCCACCGCCGCACCGCGGGCGAACGGGCATTCAGCGGGGGCGCGTACCAGCCCTCGACCATCGCGCCGTCGTAAGCGCGCGACCGGTCTTCCGCGCCGAAGCGGTTGCGCGGCGTATGGCAGCCGCCGCAATGCGCCAGACCCTCGGCTAGAGCGCGGCCGCGATTCCAGTCGGAGGACCGCGCCGGATCGGGTTCGAGTGGGCCTTCCCCGAGAAACAGCAGATTCCAGCCAGCAATCAGCGGCCGGAAGGCGACCACGCCGTCCAGGCGCGTCTCCGGTGCGCGGCTTGCGATGGCCGGCCGTGTCATCAGCCAGGCGTAGAGCGCTTCGACGTCCCCGTCGCTCGCGTGCGTGAAGTGATCGTAGGGAAAGGCGGGATAGAGATGCTTGCCGTTGCGGGCGATGCCTCGGCGCATCGCGCGATCGAATGCCGCACGCGACCAGGTGCCGATTCCCGTCTCCGCATCGGGCGTGATGTTCGCGGCGAAGATGGTGCCGAACGGCGTCGCGAGAGATCGGCCCCCGGCCAGTGGACGCCCGGGCTCGGCAGTATGGCAGCCGGCGCAATTGCCCAGTTTCGCGAGCTGTTCGCCCTCGATCACGAGCTTGCGAGCGAACGAGCTTGGCGACGGCGGCATGGTCGGCTCGATCTCGGGATGCCAGGCAATCGCGAAGGCGAGCAGAAGCGACGCCGCAGTTGCCAGCGCAATGCCCCCCGCGAGCCGAGTACCTCGAACCAAGATCAGGCTCCGTGCCGCCTTTCGACGTTGGAGACTATAACGCCACCCCGGCGCGGGCGGTTCTGCCCTTTTGCCTCACGAAGAGGCGTGAGGGCCGTACTTCCTGGCGAAGCTGTTCGAGGGTGCACTGGTCAGGCCGCTTGTCCGGCCGCCAGCGCACGAAGCGGGTGCCGTGGCGAAAGCGGTCGCCGGTGACGTGGTCGTATTGGACCTCCGCGACCAGCTCGAGCTTCAGGGGTTCCCACTGCGCGCTGCGCTCGGTCGACCAGCGGCTCGGTCCGCCCGGAGCATCGCCCGTGAATCCGGGTCCACCCTTCAAGGCTTCGACCTTGCGGGTGAGTCCTGGACGCTCCTCCGAGGTTATTCCGGAGGTGAATCCAACGTGGTCGAGCTTGCCTTCCTCGTTGAACAGGCCGAGCAACAGCGATGCGACCTGCTTGCTGTTCGTGGCGTAGCGGAAGCCGCCGACCACGCAGTCGGCCGTGCGCAGGCATTTCACCTTCACCATCGCACGCTCGCCGGCACGATACGGCTCGTCGAGACGCTTGGCGACGACGCCATCCAGCTCGCCGCCGCCCGCCCGCTTCAGCCAGCGTTCGGCGTCGGCCCGTTTGTCGGTTGCGGGCGAGAGGCGCAAAGCCGACGTATTGCCGAGCGTCGCGAAGAATGCTTCCAGAGCGGTCCGGCGCTCGCTCAGCGGCCGCGAGGCGAGATCGGCGCCGCGCGCTGTCTGCAGCAGGTCGAACACGATGAGGATCGACGGAGTCTCGGCCGCCAGCTTGTTCACCCGGCTCGCAGCAGGATGCAGGCGAAGCTGCAGGGCGTCGAACGAGAGGACCTTGCCGACCGGAATTGCCAGCTCGCCGTCGAGGATGAAGCGCTTGGCCTTCAGCGCGCGAAGCGCCGCGACCATGTCGGGGAAGTAGCGCGCGAGGCTCTTGCCGGATCGGCTCAGCATCTCGACCGTGTCGCCGTCGCGGATCGCAAGGCAGCGGAAGCCATCCCACTTGGGCTCGAATTGCCAGCCCTTGTCGCGCGGCAGCTCGGCTTCCTGGCGCGCTTCCATCGCGAGCATCGCGCGCACCGCCATCAGTCGTGGCCGCGACGACTGCTGTAGAACACCAGGAACATGAGGCCGCCGCCCAGAGCCAGCGTCGCGACGATCCCGACAAACATGGCGATCCAGCCCATGGTCGACATCGGCGTTCCGCCTTCCGGCACGTCCCAGCCGACAACCATGAAGACGATTGCCAGCAGGAGCAGGCCAACAAGCGCGGCCAGTATGAGGATCGCGCTCGGTCGGATCTTTCCCATCGAATCGGAACGGCCTCCCGCCTCGTCGGTTCCGGATCAGTATCCGGCAGTGCGGTCGACCACTTCCTTGAGCGGCGCGCCGTCGAGGAACCTGCCGAGATTCTCGACGAACAGCTTGGCGACGAAGCGATCGCGTTGCGGGTGCGGGCCGCCGATATGCGGCAGCACCAGGATGCCCTCGGTGCGCCAGAATGGATGCTCCGCCGGCAGCGGCTCCTCGCGGAAGACGTCGAGCACGGCGCCGGCGATCTGCTTCTGGTTCACTGCGTCGACAAGGTCGTCGTCCTTGATGAGGTGGCCGCGGCCGAAATTGAGAAGCCAGGCCGTGGGTTTCATCTTCGCCAGGCGTTCGGCATTGATGAAATTGTCGGTTGCGGGCGTTGCCGGCAGCAGCAGCAGCACGTAATCGGACCGCGCCAGCACTTCCTCGCTGCGCTCGGCCGGCAGCATCTCGTCGACATGGGCCATGGGTTGGGGGCGGCGCTTTGTCCCGATCACTTTCATCCCGAAAGCGCACGCCATTCGCGCCACTTCCTGGCCGATCGCGCCGAGCCCGAGGATGCCGAGCGTCTTGCCGGTGAGCGGCTGGGCGACGGTGTGCACCCATTTGCCCGCCTTCGTGTTCGCCGCCGCGGTGGCCAGCGGCTTGGCGACGTAGAACAGCGAGGCGATGATGTTCTCCGGCATCGATTCGGTATGCGTTCCGCGCGCGCAGGTGAGATCGAGCCTGGGCGGCAGGTCGGGCAGCGCGAGCCAGCCTTCGACGCCGGCCGTCATCGCCTGCGCCCAGCGCAGCCTGGGCATGGTCGGCAGCAGGCCGGGCGGCACGGTCGCCGCCATCAGCGCTTCAGTGCGCGCGAGCTGGTCAGTCGACGGCTTCTCCTTGCGCGGCAAGGTTTCGACGCTGACGCGATCGGTGAGTCCGGCCTCCTTTATCGCGTCGAGATAGGCGGCGGTGTTATCGGTCCAGAGCAGGACGTGGGCGCGATTGGTCATGGAGGCTCCTGTTTGTCCGAGCCTAGCACGATCACTCTCGAACGGCCGATCCCTCGAACGAGAGCGGGGCGTCTATCGCGGGCTTGTCGTCGAACAGGCGCAGGCATCCGGCATTGAGGCCGTCGCCCGGCCCCTTGTCGACGGGCGCGATAAACAGCGCCGAAACCTTGATGTCGCCGGCTTTCAGTCGCGCCTCGCTCAGCCAGCGCGTGGCGCGGATCGAGGTGCCCCCTTTGTCGAGGCGCAGCCAGCCGCACAGCACCGCGCGCTCGCCTGACGGGTCGATGCGGACATGGGCGGTATCGCTGCCCTTGAAGCTGCCGGCGGGGCTGGTGACCTGCCATTCGAACGGCACGGCGCGATAGAGCCTGGCGTCGTCGGCCGAGACGTCGATCGTGCCGACGTAGTCGGACTTGGCGAGCGAGGGGTCGCGGATCCAGCCCTGCGACACGGCGACGCCGAACAGCAGCAGGCCGGCGCCGACCAGCAGGATCGCCCAGCGCGGCAAGCCGGCGATGGTCACGCGAGGATGGTCGTCATGCCGCCGTCGACCACCAGCGTATGGCCGGTGATGTAGGCGCCGGCGTCGGACGCCAGCAACAGCAGCGCGCCGCGCAGATCGGCCGGCGTGCCCCACCGGTGGGCGGCGGTGCGCTGCTCGAGCATCGCGCAGAACTTTTCGTCCTGCTGCAGTGGCACATTGAGCTCGGTCCGGATGTAGCCCGGCGCGATCGCGTTGGCGGTGACGTGCGGGCCAAACTCGGCGGCGAGGTTCTTGGTCAGGCCGGTCATGCCGTGCTTGGCCGAGACGTAGCCCGCGACGGAGCCGCGGCCAAGCACCGCCATGATCGAGGAGATGTTGACGATCCGGCCGTACTGGCGCTCGAGCATGTGGCGGCCGACCTCGCGCGAGAGGGCGAACGGTCCGATCAGATCGGTCTCGATTACCTTGCGGTAATCGGGCGTCGCGGTGTCCACGATATTGTCGCGGTGGATGACGCCGGCATTGTTCACGAGGATGTCGATGCGGCGGTACTTCCGCACGAGGGCGCGGACCTGGTGCTGCACGCTGTCCTCGTCGGTGACGTCGAGGATAACGGCCGCCGCCTTGCCCTTCTTGCGGGTGATCGCCTTCACCGTCGCATCGAGGTCCTTCGCGGCGCGGCCGGCGCACAGCACCGTGGCCCCGGCACCGGCGAGCGTGATCGCCATGTCGCGTCCGAGGCCGCGCGACGCGCCGGTCACCAGCGCAATGCGGTTCTTGAGAGAAAACAGGTCTGCCATGGGGCTGCATCCTAGCCTATGAATCGGCCCCTACGTCATCGGCTTACAAATCGGGGAGAAGAGACATGGCCAAGGTGGCAATCGTGACCGGATCGGCAACGGGGCTGGGCGCTGCCTGCGCGATCGATCTCGCGGGACGCGGCTGGAACGTCGCGATCAACTACACGAAAAGCAAGAAGGAGGCCGACGAGACCTACGAGGCGGTGAAGGCCAAGGGCGTCGAGGCGATATTGGTGCAGGCCGACATGGGTCAGGACGCCGACTGCAAGAAGCTCGCCGCCGAAACGATGAGCAAGTGGGGCCGTATCGACGGCCTGGTCAATAATGCCGGCACCACGAAGTTTCAGAACCAGGGCGATCTCGACGGCGTCAGCGCCGAGGACTTCGATCGCATCCTGCGGGTCAACGTCACCGGCCCTTACATGATGAGCCGCGCCGTCTATCCGACGATGAAGAAGCAGTGGGACGAGGCGCGGGACCGCGGCTCGATCGTCAACATCTCGTCGATTGCCGGGGTGATGGGCGTGGGCACGTCGATCCCCTATGCCGCCTCGAAGGGCGCCCTCAACACGCTGACGCTCTCGCTCGCCCGCTGGTTCGGTCCCGCGGTGCGGGTCAACACGGTGTGCCCGGGCTTCATCCAGACCCGCTGGTTGCTCGGCGCGCTCGGCCAGGAAAACTACGAGAAGCTGCGCGACGCCCAGGAGCAGACCACGCCGCTGCGCCAGGCCGGCACGCCCGAGCAGATGGCCGAGGCGGTAATCTTCTTCCTGACCAGCGCCAGCAACATCACCGGCGAGTTCCTGATCGTCGACGCCGGCACCCATCTCGGCAGTCTGCCGATGAAGGGCCGTTAGTTATTATATGAGGATAGATCCCTCGCTGGGCTCGGGATGACACCACGGGTGCCATCCCGAGCACAGCGAGGAATCCATGATCTACTGCAACCACCCGCGAGAGCTCACCTACTGGCCATCTAATCCGGCAGCTCGTGGCCGCGGCCGATGTTGCGGATGACGTCGCGCAGGTTCGGCTTGGCCGCGATCAGCGCGACGCGATAGGCCTGCAGGCCGCGCATCAGTGCGCCGTTGCGCTGCAGGAGCCGGTCGGCGAACTCTACCATGCGGGTGTTGGGCCAGCCGTGCTTGCGCAGCTGGAGCAGGCGCAGGAAGGATTCCTCCTCGCGGCCGGGCGCGTGCTGGCACATCAGGATCGCCGCCGCCGCCTGCGAGCGCGATATGCCGGCATGGCAGTGTATCAGCATGTGGCTGTCCGCCTTGGCATGCGCCCGCTCGCCGAACTCGAGCAGCCGCTCGATATGTTGCGGCGTGCACGCTTCGTAGCCGGGATACTCGGCGACCACATCGTCGAAGCGGATCAGCTCGTGATCGATATCCAGGTAATCGTCGAGCGCCGGCGGACGCGGCTCGCGGGAGTCGATGATCGACAGCACGTGGCTGACACCCAGCAGGGTATGAAGCGGCAGCTCGGGGATGCCGCAGATGATGAGTTTGTGGTCGGGCAGGGGCATGCGCCCGTTCTACAGCAACGCGCTCGCCATGTGCAGGCCGACGGCGAACATGCCGAAGATGAAGGCCTTGCGGAACGTCTCTGCCGACAGCCGGCGGCGCGCGTGCTGGCCGAGCCAGACGCCGACCATGGTCGGGGCGATGGCGCCGACGCTGCCGGCGAGATTGGTGATGTGATAGGCGCCCTGCCAGGCGAGCACCACGGCCAGCATGCCGATGATGAACAGGAACATGATGCCGAGCGCCTGGACCAGCTCGTGGCGGTTCATCTCCAGCGACTGCATGTAGGGCAGGAACGGCACGGCGGCGACACCGGTGACCCCCGCCACCAGACCGCTCGCAACCCCGACCAGCGGATTGGCCCACCACTCGGCGTCGCGCGGCACGCGGGGCCGCCACGGCGTCAACGCCAGCAGCGAATAAAGCACGAGAATCACGCCGACCCAGGCCGCCGCGCGCGGCGAGCCGAGATGGCCGAAGATCGCCGCGGCCAGTGCAATGGCCGCCATCGCCATCATCGCCATCGGTGCGAAACGCCACATCAGCACGCGAAACCCGCCGCCGTAGAACGCCTGCCAGATGTTCGTGAATATCGTCGGCAGCACCATGATGGCGATGGCGCTCTCGAGCGGCAAGGCGAAGCTCAGGAGCCCGATGGCGATCGGCGGCATGCCCATGCCGATCGCGCCTTTGGCGAACCCGGCGATGACGAACGCAACGGCGATCACTGCAATCTGCAGGAGGGACATCAGACGGGCAGGCGGGCGAAAGTTTTCACCGGCGCGGGATAGGCTGTGTGGCGCCGGGAGGCAATGGCACGTCAGGTCGACGCTCGCATGGCGGCACTAGTTGCGGCGGCGAGTGCAAAAGCCCATAGCTTGAGTTGCGAAGGCGCGCCGCCTTCTCTAGGCTTATCGTGGGTTGAGTGGGAAGTGGCCGAGCGGCCACCATTGGGGGCTGAATGGCAATTCGCAACGTTCCGGGAACATACTCCACGATCACGGCAGCCGTCGCCGCCGCGGCGGCAGGCGACACCATCCTGGTGAGCGCGCTCTATGGGGGCAACGAGTTCGTCAGTGTCACGGTCGACAGCCTGTTCTTCAATGTTCCGTTCAGCGTTCCCGGGATCAATCTGAATGCTGGAGTTGGCGTCACCACCATCATCCTGAGCGGCAACTCGTCAATTCAGGTGAACGGCAACGCCGACACCAACGTTCTCGTAGGGGACGCCGGCGCCAACCGTCTCTACGGCAATGGCGGCAACGACCTGCTTTTCGGCGGCGACGGCAACGACTGGGTGATCGGCGGTGCCGGCAACGACTACCTCGACGGTGGGGCCGGCCAGGATGTCGTGATGTACTCCGACGCGACCTCGGCCGTGACCGTCGATCTGCTGGCCGGCACGGCAACTGATGGCCTGGGCGGAACAGACACGCTCGTGAGCGTCGAGGCAATGCACGGCAGCAATTTCGCCGACACGCTGATCATGAGCAATGCTGGAGGCTATGCCTTCGGTCGCGCGGGCAACGACAAGATCACCGGCGGCATCCTGAGCGATACGATCTATGGCGGCTCGGGGGCCGACAAGATCGATGGCGGCGACGGCATCGACACGGTGAATTATTTCGACGACGGGTTCGACAAACTCGGTCCCGGACCAAACGGCGTGACGGTCAACCTCGCTACTGGCAAGGCAAAGGATAACTGGGGGGCAACCGATACCCTGCTCAATATCGAGAACGTCACGGGGTCCAGCAAGGCGGACACTATAACCGGCAACGGCGCGCGCAACATCCTCAACGGCGGTGCGGGTGACGACAAGCTGTACGGCGGGGACGGGAACGACGACCTTTACGGCAGTGACGGCAATGACACGCTGACGGGCGGTCATGGCGTCAACTACTATCAGAGCAGCGCCGGTAACGATGTCTACGACGGCGGCACCGGCTACGATTTCTATTGGTGGGACAGGGCCCAGGATTTCGACACGGTCGACTATCGTTTCGGGCCCGCTGGCGGCGTCAATGTCAATCTCGCCACCGGCGCTGCAACGGATGGCCAAGGCGGCACCGATACGCTGAAGAGTATCGAGCAGGTCTATGGCTCGTCGTACAACGACGTTCTGAAAGGCGGTGGAGGCGCGCGCTTCGAGGCGTTCCGCGGCGGCGGCGGCGACGACACCATTACGGGATCAGGCAAGATCAATACGCGGGCTGACTACACCGACTCGACCGGCGGCGTCAGCATCACCTTGACTGGCGCTGCCGACGGGCTTGGCACCGTCACCGGCGGCAGCACCGGAAACGACACGCTGCGTTACATCAATCAGTTCTACGGCAGCAGCTTTGCAGACGTCTACGACGTTTCGGCCTATTCCCTTTCGATGCCGGATGCAGGTAGCGGCTTCAACGTCTTCCGCGGCGGCGGCGGCAACGACAAGATCATCGGCAACGGCAACACGCGCCTGGACTTCGGCAGCGCGACCACCGGTATCACCTTCGATTTCAGCCGCAAGAAGGTCGGCGATGGGCAGGGTGGGATCGATACGTTTAGCGGCGTCAGTTCCGTCGTCGCGACCGCCTTCGCCGACCTCCTGTTCGGCACCGAGAAGGGCGAGACCTTCACGGGCGGCGGCGGCGACGACATGATCGAGGGGGGCGGTGGCTACGACGAAGCGCGCTACGATACAGGGACGAGCCCCATAACCAGCGGCGTCACGGTCAACATGGCTGCGGGAGTCGTGTCCGGCGACGCGATATACATGGGAACCGACAGCATATCAGGCATCGAGGGAATCCGCGGCAGCCTGCTCGACGACGTCTACGACGCTACTGGCTTTGCAGGCGGCGACTTTGTCGGCAGCTTCCGCGACGGCGCGCAGGTCAACGTGAACTACAACAGGTTCGCGGGCATGTCCGGGAACGACAAGATCACCGGTAACGGCCAGACCAACCTCGACTACCGCGCGGCGTCCGCTGCAGTGACCGTCACCTTCACCGGACAAGGCAAGGGCAAGACTACTGGCATGACGGAAGGTACGGACACCTTCACCGGTGTGTATTCGGTCAACGACACGGCATTCAACGACACGCTGACCGGCAGCGACGCCAACGTCGCGGGCTATTGGGAAGGTTTCAACCTCTCAGGAGGCAACGACACCGTCGCGGGTGGCGGCGGGAACGACTACATCAGCTACAGCGCAGCCGCCAACGCCGGCGTGACTGTGGTGTTCTCCGGCGCCGGTGCGGGCAAGGCGACGGGCAACGGCACCGACACGTTCACGGGTATCGAGTACGTCATCGGGTCTACGGAGAACGACAAGATGACCGGCGGCGCCGGCAACGAGACGTTCGCCGGCATCGGCGGCAACGACAAGCTCGATGGCGGCGGCGGCACCGGCGATACGGTGAGCTATTTCTTCGACACCAGCGGCGTGACCGTCGACCTCACGCTCGGCCGGGCGCTGGACGGTTTTGGGGGTACCGACCAACTCTCCAACCTGGAGAACGTCACCGGTTCGACCTTCGACGACAGCATCACCGGCGACGGCGCCGCCAATCGCCTGGAAGGTCTTGCCGGCGACGATCGGCTCGACGGCAAGGCCGGCCAGGACACGCTTGCGGGCGGTGCCGGTGAGGACACCTTCGCCTTTACCACGACCCTGGGTGCGGGCAACCTCGATACCATCGCCGATCTGATCTCGGGCACGGACCTCATCGAGCTGGATCAGTCGATCTTCGGCGCGCTCGACCTCGGCGTGCTGGCGGCAGCCGCCTTCGTGCAGGCGGCAGCCGCCACCAACACCGACCAGCACATCATCTACAACAGCAACACCGGCGTGCTCTCCTACGATGCCGACGGTAAGGGCGGCGCCGCGGCGATCGCCTTCGCGCAGCTGACCAAGGGCCAGGCGCTTGCAGCGAGCGACTTCGTGGTGGTGTGATCGGGGGGAGGGAAGGCGTCAGCCCATGATCCTGGCGGCGAACGCGTCGAATGCCTGCCAGAAGCGGGCGCGCAAGTCGTCGGTTTCCATCATGATCTCGTGCTTCGCCTCCGCTATCGTCACGTGCTCGGCCCGTCGAAGGCGTGCGGCGACGGGGCCATGGCTTGCCGGATCGACGATCTGGTCCTGACCTGCGGTGAGCAGGAGAGTCGGCAGGTCGATGCGTTCGAGATAGCCCGGCACGAGAGATGCGGTCATCGAGCGTGCTGCCTGGCGGGCCCAGCCCACCGTCGGGCCGCCCAGCGACAGGCGCCGGTCGGCTGCGAACCAGGCCTCGGTGAAGCGGTAGCGCCGCTCGTCGTGCGTGACGAAGTTGGCGGCGAAGTCGCGCGCCAGGAACTGGAACGGGCCTGTGCCAAACAGGTAGCGATGATCCATCGCCGCGATTTCCGGCATCAGCATCAGCATCGAGCGCAGGAAACGCTCGCGATGCAGGCCGGTCATCGGCGAAACGATCGTGGCGGCCGCCAGGGGGCCGGGTCCGTGCTCGGCCAGATATCGCAGCGCGACGTGTCCGCCCATCGAATGACAGAGGGCCATGACCGGCTGCATCGCATCGGGCGCCACGATCGTCTCGAGGAAAATCTTCAGATCCGCAACGTAGGTGGCGAAGGTGTCTATATGTCCCGCGTCGTGCTCGGGCAGGAGGCGGTCGCTCAATCCCTGTCCGCGCCAGTCCATTGCGGCCACAGAATAGCCACGCTCAAGCAACTCGCCGATCACCTCGGAGGCGTACTTCTCGATGAACTCGCCACGGCCGGTCAGCACGACCACAGTGCCTCGCGCTGTTCCGGGGGCGTCCCACCGGGCATAGCGCAACAGCGCGTTCCCGCCTGAGGGCAGCCAAGCATAATGATCGGCCGCGCGGTAAGTTGCGGCCACCTCTGGCGGGACGGCGGCGGGAGCGGGCGAGTGTTGATCGGTGTCCGACATGCAGCGTGACTTTGACATTTTGGCCACGATTGCGCGCCGTCTCTTTACCGACTTGCAGCCCACCGCTATAGATCGCCATGGCCGCCGCGTGGTTTTCGGCTCGCCGCTCGAGTCGATTCGCCCAGGCTTGCAAAGACGATCGTCTCTGCAGGTGCGAGGCCACACTGACCGTCGAGTGCGAGCGTTGATCGCCGGGGAGTATGCCGGAGCGATCGCTTGTTAATGGTCCGTTTGGGGCTGATCCTGATCCTTGCAGCGACAGCGACCGTCGCCGGTTGGCGATTGCTGGACCGTCACATTTCCGCCGCCGATGTCGAACTGCCTCTTCAGGGCGTGACGTACGCCCCATGGGGGAAGGACCAGGATCCGATCTCCGCGAAGGCCAGCGGTGTCTTCAGCTTCCTGCGCACTGCCATCAACGACGAGCCGGTACCGGTGGTCAAGCCGCGCCGGGAACAGGTCGAGCGCGACTTCGCGATGCTGGCCGGCAAGGTCGGCTCCATCCGCACTTATCGCACCACCGATGGCGGCGACTACATGCCTGAGATTGCTGCCCGGCTCGGGTTGAAGCTGGTCCCCGGCGCGTGGATCTACAGTCCCGCCGAGGCCAAGCTGCAGTTCGGTCGTGAGGCAAGCGAGGTCAATGCCGAGGAGACGCGCGCGCTGATCCGCATGGCCAACCAGAACCCGAGCATCGAGCGCGTACTGGTCGGCAACGAGAACATCCTGCGCTGGGACGGCCAGAAAGATCTGCGCGATCCGCACGCAACCAGCCCAGCACAGCTCATTCGCGAGATCCGGAACGTCAAGCGCAACGTCAAGGTTCCGGTCAGCACCTCGGAGCCCTGGCACGTCTGGCTGAATTACCCGGAACTGGCGAAAGAGGTCGATTATCTTGCCGTGCACGTCCTGCCCTACTGGGACGAGCAGTCGAGCGAAGCGCCGCTCGATTACCTCAAGGACAAGATCGGCCAGCTGCGCAAGGCCTATCCGAACAAGAACATCGTCGTCACCGAGGTAGGATGGCCGTCGAACGGCGCCGAGCGGCGCAGCCCGGCGACCGGACTCATCAAGCGGGCAACGCCGGCAGAGCAGGCCAAGAATGTTCGCGACATGGTCGCCTGGCTGAAGGCCCAGAACATCCAGTACTTCGTGGTCGAGGCGATCGATCAACCGTGGAAGTCCTATGACCTCGAAGGCAAGGCCGGCGGCTACTGGGGTTTGTGGAACGCCGACCGAGAGCAGAAGTTCGCGTGGACCGGGCCGATCGAGACCTTTCCGCAATGGTGGATCTACGCTGCCTGGTCGCTCGCCGCCGCGCTGCCGGTGATGTTGGTCTTCCTGTGGTATTGGTCGGGCCTGCGTCCTGTCGGACAGCTGGCGTTCTGCGGTCTCGTCACGCTGTCGACCAGTGCCGTCGCCTACGGCGCATCGGTGGCCGCCGGGACCTACATGGTGACCGGCGAGATGGTCGGCTGGGGCGTGCTGGCCTTCTTCCTCGTGTTGAGCCTCGCCATGGCGCTGGCGCAGGCGCTCGAGCTGGTCGAGACGATCTGGCGCCGTCGATGGGCCCGCGAGGCCTTGCCGGCTGCCGAGATGATCGTGCGCCAGCCGGCCGACCGGCGCTGGCCCAAGGTCTCGATCCACGTCGCTATCTGTAATGAGCCGCCGGCGATGGTCATCCAGACCATCGAATCGCTGGCTGCCGTCGACTATCCCAACCTCGAAGTCATCGTCATAGACAACAACACCAAGGATCCTGCCGTTTGGCGCCCGGTGCAGGAATACTGCGCCCAGCTCGGCGAGCGCTTCAAGTTCTTCCATTTCGACGTCATGAAAGGCTTCAAGGCCGGCGCGCTGAACTACGTGCTGAGCCAGACCGCGCCCGACGCCGAGGTGATCGGCGTGATAGACAGCGACTATATGGTGCGCCCCGACTGGCTGAAGGGCGTCGTGCCGTATTTCGACGACCCCAAGATTGCCTACGTGCAGTGCCCGCAGGACCACCGCGACTGGACCGGGGACCGTTTCAAGGAAATGCTCAACTGGGAATATGCGGGGTTCTTCGACATCGGCATGTGCCTTCGCAACGAGTACGACGCCATCATCCAGCACGGCACGATGACGCTGGTGCGGCGGTCCTGCATGGAGGAGATGGACGGCTGGGCGACCTGGTGCATCACCGAGGACACCGAGCTCGGCCTGCGGCTGATGGAGAAGGGCTACGGCGCGATGTACAGCCGCGAGCGCTTCGGCCACGGCCTGACGCCCGACCATTTCGCCGGCTACAAGAAACAGCGCTTCCGCTGGGCCTACGGCGCCATGCAGATCATGAAGGCGCATGCCGGCAAGATGTTCTTCGGCGATACCCGGCTCACCTTCTGGCAGAAATACCATTTCGTCGCCGGCTGGCTGCCGTGGTTTGCCGATGCGCTGAACCTGATCTTTACCTGGGCAGGGCTTGCCTGGGTGCTGGCGGTGCTCGTGCCGCCGCTGTTCGGCATCAAGCCGGTCGGCCTGCCGCCGGCCGAGTTCATCATACCGACCATTGGCATCTTTATCTTCAAGCTCGTCTATTCGTTCGGTCTTTACGCAGACCGGGTCAAGTGCACCTTCCGTCAGAGCCTCGGGGCCTCGCTGGCCGGACTTGCGCTCACCTACACGGTGGGCCGTGCGGTGATCTACGGCCTGGCGACGAGCCGTTTGCCTTTCATGCGCACGCCCAAGATGGACGAGCGCGCCACGCTCGGCATGGCGCTCGGCATGGCTCGCGGGGAGGCCGTGCTCACGGCGCTGCTGTGGCTCGCGGCCGTGGTGCTGTGGACCCGCGTCGGGGCGATCGACCCCGAAGGGCGGCTGTGGGCGATGTTCATGGTGGTTCAATCTCTGCCCTATGCAGCAGCGGTTTTCGTATCGTTGGTCAACGCCCTCGAGCAGATGCGCCACGCGCGGGCGGTTTTCGAAACTGACCCGGCTCCCGCGGTTGCCGCGGGGGCGATGCAGCCCGCACAATAGATCATGCCCCTAGCCGAGCCCGCCGGCACCGCCCTTTTCCTGAAGCGCTGGTTGCGTCGTCCCCTCGCCATGGGGGCGGTGATGCCGAGCGGTCGCCTGCTTGCCGAGGCCCTGGCCCAGACGACGCTGTCAGCGATCCAAGGCCGCGAGGGGCACGTGATCGAGCTCGGTGCCGGCACAGGCGAGGTTACCAAGGCATTGCTGGCTGCCGGCATCCCCGCCGACCGGCTGGTGCTGCTGGAGCGCGATCCGGAACTTGCCGCCTTTCTGCGGCGGCATTTTCGCGGACCCAAGATCATCGAGGGCGACGCGGCCCGCCTGTCTCGGTTGTTGGCGACGCATGGGATCGGCAAGGTCGCCGCCGTCGTCTCGGGCCTGCCGCTGCTGTCGCTTCCCAACGATGTCGTGACGGGAATAGTCAACGGCGTGTTCGAGACATTGCCGCGGGGGGCGGCGCTGGTGCAGTTCACCTACGGACCCTCGCCACCGGTGCCGCGCCGCCTGCGTACGAGCCTCCGCCTGGTCGCCGCCCGCGGCCGACGCATATGGCGCAACGTGCCGCCGGCGGTCGTCTGGACCTTTCGAAAGTCTGGCGCTTGACCGAGTTCCGGTTCGAAGAGTCCCTGCGGTCCAGGATCACCCGGCACCTCGACGGCTTCGAGGTGCGCCGGCGCAGCGATCCGGGCAGCCTGCGCCACGCCGCCGTCGCCATCGTGGTTATCGAGGCCGACGTCCCGGGAGAGGCGGCCTTCCTGCTGACCAAGCGCACGCCGCGGCTGCGCGCCCATGGCGGACAATGGGCGTTGCCCGGCGGCCGTGTCGATCCCGGCGAGACAATCCGCCATACCGCCCTGCGCGAGCTGCATGAGGAACTCGGGGTACTGGCGTCAATCGACGACGTTCTGGGCACCCTCGACGACTACCCGACGCGCTCTGGCTATCTCATCGCGCCAGTCGTGGTGTGGCTGGGCGGGGCAATCGAGATCAAGCCCAATCCCGGCGAGGTCGCCGCCGCCTACCGCATCCGGTGCGCGGAGCTGTTCCGCCCGGACTCCCCCGAGATCGTCGCCATCCCGGAATCCGACCGTCCGATCATCCGGCTGCCTCTGCCAGTGGCAACAGTGAACGCCCCCACCGCCGCGGTCCTCTACCAGTTCAAGGAAGTCGCCCTCGCCGGCCGGGACACGAGAGTCGACCACTTCGAGCAACCCGTCTTCGCCTGGCGTTGATCTCATTCTTCTCCTCGGGGGAGGGAGCAATCAGGATGCGACTGGCAAAGCCGCCGCCGCTCTCCGTTTCAGGAAGACGGTCGTCTCCTGTTCCATGACGGGCTCGCCGCGCTGGTTGATCGTGACCTGGCGCAGGCGGCAGATGCCGCGGTCGGGCTTGGAGGCGGAGGCGCGCAGCTCGAGGATATCGGTGACGACGCGTAATGTGTCGCCCGGGCGCACAGGGCGGGGAAATTTCGTCTCGCCGAGGCCTGGCGATCCCAGGCTGCAGGCTTTGAGCACGCCGAGCTCGAGCCACAACTTTAACGTGACGCACATCGTATGAAGGCCCGACGCGATCAGCCCGCCGTACTGCCATTCCTTGGCGAACTCGGCGTCGACATGGAACGGCTGCGGATCCCACTGGCGGGCGAACTCGATGATGCCTGCCTCGGTCATGGTCATGCCGCCGCTGGTGAAACGATCTCCCGTGTTGAAATCCTCGTAGTAGCGATCGGTCACAGGACCAGCTCCATGTAGGCGGTGTCGGGGATCGGGCTCGCATAGTAGGGCGGGATATCGACGAACCCCATCGAGCGATAGAGCGAGAGCGCCTGAACCATCTTGCCGCCGATCGTGTCCAGCCTGAGACGCCGATAGCCGCGTTCCCGCCCGACCGCAACGATGTCCTCGGCGAGCGCCCGGCCGATCGATCGGCCGTCGGCCGTGCGTTGGCCGCGGAATGCCGGCTTCACGTAGAGGCGCTTCATCTCGCAGATGCCCTCGTCCAGCTTGCGCAGCGCGACGGTGCCGGCCGGCTCGCCGCCAAGCGTCGCCAGAAGAAGGGCACCACCCGGCGGCGCATACTTGCCGGGAAAATCGGCGAGTTCCCGTTCGAAGTCCTGATAGGCGAGCGAAAAGCCCAGCGACTGCGCGTATTCACGCATCAGCGCCTTGATCGCTTCATTGTCGGCGGAGGAAGCTGGTGGATGAATTTCGACTGGCGTCATCATGTCTGCATTCTCCGGGGCTCGTGCTAGCCTGTCATCCAAAGCATATCGGGAGGACACGGATGACCAAAGCAACACGCCGCCGCGCCCTGGCGCTGGGCATGGCGGCACCCTTGATCGCGACGCACGCGCGCGCGCAGGCGCCATGGCCGACGAAACCAGTCCGATTCATCGTGCCGTTCCCGCCCGGCCAGGCGGCCGATATCTTCGCGCGGCTGATGGCGGAGCGGCTGACCGAGGTCTGGAAGCAGCAGGTGGTCGTCGAGAACAAGGCCGGCGGCAGCGGCATCCCGGCGACGGAGACCGGCAAGGCCGCTGCACCGGACGGCTACACGGTGATGGTGGTGTCGAGCGGCACTTTCGGCGTTAATCCCAGCCTCTATCCCGATCTGCCCTACAAGCCGCTGGTCGATTTCAAGCCGATCTCGAACATCTTCCTGGTGCCGCTGGTGATCGTGGCCCATCCGAGCTTTCCGGCCAGCACGCTGGGCGAGCTGATCGATCTCGCGCGCAAGGAACCCGGCAAGCTGTCCTACGCCTCCGCCGGCCCCGGCACGTCGCAGCATCTCAGCATGGAGCTGTTCAAGCTGCGCGCGAAGGTCGACATCGAGCACATCCCCTACAAGGGATCCGGCCCGGCGATGGCAGACCTGCTGGGCGGGCACGTTAAGCTCATGATGGACAGCACCGCATCGGCGCTGGGCGCAATCCGTGACGGGCGGATCAAGGCGCTCGCGGTCACGACCGCGCGCCGCGCGCCGGCGCCGCTCGACACCATTCCGCCCATCGCCGAGACGATCCCCGGCTTCAATTCTGCCGGTTGGTCGGGGCTCGCCGCGCCGTCCCGGACGCCGCCCGAGATCGTCGAGAAGATCGGCAGCGACGTGCAGGCGCTGCTGCGGGACCCCGCGGTGATCCGCCAGATCGAGGCGCGCGCCGGCATTCCCGCGCCGGGCACGCCGGCGGAATTCTCGGCCTTCATTGCGAAGGAGATCGAGACCTGGGGCGAGGTGGTACGAGCAACCGGCACGAAGCCGGGCAACTAGGAGGAAATCGAATGAGCATTACGACACGCCGCCGCGCCTTGGCTCTGGGCCTCGCCGTCCCGTTCATCGCCACGCAAGTCCAAGCGCAGGCGCCATGGCCGAGCAAGCCGGTGCGCTTCATCGTGCCGTTCCCGCCGGGGCAGGCGGCCGACATCTTCGCCCGGTTGATGGCCGAGCGGCTGACCGACGTCTGGAAGCAGCAGGTCGTCGTCGAGAACAAGGGCGGAGGAGGCGGCATCCCTGGCGTCGAGGCCGGCAAGGCCGCCGCGCCCGACGGCTACACCTTTCTGATCGCGACCAGCGGCACCTTCGGTGTCAATCCCAGCCTCTATCCCGACCTGCCGTACAAGCCGCTGGTCGATTTCAAGCCGGTCACCAACATCATCAAGGGGCCGCTCATCATCGTCGCCCATCCCAGCTTTCCCGCAAGCACGGTGCCGGAACTGATCGAGCTCGCGCGCAAGGAGCCGGGCAAGCATTCCTACGCGTCGGCAGGACCCGGCACCGCGCAGCACCTCAGCATGGAGCTGTTCAAGCTGATGGCGAAGCTCGACATCGTCCACATCCCGTACAAGGGCTCCGGTCCGGCCATGGCCGACCTGCTGGGCGGACACGTCAAGCTGATGATGGACAGCACCGCGTCGTCCTTGGGTGCGATCCGCGATGGCCGCATCAAGGCGCTAGGGGTGACGACCATGCGCCCCGCGCCGAGCCTGGAGAGCGTGCCCTCGATCGGCGCGACCGTACCGGGCTACGATTCGGCCGGCTGGTCGGGACTCGTAGCGCCGGCGAAGACGCCGGACGAAATCGTCAACAAGGTCAACGCCGACCTCGTGGCCTTGATGCGCGATCCCGCGGTGCTACGCCAGTTCGCGGATCGCGCCACGCTTGCCGACCCTCTCACGCCCGCCGAGTTCGCTACCTTCATGGCCAAGGACATGGCGACGTGGGCCGAGGTGGTGAAGGCCACTGGAACGAAGCCGGGCAACTGAAGGGCCGAGCGATGAAGCTCTACGATCTCAAGAACGCGCCCAATCCTCGTCGGGTGAAGATCTTCTTGGCGGAGAAGAAGATCTCGCTGCCGATCGAGGTGCTCGATATCGAGACGAGGGAACATTTTACGCCGGCCTTCCTCGGCAAGAATCCACTCGGCAAGCTGCCGGTGCTCGAGCTGGACGACGGCACCGTGCTCTGCGAGTCGATCGCGATCTGCCGCTATTTCGAGGAGATGGTGCCAGAGCCGCCGCTGTTCGGCCGCTCGACGCTCGAGCGCGCGCAGGTCGAGATGTGGAACCGGCGTATGGAGCACGAGCTGCTGCTCCCGGTGATCGACGTGTTCGTGCACACCCATCCGTTCTGGGTCGGCAAGCGCGAGCAGCTTCCGGTGTGGGGCGAGGCGCAGCGCAAGGTGCTGGTCGATCGCATGCGCTGGCTCGACCGCGAGCTCGAGGGCAGGGAGTTCATCGGTGTCGACCGCTACGACATTGCCGACATCACGGCCCAGGTCGCGCTGCTGACCGCGCGCGGCGTGGCCAAGCTGCCGATTCCCGAGGACCACAAGAACCTGTCGCGCTGGTGGGCGTCGGTGTCGAAGCGGCCGACGGCGCGAGCTTAGGCGAGCCGCAGCAAGGGGACCGCCGCGACCGACAGCAGGATGGCGAACAGGCGCAGTCTGGTGAACGGCTCGTGCAGCCAGACGATGGCGATCACGAGGGCGAAGATCGAGCTCGTGTCGCGCAGCGCCGACGCCGGCGCGACCGGTGCCTGACTCCAGACCCAAAGGATCAGCAGATAAGATGCCGTCGACGCGACGGCGATCGGCAAGGCAGCGCGCGCGTGGCCGGCCACGCTACGCCATTGGCGGGCGGCGACACCCTGATAGACGAACATTGCGGCCGCGTTGGTCGCCGATACGACGAAGCCGTAGGCGAGCGGCGAGCCGGCGCGCCGAACGCCTTGCGCGTCGCACAGCACATAGCCTGCCGTGGCGAGGCCGGCCAGCAGCATCCAGAACAACGCTTTCGGCGGCACGGCGACTCCGCGGCTGCTCGCCGCGAGCAGGAACAGCGATGCCACGATGAGCCCGATGCCCAGCAATCCGTAGCCGCTCAGCACCTCGCCGGAGATGAAGGCCGCCGCCGGTGTTACCAGCATGACCGAGAGGGCGCGTACCATGGGATAGGCCGTGCCGAAGCCGATCAGGCTGTAGGTCCGCAGCAGCGCCGTCACGATCACGAGGTTGATGCAGGTCGAGCCCGCGAGCCAGGGCAGTGAAGCCGGCGCTGGCAATCCGGTCCAGAGAAGAAGGGGTAGACCGAGCATGGCGCCCACCGCCATCTGCGCGGTCATGATCTCGGCTGGCCGGGCGTGCGACTTTACCGCGGCATTCCAGCCCGCATGCAATGCTGCGCTCAGCAGGGCCGCCGCAACTTGCCAGGAGTCCATGCGGTCAGGCGATCCGGCGATAGTAGATCGTCGTCGCGCACGATCCGCCGTGCGGCCACAGCGCATAGTCCGGGATGACGCCGACGCGAGTCCAGCCGAGCCGCTGATAGAGGCGCTCGGCGTCACCGCCGGTGACGGTGTCGAGCACGAGCAAGGTCTTGCCGGCTGCCCGTGCACCATCTTCCGCCGCGCGCATGAGCGCGGCACCGATGCCGGCACGGCGGCCGCGGCGATGGACCTGCATCTTGGCGATGTCGGCACGATGCGGCTGGTTTTCCGGCTGGTCGAGGACAACCTGCACCGTACCGACGATGCCGCCACTGTCGCTGGCGACGAACAGGAGCCGCCTGCACTGCGCGACGCTGTCGGCAAGGCCCAGCCAGAAGGCGCGGGCGCGCTCGTGCGTCAATGGCAGCATGAAGCTGACCGAGGCGCCGCCCTCGACGCAGTCGACGAGCACGTCGGCCAGCGCCTCGATATCGGCTGCCGACAGCTGCTGGAGCTGCCGGATCACGATGCGATCACCACGACGTAGCGCGCGGTCTTGCGCGTGCGATTGCGGAAGGCGGTCGGACGGTCCAGGACGAACGCGAGGCAATCGCCCTCGCGGAGCTCGTGCCGATCGCTGCCGACCGTTACGTCGATCTGGCCGTCGAGCACCCAGACCTGCTGATGCGCGGCGGGCTCGCGGCTGCCGGTCTCGTAGGCAACATGGGCGCCGGCGGGAAAGGACACGTCCACGATCTGGATCGGCGTGAGCACGCCGCTCGGCGACACGTTGCGGCGGATGTAGCCGGACTCAGGATCGCGCCAGACTGCCTGCTCCGATTTTCGTACCAGCGGGCCGGCGCTCGCGGCGGGCGGCTCGAACAAGGCGGCCAAGGTGATGCCGAGAGCGGCCGCCAGCTTCTCGAGCACCACGGCCGTCGCACTCGTTTCGCCGCGCTCGATGAGTGAGATCATCGACCGGCTGACGCCACTGCGCTGGGCGAGGGCCTCCAGGGAAAGCTCGCGGGATGCCCTGAGCCGCTGCACGCGCGCCGCAATCTGCAGGTTCAGATCCATTCGTCCAGTATAGTGGACAGAAAATCCGCTGCAATGGAGGAGTGGTAGTTGCGTCGGCAGCGTGATCGCTACGGTAATCGCCGTGCAGACCGTCGTCGCGACGTGGCATTCCTGCCTTCTAAAGAGTCCGTAGGCGAACGACGTCGAGACGAACGTTGCTAGCCGTCAATGACGGCAACGAGCTGGCCTTCGCCGATCGCTTCGCCTTCGTTCACCTTGATTTCCTTGATGGTGCCCGCCTTGGGCGACAGCACCGGGATTTCCATCTTCATGGACTCGAGGATCATGATCTCGCCCTCGACTTCCACCTTGTCGCCGGGCTTGAGCTGGATCTTCCAGACGTTGCCGGCGATTTCCGACTTCACATTGACGACGGCCATGTCTCGATTCGCTCCCGATTCCTGATCAGCCGATCTTTTCGGCCACAGCGCGCCCCAAGGCAAGGGCAGAGCCGCCGACGCGCGCGCCGAGCCGGTATGCAGGGTGGTTGACCGCGGAAATCGTTCCGTCCTGCAGGGTGGAGCACCCATCGCCGATGCGCGCGGAGTGGGCGGCGACAGCGATGGCAGCGATCTCGTCCTTCTCCAGGGCGCCCAGCGCCAACACGCCGCCCCGATCGGCGCCAAAGCCGGCATCGTTGAACATCAGCAGGCGGGGACGGAACGGTGCGGTCGCAACCGCCGCATTCAGGGCACCGTGGCTGCCGGTGGCCACGACGCGGTCGCGATCCTCCGACACCAGCAGCGACGCCGAGTCGAGGCACACGATGCCCTCCACGAGGTGGCGGGTTTCGCCTTTTGCCGGCGGCTCGGCATGCGGCCACGGCGCCTTCATCAGAAGCTCCGCCGCTTCCCGGCAGGGCATGCCCGTGGTCACACCGCAGGAGGCCGCCAGCGGGTTGGTCCGGCTGATGGTCCCGCGGGTCATCATGTCGAGGGCATCGCCGATGCGGGCGCTGGCGGTCGCTACTGCCGCCATCGCCATGCCGAGCTGCTGGGCGTAGTCGAGGCCTCCGACACCCGCCTCGTCCTTGCCGATGCCGGCATCGTGATGGATCGCGGCGCGGCAGCCATACTTCACGGACATGTAGGCGGCATAGACGGCAGCGTGCGAGCCGCCGATCACCACGGCTCCGGCGGCTTCGGGCGGCAGCTTGGTCACGCTGTCGAAGGTCAGGACAGTGACGTTCATTGCTCCGCAGTCTATACCGCGCGCATGAGCGAGCGCACCGTCGACAACAAGGTCGCCGTGCTGATCCTGCAGCACCCGCAGGAGCAGGATCACGTGCTGAGCACGGCGAAGCTCCTCTGTTCGACCTTGGCGAAGGCCAAGCTGACGGTCGGCCTGTCGTGGCGAAACCTCGGCCATGCGCTCGGTGAGCCCGCCGAGGCCAAGGATTGGGGCGTGCTTTATCTCGGGTCGGCTCATGTCGCCAAGGAGAAGGGCCCCCTGGTCGCGCTGGACGGCAAGGGCGAGCCGCTGGCGGACCAACGGGCGTCGCGCGCCGGTCTCGAGGGCATTGTGGCGCTCGATGGCAACTGGGCACAGGCCAAGGCTCTATGGTGGCGCAATCCCTGGTTAACCCGTCTGAGGCGCTTCGTGGTCGTGCCAGGTGGCCCCTCGCTCTATGGTGATCTGCGGCGCGAAGCGCGTCCCGATGCCGTCTCGACGCTCGAAGCGGTGGGTCTGGCGCTCAGTGTCCTCGAGCGCGACCCGGCCGTGCGAGAGAAGCTGCTCGTGCCCTTCCGTGCCCTGCTCGCCAAGGCGCGCGCCGAAGCGGTGCGGCCGGTCAAACGAGATCGCCGCGTCCGGAGGTAGCCTTCCTTGCTGGCGAAGCCGGCCTGGGCTTCTGCTATAGTTCCGTCATGCTCGACCAGCCGCAGCTTCCCGTCGCCCAGCGCACCAATCCGGAGCGGTCCTTCAAGGAGGAGGTGCGCTCGTTGCGGCTCGGCGA
The DNA here is from genome assembly GCA_026126105.1 of Enhydrobacter sp. Classification (GTDB taxonomy): domain Bacteria; phylum Pseudomonadota; class Alphaproteobacteria; order Reyranellales; family Reyranellaceae; genus Reyranella. Next base: position 44,239 of record JAHCJV010000022.1, read on the forward strand.
GGGCGAAGTCTTCCGCGGCGAGGGCATCCTGGCGGTCACCAAGGCGATCCTGCAGTCGGGGGTCTCCTATGTCGGCGGCTACCAGGGCGCGCCGGTTTCGCACCTGGTCGACGTGCTGGTCGAATCGCAGGATCTGCTCGACGAGCTCGGTGTCCATCTCGAGACCTGCACAAACGAGGCCTCGGCCGCAGCCATGCTGGGTGCGTCGATCAACTATCCGATGCGCGGCTGCGTCACCTGGAAGTCGATCGTCGGCACCAACGTGGCGGCCGATGCGCTGTCCAACCTCGCCTCGCCCGGCGTGATCGGCGGCGCGCTGATCGTGGTCGGGGAGGATTACGGGGAGGGGGCCTCCGTCATCCAGGAACGGACCCAGGCCTATGCGCTGAAATCCTCGGTCTGGCTGCTCGACCCGCGGCCGTCGCTGCCGACGATCGTGCGCTGCACGGAGAAGGCGTTCGAGCTCTCGGAGGCGACCAACACGCCGGTCATGATGGAGCTGCGCATCCGCGCCTGCCACGTCACGGGCGAGTTCGTCGCGAAGGACAACGTGGCGCCGACGATTTCGCGCAACCATAGGCTCGCCAAACCAGCGGTGCACAACTACGATCGCATCTCCCACCCGCCCTCGACCTACGCGCACGAGAAGGTCAAGGTCGAGGTCCGCCAGCCGGCGGCCGAGCGCTTCATCGTCGAGCACGGGCTGAACGAGCTCTTCCCCGGCGAACGCTCCGACCTCGGCATCATCGTGCAAGGCGGCATAACGAACGTTCTGGTGCGCGGCCTCGACCGGCTCGATGTCGAGAGCAAGGTGCCGACCCTGGTGCTGAACGTCACCCATCCGCTGGTGCCCGACCAGATCGCCGACTTCTGCAGGGGCAAGCGCGCCGTGCTGGTCGTCGAGGAGGGCGCGCCCGACTACATCGAGCAGGCGATCCATGTCCTGTTGCGCAAGCGGGACATCGACACCAAGCTCCACGGCAAGGACGTGCTGCAGATGGCGGGCGAGTACACTGCGGAAGTGGTGACCGAAGGTCTGCTGAAGTTCTTCGCTCGTGCGGCCAATGACATCGACGTGTCCGGCCCGCGCGAGCGCTTCGAGGCGGCGCGGGCCGGGCGCGCCGAGGCGCAGAAAATCCTCGGCGGGCCGCTGCCGCTGCGTCCGCCGGGCTTCTGCGTCGGCTGTCCCGAGCGGCCGGTCTTCTCGGCGATCAAGCTGCTCGAGCGCGAGGTCGGCAAGGTCCATATCTCGAGCGACATCGGCTGCCATTCCTTCGCGACCCTGGCGCCGTTCAATCTCGGCAACTCGATCCTGGGCTTCGGCATGTCGCTGGCCGCCGCGGGCGCGGTGGCGCCGGTCATGCAGAAGCGCACCATCTCGGTGATGGGCGACGGCGGCTTCTGGCACAACGGCCTGCTGTCGGGCGTCGCGTCGTCGATGTTCAACCGCGGCGACCGCGTGCTGGTCATCATGCAGAACGGGTACACCTCGGCGACCGGCGCGCAGTTCATCCCTAATACCTCGGGCAATCGCCGCGACGGCGAGACGACATCGGACATCGCCGCGACCCTGAAGGCGATGGGCGTGAAGTGGCTGCGCACCATCCGCACCTACAATGTCGGCACGATGCTCCAGACGCTGCGCGATGCCATGAGCACCTACGACAAGGGGCTCAAGGTCATCGTCGCCGACGGCGAATGCCAGCTGGCGCGGCAGCGCCGAATCCGGCCGCAGATCGCGGCCCAGCTGAAACGCGGCGAGCGTGTCGTCCGCACCCGCTACGGCGTCGACGACGAGGTCTGTACCGGCGATCACTCCTGCATCCGCCTCTCCGGCTGCCCGTCGCTGGTGGTGAAGCCCAGCCCCGATCCGCTGCGTTCCGATCCGGTGGCGCACGTGAACAACGGCTGCGTCGGCTGCGGCCTGTGCGGCGAGGTCGCCGACGCCGCCGTGCTCTGCCCGTCCTTCTACAAGGCCGAGATCGTGCAGAACCCGACTTGGTGGGACCGGCTGGTTTGGCGCGTTCGGTCAAAGGTGATCGGAGCGCTGGCGTGTTGATCTGCCTCTCCGTCTTCTGGACCGCGAGCGTCCCGCTCGCTCGGATTCATGAGCGAGCGGGACGCTCGCGGTCCGGAAGACCATGAAGCCAATCACCATCCTGATCGGTGCGCTGGGCGGCGATGGCGGCGGCGTGCTGTGCGACTGGATCATCGCCGCCGCGCACAGCCAGGGGCTCGGCGTGCAGGCGACGCAGATTCCCGGCGTGGCGCAGCGCACGGGCGCCACGACCTACTATGTCGAGGTGATGCCGGCGCGCGGACCGCGCGAGGCGGTGCTGGCCCTCAATCCGGCGATGGGCGAGGTCGATATCGCGCTGGCCACCGAGCTGCTCGAGGCCGGCCGCATGATCTTCAACGGCTTCGTCACGCCCGATCGCACTACCCTCATTGCTTCGACGCATCGCGTGCTGTCGATCGGCGAGCGCTCGGCGATGGGCGACGGCAGCTTCGACGTGGGGCGACTGCTGCGCGCCGTGAAGGAGCGCAGCAAGGCGCAGATCCTGTTCGATATGGAACAGACCGCCGAAGAGAGCGGCGGCGTGATCAATGCCGTTCTGCTGGGCGCGCTGGCCGGGTCGGGCAGGCTGCCGATCCCCGACACCGCCTTCGAGGCGGCGATCCGCGAAGGCGGCAAGGCAGTCGACACCAATCTCGCGGCCTTCGCATTCGGCCGTGGCCATGCGCGTGGCGAGCTGGAGCAGGCGGTGCGGGAGCATCGCAAGCGGCAAGCGGCGGCTCAGGGCATCGAGGACCTGATCGCGCGTGCCCGAACGCGCTTCCCGAGCGCGAGCCTGGACGTGGTCGAGGAGGGCATCCGCCGCCTCGTCGCCTATCAGGATCGTCGCTACGCCACCCGCTATCTCGACCGGCTGACCGGCATCGACAACGCGATCGTCCGCGACGTCGCGAGGCATCTCGCGGTCCGCATGTCGTTCGAGGACGTAATCCGCGTCGCGCAGGCGAAGACGTCGCGCGAAAGGTTCGACCGGGTCCGGGCCGAGGTCCGCGCCAAGCCGCACGAGCCGCTCGCGATCACCGAGCATTTCAAGCCGGGCAACGAGGAGATCGCGGCCATCCTGCCGCCGCGGGCGGCACGCTGGCTGATTGCGCGCCGGAAATTCCATTTCTCCATGCACGTGCGCAGCACGACGATCTGGGGCTTTGCGCGGCTGCGCTTCCTCGCGAGCCTGCGGTGGTGGCGGCCGCACAGCTGGCGCTACATCGAGGAACAGGCCGAGATCGAACACTGGCTGGAACAGATCCGCGCAGCCCAGGCGCTGAGCGTCGAGCTGGCGCGCGAGATTGCCGAATCGGCGCGCCTGATCAAGGGGTACGGCGACACCTACAAGCGCGGGCTCGCCAACTACCGGCGGATCGCTACCGAGGTCATCGCGCCGGCGCTCGAAGGCCGCATGGCGCCCCGCAAGGCAGCCGACGCCGTTGCCAATGCGCGCGTCGCGGCCCTTGCCGATCCCGACGGCGAGTCGCTCGACCGGACACTGGCGGCGATCGCGGCATGAGCGTCGCGGCCAAGGTCGACCTCGCCGCCCTGGCGACGCGCGATGCGTTCTGCGTCGGGCTGGGCATCGAGCTGGTCGAGGCCTCGCTTGGCCGCGCCGTGACCCGCGTGACGGTCGGCACGCAGCATCTCAACTTCCATGGTGTTTGCCATGGTGGGCTGACCTTCACCCTCGCGGACGCAGCCTTCGGCCTTGCGTGCAATTCGCGAGGTATCGCCTCGTCGGGGATCGACACGCACATGATCTTCAATCGCCCCGTGAAGGCGGGCGATGTGCTGACCGCGACGGCGGTCGAGATCTCGCGCTCCAGCAAGCTGTCGCATTATCGCGTCGATGTCGTGCGCGCCGACGGTAAGCTCGTGGCCGCCCTGACCGGCACGGCTTTCGTCAGCGGCCAACCGATCGAGGTCTGAATCATGTCGCTCGTCAGCCACCATACCGTCACCGTCGAATGGGGCGATTGCGACCCGGCCGGCATCGTCTACTACCCGGCCTATTTCCGCTGGAGTGATCAGTCCACTTACCGGCTCTTCCTCGCGGCCGGGCTGAAGCGTGACGATCTGAGCAGCGGGCAGTGGAAGGAAGGCACGCCGCTGGTCGCGGCCGAGTGCGCCTTCAAGCGCCCGTCTCAACAGGGTGAGAAGCTGGTGATCGAGACCCGGGTCGAGAAGTGGGGTCGCAGCTCCTTCGTCATCCGCCATGTCTTCCGCAACGAGGCGGGGGAGATCGCGGCCGAAGGAACGGAGACGCGGATCTGGGCACGGAAGGAAGGGGATGCGCAATCGCTGAAGGCGGTCGCCATTCCCGAAGACGCGAAGAAGAAACTGGGAGGCTGACGATGCGCCGCAGCGAAGAGCGGATTCTCACGACCCACGTCGGCAGCCTGCCGCGCGAGCCGGTCCTGTCGGACCTGCTGATCCGCGACGAGCTGGGCGAGGCTATCGATCGCGCCGAGCTGGCGCGGCGTGGGGAAAGCGCGGTGCGCCACGTCGTGGAACGGCAGACGGCGAGCGGCGTCGATGTGGTCAACGACGGCGAGCAGCCCCGCGTCGGCTTCCAAACCTACGTGGCGCAGCGCATGAAAGGCTTCGGCGGCGAGTCCAGGCGGCCCCGGCCGCGCGACTATGTCGACTTCCCCGCTTTCGCCAAATGGGCGGCGGCGCGCTCGCCCCGGCGCAGCAAGGTCTCGAACGCCCCGCAGGCGATCGCCGAGGTGGTCTATGACGATCTCGACGCGGCCGAAGAGGAGTGTCGCATGTTCCGCGCGGCGCTGAGCGGCCTCGCGACACAGCCGGTCGAAACCTTCATGACCGCGGCGTCGCCCGGTATCATCGCCACCACGATGCTGAACGCCCACTACGATACCTACGAAGCGTATGTCTTCGCGCTCGCCCGCGAGATGCGCAAGGAGTACGAGCTGATCGCCGACAACTTCATCCTTCAGATCGATGCGCCGGATCTCGCCATGGAACGCACTGTGCTGTTCCACGACAAGACCGTGGCGGAGTTCGTCGAGATCGCCGAGATGCACGTCGCTGCGCTCAACGAGGCGCTGGTCAACATCCCGCGCGATCGCGTGCGGTTGCATTGCTGCTGGGGCAACTACGAAGGGCCGCATGTCCACGACGTGCCGCTCGCCGACGTGATGCCGGTGCTCACGGGCGCGAAGGTCGGGGGGCTCAGCATCGAGTTCGCCAACCCCCGCCACCAGCACGAGTACGCTGCGCTCAAGAAGGCGAAACTGCCGGATGATCTCATTCTTCTGCCCGGCGTGATCGACACCTCGACCAACTATGTCGAGCACCCCGAGGTGGTCGCCAACCGGATCTGCGAGGCCGTCGACGCCGTCGGCGACCGCACCCGGGTGATCGCCTCCAGCGACTGCGGCTTCGGCACCTTCGCCGGCTCCGAGATGGTTTCCGAGGACGTCGTGTGGGCCAAGCTCAGGGCCTGCCGCGACGGCGCCGACATCGCGACGAGGCGGTTGTGGGGCTGACATCCCCTAGGCGAAACGAGAGATGTTGGCCCAATAGAGACCAAGAGTCGCCACGGGTGAATCCGCGTGGTTCGTATCGGCCTCTTCGCCGAGTACAGTCTTGACGACGTGGAGGCCGAGCGTTCGGTAGCTTTCCATCTGCGACTCGGAGAAGAACTGGTCGGCCGTCGTCTCGTGAGGAAAGGTCTTACTGGCAGCGGCATAAGCTCTCACGTCAGCGGGCTCGGTCCCGAAGAAGGCAGGCTTCAGGTAGAGCAGGTGACCGAGCGGGGCGTTCTTCTCTGGGTATTTGATGGTGCCGACGGCGCAGTAGGCGCTACCGTCCTTGCTGGCGGGTTCATGGCGCTTGTTGATCAAGAGCTTCTTGAAGGAGATCGTCACACCAAGATCGATCTGGATCTTGCGCACGGCATTCCCCAGGTCTTCGAAAGCGTGATTGGGGTCGCAGCCCGCGTCGCTGACCAGAATGAAATGGTTGCGCCGGCGGACCATCTCGTAGAGGCCGAGATTCTCGAAGTGGCCGCCATCCGAGAGATAGACGTACTCGCTCCTGTCATTGGTTAGGCCGAACAACTCCGAGATGAACTGGACCATGCCGAAAGGTGGACTTTCCTGCGGCGCGGCCTTCGGCCGGGAGGGGTTGCCCAGCCACCAACCCAGCCGGACGTTGAACAGCGTCATCACGAGCCCGACGAGCGGTGAGGAATGATAGCCTTGGTTCGGGCTTGCGGCCGCGCCCGAAATCGCAATCGCAGTACCCAAGCCCAGGCCGTTTTCGCGGCTTCCGTAGTTGTCGGTCGGCCAGTATTTGACCCACTCGTTGCCGGACCGCCGCGGGGTGACGGTGAAAGATTCTGCCTTGCGTTCCTGCCAGGCTCTGTTGCTGCCGGCCACGGTATTGAGCGCCATGTTGATGACGGGGAACAAACGCGCCTTCGCCGTCGGGAAGACCAGGTCCTTGACGAAGACGTTGTCTTTTCGGTCGAAGCCGGTGAACGGGTCGCCAGTCTTGCCGAACAGCGCCTCCGGCCCGCGCGCCGCGCCGACAAACGCTCGTATCAGCCGGTTTCTATAGAGGCTATGGGCCGAGAAGCGGTTGACGTTGACGAACGAGGCGACCACCGCCACGAACAGCAGGAAGAGGAAGAACCCGAGCACGTTTGCCCAGGCCGGGTGCCATCCGAGCAGCGATGCGAGCCCCATGGTGAGAGTCGGCAGGAAGTGCGACAGCACGATCACCAGTGCAGCCAGGAAAAGCACCGAGGCGAGCGCGAGCACCGTCGACATCGGCAGCCGCTCGCCGGATTTGCCGGGGAAGAAGCCTGCGAGGGTTCTGGCGCTGGACCCGATCCGGGCCGCCGCTGCTCCCAAGCCGCCGCCGATAAGCACGCTCCATTTCACCTGCGCGATCGCGAGCATGTCGTCCGCGTAAAGTGTGAGCGCTGCGATTCCCGCCCACACCACGGTCATGGCGACGAACCAGCCGGACGAGCGGGCCAGCCATTCCCGCTCGACGTCGCCCAGGGTGCCGAGGCTCGTGAGCGCGAGATAGACGGCGTTGGCGAGAAAGATCGATACCGCGATCCAGCCGACGCCCAGGATGGCGATCAGCCTCGTGTCGGAAAGAAGCGTGCGTGCCTCGTCGAGACCCAGGCCGATCAGCGCGCCGGCAATGGCGCCGGCGGCGATCCAGGGCAGAAGGAGCCATCCGGTCGGAAACGGATTGGCTTTCGTAGGGCGTGCCCAGTCGTCCTTCTGGCGTCCGAACCGCCAGTAGGCGACGAACCAACCGGTGCCATAGACGGTGGCGCCGGCGACTGCCGCAATGCCGGGACCTATCCGATTCGTCCAGCATTCCGGGCTGGTGCCCCGAGCGTTGCATTCGCCGACTGAATAGAGGGCTACCAGCATCGCGGCCACGTAGATCGGCAGGAGTTCGTAGCAGAGGAACGCTCCCTGTCCGACCCGATACTTGCTGTCCTTGGCCAGCCTGCCGCGCACCGATGTATAGACCGCGAGGATGAACAGGCCGAGAGCCGCCGACACGACGAAATGATGGAGCGAGGCCAAGCCGGTCATCTGGGCGGCAGACAGCGCGTCGCGTGCGATCATCGGCATCAGCAGGCCGGCGAGGATCAGGGGAAGATAGACTGCCCAGTTGAGCAGCAGATTGCGTATGTACAACGCGATCAAAGTCCACGTGTCCGCGGACATCGTGCCCAGCTTGGGCGTGAGATAGTTGCTGTGCTCGCGCAAGACGGTGAGTTCCACCGGTTCCTTGTAGGCGTCTTCCGGCTTGTATCTTTGGCTTTGCGGTGCTCCGAGGCGGCCCTCCGTTTCCTGCAAGACGGCGGCTTCCTGGTTGCGCCGCTCGCTCAGCATCCGCATCAGCGCGTCGTCGTCCTTGACCCGATTGCGCCATACCGAGAGCCAGGCGCCGATATAGCCGCCACCGGAAACCGTCGATAGGTAATGGAAGTCGCCGAGGATCTTCGCCCGCGCCAGCCCCTGCAGGACGCCGAGCCCGAAGGACGCGCTGCGAATGCCGCCGCCCGACAGGCAGAGCGCCGCTTGCTTGTGGCCCTTGGGCAGGGCATGGATAGCCGCGTACAGCTCGTCGGGCTGCGGCGGATTCGCTGGATCGAATTTCTCGCCGTGCAGCAGATTGAATTCTTCGGCCAGAACCGCGGTGACGCCGATCGCCTTGTCCGGATGCTCGGACATTGTGTACTCTCCCGCCTTAGCCTACCTCTCGTTCAACCTTGGGTAGTTCGGGGAACATAGCGGAGGGCTTCGCGGCAGTCCCCGCAGATAAATGCATATCCGGCCTGTGATCAGGCCGTCGCCTTCAAGATATCCGCCATCTTCTCTCCGACCATGATCGACGGCGCGTTGGTGTTGCCCGACGGCATGGTCGGGAAGATCGAGGCGTCGGCGACCCGCAGGCCCTCGAGGCCGTGCACCCGGAGCTTGTCGTCGACGACGGTTTTCGGTCCGGCCGGACCCATGCGGCAGGTGCCGATCGGGTGGTAGGCGGTCTGCGAGTTGTTGCGGATGTAGTCGAGGATGTCGGCGTCGCTGTTGACATGCGGCCCGGGCGAATATTCTTCGCCGCGATAGGCATCCATCGGCGGCGCGTCGACGAGGCGGCGGATCATGCGGAACCCCTCCGACATCGCCGCCTGGTCGATCGGATCGGCCAGAAAGTTAAAGCGAATTGCGGGCTGCGCCTTGGGGTCCTTCGAGCGGATGTGGATCGAGCCCAGGCTCTCGGGACGTAGCTGGTAGACCGATACCGTCATCGACGGGAAGTCCTGCAGCTTGCGCGTCTTCGGGTCTTTGATCGAGTAGGGCACGATATGCATCTGCACGTCGGGGGTCGCCAGCTCCGGCCGCGTGCGCAGGAAGGCGAGCAGCGGGGCCGAGGGCAGGCTCATGAAGCCGCCGCCGGTGGCGAGGTACTTCATCATCTGGGTGACCGCGCCGACGCCGCGCGCCATATGGTTGTAGGAGACCTTCGGGTCCTTCACCCGCCATACGATCCGGGCGTTGATGTGGTCGCGGAAATTCTCGCCCACGGCCGGCAGCTCGTGCTTCACCTCGATGCCGTGCTGCTTGAGGAGCTCGGGTTGCCCGATGCCGGAGAGTTCCAGGATGTGTGGACTGCCAATGCCGCCGGCCGACAGGATCGTCTCCTTCGCGCGGGCCTGCACGACCCTGCCCTCCTTCTCGTACTCGACGCCGACGCAGCGCTTGCCGTCAAGCAGCACGCGCAGGGTGTGGGCGTTGGTGACCACGTGCAGGTTCTTCGAGCGCTTCATTGCCGGCTCGATGTAGCAATGGGCGACGCTCATGCGCCGGCCCTTGTAGATCGAGGTCTGCGTCTTCACGACGCCTTCCTGGTCCTCGCTGTTATAGTCGGGGTTGAGCTTGAAGCCCGCGGCCTTCGCCGCCGCGAAGATGGCGTCGTAGAGGGGGTTCTGGTCGGGCACAGTCGACACTTTGAGCGGGCCGCCGGTCCCGCGGCCATTGCTGCCGTCGCCGTCGACGAAGTTTTCCATCCGGGTGAAGACCGGCGCGACGTCGCTCCAGCTCCAGCCGCGGCAGCCCATCTGCGCCCAGGTGTCGTAGTCGAGCGGCTGGCCGCGTACCCAGACAAGGCCGTTGATCGAGCTCGAGCCGCCGAGCAGCTTGCCGCGCGGCACCGGGATCTGCCGGTTGGCGGTGCCCGGTTCGGGCTCGGACTGGTAGAGCCAGTTGGCGGCCGGGTTGTCGATCAGCAGGCCGAAGCTGAGCGGCATGCGGGAGTAGGGGTGGCTGGCTGCTCCAGCTTCGAGCAACAATACCTTGTTGGAGGGCTTCTCCGTGAGTCGGGCTGCCAGGGCGCCTCCGGCGGAGCCCGCGCCCACCACGATGTAGTCATAGTCCGTCATCTCGTCGCGTCCTCCGCCGGGTCTCTGGTCGCCCTGTGCAAGCCTAACGCAGAGCCGCGCGGGGAGAACGGTCTAAATTGCCGGATACCCGAACGCGATCCGGTTCTGGTCGCTGGCCCTGCGGCCCAAAGGAAGCAGGGCTTCCGCCGTGAGTTGAAAGACCGCGGCGCTTCTTCCATAACCGCAACGGTGTAGAGGAAGGCTGGGGCGGTCGTATGTCGCAGATGGATCAGATTCCCTTCGGCGCGAGCGAATTTGCAGACAATCCGGAGCCGCGATGTCCTTGCCTGCTGTTGCTCGATACCTCCTCTTCCATGGAAGGCGAGGCCATGGAGGAGCTCAACCGCGGGCTTGCCGCGTTCAAGGATGAGCTTTCCGCCGACGCGCTGGCGATGAAGCGGGTCGAGCTCGGCATCGTGTCCTTCGGGCCGGTGCGGGTGCTGGCCGATTTCCACACGCCGGACCTCTTCCAGCCGCCGCTGCTGAATGCCTCGGGTGATACGCCGTTGGGGGCGGCGATCACGGGTGGGCTGGAGATGATCCGGCAGCGCAAGGATGCGTACCGTGCGAACGGCATCTCGTACTATCGTCCGTGGATATTCCTGATCACCGACGGGGCGCCGACCGATGCGTGGGATCGCGCTGCCGAGATGGTGCGTCAGGGGGAGGAAGCCAGGAGCTTCTCCTTCTTCGCCGTCGGCGTGGCCAATGCCGACATGGAGGTGCTCGCGCAGATCTCCGTCCGGGCACCGCTCAAGCTTGCCGGGCTGCGCTTTGCCGACCTTTTCGCCTGGCTGTCGTCCTCGCTCAGCAGCGTGTCGCGCTCGCGCAGCGATCAACCAATGACGCTGCAGCCGCCGGGATGGGCACAGGTCTGATGTCGCACTCGCCTTGGCGAGTAGTGATGGCCTCGGCTGCCGGCACGTCGCACATCGCCGCAGAGCAGCGCTGCCAGGATGCCCATTTCCATGTCGAAGCGACCGGCCCGGACGGTGAGCGCACCATGGTGCTCGCGGTGTCCGACGGCGCGGGCACGGCCCCGCTGGCTGAGGTGGGAGCCGGGCTGGTGTGCAGCACCTTTGGCCGGCTGGTGGCTGCCTATGTCGGGCAGGGCGGCCGGATCGAGAACATCCGTCGACCGTTGGTCGAACGTTGGATCGCCGGGCTGATCTACCGGCTGGAAATGCACGCCGCCCATACTGGCGCCGCCTTGGAAGACTATGCCTGCACCTTGCTGGCAGCGGCGGTCGGAGACCGATCGGCGGTGTTCCTGCAGATCGGCGATGGCGCGATCGTCCAGTCGGTCGGCGGAAGCTGGCGCTACGTATTTTGGCCGCAGCATGGAGAGTTCGCCAACACGACCAATTTCATCACCTCAACACATCGCCTCGAGGCGCTCGAGTTCGACGTTGCGAGCGCGCCTGTCGAGGAACTCGCCCTCTTCACCGACGGGCTCGAGAACCTCGTGCTGAAGAAGGCGACCAGGGCGGTGCACGCGCCGTTCTTCGAAAGCATGTTTCCCCCGGTCCGGCGTTCGAGGGCGACGGGAGTCGACGCGGATCTGTCGCGGGCACTCAACGGCTATCTGTCGAGTGCGCCGGTGAACGACCGCACCGACGACGACAAGACCCTGATCATGGCCTCGCGGCGGCAAGCCTGACCATGTCAGCCCTGTTGCCGGTGCAGGAGGTAGTCGACGCCGATGGCACCCGGGTGCGCCTGGGCACCAGGCTGGGGCAGGGCGGGGAGGGCGCGATCTATGAGCTCGACGGGCAGCCCGGCATCGTCGCCAAGATCTTTCACCGGCCCCTGCCGGAACAGCGCGCGCAAAAGATCCGCGCGATGGTGGCGTCGCGCACGCCGGCGCTCGAGAAGCTGACCGCATGGCCGCTCGGCCTGCTGTTGCTGCCGAGTGGCCAGCCGATCGGCGTGAAGATGCCGCGCGTAGTCGGCCACCGCGACATCCACCAGCTCTACAGTCCCAAGAGCCGCCGCGCTGCCTTCCCGCGAGCCGACTGGCGCTTTCTCGTGCGCGTCTCGGCCAACCTGGCCCGCGCCTTTGCCACGGTGCATGCCGAGGGCGCCGTAATCGCCGACGTCAATCACGGAGGAATCCTCGTTGGGGCAGACGCGCGGGTGAGGCTGATCGACTGCGACTCCTTCCAGATCACCGCCGGCGGCCGCTGCTTCCCGTGCGATGTGGGGGTGCCGATGTTCACGCCGCCGGAGCTGCAGGATCGCAGCCTGACCGGCGTGATCCGGAGCGAGAACCACGACAATTTCGGACTCGCGGTGATGATCTTCCTTGTCCTGTTCATGGGCCGCCATCCTTTTGCCGGCCGCTACCTGGGCGAAGGCGACATGCCGATCGAGCTGGCGATCAAGGAGCATCGCTTCGCTTACGGACGGGACCATGACTTCGCCGCCATGGAGCAGCCGCCGGGAACACCACCGCTCGCAATCGTATCGCCGCCGGTGGCCGAGCTCTTCGAGCGCGCCTTCGCGATGTCAGCCGCACGAGGTGGTCGGCCAGCCGCGGTCGAATGGATCGACGCGCTCGAGACGCTGTCGGGCGATCTGGTTCAATGCCCGGTCGGTATCGCCCATTGGCATTTCGCCGGCCTGCCCGGGTGTCCGTGGTGCCGGATCGAGGCGGGAACCGGGGTGCCCTTGTTCTCAATGGCGATCTCGGACGCGACAGCCAGCCTTTTCGACCTGCACGCTTTCTGGCAGCAGGTCACTGCGATCGAGCATCCGGGTCCCGCTCCCAGTGTCGCCGCGCAGGCTAGCAAGCCGCGGCTGTCGCCTGTTGCGCGCCGGCTGCTGTTGCGTCGCAGCTGGCACGGTACGATTGCACTCCTTCTGGCCGCCATCCCGGCGGGGCTGAGCTTCAGCGTCGACCTGCCGCCGCTCGGTCGCGGCTTCTTCTTTCTGGCCGCGGTCGTCTTCTATGTCCTGCTGCGGCTGATCCTGCGGGCGACAGTCGATATCAGCCCCTTCGTCGTACGTGCGGACGAGTGCCGCCAGCTCTGGGAATCGACCCTGGCGGAATGGGAGGCCAAGGCCGGACCGGGCCGGTTCGACGACAAGCGCCGTGAGCTCGAGAAGCTCAAGGACTGGTGGGACGAGGCCGCGGGCCAGCCGCAGCAACGCGCGCGCATCGAGGCCGCCATCCGCCGCGCCTTCGACGATCTGCAGCAGATCGCAGGCCAGATCCAGTTTGCCCGAATGTCCCTGCGCGAGAACGCCGAGGCGACCTACCAGCTCCTGCTCCAGACCCAGCTCGACCTCGCGGCTGTGCAGAAGAAACGGTGAGACCCTCCGCGAGGCGCGAGGAGCATTCCGTTTTCAGAGCTTCTTGATCTCGGTGAGCGCCACGCCGGAGGTAATGAGCGCGTCGATCTCGGCCGTCGAGTAACCGCACTCCGTCAGCACCGCGCGCGTGTCCAGGCCGAACGGCTTCGGCTTGTTGCGCACTGCGGGAGGCGTGCGCGACAGTTTCACCGGATTGCCGACATTGCGATAGCCGTCCTTCTCCCAGACCATGTTTCTGTGTTTCGTGTGCGGGTGCTCCATCACGTCCGGCACTTCCTGCACCGCGCCGGAGGGCACGCCATTTTGCATCAGCTCGTTGGCGAAGGATTCGCCGTCGCGGTCCTTGGTAAGCGCGCGCAGCTCGGCTTCCATCTCGGCCTTGTGCGCGAGGCGGTCCTTGTTGGTCCTGAAGCGCGGGTCGTCGGCCATCTCGGGCTTGCCCAGCATCTGGACGAGCTTGCGGAACTGGCCGTCGTTCCCCGCACCGATCACGATGTTGCGCCCTTTGGTCGGGAAGTTGGCGTAGGGCGCGAGATTGCCGTGGCTGTTGCCGTGCAGCTTGGGCCTTTGGCCTGCCATGAAGTAGTTCGGCGCATGGGGCTGGTGGAGCGCGATGGCGCTGTCGTACAGCGTCGCATCGACGAACTGGCCTTTGCCCGACCTGACGCGCTCGTAGAGCGCCATCAGGATGCCGATGCAGGCATTCATGCCGGTGGAGAGGTCGACCACCGGCACACCTATCCGTACCGGCCCGCCCTCGGGCGAGCCGTTGACCGAAACCAGCCCCGCCGAGGCCTGGACCATGGCATCGTAGCCGGGAAAGCCGCCGAGCGGGCCGTCGGCGCCGAAGCCCGAGACGCGGGCATGGACCAGCCGGGGGAACTTCACTGACAGGGTTTCGTAGCCGATGCCCCATTTCTCCATCGTACCGGTCTTGAAGTTCTCTATCAGCACGTCGGCCTGCGCGAGCAGCTTCAGCAGCACCTCGCGGCCGGCCGGTTTCGACAGGTCGAGCGCCATCGTGCGCTTGTTGCGGTTGATGCCGGCGAAGTAGGCGGAGATACCGTCCGCATCGAACGGCGGGCCCCACAGCCTCGTCTCGTCCCCTTGCGGCGGCTCGATCTTGATCACTTCCGCGCCGTGATCGGCCAGCATTTGCGCGCAATAGGGACCGCCCAGCACACGCGATAAATCGATCACTTTCAGGCCGTCCAGCGCACCCATCGTCTCACTCCCGTTTCTGCGCTGCGTTTATAGACCACCCAGCCGGCTTGCGCAGGTGAGCTGCACGGGATCCTTCGCTTCGCTCGGGATGGCGCCGTGTTTGTCATTCCGAACGAAGCGAGGGACTTGGCCTGTCCATAGGGCTGATAGACTGTAGATCAGACAAGAGAAGGAGGACCATCATGCTCAGCGGCATTCACGGCCATCAGGACATCGAGCGGGTCGTTTACGGCAAGGCGGCAGGCGCAGCTTTGCGTACGGAGGCCGAACGGCTGGGCGCACATCGCGTGTTCGTCACGACGACGAAGTCGGTAGCTCAGAGCGCGCTGATGGCCGACGTCATCCGGGAGCTGGGCGGCCGCTACGCCGGCGTCTATGCCGGCATCACGGCCCACTCGCCACGACCCTGTGTTATCGAAGGCGCACAGATGGCGCGAGACGCCAAAGCCGACCTGCTCGTCGCCGTCGGTGGCGGTTCGGCGATCGATGCGACGAAGGTCATGCTGATCGCACTCTGGCAGGGCGCGACCAGGATCGAGGATCTCGATCTCTACCGCGCCGGCAAACCGAAGGAAGGCGCGGCACCGCCGTCGGAGGCGATCAAACCGCCGGCCAACGCGATTCGCATGCTCGCCGTGCCGACCACGCTGTCGGCCGCCGAGTTCAACGCCTACGCCGGAATCTCCGATCCGCGCCATGGCATCAAGGAGAGCTTCGGCCATCGCCTGGTCGTGCCGCGGGTGATCGTGCTGGATCCGGCCGCGACACTTGCCACGCCGATGGAGCTGATGCTCTCGACCGGCCTGAAGGCCGTCGACCATGCCGTCGAACGGCTGTGCTCGCAGCAGGCCAATCCCTTCGCCATCGGCACCTCGAGCGAGGCGCTGAAGCTGCTCTCCCACGCCCTGCCTTCGCACAAGGAAAAGCCCGACGACATGGAAACGCGGCTAAGCCTCCAGTTCGGCATGTGGCTGTCGATCGGTGCCGGCACGTCGGGCGTGGGCGTCGGCGCGAGCCATGGCATCGGCCATGTGCTGGGCGCGGCCTGCCATGTGCCGCACGGCCACACTTCCTGTGTGATGCTGCCGTCGGTGCTGCGCTGGAATCTGCCGGCCAATGCCGAGCGCCAGAAGCGGGTGAGCGAGGCCTTCGGCAGCCCCGATCAGCCGGCGGCCGACCTTGTCGCCCACCTGGTCGCGACGCTTGGCCTGCCGGGGAGTTTGAGGGAGGTCGGGGTCGGCAAGGACCGCTTTCAGGAGATCGCGGAGAAATCGATGCACGATCGCGCCGTGTTGAACAATCCTCGGCCCATCAAGGGTCCGGCGGAGGTCATGGAAATCCTCGAAATGGCTGCCTGAAGCGGCATGACCTCATGAATTCTTCTCGTGAGCCAAGGGTCTTTCACCGCGTATTGTGCCACCCGACGTAGGGAAAAGACGTCAACCAACGAAACAGGTGAAAGATGCCTGATATCCGAGTTCCCGAGTCCGCTGCGGATAATCGCGTCGGGCTCGCCTTCATCGACGCGCCGGTCAACTACCTGGCCGATCTCAGCGTCAAGCCGGTGACCTACAATCCGCCGCCGGGCACCGGCGTGCCGCAGCGCAACGGCAATTACCGGTTCTTCAAGGTGCGCGTGCACAACGCCCGGCCCTATGCAAACGAGCTGTCGCTCGACAAGCAGGCCTTCATCCTGACGCCGCACGATACCAAGGTGCGTGACTTCTACGACGAGGCCGAGCTCAAGGCGGTCTATTTCGCGGAGGTCGAGGCGCTGATCAAACGCGAGACGGGCGCCTCGAAAGTTGTTGTGTTCGACCACACCGTGCGCACGGGCGCTCGCGCTGTCGAGCGTGGGCTGCGCAGCCCGGTCCAGTCAGTCCACAACGACTACACCGAAAAGTCGGGACCGCAGCGGGTGCGAGACCTACTGCCGCCCGACGAGGCGGAGGTCCGCCTGAAGAAGCGCTTCGCCGAGTACAACGTGTGGCGCAACATCGCTCACGACCCGATCGAGACGATGCCGTTGGGCTTCGTCGACGCCGAGAGCATCGCACCGCGCGACCTCGCGGTCTGCGATCTGGTTTATGCCGATCGCACCGGAGAGATCTATCAGGGCGTTTATAACGCCGACCACAAGTGGCACTACTTCCCGGCAATGACGCGCCACGAGGCCATCCTGATCAAGTGCTACGATTCGGAAAAGGACGGCCGCGCCCGCTTTTCGCTTCACTCGGCGTTCGACGATCCGACCTCGCCGCCCAATGCCAGGCCGCGCGAGAGCATCGAGGTCAGGGCGTTCGCGTTCTGGGATTGAGCGCCCCTCAGCCGCCTACTGCCAAAGCCTGTGCAAGGTCTGCGATGAGATCGTCGGGGTGCTCGATGCCGACCGACATCCGGATGGTGGTGTCGAGGACGCCGATGCGGTCGCGGACCGCGACCGGAACGCCGGAATGCGTCATGGCCGCGGGATGGCTTGCCAGCGACTCGGTGCCGCCGAGGCTGACGGCGAGCTTGAAGACCTGCAGGGCGTTGAGGAAAGCGAATGCTTCGGCCTGTCCACCCTTGATGTCGAACGAGAAAGTCGACCCCGCGCCGGTACATTGGCGGACGAAGGTCGTCTGTGCCGGCGAGCCAGGCTCGAGGAATTCGAGATAGTGGACCTTGGCGACCCTGGGATGGTCGCGCAGATATTCGGCGACCAGACGGGTATTCGAATTGGCCCGCTCCATCCGGATCGCCAGCGTCTCCAGCGATCGCCCCAGCATCCAGCAGGAATGCGGGTCGAGCTGGGTACCCATACTGCCGCGCAACGCCTTGATCGGCCGCATGATCTCGCCTGCCCCCAGCGCCGCGCCGCCGATCAGGTCGGAGTGGCCGCCGACATACTTGGTGAGCGAATAGAGCGAGATGTCGGCGCCGTGCTCGAGCGGATGCTGGAACACCGGCCCGAGCAGGGTGTTGTCGCAGGCGAGGATCGGCCGAAAGCCCTGGGCGGCGCCGATCTCGTCGGCGACCCGCCGCAGCAGCGCGATGTCGACCAGCGTGTTGGTCGGATTGGCCGGCGTCTCGATCAGGATCATCGACACCCGACCCTTGGCGCGCGCCGCCTCGCCGGCGTTACGGATCGCCGTCTCGTCGACACCATCGATGAAGCCCACGGCGCCGATGCCGAAGTTCGCCATCGTGTTGGACAGCAAGGTCTCGGTTCCGCCGTAGAGCGGCTGGGAATGCAGGATGACGTCACCGGGCCGGACGAATGCGAGGATGGTCGTGCTGATCGCCGCCATTCCGGAGGCGAACACGCTGCACGACTCCGCGCCTTCGTAGACCGCGAGGCGGTCCTCGACGATCTCGCTGTTGGGATGGTTGAAGCGGGAATAGACCAGCCCCGAGGTGCTGCCGGCCGGCGGCTGGCGTCGCCCCGACGTGTAGTCGAAGAAATCACGGCCTTCCTCGGCCGTGCGGAACACGAAGGTGGAGGTCAGGAAGACCGGCGGCTTTACCGCCCCCTCGGACAAGGCGGGGTCGTAGCCGTAACCCAGCATCAGGGTCTCGGGTTTCAGGACGTGGTTGCCGATGCGGGTCTTGGAAGGGCGGGGCGCTGCCATGGCGGTCTCCTGTCACGGGGATGAGGTGACAGGATAACGCCTGTCACGACCGGGCGATCGTCTCGAGGTGCTCGGCCAGTTGCTCGGGAGCGCTGTAGAACGGTGTGTGGCCGCACTCCATCGTGATCACCTTGCACGGTAACGCCTTGACCATCGCGCGCTGGCGCGCGACGCGTATGGCGTTGTCGTGGGTGCATTCGATATACCAGCGCGGCACCGAGCCGTACCGCTCCTCGGTGAGCGTCAACGGGGTAGTCGAGATAGAGAGCGGTTGCGGACGCAGCCGTTCCATGGCGCGATAGAGGTCTTCCGCCGAAACGTCTTCGTAGAACAGCGCCGGCAGCTGGCTGCGCGCGAAGGTGTAAGTGAGGCCGTCCGGGCTGACCTCGCGCGAACGGCGGAACAGCATGTCGGGGTCGCCCGCGGTCATCTCGCGACTCGATTGGCCGGAGGGCGGCATCAGCCCGCAGACATACACCAGCGCCTTGATCTTGCGCCGCCGCGCTTCGGCGGTCTGGCTGATCGTGACACCGCCGAGTGCGTGTCCGACGAGCACGACCGGCTCTTCCATCTTGTCGAGCAGGCGCGAGATCTTCTCGACGTTGTCGGCCAGCGTCACATTGGCAGGCGGAGTCTGATCCTTGCCCAAGCCGGGCAGGTCGGGCGCGCAGACACTGTGACCGTGGCTCTCCAGGATTGGCTGGACCTTCTCCCAGCACCAGCCGCCGTGGCCCGCGCCATGAATCAGGATGAACGTCGCCACGCCGCGTCAGCCCCGGCCGACGACCGTGCGCGCGCCGGGGGCGGGCACGAAAAAGTCGGGCATCAAGGGCGTTCCGGGCGAGACGGCGTATTGGTCTAGATCGGTGACGCCCTCGGCCGCCAGCACCTCGTCGTCCATGAAGAAGTTTCCGCTGCAGTCCTTCGTCGGCCGGTTCAGGATCGCATGGGCGGCATCGGCGATGATCTCCGGCTTGCGGCAGCGCTTCATGCCCTCGTCCCCGCCCAGCACGTTGGCGATCGCGGCGGTCGCGATGCCGGTACGTGGCCAGAGGCAGTTGAAGGCTATCCTGCCCTTGAACTCTTCCGCCATCGCCCAGGCGTAGACCGACATCGAATACTTCGCGAGGGTGTATGCCGGATGGTTGGCAAACCACTTCACGTCGAAGTCGAGCGGCGGCGAGAGATTCAGCACATGCGGATTGGCGGCCTTCAGGAGATGCGGGATGCACTTCTGCGATACCATGAAGGTGCCGCGCGCATTGATCTGGTTCATCAGGTCGAAACGCTTCATCGGCGTTTGCAAGGTGCCGGTGAGACTGATGGCGCTCGCATTGTTGACCAGGATGTCGATGCCGCCGAAACGCGCGACGGTCTCGGCGACGGATTTCTCGACGCTCTGCTCGTCGCGGATGTCGCAGGGAAGCGGCAACGCCTTGCCGCCGGCCTTCTCGATCTCCTCGGCGGCGGTGAAGATCGTGCCGGGCAGCCGTGGATCGGGCTTCACCGTTTTCGCGGCAACGGCGACATTGGCGCCGTCGCGCGCAGCGCGCAGGGCAATCGCGAGCCCAATGCCGCGACTGGCGCCGGTCACGAACAGCGTTTTGTTTGCGAGGCTCATACGGTCCCCTTATCCACCCTTATCGGTCTATAGCCGGGTGCCGTGGACGCGGCTAGCCTCGGGGTGCCGCAGGGGAGACATGCATGAAGCCGTGCTTCGAGACCGCGTCGGGCCTTGCCCGCGCCATACGAAATGGAAAGCTGTCGTCGCGCGACGCGACCGAGTCGCATCTCGAGCGGATTGCTCGCCTCAACGGGCCGCTCAATGCCCTGGTAGCAGTCGATGCCGATGGGGCGATGAAGGCCGCCCGCGCGGCGGATCGGCTGGCCGCGAAGAAGGACGCCAAGCTCGGGCCGCTGCACGGGGTGCCGATCACCATCAAGGAGGCATTCGATGTCGCTGGGCTGCACACCACTTCGAGTCACCCGCCGCTAAAGGACAATGTTGCCGGCAGCGACGCCACGGTGGTTGCGCGGTTGCGTGCGGCAGGAGCGGTAATCCTCGGCAAGTCGAACGTACCCGAGCTGTGCGCGGACTTTCAGACCGCGAGTCCACTCTTCGGCATCTCCAGGAATCCCTGGGACGAGCAACGCACCGCGGGCGGATCGACGGGCGGTGGCGCTGTCGCCGTCGCCGCGCGGCTTTCGCCGCTGGAATTGGGCAGCGACATCGGCGGTTCAGTGCGCAATCCCGCGCATTTCAACGGCATCCTGTCGCTGAAGCCGACCGAATGGCGTGTCCCCGGCCGCGGTCATGTGCCCGATCTGCCGGGCGTCACACGCGCGGTGCGCTACATGGGGACGTTCGGCCCGCTTGCGCGATCGGTCGAAGATCTTGAGCTGGCGCTGCGCATTGTCGCCGGTCCCGACGGCTGCGAGGCGGAAGCCGCTCCCGTGCCGATCGGTCCGACGCCGAGGTTCACCGTCGGCGACCTGCGCATCGCGGTGCTCGAGTCCAATCCGCTCGTCGCGGTATCCGAGGATACAGCCAAGGTCGTGCAGGCCACGGCGCGGCTGCTCTCGAAGGCCGGCGCCAAGGTCAAGCGTGCCCAGCCGGCAGGGCTCGACTGGACGCGGAGCTGGGAGGACTGGTCGGACCTCTTTCAGTACATGATCCAGTCCTTGCAGCCGCTGGCGGCGCGCGAGCGCCGCTTTGCAATGATCGGTTCGTCCGATCCCTCGGCGCGCTCGGTCGCGCGTGCGTCGCGGCTCGACATGGCCGAATTCTTCGCCGTGCTCGACCGCCGGGACCGCGCGATCCGGCAGTGCGATAGCTTCCTGGACGAGCATGACGCCTGGCTGATGCCGGTGATGCCAGATGCGGCCTTCATCCGGCAGAGCCGGAAGGAACCTTGGGTGATCGACGGCGTCCCACATCCGTATTTCTTCGCCGGCACGTCCTACACTCATCTCGCCAATTTCACCGGGCAGCCGTCGATCGTGCTGCCGTGCGGCTTCTCGAAGGACGGCCTGCCGATCGGCTTGCAGCTGATCGGCAAGCGCTGGGGCGAGGCGAAGCTGATCGGTGTTGCCAAGGCCCTGGAGAAGCTCCTGCCGCCATGCCCTATACCGCCGACGTACGCGTAGGCCCGGATCAGATCACTCGACCTTGACGTTGGCGGCTTCGAGGATCTTTGCCCAGCGGGCGTACTCGGCCTTGTGGAAGGCGGCGAAAGTGGCCGGCGCCATCTCGGCGGGCGTCGGGATATCCTGCCCGAGATCCTCCATGCGGCGGCGGATGGCGGGGTCCTGGAAGGTGGCGATCGCCGCGGCATTGAGCCGCGAGATCACCTCCGGCGGCGTGCCCTTTGGCGCCCACAGGCCGTGCCAGATCGAGACTTCCATCGGATAGCCGGCCTCGGCCGCCGTCGGAATCTCCGGTGCAGCGGACGATCGAGCCTTGGCGGTGACGGCATAGGCCCTGACCTTGCCGGCCCGGACCTGCGGCAATGAATTCGAGGACTGGTCGACCATCACCTGGATCTGGTTGGCGATGAGGTCCTGCATGGCCGGGCCTGTCCCGCGATAGGGCACGAGCTGGTATTTGGCCCCGGTGGCGGCGAAGAAGGCCAGCGCCCCCAGGTGAGATCCGGAGCCCATGCCCGCCGTGCCGCCGGGGATCTTGTCCGGGTTGGCCTTCAGGAGCTCGACGAGTTCCTTCAGTGTCTTGGCCTGCACCTGATCCGACGTCACGACGAGCATGGGATTGGCCGGCAGGCGCGCAATCGGCTCGAGGTCGGTCAGCAGGTTGTAGGTCAGGTTCTTGTAGATCGTGCCGTTGGCGACATTGGTGCCGACATGGCCGATGCCGATCGTGTAGCCGTCCGGCGCGGCGCGCGCGACCTTGCCGACCGCGATCGTGCCCGCCGCGCCGGTCGTGTTGTCGATGATGAACTGCTGGCCGACCTCCTTGGCCATGCGCTCACCGACGATACGGGCCATCAGATCGGTCGGTCCGCCGGCGGCGAAGGGCACGACGATGGTGATCGGCTTGCTCGGATAGGCCTGGGCCGAGGCGCGGCCGGCCAACAGGCCGGCCGATGCGGTGGCGAGCATGGCTCTGCGCAGCATGTTGTTGTTTCCTCCCTGGTTCATCGCCATTTGAGCATTGCGCGTTCGAGCCTGCCAAGGCCCCAGGCGATCAGCAGGCCGAGGATCGACAGCAACACCACGCCGGCAAGCAGCTGATCGGTCTGCATCAGGCTGCCCGCCGTCAGCACGAAGGCGCCGACGCCCCGTTCCGCGCCGATCATTTCGGCGGCCACCACGAGCAGCAGCGCGACCGAGGAGGAGATGCGAAATCCGGCCAGGATTCCCGGCATGGCGCCCGGCAGCAGGATCTTGGCGACGACGTCGCGCCCCGGCAGGCCGAAGCTCTGGCCCATGCGGATCAGGTTGCGCGGCACCGCATCGCAGGCCGTGTAGGCCGAAATGGTGGTCGGGAAGAAGACGCCGAGCGCGATCGTCGCGATCTTCGACGGCTCGCCGATGCCGAACCACAGAATGAGCAGCGGAAGGAGTGCGATCTTCGGGATCGGGAACAGTGCGGAGACGATCGGCAATCCGGCTGCTCGCGCGGCAGAAAAGATGCCCATGGAAAGCCCGACCGCGAGACCGGCGGCGGTTCCGATGATCCAGCCGGGTACGATGCGCTTCAGGGAGGCGACCACGTGCCCGACCAGCGCACCGTCGATCCAAAGGGCGTGGAGCGCCTTCACGACGGCAAGTGGACTGGGCATGAACAGCGGTGACAACAGGCCCGTATCCGACGCGAGCTGCCACAGGCCGATCAGGCCCGCGAACACGACCCAGGGCAGCGAGCGACGCGGTACCGGATCGAAACCGCCGCCGCGGAACTGGATCGGCTGGCGCTCAGACACGCTGCAACTCGCGATCCGCGGTTGCGGCTTCGTCGCGGATCAATGCCCAAAGCTGGCGCTGGAACTCGGCCAGCAGGACGGCGTGCTCGGGGCGGCTGCGGTCGGCGACCGGGACATCGATGCGCAGGATCTCGCGGATGTGCCCGGGACGGCGCGAAAGGACGACCACCCGGTCGGCGAGCCGCGCGGCCTCCTCGAGATTATGGGTCACGTAGACCCGCGTGCTCTTCTCGCGCGCCCAGATCTTGAGCAGATCCTCCATCAGGAGCTCGCGGGTCTGCGCGTCGAGCGCAGACAGAGGTTCGTCGAGCAGTAGCACGGCCGGCCGCACGACCAGCGCGCGGGCGATGCCGACTCGCTGGCGCATGCCGCCGGAGAGCTGCTTGGGATAGGCGGACGCGAACTCGGAAAGGCCGGTGAGGGCGAGCGATGCGGCCACGCGCTCGCGCCGCTCGACGGCAGGCAGGGCGCGATGCTCCAGCGCCAGCGAGACATTGGCCTCGACCGAGCGCCATGGCAGCAGGGCGAAATCCTGGAAGATGTAGGTGAAGGGATTGAGTGAATCGCGTGGCGCTGGACCCGACAGCGTGACCCGTCCCGCGCTCGGCTGCAGAAGCCCGCCGAGGATGCCCAGCAGGGTGCTCTTGCCGCAGCCGGAGGGGCCGATCAGCGCGATCGTCTCGCCGTCGGCGATATCGAGCTGGATGCTGTCGAGCGTCTCGAGCGTGCCGTAACGATGCGAGACGCCTTCAACGTGCAGCGGCATCGGCCGCCATCGTCACCAGCACGGTGCGGTTGGCGACCTGCTGGCCTTCCTGCACGGCGATCGATTCGACCTCTGCGTCGAGAACCGCCTTGAGCTGATGCTGGATTTTCATCGCTTCGAGCACGACCAGCGTCTGCCCGCGAATAACCTTGTCGCCGGCGGCGACCTTGATAGCGACGATGCGGCCATCCATCGGCGCACGCAGCCTGCCGTCGCTGCCGGCCGCCGCCGAGGCCGGCGGCATGTAGGTGCGGTCCTGGAAGCGCACGGTGAATCCATCGAGGTCGACGACGATGTCGTTGCCGTCGATGACGTGCTGGGCTGCGATGGAAGGCGCGTCTGAAATGTGCAGCGTCCGCTCCTTGTCGCCGACAGCGAGACGGATCGGCGTCGGCTCGGGGTTGGAGTTGCGCCAGCCGCGCAAGGGCGCTGGGTAACGCGCCGCCGACTGCTGCCACAACAGGGAGGCAGCCAGAGTCCAGTGCGCGTTGGTTACTTCGGGACCCGGGAAGGTGTGCTTACCGAGGAATGCCGTCGTTGCCTTGCCGGCCGCGAACTCCGGATGCTCCAGCAGACGGATGAGGAAGTGCCGGTTGGTAATGGGACCAAGCACGATTGTATCGCGCAGCGCCTTGATCAGACGACGTCGCGCTTCCTCGCGCGTGGCGCCCGAGGCGATCACCTTGGCGATCATCGGATCGTAGAACGGCGAGATCGAAAGCCCATCTTTCATGCCGTGGTCGATGCGCACGCCGGGGCCGGTCGCCGGCCGCCACATGTCGATGCGGCCGGTCTGCGGCAGGAAGCCGGAATAGGGATCCTCGGCGTAGAGGCGCACCTCGATGGCATGGCCGGTCAGCCGCACCTGTTCCTGGGTGAGCGGCAGGCTCTCGCCGCGCGCGATCCTGAGCTGCCATTCGACGAGGTCGAGACCGGTGATCGCCTCGGTCACCGGATGCTCGACCTGCAGGCGCGTGTTCATCTCGAGGAAGTAGAACTCACCGTCTGCGCCGAGCAGGAACTCGACCGTGCCGGCGCCGCGATAGCCGATCGCCCTGGCGGCGGCAACGGCCGCGGCACCCATGCGTGCGCGCAGCCCGGCGTCGACCGCGGGTGAGGGCGCTTCCTCGACCACCTTCTGGTGGCGGCGCTGTACCGAGCAGTCGCGTTCACCGAGATGGATGACGTCGCCGTGGTTGTCGGCGAAGACCTGGATCTCGACGTGGCGCGCGTCGGTCACCGCCTTCTCGAGGATCAGCTCGCCCGAGCCGAAGGCACTCTCCGCTTCGGTGCGCGCCGTGCGGATCGCCTCCAGCAGGTCGCCGTCCTGCTCGACGAGTCGCATGCCGCGTCCGCCGCCGCCGGCCGCGGCCTTGACCATGATGGGCAGGCCGATCTTGCGCGCTTCAGCCTCGAGGTTGGCGTCACTCTGGTCGGCACCCTGGTAGCCAGGCACGCACGGCACACCGGAATCGATCATGCGCCGCTTCGCGGCCGCCTTGTTGCCCATCGCGGCGATTGCCGTGGGCGGCGGCCCGATGAAGACGAGGCCCGCCTGCTCGCACGATGCTGCGAACGCTTCGTTCTCCGAAAGAAAGCCGTAGCCCGGATGAACTGCATCGGCGCCCGATTTGTGGGCGGCTTCGAGAATGCGGTCGATACTGAGATAGCTCTCGCCGACCGGCGGCGGCCCGATCCGCACCGCCTCGTCAGCGAAGGCGACGTGTGGCGCGTCCTTGTCGGCATCGGAGTAGACGGCGACGGTGCGGTAGCCCATCACGTTCGCCGTGCGCATCACCCTCCAGGCGATCTCGCCGCGATTGGCGACCAGGATCTTGCTGAAGGCCATTATTCAATCGCCCATCTCGGCGGCCGCTTCTCGGCGAAGGCGCGCAGGCCCTCGGCCGCCTCCGGGCTGCGGCGGGCCTCGGCGAACTTGTCGGCGGCGAAGTCGAGCACGGATGACAGCGGCTCGGTGCCGACCTTCATGACGACGGCCTTGGTCGCCGCGTTGGCGAACGGCGCGCAGCGGTCGATCTGCTTCAGCACCTCCTCGAGCTTGGCGTCGAGCGCGGCGGTGTCCTTCACGAGGTAGTGTGCGATACCGAGGCGATAGGCCTCCGGGCCCTTGAAGCGCGCTGCGGTCAGCGCGAGATGGCGCGTCTGCGGCACGCCGATGCGCGCGGCGACAAAGGGCGCGATCTGGGCGGGCACGATGCCGATAGCCGTCTCGCTCATGGCGAAACCCGCACCCTCTGTGCAGATCGCCACGTCGGAGACGCAGAGGATGCCGAAGCCGCCGGCGATGGCGTAGCCCTCGACGGCCGCGACCACGACCTGCGGCGTTGTGTTCACCATCTCGAGGAAGGTGCCGTATTCGCGGTTGTTCAGCGCGATCGGGTCGCGTTCGCCGGGCTTGGGATTTTCGCTGAAGCTCTGCTCCATGTTCTTGAGGTCGGCACCGGCGCAGAAGGTGCCGCCCGCGCCGCGCAGGATCACGACCTTGATGTCGCGCCGGTCGCGCAGGATGGCGAAGACCTGCCTGAGCTCGCCGATCAGCGTCGGATTGAGCGCGTTCTTCAC
This sequence comes from Enhydrobacter sp., assembly GCA_026126105.1. Taxonomy (GTDB): domain Bacteria; phylum Pseudomonadota; class Alphaproteobacteria; order Reyranellales; family Reyranellaceae; genus Reyranella. Next base: position 70,688 of record JAHCJV010000022.1, read on the forward strand.
CTCGGGACGGTTGAGCGTCACATGCAGCCGCGAGCGCTCGCGGCGCAGGAGGAGCGTTTCGTACGTGTCTGCGAACTCAGCCATTTTGACTCCGGGGCAAGGTGCCCATCCCCTTCGAGATGATCTGCAGCATGACCTCGTCGGCGCCGCCGCCGATCGAGGCGAGGCGCGAATCGCGGAAGGCTCGGGCGGTCGGGCTCTCCCAGAGATAGCCCGCGCCGCCCCAGTATTGCAGGCAGCCATCGGTCACCAGCCGCATCATGCGGCCGGCCTTGAGCTTCGCCATGGAGGCGAGTTGCACCACGTCCTTGCCGTCTAGGTATTCCTCGCAGGCGCGGTAACAGAGCGAGCGCACCAGCTCGATCTCGGTGCGCAGCTCGGCGAGCTTGAAGTGGATGATCTGGTTGTCGAGCAGCGGCCGGCCGAACACCTTGCGCTCGCGCGTGTATTCAGCCGTCTCGTCGATCAGCCGCTCCATGCCGACCACGGCGCTGATCGCGCCCCACAGCCGCTCTTCCTGGAATTGCTGCATCTGGTAGATGAATCCCATGCCCTCCTGGCCGATCAGGTTGCGCACCGGGATCCTCACCTCGTCGAAGAAGATCTGCGCGGTGTCCGAGGAACGCATGCCCAGTTTGTCGAGCTTCTTCACGACCTGCACGCCCTTGGTCTTCATCGGCAGGCAGATCAGCGACTTGTTCTTGTGCACTGGCCCTTCGCCGGTGTTGGCGAGCAGGCACATCCAGTCGGCCTGCGTGCCGTTGGTCGTCCACATCTTGCCGCCGTTGATGACGTAGTCGCCGTCGACGCGGCGCGCGGTCGTCTTGAGCGAGGCGACGTCGGAGCCGGCGCCGACTTCGGAGACGCCAAGGCAGGCGACGAAATCGCCGGCGATCGACGGGGCGAGGAATTCCCGGCGCAGCTCGTCGCTGCCATAGCGGGCGAGGGCCGGGGTCGCCATGTCGGTCTGCACGCCGATCGCCATCGGCACCGAGCCGCAGTGGATGTTGCCAAGCTCCTCCGCCATCACCATGGCGTAGGAATAGTCGAGCCCCATGCCGCCGAACTCGACCGGCTTGTGGATGCCGAGCAGGCCCGCGTCGCCCAGCTTCTTGAAGACCTCGTGAGCCGGGAAGATGCCGTCTTCCTCCCACTGGTCGACATGCGGATTGATGTCCTTGTCGATGATCGCCCGCAGCGTGCGTCGGATCTCGTCGTGTTCCTGGGTGAACTGCATCTTACCGATTCCCCAATCGCGGCATGTTGCCCATCAGCTTGGCGATGATCTGCAGCATCACTTCGTCGGCACCGCCGCCGATCGAGCCCAGCCGGCCGTCGCGATAGGCGCGGGCGACGGGGCTGTCCCAGAGGTAGCCAGCGCCGCCCCAATACTGCAGGCACGCGTCGTTGACCTCGCGACGGAGGCGGCCTGCCTTCAGCTTCGCCATGGACGCCAGCATCGTGACGTCCTTGCCGGCGAGATAGTCCTCGCAGGCGCGATAGACGATGGAGCGCAGCGCCTCGACCTCGCTCTTGAGCTCGGCCAGGCGGAAATGGATCACCTGGTTGTCGAGCAGCGGCTTGCCGAACACCATGCGCTCGCGCGTGTAGTCGATCGTGGCGTTGATGATGCGGTCGCAGCCCTTGAGCGTGCCGGCGCCGGCCCACAGCCGCTCCTCCTGGAACTG
>JAHCJV010000220.1 GCA_026126105.1 Enhydrobacter sp.
GCGCGGTCCTGCCGGTCATGGCGGTGCAGTCCCACACCCCGGCGGTCAGGCCACGCGCCTTGTCGTCGATGTAGAGGTGGCCGCGTTGTACCGGCTCTCCGCTCTCGAGTTCCGATGGCGGGATCGGCTCCCATGTCTCGAGTGGCTGCTCGGGGTCGAAACGGACGGCGTCGGCAGGCAGCATGGATGAAACGCTCCAGTGGGAAAGGGGGCGTCAGCATGGCAAAGCACGCGGCGGCTTGCACCCGCCGGGCCGTGGCCGGTGGGGGCCCGCGAGTTGCTGCCGGTGGCTCCACCCGTCGCTCCCGTCGCGGTGCGGGTCACGCGCGGCGTTCCATCCGCGGCGACGCCGGCTGCGAGCGCGCCGTTGGCCGTCACCGGTGCGTCGTGCGAAGGCGCGATGTGCGCCCGTCGGCCAGTGATCGGCCGTCCCGGCAGCGAATCCCTATACTGCCTGCCTGCTCCTCGAGCCGCGCTGAACGATGCACGTCCTGTTCCTCGAGATCGACGACGAACGCGACTGGGCGGTTGCCTCCATCGGCCCCGCCTTCATCGCCGCGCTGCTCCGCCGTCACGGTCACCGGGTTTCCCTGCTGCGCGTCGCCCGCGACATGGCGCCCGAGGACATCGTCCGCCAGGTGGCGACACACTCGCCCGGGCTGCTCGGTGTTTCGCTCACCACCCGCCAGTGGCTGCGCGCGCGGGAGGTCATCGGTGCCCTGCGCCGGAGGCTGGACGTGCCTGTCATCGCCGGTGGCCTGCACCCGACCTTCGACGCCGACGGCGTGCTGGCGACCCCGGGCTTCGACTACGCGTGCCTGGGGGAGGGCGAGCAGGCAATGCTGGAACTGGTGTCGCGGATGGAATCGGGCGAGCCCGTGCGTGGCATCGCCAACATCCAGGCCCGCGGCGAGCCTCGGCCGGTGCTCCGCCCGCCCTTCGAGCCGATCGACGATCTGCCGCCTTTGGCGCGCGACATGCTCGACGAGCGCTGGGGCGTGGTGCACATGGTCACCCAGCG
>JAHCJV010000221.1 GCA_026126105.1 Enhydrobacter sp.
CTGTTTGGCGGAAAAAATCATTGCGTAGAAAAGAGGAATTACGAGAACAAAAAAGAAAAACACAAATCAGAACGACCGAACTACACCCTAACACAAGAAACAAAAAATGCGTTTGCTCTTTTCGAGAATGGAGGAGAACAAGCACGAACAGCGCTCAGCCGCGGGAGTCTAGCGCGGCCTCACGTCTACTTCTTCGCCGCCTTCTTGGTCGCCGGCTTCTTCGCGGCGGCCTTCTTGGCAGCGGGCTTCTTCGCGACCTTCTTGGCGGCACCCTTCTTCGCCGCGACCTTCTTCACAGCCTTCTTCGCGACCTTCTTGGTCGCCTTCTTCGCCACCTTCTTCGCCGCAGCCTTCTTGGCAGCCGGCTTCTTGGCCGCAGCCTTCTTCACGGCCTTCTTCGGCGCGGCGGCCTTCTTCGCCGCCTTCGGCGACGCCTTCTTCGGCGACGTGGCCGGAGCAACAGCGGTAGCAGCGGGGGCGCTCATTGTTGGAGAGAGAGAGAGAACGAGGAAGTGGACGGGATCCTTTCATGTGTGTGTGTGTTTGGTTGTGTTTGTGGCAACAGGCTTGCATCGCTGATCATGTGACAGGTGCGCCCCGACCTCAGCGTGGCACGCAGAAAAAACACTTGTCATTTCGCAGTTCAAAGAGGGAAAGGGATCTCTAGAAAACAAGATTACCAGACTCGAAGCGAGAACGTGAAGGAGAGAAAGCGCTAAGGCAATGAACAAAGAGAATGTGGTGCCATGCGAGGGCAAACGAGCAACAACACAAACAACTTCCAATCTAGAAAGCAGCCAGCGGTCGCGTTGGCGACAGCCGACCACCTTCCTCGCACGACAACACATCCAAACGCCGCACCCTTGCGCGTCGCCTCTAACACCTTACTTCTTCGCCGCCTTCTTGGTCGCCGGCTTCTTCGCGGCGGCCTTCTTGGCAGCGGGCTTCTTCGCGGCCGCCTTCTTGGCAGCGGGCTTCTTCGCGGCCGCCTTCTTGGCAGCGGGCTTCTTCGCGGCCGCC
>JAHCJV010000023.1 GCA_026126105.1 Enhydrobacter sp.
CCATGCAGGCCGAGTTCGCCCATCCTGGGCCACAGCTCGCGCGGGAAGCGGTCGGTCTTGTCGAGCTCGGCCGCGATCGGCGCCACTTCCGTCGAAGCGAAGCGCTGGATCTGGTCGCGCAGCGCGTCGGCGGTCTCGCCGAGGCCGAAATCGAAGGGCGGCATCGCATTGGGGATCATCGCTGGGGAGCTTTCTCTGTCTTCACATGGATGCTGATGAGCTTCCACTCGCCGTCCGACGGGATGAACGCCAGGTCGAACACGACTCGCGTGGGCTCGGTTGGAAAGTAACCCTTGACGATCAGCCGGCCGTCGCCATTGACCAGGGCTGCCGGCTCGTAGACCGGCTCGTAGGCGGCAATGATGTCGAAGTCGATGTGCTGCTCGGCGAACGACTTGAAGGTTTCCTGCAGGCGCTCGGGCGTGAATTGCTGGCGAAACGGCTTGGACAGCTTGGCATGGAAAACCGTGAAGTTGCCGGTGACATTGGCGTCGTTGAAGCTCAGGAGCGACGCCTTGACCAGCGCCTCGAGCGGGCGATCGCCCGGCACGCGATTCTGAGCGAGCGACGGCGCAGCAAGCGCGAGCACGCCGACGAGCGCGGCAAGGCGGACGGGCGCCCCTACGGTCCTCGAAACGAGCAGCGCAACCCGTCGGGCGAAAGCCGGCATCGATCATCCTCCACGGCGTGACGATACCTCGCTGGAAAGCGCCTGCGAAGCACCCCGGATCACGCAGCGCGGCCAAGAACCGCGGCTGCCGCGCGGCGCATCTCCTCGCCGAGCCAGGACGCGAGCCTCGGCTCTCGGCGGCCGCTGCGCGCTTCGGCGATACGATCGAGCGCAGGCGCGCGCAGCTCGCGCTTGGTGGTGGCGAAGGCATTGGGCGGCAGGGCGGCATAGCGCTGCGCACGGGCGAGCGCCCGGGTCATCAGCTCGTCCTCCGGCACCCGCTCGTCGAAAACCCGCAAGGCCTCCGCCTCGCGCGCATCGAGCGACTCCCCGAGCAGGATCAGGCGACGCGCCGTCGTCGGGGCGAGCTCGCTGCGCGCGATCTCGAGCGGGGCCACCGGATAGGTGACGCCGACGCGCACCTCGGCGAGGCTCGTTTCCATCGGCACGTCGGCGACCACTCGCCAGTCGGCGCACAAGGCGAGGATCATCCCGCCGGCGATGGCGTGGCCGTTGATCGCGGCGACCAAGGGCTTGGGCCAGGCGTAGAGCGTGCCGAAGCAATCGTTCAGTGCGTCGACCAGACGGCGCTGACCGACGCGATCGAGCCCGGGCACGAGCTTGAGGTCGAGTCCGGCCGAGAAGGCACGACCCTCGCTCCGGATGATCGCGGCCCGCACCGCCGGCTCGGTCGCCAGGCCTTCGAACAGGCTGGTAATTCCCTCGAGCAGAGGCGCATCCATGGTGTTCATCGGTGGGTGGGCGAGCGTCACGACGGCGAGGCCATCCGTGCGGACGGAGAGGTTCAGGCGAGACATGAAACGGAGTTTACGTGCATTGCGAACATAGACAAAATCGATTGTTTCTGTTCCACACATTGACGCTGTCTATGCCATGAACCTCGTGTTCATCCGATATTTTCTGAGTGTCAGCGAAACTGGCAACTTCACCGCCGCTGCCGAACGCTGCCACGTCACGCAGCCTACCCTGTCGGCGGGCATCAGCCGTCTCGAGGAGGAGATCGACGCCCGCCTGTTCGACCGCAATCGGCGCGCGACCCTGACCGCGGCCGGGCAGAAGCTGCTGCCGCACGCCCGCGCCATGGTCGAGGCCTGGCAAGCCGCCCGCGCCGAGCAGCGCTCGAGCAGGCAGCAGCGGCTCCTGCGGGTGGCGATCGGTTCCACCCTGCCGATCCGGGCGGCGATGCAATGGCTCGTGACGGCGCAACGGCGGCTGACGTTCGACGTCGAGATCTCGGAAGGCACGGCTGCGGCAGTGATGGAGCGCTGGCGGCGCGGCCGGTGCGACCTGGCGCTCTTCCCGACCCGCCAGCCATTGGCGGCGGAGAATTCCGTTCAGATTCTGCGAGAAGCCTACGTCCTGTCCGCCGCGACCGCGCACCGTATCGCCACACGCGACCGCTGGGCCGCCGCCGATCTCTCCGAGACCCCGTTTATCCTGCGGGCCGATTGCGAGGCGCACGAGGCGGCCCAACGGCTGCTCGCGGTCGCCGGTATCCGTCCCCGCGCCGTGCTGCGCTCTGCCAACGAAGAACGTTGCGCCGCCGCCGTGCTGGCCGGTCTCGGGGTCGCCTTCATGCCGCGGTCGCTTCTGCGGCCCGGCATGGCGGCGGCAGAAATCCGCGAGATTGCGCTGGAACGCCGCGTGATGCTGGCCTGGCGCCGCGACGACGATCGGGAGATCGCGGTGGCGATCCGCGATGCCGCCACCGCCGACGATCGTTTGGCCTTCGCACGATAGGGACTCTCGACGCCTGCGCCACGCGCTATATGAGAAAGAGCGTCGCCAGCCCGAGAAATGCCAGGAAGCCGATCACGTCGGTGACGGTTGTCAGGAACACGGTCGACGAGACGGCCGGGTCGACGCCGAACTTCTGCAGGCCGATCGGGATCAGGGTGCCAGCCAGCGCCGCAGCGACAAGATTGCAGACCATCGCCGCCCCGATTACGGCACCCAGTCGCCAGTCCTGGTACCAGAGCAGCACGGCGCCGCCCATGACGAGCGCGAAGATGATGCCGTTCAGGCCGCCGACGGCGAACTCCTTGCCGATGAAACGCAGCGCGTTGGCAGGTGTCAGTTCGCCCATGGCAAGCGCCCGCACGGCGACGGTGACGGTCTGCGTGCCGGCATTGCCGCCCATAGAGGCGACGATCGGCATCAGCACGGCGAGCGCCACGATCTTCTCGATCGCTCCCTCGAACTGACCTATCACCGCCGAGGCGATCACGGCGGTAAGCAGGTTCAGCGCCAGCCATAGGCCGCGTCGGCGCACCGTTCGCACGGTGTTCGCGTGCATGTCGTCGATGCCGACGCCGCCCATCTTCAGGAGGTCTTCCTCGGCCTCCTCGTCGATCACGTCGACCACGTCATCGACCATGATCACGCCGACGAGCCGGCCCTTGCCGTCGACCACCGGGCAGGACACCAGGTTCTGATCGCGGAACAGGTGGGCCACTTCCGCCTGGTCCGCGGTCACCGGCACAGAGGGAATGTCGGGATCGACGATGTCGAGGATCGGGACCGGTCGCTTGGTGCGTAGCATGCGACCAAGCGGTACGGAGCCGCGCAACCGTCCGCTGCGGTCGATGACGAACAGGTCGTAGACGTCGTCCGGCAGGTCGCCCGCCTCGCGGCAATAGTCGATGACCTGACCCACGCTCCAGGTCTGCGGCACCTTGACCAGAGAGCGCTGCATCAACCGGCCGGCACTGTCCTCGGGATAGGCCAGCGCCTTCTCGATGTCGGCGCGATCCTCGGCCGGCAGCTCGGCCAGCACCTCGAGGCGCTCCTCCGCCGAAAGGTCCTCGAGAAGGCTCGCCGCGTCGTCGGTCTCGAGCTCGCGCGCGGCCGCGGCGATGTCCTTGCTGTCGAGCTGGTCGAGCACGTCGTCGCGCACGTCCTCGTCGAGCTCGGTCAGGACCTCGGGATCGAGATCGCGCTTGATCAGGGCGATCAGGGCGTCACGCTCGCTCTCGGAAACCTGCTCGATGACGGACGCCTGGCCGACCGCGCTCAGTTCCTTCAGCAGGTTCCTGATCTCTTCGGTTCGCCCGTCGGCAAGCGCAGTCTCGACGAACCGGACCAGCTCCGGCGTCACCTCGTCGAGCGCGTCGCCCTCGGCACTCATCCCTCCGCCTCGGCGAGGCGTTGGGCTTCGACGACGCTGAGCGCCGTCATGTTGAGGATGCCGCGCGCCGTGACGGAGGGGGTCAGGACATGCGCCGGCCGCGCCGTGCCGAGCAGCATGGGGCCGACATGCAGGCCGTCTGCCGCGGTCTTCAGCAGGTTGAAGGCGATGTTCGCCGAATCGAGATTGGGGCAGATCACGAGGTTGGCGGCCCCCTTCAGCCGCGAGTTCGGGAATACGGTCTGGCGGATTTCGGGATCGAGGGCGGCATCGCCGTGCATCTCGCCGTCGACCTCGAGCGACGGCGCCCTCCTGTGCAGCAGCTCGACGGCTTCAGCCATCTTGCGCGCCGAGGGATGATCGGAGCTGCCGAACAGGGATTGCGACAGCAGCGCCACCTTGGGTTGGATGCCGAAGCGCAGCACCGCATCGGCCGCGAGCAGCGTGATGTCGGCCAGCGTGTCGGCGTCCGGGTCATGGTTGACGTAAGGATCGGCGATGAACAGCGAGCGGGTCGGCATGACGAGCAGGCTGAGCGCGGCCATGTGCTTCACGCCCTCGCCCAGTCCGATCACGTCGCGGACATGGTTGAAATGCGTGCGGAAGCGGCCATAGGCGCCGGCGATCATGGCGTCGGCATCGCCGAGATGGACCGCGAGAGCGGCTATGAGAGTCGGACTCGAGCGCACCAGGTTGCGCGCCGTTGGCTCGGTGACGCCGCGGCGTTCCATCAGCCGGTGATACGCGCCCCAATACTGATCGTAGCGCGAATCGCTCGAGGGATCGATCAGCTCTACGTCGGTGCCGGGCCGGAAGCGCAGACCGAGCCGCTCGGCACGGCGGCGCACGATCTCGGGACGGCCGATCAGGATCGGTTGGGCGATGCGCTCGTCGAGAATGACCTGGGTGGCCCGCAGCACGCGGTCGTCCTCGCCGGCGCTGAAGATCACCCGCTTGGGCGCGGCGCGCGCCTGCTCGAGCACCGGCCGCATCACCAGGCCGGACCTGAAGACGAACTGGTTGAGCTGCTGGCGGTAGGCGTCGAAGTCCGCGATCGGCCGTGATGCCACGCCGGAAGCCATCGCCGCCTGGGCCACGGCCGGAGCGAGCTCGACGATCAGCCGGGGATCGAACGGTTTGGGGATGATCTGTTCCGGCCCGAAGCCGCCCACCGCTTCGCCGAAGGCGCGGGCGACGACCTCGGAGGGCTCCTTGCGGGCGAGCTCGGCAAGAGCCCGCACGCAGGCGATCTTCATCTCGTCATTGACGGTCGTGGCCCCGACATCGAGCGCACCGCGGAAGATGTAGGGGAAGCAAAGGACGTTGTTGACCTGGTTGGGATAGTCGCTGCGGCCGGTCGCCATGATCGCGTCGTCGCGCACCGCGGCGACCTCCTCCGGCGTGATCTCGGGATTGGGATTGGCCAGCGCGAAGATCAGCGGCTTGGCCGCCATCGTTGCGACCATCTCGCCCTTCAGGACCCCTGCCGCCGAGAGGCCAAGGAAAATGTCGGCATCGCCGATCACCTCGCCCAGCGTCCGGGCCTGGGTGTCGCGTGCGTAGCGTTCCTTCCACGGGTCCATCAGCTCGTTGCGGCCCTTCCAGACCACACCAACTATGTCGGTGACCCAGATGTTCTCGCGCGGCAGGCCGAGCTTCTCGAGCACGCCCAGGCATGACAGCGCCGCTGCGCCCGCGCCCGAGACGACCAGCTTCACCTTGGCGATGTCCTTGCCGACCAGCGACAGGCCGTTGAGCATCGCCGCGCCGACGATGATCGCGGTGCCGTGCTGATCGTCGTGGAACACCGGGATCTTCATGCGTTCGCGCAGCTTCTGCTCGACGTAGAAGCACTCGGGCGCCTTGATGTCCTCGAGATTGATGCCGCCGAAGGTCGGCTCGAGCGCCGCGATCACCTCGACCAGCCGTTCCTGGTCGAGCTCCGCCAGCTCGATATCGAACACGTCGATCCCGGCGAATTTCTTGAACAGGACGCCTTTGCCTTCCATCACCGGCTTCGCGGCGAGCGGGCCGATTGCACCCAGCCCGAGCACCGCCGTGCCGTTGGTCACCACTCCCACCAGGTTTGCACGCGCGGTCAGCTCGGCGGCGGTCGCAGGATCGCGCACGATCTCGTGGCAGGCGGCAGCGACGCCGGGCGAATAGGCGAGCGAGAGGTCGCGCTGGGTCGCCAGCGGCTTGGTCGGGACGACCTCGATCTTTCCCGGCCGGGGGAGACGATGGTAGCGGAGCGCGCTTTCGGTCAGTTCATCCGCCAAGCCCGCCCCCATCTCCGTCATACAAAAAGGGCCGCCCAGGAGGGCGGCATCTCACGACTTCCTTTTCGATCGATCCGGCGTTGGTGCGGCCAAGAAGACTCGAACTTCCACGCCTCGCGGCACTAGCACCTCAAGCTAGCGCGTCTACCAATTCCGCCATGGCCGCGCCGGATCGATGGCGCGGGGGATACCAAATAGGGTCCCCAGTGGCAAGGCGCGCCGCAATGCTCTTGCGTATGAGGCGATAAATACCGATTTTGCCACAATGACACGGCCCGAATGGCGCATCTCGGAGGGTCTCGTCCCTTACGACGAGGCTCTGGAGACGATGGAGACGCGCGTCGCGGAGATTCGCGCCGGCCGCGCCGGCGAGCTCGTCTGGCTGGTGGAGCATCCGCCGCTCTACACCGCCGGCACCAGCGCGAGGGCCGCCGACCTGCTGCAGCCCATGCGCTTCCCGGTCCGCGCCGCGGGGCGCGGCGGTCAATACACCTATCACGGGCCGGGCCAGCGCGTGGTCTACACGATGCTCGACCTTCGCCGGCGCCGTCAGGACGTGCGGCGATTCGTCTTCGACCTCGAGGAATGGACGATCCGCGCCCTCGCCCGCTTCAACGTGCGCGCGGAACGCCGCGCCGGCAGGGTCGGCGTCTGGGTTGCCCGAGACGGCGGCCAACGAGAAGACAAGATCGCCGCGATCGGCGTCCGCATCCGCCATTGGGTGTCGTTCCACGGCCTGTCGATCAACCTCGAGCCCGACCTGTCGCACTATGCTGGCATCGTCCCCTGCGGTATCGCGGAGCATGGAGTGACGTCGCTTGTCGACCTCGGCCTGCCGGTCACCATGACCGATCTCGATATGGCTTTGGCCGACACGTTTGACGACGTGTTCGGAGCTCCATCATCAGCGTCTCGCCCTCAGGTGGACTACGTCACACCGTCGGCAATCGAATGAAGCCCTCGGGCAGGACATCGAGGTCGACCGGATCGACGTCGATCTCGTCGACCCGCGCGAGCGACGGGCCGCGGCGGCAGGCTTCGATCATCTGGCCGACGGCGGCCTCCTCGCCGACGATCAGCGCTTCGACCGCGCCGTCGCGGCGATTGCGCACCCAGCCGGCGAGGCCGAGGCGCTGGCCGGTCGTGATCGCCCAGTCGCGATAGCCGACGCCCTGCACCCGGCCGGTAATGGTGAGGCGGGCCTGCAGCGCCATCGTCTCAGGCGAACTCGATGATCTTCTGGTCGACCTTCAGGCTATCGCCCGCCTTGGCGTGCATCGCCTTCACCGTGCCGTCCTGCACGGCGCGGAGCACATTCTCCATCTTCATCGCCTCGACCACGGCCAACGGCTCGCCGGCCTTGACCTCCTGCCCCTCGCTCACCGCAACCGAGGCAAGCAGACCCGGCATCGGCGAAAGCAGGAACTTCGAGGTGTCGGGGGCGGCCTTGACCGGCATCAGCGCATAAAGCTCGGCCTGGCGCGGCGTCAGCACCAGCGCCTCCGCCTGGCCGCCTTCGTGGATCAGGCGCCAGCCGGAGCCGACCGAGTCCACCTGGACCGCGACCGGTACGCCGTCGACAGTACCATGCAGAAGCGGGTCGCCGGGCGCCCAGCCCGTTTCGATTGCAATTCTCCGGTCCTCGACAATGAACGTGAAGCGGCCGTTATCTCCACTCGAGGTGATCGGTACCGGCTCCCGGTTGAGTAAGACGACTTGGCTTACTTCCGGCGCCACCAACTCAGACCAAGAGCGATACCGGACCGTAGCGTCACCTCCGCGCTCTATACGTGCCCGCTCGGCAGCCGCGCGATAGACCACGGCGGCAATTGCAGCCAGCACGGCAGGATCGCGCGGGGGCAGGTGCGCCGCCGTGAAGCCGCCCTTGAACTCCTCGGCAATGAAGTTGGTCGTCAGCCTGCCTTCTCGGAAGCGTGGATGGGCCATCAGCGCGGCGAGGAACGGCACGTTGTGCGATACGCCGCGAACATAGAACTCGTCCAGCGCCCGGCGCATGCGGTCGATCGCCTCGATGCGCGTAGCCCCATAAGTGCAGAGCTTGGCGATCATCGGATCGTAGAACATCGAGATCTCGCCGCCCTCGTAGACGCCTGTGTCGACGCGCACATCCGCACCGGGCTTCGGCTCGCGATACTTGATGAGGCGGCCGGTCGACGGCAGGAAGTTGCGGAACGGGTCTTCGGCGTAGACGCGCGCCTCGACGGCCCAACCCTCGAGCTTCACCTGCTCCTGCGTGAGCGGCAGCTTCTCGCCTGCCGCAACGCGGATCATCAGCTCGACGAGGTCCAGGCCGGTGATCAGCTCGGTCACGGGATGCTCGACCTGCAGGCGGGTGTTCATCTCCAGGAAGTAGAACTTGCGGTTCTTGTCGACGATGAATTCGACCGTGCCAGCGCTCTTGTATTGCACTGCCTTGGCCAGCGCGACCGCCTGCTCGCCCATCGCCTTGCGCGTGGCCTCGTCGAGGAACGGGCTCGGCGCCTCTTCGATCACCTTCTGGTGGCGGCGCTGAATCGAGCATTCGCGTTCCCAGAGGTAGAGGCAGTTGCCGTGGCCGTCGGCGATCAGCTGAATTTCGATATGGCGCGGCTCCTCGACGTACTTCTCGATGAACACCCGATCGTCGGCGAAAGAAGACTTGGCCTCGTTGGTCGCCGACACGAAGCCTTCCTTGGCCTCGGTATCGTTGTAGGCGATGCGCATGCCCTTGCCGCCGCCGCCGGCAGAAGCCTTGATCATCACCGGATAGCCGACGTCGTTGGCGATCTTCACCGCTGCGTCGGCGTCGGGGATCGCCGCGAGATAGCCCGGCACGGTGCTCACGCCGGCGGCCTGGGCAAGCTTCTTGGACTCGATCTTGTCTCCCATGGCGTAGATCGCATGCGCATCGGGGCCGATGAAGACGATGCCCGCGTCGGCCAGCGCCTTCTGGAACTCCTGCTTCTCGGACAGGAAGCCGTAGCCCGGATGCACCGCCTGCGCGCCGGTCTGCTTGCAGGCATCAACGATCTTGTCGATGAGCAGGTAGGACTGCGTCGCCGGCGGCGGGCCGATGAAAACGGCCTCGTCAGCCTCGCGCACATGCAGCGCGTCGGCGTCGGCCTCGGAATAGACCGCCACCGTCTTGATGCCGAGCCGCTTGCAGGTGCGGATCACGCGGCAGGCGATCTCGCCCCGGTTGGCGATCAGGATCTTGTCGAACAGCTTTGTCATGATCCCTCTTTATTGCGGTCGAGCGTCCTGCGCTCGAATAGTCCCATTGACCAGGCAGCGTGGCCGGCGATCAACGGCATCCAGGCCATCAGCACCCACAGCCACCATGGATAACGGCTGCTGAACAGCGCATTCGCGGCGATCAGCACCAGGAGCGTGAACAGCGCCGCGATGACGTGCAGACGCACGGACCGGGCGCGACGGACACGCTCTTCCGGCGACAGCCTCACAGCGGGACATTGCCGTGCTTGCGCCAGGGGTTCTCGAGCTTCTTCGTCTCGAGCGTCTTCAACGCCTTGCATATTCTCCGGCGCGTGCCGTGCGGCATGATGACATCGTCGATGAAGCCGCGGCTGGCGGCCACGAACGGATTGGCAAACTTCTGGCGATATTCCTCGGTACGCGCGGCGATCTTCCCCGCGTCGCCGATGTCGGAGCGGAAGATGATCTCGACCGCGCCCTTGGCGCCCATCACGGCGATCTCGGCCCCTGGCCAAGCATAGTTCACGTCGCCGCGCAGGTGCTTGGACGCCATGACATCGTAGGCACCGCCATAGGCCTTGCGGGTGATGACCGTGACCTTGGGCACCGTCGCCTCGGCATACGCGTAGAGCAGCTTCGCACCATGCTTGATGATGCCGCCAAACTCCTGCGCCGTGCCGGGCAGGAACCCCGGAACGTCGACGAAAGTCACGATCGGGATGTTGAAGGCGTCGCAGAAGCGGACAAATCGCGCACCCTTCCGCGCCGAGTCGATGTCGAGGCAGCCGGCCAGCACCATCGGCTGGTTGGCGACGAACCCCACGGTGCGACCGTTCATGCGACCGAAGCCGATCACGATATTGCCGGCCCATTCGGGCGACAGCTCGAAGAAGTCGCCTTCGTCGACGACCTTGAGGATCAGTTCCTTGATGTCGTACGGCTTGTTGGAATTGTCCGGCACCAGCGTGTCGAGCGAGAGGTCGTCGCGGTCGATCGGATCGTGCGTCGGCCGGACCGCCGCCTTCTCGCGGTTGCTCGACGGCAGGAAGTCGACGAAACGGCGCAGTTGCAGGAGGGCCTCGACGTCGTTCTCGAACGCGAGATCGGCAACACCGGACTTCTGCGTATGGGTGAGCGCGCCGCCCAGCTCTTCCTGGGTCACCGTCTCATGCGTCACGGTCTTCACCACGTCCGGCCCGGTGACGAACATGTAGGAGCTGTCCTTCACCATGAAGATGAAGTCGGTCATGGCCGGCGAGTAGACCGCGCCGCCGGCGCAGGGCCCCATGACCATCGAAATCTGCGGAATCACGCCCGAGGCCATCACGTTGAGCTGGAACACGTCGGCGTAGCCGGCCAGCGAATCGACGCCCTCCTGGATGCGCGCGCCGCCTGAATCGTTGAGACCGAGCACCGGGGCGCCGACCTTCATGGCGGTCTCCATCACCTTGCAGATCTTGGCGGCATGCATGCCCGACAGGGCGCCGCCGAACACGGTGAAATCCTGGCTGAAGACGTAAACCAGCTTGCCGTTGACCGTGCCGTGGCCCGTCACGACGCCGTCACCCGGGATCTTCTGGTTCTCCATGCCGAAATCCGTCGAGCGGTGCTCGACGAACATGTCGAGTTCCTCGAACGAGCCCGGATCGAGCAGCACATCGAGGCGCTCGCGCGCCGTCAGCTTGCCCTTGGCATGCTGCGCGTCGATGCGGCGCTGCCCGCCGCCCACCCGCGCGGCCGCCCGCCGCTGCTCCAGCAATTCCAACATCTTCTGCATTCGATACTCCGGATCGCGGCGTCCGTTTTCGGGCATCGGGATCAATAAATCCAGCCCCTGTCGTCCGAACGGAATTCCCGCACCGAGCGCGTCGCCGGCGCGAGGTCCTTCGCTTTGCTCAGGACGACAACTCGCTTTGGAGGCGAGATGCACAAACTGTCGTCCTGAGCGGAGTGAAGCAGCCGTGTTTGAAGTCAAGCTGCTTCGCTGCGCCCAGGACGACGGATGGCTAGTCCCAGCGAATGGCCCGAGGTATCACACATTCAGCGCAGGAACCGCTTCTCGTCGTCCTTCACCTTGGCCATGCCTTGCAGGTCGAAGATCTCATCGACGGTGGCGATTTGCGACTCAACACCGTGGATTCCACCGTCCTTGCGGATCTGGGCGAACGTCCTGCGCATGGCGCCGACCGATGCGCGGATGGCGTGATTGCCCCAGATAAGGAGGCCGACCTTCTTCAGTTCCCTGACCCGTGCCACGGTCATTTGCGGATAGGCAGTCGGCACGAGCGCGATGGGCACCCTGCCGTCCCAAGCCTTCACGAATGCCTCGATCTCGTCAGGCGTCTTCTGCTTCGAATGGACGAGGATCATGTCCGCGCCGGCCGCCTCATAGGCATGTGCCCGTCTCAGCGCCTCCTCCTGCCCAAGGCCTGCAATCAACGCCTCGGTGCGCGCCACGATCACGAAGTCCCTGTCGGTGCGCACGGAGCGCGCAGCCTCGATCTTGCCTTGGAATTCCTCAATGCGGACCATGTCCTGCCGGCCGCCAGCAATCAGGCTGGTGACTTTCGGAAAGCTCTTGTCCTCCATCACGACCGCTGCAGCCCCTGCGCGTTCGTACTGCTCGACGGCATGGAGCACGTTGATCGCGTTGCCGAAGCCGGTATCGATGTCGGCCACCACCGGAATGCCCGAGCGTTCGGTCATCGCGCGCGTCATGTCGAGATGCTGGGTCATCGACACGACGCTCACATCCGGCACGCCGTACATCGCCGACAGCTCGAAGCCGGACGCCCAGATCGCGTCGAAGCCCGCTTCGGCCGCCAGCATGGCGGAAAGCGGGCTGTGCGCCGCCATGGCTTCGACGAGGCCGTTCCTCGCCAGTACCTCACGGAATTTTCTTGGCCCACCCATGATCATCCTCTCAGTCGTGCATCGCCGAGCAGGGAAAGGAACCGTGCCCCGGCATCGATGTCGCGACGAATGTTTTCGTGCCGCTGCGTTGCCGTCGGATCGCTGCCCCACCGCTCGAGTTGATAGAGCTCGTCGAGTTGGGCGGCGGCGAACGCGTCGTCTGCCGCGAGGTGCCGTTCGGCAATCGCGAGGGCGATCACGACCGAGCCGGTGATGTGCGTGAGGTTGTAGAGCGCCGACAACGCAAGGTCGTCGTGTGTGGCAACCGCATTGCGCAGAGCGGCCAGCGCCTTGTGGGGCTGCGTCACGAAAGCGGTCCCGGTCACCACTGCGAGTTCCGACCCGTAGCGGGCCGCGGCCCATTCGAGCAGCGGCTGCCACGTGGCGGTCTGGAGCCGAACCAGGCTTTCCGGCGCCGATGCACGGTAACAGAGCAAATCAGAACCGGCGTATTTCGCCGTGTCATCGATCACGCGCGCGCGCTGGCCGGGCACGCGATCGATGCCAGTCGTTGCAAGGCGTGTCAGCGGCAGATGCGAGACGTTGAGTTCCGCCTTTTCCGGCACATCGCGCCATTCTGCGGCGATCGATTGGGCGAGGGCCTCGACTGGCACCACCAGCACCGCCTTAGCCGGCGTGCGCATCGGCTTGCCGTCCAGCAGCACACGAAAGCCGCCGTCGCCGGCATCGACCGCGGTATCCTTGTAAAAGCGCTTCATTGGCGAATGGCTTACACGCCGATGCCGGCCCGCCACAAGGGCGGCTTCGCTCGGTAAACGGGACTCTGGCGCGCCCTACTCGGCCTGACGGCGCGGCGGTGGGGGCGGCTTGCCCTGCGCGCGGCGGCTGGGACGCTCGCGGTCGCCTGCCGGGCTCGGAAGCTGAGCACGAAGACCGGGCCGCATGCCGTCGATCCGGGGTGCCATGGCGACACAGGCATTGACCTTGGGTTGCCGCGCGATCTGGTTGAAGGTGCCGACCAGGCTCGGTACGGCGCCGCCACCGATCAGCAGCTTGCCGAGCCCCGGTTCGAGCGCACCGGCAGGCTGGCGTCCGGTTCCGCCCTTGATGCGGAAAGGGAAAGCGAGCTGCGCGCCCGGTCCGTCGCGGGCTTCGGGCACGATGATGAACTCCCAGGCTTCATTGCGCAGCGAGACATAGCCGCCGCCGATCCAGGTCGCGCGGGAAGTGTCGAAGACCAGCCGCCTAAGATTGGCGATTCCGCCGCCCACCTCGAAACGGCCGGCGAGGCAATTGAAGGCGGCGCCATTATCGCCAGCGTTCAGCAGCCGCATCGATTCTGCGGGAAAGCCAACCAGTCCGTCCGCTGGCCAGACACCCTTGCCTACTCCAAACTCGATCACGCCGCTGGCGCTGGAAAGCGCGCCACCCGCGTTGCGGCCGCCACCCCGCAGACGCAGGTCGAGGTCGCCCACGGCGTCCTTGAGGCCGAGGTCAAGGCCAAGCAGTGCCCCGAGATCGTCCATTGCCACCTTGCTCGCCGTCGCCGTGAGCGTTGTCTGTCCGGCGCGTCCCGTTGGATCGTAGACAAGGTCGAAACCCACCGACCCGCCGCCGACCGAGGCCGCGCCCCGCAGGGCAAAGCGCTTCTCCGACGAGGACAGGCTAAGCGATCCGTTTGCGATCCTGCCCGAAAGTCCCGTCACCTCACCGAAGCGGGCGGAGACCGAGATCGTGCCACGGCCGAGCCAGCTTGCCTGGAGCTGCGAGCTCGGCAAGAAACGCCGCTGGGGCGGCGGCGTGCCGGTGCCAGCCGCCGCGGCGGGCGCCACACGCAAGCCGCCAAGGTCGATTTTCGCGGCATCGATGTTCACCGAAGCGATAGGCGTCCCGCTTCGATCGGCGCGAAACAGCGCCTCGCCACTCAGTTCGGACGCGCCGATCTTGAGCGACGGAACCTCGACCTTGAGACCGTTGCGCTGGGTCCCGACCTTGGCGTTGAGCACATACGGCCCTCCCGACGGCACCGGGAGGCGGACATAGGGACCGAAGACCCCGACGTCCGGCCCCTCGCTGCTGATCTGCAGGGCGGTTCCCTTGGTGCCGATACTGCCCTTGATCGCGACCCTGCCGGCCCCGTAGGCACCCTGGACGTCGATATTGCCGGGCAGGCCTCGCAGCCAACCGTCGAACGAGCCGATCGTCCCGGTCAGCTCGAGCGGTGTCGCCTGAGGTGGGCCCAGGCTCGCATCGATCTGCAAGGGCTGATTCGCAGCGGTCGACTTGAACGTGCCGCGTGCGATGTCGAGCACGACCGGCGGACGGCCGGCGCCTTCCGAAACCGTCAGCGTCGAGTCGCGGACCTCGATCGTGGAAATCCACGGAAAAGCCGGATTGCTACGCAGGCGCAGCGAGCGGTTCTCGCTGGCGTGCGGTCCGGACCCGTCGGGTGGCGGCAGCATCTCGAGGTTGCTGTCGCCCACCTCGTTGCGCTCGATGGCGATATCTGCTCCTTCCAGAAGCAGCTTGCCGACCTTGGCGTCGCCAAGAAGCAGTGAGAAGGGATCGAGATACATCGTCAACCGGCGGACGCGGGCGAGTTCCGGGCGCGACGCCCACGGCGCGTTGCTGAGCGTCACGCCTTCGGCAACGAGAGCGGGCTCGCGGCCGATCTTCACGGACAGCTTCACGCGCGAGGTGATCTCACGGCCAGTGACCTTGCGGACTTGCTCGGTGAGGCGCGCCTGGTAGCTCGACAGGTCGCGCGTGACGAGCCACAGGACAATTCCTGCCGCCACGACGGGCACCACGATGAGCGCTGCCCAGATTACTGGCCGCCAGGGAATTCGCATCTAGCCCCGGTTTCGTTCAATCGCCCGCCGTCGAGAAGCCGAATGCCTCGACGGTGCGGCTGAAGTGAGGCGGCAGCTCGGCTTGCACACGAAGCGTGCCCTTGCCCGACGGATGCGGCAGCGTGATGCGTCGCGCGTGGAGGTGAAGCCTGCGCGCGTCGGCGACGGCCGACAGCAGCGCCTCCTCGCCGCCGTACTTGCGGTCGCCGAGGATGGGACAGCCGATCTCGGCGCAGTGGACGCGGAGCTGGTGGGTACGGCCGGTGCGCGGCCAAAGCGCCAGCAGAGCGGCGCGGCTGGCGGCACGGTCCATCACCCGGAAATGGGTGAGCGCCTTCTGGCCCTCCTCGTGATCGACCTGCATGGTCTCGCGATCGCGTGCGCCGGGCCGCTTGGCCAGCGGCAGGTCGATCGCGCCTTCAGGCCGCGGCGGCACGCCGACGACCACGGCCCAGTAGAGCTTCTCGGTTTCGCGGTCGCGGAACGACTCGGACAGTCTTTTCGCGGCCTGTCCGGTACGCGCGATCAGCAGCAGGCCGGAGGTGTCCTTGTCGAGCCGATGGACCAGCCGCGGCCGTTCCTCGAAGCCGAAGCGCAGCGCGTCGAGCATGCCGTCGATATGACGCTCGGTGCCCGAGCCGCCCTGCACCGCGAGGCCTGACGGCTTGTCGAGCGCGATCACCCAGTCGTCGCGATGGATTACCAGGCTCTGGATCTCCCGTGCGTCCCGGTCGGATACCAGCGGTCGCGGCTTGGTCTCGCCCTTCCGCTTGGGCGGCGACGCAGAGACTCCGGGTGGCAGGCGCACCGACTGGCCGGGCTCGACGCGATCCCTGGCTTCGACCCGTCTGCCGTCGATGCGGACCTGGCCGGTGCGCAGCAGCTTCTGCAGCGCGCCGTGGGTCAGCTCGGGAAAGTGGCGGTGGAACCAGCGATCCAGCCGCAAACCCGCTTCGTCGCCGGAAACCGCGCGCGTCTGGACAGGGCCGCGATCTTCGCTCATGGCGCCGAACCTAAGGGACAAGCTAAATAGCGTCCATGGAATCGGTGTCGTTCGACACGCTCACGTTCGATCATCCCGCCGCCGCCAAGCCGGCGCGGGTCTCGGGCACGCTGCATCTGCCGATGCAGGCGGCGCCGCCATTTTCCTGCATGGTGCTCCTGACGAGCAGCGCGGGCGTGCAGCGTCATCGCGAACATTATTATGCACAGGCCCTCAACGAGGCGGGCATCGCGGCCTTGATCGTCGACAGCTTCACCGGCCGCGGCGTGCGCCGCACGGTGGCTGACCAAACCCTGGTATCCGGCGCCCAGATGGAAGGCGATGCCTTCGCAGCCCTCGCCCTGCTTCGATCCGATGCCCGGATCGACTCGGGGCGTATTGGCGTGATGGGCGTTTCCAAGGGCGGCGTCGCCACATTGAATGCCGCCATTGCCGTGCGCCAGCGCTGGCGGCGGGGCTTCTCCGAAGTGTTCGACCTTCATGTCGCGATATGCCCGGGCGCGACCGCCCAGCATCGCGATCCGGCCACCCACGGCCGTCCGATCTATTTCATGCTGGCCGGACGCGACGACTACACGCCGGCCTCGCTCGCCATCGACTATGCGCAACGGATGCGCTTGGCAGGCAATGGCCACATCAGGATCAAGGTCTATAGCGGCGCGCATCATGGCTGGGAATCGATCGGGCCGGTGTTCGACATCAAGGACGCCGAGAACTGGTCCTGCTGCGGGAATTTCATAGAGGACGACGGAAGCCATTACGTGTTCGCCGCCGGCCGCACCATGCCAGAACCGGAGTATCAGGCGTGGGCGCGACGTCATTGCGTCACCCGCGGTGCCCGGGCCGGCGGCGGTACGGCAGAGTTGAAGGCCCGGGCGACAGCCGACCTGCTGGCCTTTCTCGGCAGCCATGGATTCGGCGTTGCAAAACAGCCACAGCCTTCGATTTTTTCGACCCGAACGATCGTCCCCGCGTGAGTCGCAGACCCTCTGCGGCTAGACTCTCCGGGTGAATCGCCGGACATTCCTAGGCGCCTCGATGGCGCTCGTCACTCCCGTCGTCGAGGCCGCGCCCGCTCTTGCCGACGAGCCGCTGTGGACTGGATCGCGGGCCGCGGAGACGCGCGCGGCTGCGCTCGTGGCAGCCATCCATGCCGCCGGCGACCATGGGCTCAATCCGGACTGGTATGGCGCCAACGTGCTCGCCAAGGCCATCGCCGACGGCGACGAGAAGACACTGAGCGACGCTTTCGTCGGCTATGCCAGCGAGGTGTCGACCGGCCGGGTGAACGCCAACCGCGTCGACAAGGAGATCGACATCCGGCAGCGCAAGGTCTCGCGCACGGACCTGCTCAAGGCCGCCGCCGAGGCGCCCGACTTCGCCGCCTGGCTGGCCGGGCTGCCGCCGAAAGGCGACTACCCGGCGCTTCAAAAGGTGCTAGCCGAGCTGCGGGCCAAGCGGTCAACGGAAGCTTACACCCCACTGCCGAACGGCGCCTGGCTGAAGCCCGCCATGATCGACCCGCGCGTGCCGATCCTGCGTACGCGCTTGGCCGAGCTCGGCTTCGTGGTGCCGCCGGCCGGCGCCGTGGCGGAGCTGTACGACGATCCGCTGGTGGCAGTGGTGAAGGCCTACCAGGAAACCAAGGGGCTGACGGTCGACGGCGTGATTGGCCAGAACACGACGCGCTCGCTCAACACCTCGATCGACGACCGCATCCAGCAGGTGATCGCCAATCTCGAGCGTCGGCGCTGGCTGCCCGAGGACCTCGGCAGCCGCTACGTCTTCGTCAACACGGGCGACTACTCGATGGTGTTCGTCGACGGCGGGCAAAAAGTGTTCGAGAGCCTGGTGATCGTCGGCACACCGAAGAACCCGACGCCGGAGATCCAGTCGGTGATGCGCGGTTTCCAGACCAATCCGCACTGGACGGTGCCGCAGTCGATCTCGGGCGAGGAATACCTGCCGATGCTGCGGCGAGATCCGTACGCCCTCCAGAGCAACGGCTTCAGGATTTTCGGGAGCTGGAGCGACAACGATTCGGAGATCGATCCGGGCACCGTCGACTGGAGCTCGGTCAATCCCAAGGCGTTCCCGTTCCGCATCCGCCAGGAGCCGGGCGCCGGCAACGCGCTGGGTTACATCTTCTTCCCGTTCCAGAACAACTACGGGATCTACATGCACGACACAGCCACACGCTGGCTGTTCACCGAGGGCAGCCGCAACTTCAGCCATGGCTGCATCCGGCTGCAGAACCCACTCGACTTTGTCCAGAAAGTGTTCAGCGGCAAGGCCGGATTCGACAAGGGCAAGGTGCAGCAGGTGATCAGCTCTGGCCAGCAGGCCCACTACAGCTTTCCCGAACCGGTCACGCTCCACGTGACCTACCGCACCGTCACGATGGGCCTCGACGGCACGCCGGTGTTCCGCGACGACGTCTACGGCCGCGACAAGCGCGTCGTGGCCGCAATGGCCAGGCCGCGGAGCTGACGTCGCTGGGAGCGCGGCTCTCCAGAGCCGCTCTTCCTTCGAATTGACAAATCCCATGAGCGGCTCTGGAGAGCCGCGCTCCCAGCGAAGACGCTACCGCGCCTTCTTCTCGCGCAGCTTCTTCCAGTACTCGAGGCGCTTCAGGATCTCGCGTTCGAAGCCGCGTTCCACCGGCTGGTAATATTCCTCGCGCGCCATGCCGTCGGGGAAGTAGTTCTGGCCGGAGAAGCCATCCTCGGCATTGTGGTCGTACTGATAGCCGCTGCCATAGCCGATGGTCTTCATGAGCTTGGTCGGCGCGTTCAGGATGTGCATCGGCGGAGTCAGTGAGCCGTACTGCTTTGCCGAGCGCTTGGCGGCACCGAAGGCGACATAGCCCGCGTTCGATTTCGGCGCGGTGCCGAGATAGATCACCGCCTGCGCGATCGCGAGCTCGCCTTCGGGCGAGCCGAGCCGGTCGTAGGTGTCCCACGCCGCGAGTGTCTGGGTCAGCGCGCCGGGATCGGCCATGCCGACGTCCTCGACCGCGAAGCGCACCAGGCGGCGGGCGATGTATTTCGGGTCCTCGCCGCCGTCGAGCATGCGCGCGAAGTAGTACAGCGCGGCATCGACGTCGGAGCCGCGCAGGGACTTGTGCAGCGCGCTGATCAGGTTGTAATGCGCTTCCTGCGCCTTGTCGTAGAGCGGCGCACGCTTCTGCAGCAGCGTCGCCAGCCGCTCCGGCGGCACCGGGCCCTTGTCCTTGAGTTGCGCCAGCTGCTCGGCCAGCGTGATCAGGTAGCGGCCGTCGCCGTCGGCCATGGCGAACAGCGCCTGGCGGCCCTGCGCATCGACCGGCAGCGTCTTGCCGAGCGCGGCCTCGGCGCGCTCCAACACGGTGCCCAGCGCGGCATCGTCGAGCCGGCGCAGCACGAGCACCTGGCAACGCGACAGCAGCGCCGCATTGAGCTCGAACGACGGATTCTCGGTCGTGGCGCCGACCAAGGTGACCGTGCCGTCCTCGACATAGGGCAGGAAGCCGTCCTGCTGGGCACGGTTGAAGCGATGGATCTCGTCGACGAACAGCAAGGTGCCCTTGCCGTCGTTGCGGCGCTTGCGGGCAGCTTCGAAAATCCTGCGCAGGTCGGCGACACCCGAGAAAACGGCCGACAGCGGCTCGAAATGCAGGTCGACCGCCTCGGCGAGGAGGCGCGCGATCGTCGTCTTGCCGCAGCCGGGCGGCCCCCACAGGATCAGCGAGGAGAGCTTGCGCACTGCCAGCATGCGGCCGAGCGGACCGTCCGGCCCCAGCAGGTGATCCTGCCCGAGAACATCGCCGATCGTCCGGGGCCGGAGGCGCTCGGCCAGCGGCGTCGGAGCGAGGGCGGCGAACAGCTCGGCCATTCCCGCAGCTCCGTCAGCGGAACTGGATGGTCGAGACCATGCCTTCGCGGCCGACGCTCATGTTCGACACGCCTTTGGCGATGCGCGCCTTGAGGTCCGCCACGCTCTTGACCTCCTGACCGTTGATCGCCGTAACCATGTCGCCCGGCCGCAGGAAGCGAGCCGCATAGGAACCCGGCTGCACCTCGACCACCGTGACGCCGTTGCGCCATTCGCTGACGCCGATCTCTTCGGCCACGGCCGGTGACATGTTGACGACCGTGGCGCCGGACAACGGCTGGCGGCCCCCGAGCTGCGACCGGTCGCGCGGCGGATCCTCGGGCGGCGCCGCGAGCGGCACCTGCAGCGTCACCTCCTTGCCGCCGCGGATCACCTTCACAGGCACGACGTCGCCGACCGCGAGCGTGGCGAGGCGGAAGCGCAGGCTCGCTTCGTCGTCTATCGGCTGCTCGCGCATCGCCACGATCACGTCGTTGCGCCTGAACCCTGCTTTGTCGCCGGGTCCCTTGGGATAAACCTCCTTGACGACCAGGCCCGCCGGCCGCGGCAGGTTGAAGCCCGCGGCGAGGTCGGCCGTCACCCGCTGCATGGAGATGCCGAGCCACGGCCGCACGATTCGCCCGCCCGCTTCTCCGGTGGCAACAATGCGCGCCACGATATTGGACGGCGTGGCGAAGCCGATGCCGACCGAGCCGCCGGTCTGGGAGTAGATCGCGGTGTTGATGCCGATCAGGCGGCCATCGAGGCTGACCAGGGCGCCCCCCGAATTGCCCGGATTGATCGCGGCATCGGTCTGGATGAAGAAGCTCGAATCGTTTATCCCGCCCGCCGAGCGCGCCAGCGCCGAGATGATGCCGCTGGTCACGGTCTGGTTCAGGCCGAACGGATTGCCGATCGCCAGCACCACGTCGCCGACCTCGATCGAGTCGGAATCGCGCATCTGCACGAACGGAAACTCCTCGCCGGCCGTGTCGATGCGCAACAGGGCGAGATCGTAGCGCTCGTCGGTCGACACCAGCTGGGCATCGAACTCGCGCCGGTCTGCCAGCACGACCCGGATCTCGTCGGCGCCCTTGACCACGTGTGCATTGGTGACGATCAGCCCGTCAGCCTTGACCAGCACGCCCGAGCCCAGCGAATTCTGAATCCGCTGCCCGTCCTGCGGCATGCCGGGGAAGGGAAACGGCAATCGGCGCTGCACCCGCGCTGTGGTCGTGGTGTAGATGTTCACCACGGCCGGCGAGACCTTCTTCACCAGCGGCGCGAAGGAGTAAGCGAGCTCGGCGCGGCTGTTGGGCAGTGCCTGGGCCGGAGCCTGCCGGGGCGTGACCACGACCAGTGTCGTCGCCATCAGCATCAAACCCACGATCGCCCGCCGCATCACGCCTCCACCGTTTTCTGGCCGGTCCCTCCGGCTGGCATATGCATTGCTGCAGCAACCGGCAAGCCATCAAATATGGGGAGCCTTACCGTGAAGATAACCCGTCGTACCGTCCTGGCCGCCGCCGCCTCGAGCGTCGCCCTTCCAGCCCTCCCTGCCAGCGGATGGGCGAGCGCCGGCTGGCCGTCGAAGGGCACCATCCGCCTGATCGCCACCTTCCCGCCCGGCGGCACCGCCGACACGATCTCGCGCATCCTGGCGCCCAAGCTCTCCACCGCCCTCGGCACGCAGGTCGTGGTCGAGAACAAGCCGGGCGCCGGCGGCACGATCGGCTCGGACCTGGCCGCCAAGGCACCGCCCGACGGCTACACACTGGTGATCTCGCATGCCTCGCCGCTGGGCATTGCGCCCGGTATCTATCCAAAGCTGCCCTACGACGTAATCAAGGACTTCAGCCATATCAGCCTGATCGGCCACACACCCAACGTCCTGATCGTGCCGGCCGCCTCGCCGTACAAGACGCTGGCCGACTACATCGCCGCCGCCAAGGCCAAGCCCGACGAGGTCGCGTTCGGCAGCTCCGGTATCGGCTCCAACACCCATCTGATGGGCGAGCTGCTATCGGGTCTCGCAGGCGTCAAGCTGAAGCATGTGCCTTACAAGGGCTCGGCGCCGTCGCTGCAGGACATGCTGGCCGGCGTCATCCCCTCGATGTTCGATCCGATCACCACCAACGTGCCGCACATCAATGCCGGCAAGGTGAGGGTGCTTGCGATCAGCTCCGCCACCCGCATCGCCATGTATCCGGACATGCCAACCTTTGCCGAGCAGGGTTTCCCGCAGATGACGACCTCGACCTGGGTCGGCGTCTCCGGCCCAAGGGGCCTTCCGCCGGAGATCGTCACCAAGATCTATGACGAGCTGCAGAAGGCCTACAAGGCGCCCGACGTGCAGGAGCGCTTCAAGGAAGTCGTGCTGCTGCCGGAGGACAAGCCGATGAGCCCGGCCGAGTATGCAAAGTTCGTCGGCGACTTCGCCGCGATCTGGGCCAAGGTCAGCAAGGACGCCGGAATCTCGCTTGAGCTTGGTTGACGGCGAGAGACGCCGCCGTGCCTATCCGCAGCGCGAATAGCCACAGTTCAGACAGATGTCGCAACCTTCCTGATGGGTCAGCGCGGCGGCGCCGCAATTCGGGCATTGGCCCATCTTCCCGGCGGATGCACCGGACGAGCCTTCGGCCGGCTCGCGCGCGCCGGCGGCGAGCTTCAGCCGCTGCTCGGCGGCTTCGGCAATGCGCGGCGAGTCTGCGGGGCTGAGGAAGCCGATCTCGATCAGGTGGCGCTCGATCACGCCGCCGATCGCGGCCAGCAGGGAGGGCACGTAGCGGCCGTCCATCCACTGACCGCCCCGCGGGTCGAACACCGCCTTCAGTTCCTCGACGACGAACGACACGTCGCCGCCGCGGCGGAACACCGCCGAGATCATGCGCGTCAGCGCCACGGTCCAGGCGTAGTGCTCCATGTTCTTGGAGTTGATGAAGATCTCGAACGGCCGGCGGCGGCCGTCCTGCATCACGTCGTTGATCGTGATGTAGATCGCATGGTCGCTGCCCGGCCATTTGATCTTGTAGGTCTTGCCCGGCAGGTCTTCCGGCCGATCCAGCGGCTGGGCGATGTAGACCACACTGTCCTTCGGCTCGAACGGAACCGTCGCCTGTGCCGGCCGTGCCGGCTCCGCCGGCCTCGCCTCCAAGACCGCGCCGGTCACGTCGTTCGGCCGGTACGTCGTGCAGCCCTTGCACCCTTCGGCATAGGCCTGCTCATAGACATGCTTGAACGCCTCGAAGGAGATGTCCTTCGGCAGGTTGATGGTCTTCGAGATCGAGCTGTCGACAAAATCCTGCGCCGCCGCCTGCATCGCGAGGTGATCGGCGGGCGTGAGGGTCTGGGCGTCGACGAAAACGTCGGCGGGCGGCTCGGCCGAGCCTTTGAGGCGGCGCCACAGGCGAAAGGCGTGATCCTCGACGCTCTCCTCGCGCTTGGTGCCGTCGGGCTGCAGCACGTGGCGCACGTGGTTGAAGGCGAAGACGGGCTCGATGCCGGAAGAGACGTTGTCGGCCAGCAGCGATATGGTGCCCGTCGGCGCGATCGAGTTCAGCAGGGCATTGCGAACGCCGTAGCGGCCGATCGCCGAGCGAACGTCCTCGGGCAGCGCCTTGACGGTTTCGCCCGCCAGATAGCGTGCGCGGTCGTAAAGCGGAAAGCTGCCCTTCTCCGCCGCGATGTCGCTCGAGGCGAGATACGAGAAGCGCTGCACCGCACCCAGCCAGTCGCGCGTCAATCGCACCGCTTCTGCCGAACCGTACCTCACGCCGCAGAAGATCAACGCATCGGCCAGTCCCGTGACGCCGAGGCCGATGCGGCGCTTGGCCTTGGCCTCTTCGTCCTGCTGCGGAAGCGGGAAGCGCGAGACGTCGATGACGTTATCGAGCATGCGCACCGCGAGCGGCACCAGCCGCTCCAGCGCGTCCATGTCGAGCGTGGCCTGCGGCGTGAACGGATCCTTCACAAGCGCAGCGAGATTGATCGAGCCCAACAGGCACGCGCCATAGGGCGGCAGCGGCTGTTCGCCGCAGTTGTGGATGTAGAGACCATTGGCATCGAAGGCGTTGATGCCAGGGACCTGTGCATCGAACACCTCCGCGACGCCATCAGCCTCGATCGCCTCGACTTCGGCGACGAACCGCTCGCGGTTCGGCTTGCGGCGATAGCTCGTCAGAAGACCTTGGAGACGCAATGCCTTGTCGCGGTCGGCGAAGCCTATGCGTTCGGCGAACAATCCGACGTTCTCGCCGGCAATCGTGAGTTCATGCTGTGCCGCGCAGTCGTAAAGGCGCATTCCCCCCTTTCCATCGGGCATCGGCTTTGGTCGTGCGGGCCAGCGTTCACGATAGATCGTGGAGACCATTCCAAAGCGCAGCAGCATGCGCTGCACAGCTTCCAGCGTGCCGAGATCGTTTTGGCTCAGGCGAATGCTGACGCCTCTCGCCTGCGTCCCCTGCACCGATCCATCGCTGTCGAACAGGCCGCGCAACAAGCCGCGATGGAAATCGGACGAAGACTTCTCCATCGCAGGCGTGAGCATCTTCCTTCCCGGCGCCAATCCGAGATCGATGGCGAGCGCCTTCAGAGCTGCGAGCGACAGCCGCCATTCGTCGCGGCCTTTCACCTCGATCCAGCCGCTGAAGTCGGGGCGATGAGGAAGGGTTCGTGCCGCCTTCAAAGCGGCCTCCATAACCCCGTCAACGCCAAAGCACGCTGCCTTCCCGTTGGCAGCCTGGGCCGGCTTCCAAGCGCTAATGACCGCCTTGTCCGCTTTCAGCGTACCATCGCCCACCAGAAGGCCGAGCAGATAGCCTTCCGACTCCGTCCCCCGGCCGGGCCATTGCGCGACGGTACGATGGTCGTGCAGGACGATCCGATCGCCAGGCTTCAAGTCGCCCGCCGCGGCCCATTCCGGCTCGTTCGCCCATCGCGTGAGGTGCTTCAACCTTCGCACGCGATGATCGAACGTCAATCGCAGGCGATATCCTTCCCTCGTCCGGAGGCTGAGCACGGGCTTCGAGCCTGTCGCGAAAAATCCCTCCGCACCGCTGACGAAGTGCCGGCCATCGACCTGGGCCGTGAATGGACGTCCGACGAGGTCACTCACCTGGCGAGGGCCATCAGCAGTATGAATCCAGCTCTCTGCCGTAATGCAAGGGTTGGTAGCCTGGATCGTCTCGCAATAGCGCAGGTTGTTGCGCCGGTTGATGCGATCGATGAAGATCACGCCCGGTTCGGCACAGTCGTAGGTCGCGCGCATGATGCGTTCCCACAGCGCCTGGGCTTTCACGGTCTTGTAGACCTTGCCGCCGAACACGAGATCCCAGCCGGTGTCCGCCTTGACCGCCGTCATGAAGGCGTCCGTGACCAGCACAGAGACGTTGAACATGCGCAGCCGCTTCGGGTCGCGCTTTGCGTCGACGAAGGCCTCGATGTCGGGATGGTCGCAGCGCAAGGTCGCCATCATTGCGCCGCGGCGGCTGCCCGCGCTCATGATGGTGCGGCACATCGAATCCCACACATCCATGAACGACAACGGCCCGGACGCATCGGCGCCGACGCCCATCACCGGCGCCCCCATCGGCCGCAAGGTCGAGAAATCGTGCCCGATGCCGCCTCCCTGCTGCATGGTGAGCGCGGCTTCCTTCACGTTCTGGAAGATGCCCGCCATGTCGTCCGGGATCGTGCCCATGACGAAACAGTTGAACAAAGTGACGGTCCGGCCGGTGCCGGCGCCAGCGATCACCCGCCCGGCGGGCAGGAACTTGAAGTCCCGAAGCGCCTCGTGGAAGCGCACAGCCCACGCCTCGGGATCGCGCTCGGGCGCGGCAAGAGCGCGAGCAACGCGCCACCAGGTACCGTCAATGTCGGCATCGCCGCTCCCGCGGGGGTCGCGAAAGCGATACTTCATGTCCCAGATGCGTTGGGAAATCGGCGCCCAGTCCATTCCCCAACGTAGGCAATCACAGGGATATCAACAAGAGCGTTCTTTTTTTGTTCACATGGCCGAAAGGCGAGTGGACGCCGTCTCGATGCGGTCCCGCAAGGTCTCCATGAAGGCTTCTCGCCGCAATCCCGGTGCGATCGGTGCCAGCACCTCGAGCGTAATCGTTCCGGGCCGCTTGATCCATTTCCGGCGGCCCCAGAACAGGCCCGAATTGAGCGCGACCGGCACCACTGGCACCCCAAGCTGGCGATAAAGGGCCGCCGTGCCCACCTGGTATGGTCGCCGATCGCCTGGCGCGACACGGGTCCCTTCGGGGAAGATCACGATCGAACGGCCTTCGGCAATTGCTTGCCTGGCCTGCTTGACCAGACCGCGCAAAGCGGACGCGCCATCGCCGCGCGCTACCGCAATGTTGCCCGCTCGGGCCATCGCCCAGCCGACGATCGGAATCCAGAGCAGCTCCCGCTTCAGGACGATCGCAACGTTGGAGAAGAGCAGGGTGAAGGCGAGCGTCTCCCACGTCGACTGGTGCTTGCAGGCGATGATGACGGGACCGGCCGGCAGGTTTTCCAGGCCGACCACCCGATGGGTGAGGCCGCAAGTGATCCGCAGCCACCACAGCACGAAAACGATCCAGGCTCGGGCCCAGGCCACCACGACCGGGCGCGGCGCCAGCAGAAGCGGCGATCCGACCACGGCGAACAGCACCGAACCGAGGTACCAGCCGGTATTGAAGGCGAGCGAGCGCAGCCAGAGACCGGAGCTTCCCATGCTTGTCGGACCAGTATTAGTGGCTTAAGGTTCGACATCAAGCTCATCTGGTGGGGAGTCCGCTCCCGGTACTCATGGTTGTCACCTGCCCCAATTGTGGATCGCGCTACGCCGTAGATCCTCTGGCGATCGGTCCCGCCGGGCGCAAGGTTCAATGCGTCCGCTGCAACCACCGCTGGTTTCAGAAGGTGGAGAGCGCGTCTCCTCTGCCTGACGTAGTGATACGCCCGACCCCGGCCGGCGCCAGCACTGCCCTGCCTGTCGTGATTCCGCCCCGACCCGGGATTGCCGTCCGCCGCTTGATCGCCATCGGCGTGGCCGCCGTTGTGTTGGTGGCGGCCACGCTGTTTGCCTTCCGGCGGGAGATCGCGAACATGATTTCGTATGAAGCCCGCGCATCGACGCCCGTGCAGGTTACCGCCGCCGCGGTGCCGCCTTCTGCGGCAGTTCCGACGGGTCAGGCAACGGCAACCGCCGCGACGTCGGTGACAGCTCCCGCAGCCGTATCGGCAGCAACATCCCCTTCCCCGTCGCCGCCGCCGTCGGTCCTTCGCACGACTCCCAGCAATGCTGGGGCGACCCCGCCGCCGGCAGCGCGTCCAGCCCGCCCCCCTGTTGTCGGCGGCGTCGGGCGACCCAACATCGAAGTCGATCTTGCTTCCAGCAAGATCGAGGTGGTCGACGGCCGCTATGTCGTGCGCGGCCAGCTCGTGAACAACGGGAAGGCGGCAGGCTCGACCACGCAGCTGCGACTCGTCTTCAAGAAGAACGACGAGGTATTGGGCGAACGCTCCCTCCCGATGGTCGAGGGTCCGTTGCCGCCCGGCGGCCGGATGAGCTTCAGCCAGCCCCTCGACGACCCACCCTCCGGCACCACGGATATCGTACCGGTGGTCGAATGAGCCCGCCCTTGAGTGAGCGGCCCGCCGTTTCCATCCGCTTCTCCGCAGCCGAGATCGCCACTCGCGTAGAAGAGATGGCTATCGAGCTGGCCGAGAGGCTGCCGGCCGACACGCTGGTGGTGTCGGTGCTGAAAGGCAGCTTCGTCTTTGCCGCCGACCTCATCCGGGCCTTGAGCCATGCCGGCGCCAACTGGTCGATGGATTTCTTGACATTGTCTAGTTACGGAACCGGCACGCAGACGACGGGCACTGTGCGCATCGTGCGCGACATCGTCGACGACGTGCGAGGGCGCGACGTGCTGCTGGTCGATGACATCCTGGAGTCGGGCTACACTCTCAGCTTCGCCAAGAACCTCCTGGCCGAGCGCGGCGCCCATCGCGTCTGGGTTTGCACCCTGCTCGACAAGCCGGAGAAGCGACGCGCTCCCCTGCAGGCCGACTTCGTCGGCTTCCAAGCCGGCGACGAATTCCTGGTGGGCTACGGCCTGGACTGGGCGCACCGCTTTCGCGGTTTGCCGTACATCGGCGTGGTGGAGAAACCTGCTGCCTGAAAGCGTCGCGTAGTCGCGCCTCCGGTCAACCGGGTTCTCGTTTCACTATAGATGCACTAGAACCTTCTTAAGCGGAAGACCCAAAGCGACCGACAGCGCCTGCTCCTGTTCCGCGGTCGTCTCGCCAATATTCGCGTTCATGGCTTCGAGAACGAAGCGACCGAATGCGGCTGGCCAGATATAGTGCAAATCATTCAGCGAGGTGAGCGAGTTGCAACAGGGCGTCACAACCGCAAGATTCTTGTAGGATTCCTCCGCAGCGTGGATGACGGCGTCCATCCACCAAGGTTCGGCGTCCGCGCCGCACACCGGGCACTCGACTCCACTCCAATTTTCTCCCGGATAGAAGAACTCCGTTTGCTCCATGAATTTCGCCGTGACTTTATCGGCTTCGGGAGCAAATGATCTCAATAGTCGAACTGCCCTAACTGCCGCTTCCTTCGTCGGTTGGGCCTGTGGATCGGCGGGCACGAACTTTATCCAGTTATCAGACACTTTCACCTCCTCGCCGAGTGCCACACCGAGATCGCGCGGCGGGACCCTCCGGACAGCATGCCGTGAAATAGACTTGACCGTCCTTTTGCCTACCCCGACCGCCGGGTTGCCCAGCCTCAGATTCGCAACTTGAAGACGGCGTGGGTGCCCTTGGGGACCGGCTCGTAGTCGACGGTGGTCTGGAGGTTCCCCGCCATCGCGGTGATGATGCGGGTGCCGAGGCCGGTGCCCTGAGCGACGCCGGTCCCTTTCCAGCCAACGCCGTCGTCCTCGACAGCGATGGTCAGCAGGCCGTCGCCCGCGCGCCGCAGCACCACCCGGATCTCGCCGCGACGGTCTTCGGGATAGGCGTATTTGTAGGCATTGGTCATCAGCTCGGTCACGATCACGCCGATCGACACTGCCTTGTCCGTCGGCACGCGCACATCGGCGTCGGCCTGCAGCACCAGGACGTTCTTTTTGTCGGAAACGTCGATCGCGGTGCTCAGCTCGTCGACCAGGCTCATCAAATACGAGCCGAGTTCGACCACGCGCACGTCCGATGACGTATAAAGCCGACGGTGAATGCCGGCGACGGCCATGATGCGAGCCTGCATCTCCTGCAGCGCGTTGCGCGCCGAGGCGTCGGCGACGGCATTGGCCTGAAGCCGCGCCAGCGACGCAACAAGCGCCAGAGAATTGGCGACCCTGTGGTTGACCTCGTGCAGCAGCAGCTCGGCGCGGTCCTTGGCGTCGCGGATCGCCCGCTGCGCCTCCTCGGCGTCGCGCTTGAGCCGCACCTGGGCAAGCGCGGACTGTATCGCCTCGCCAAGCAGCTCGCGGAAGTGCCCCTGCACGTCCTTCCAGACATAGTCGACGGCACCTGCCTTGAGCGCTGCCACCGCGACGCGCGCATCTTCCGAGCCCGTGACATAGATGACCGGGGTGTCGCCCGTGACCCGGCGCAGGCGCGGCATGACGTCGAGGCCCGTCTCGCCCGCGAGATTGTGATCGAGGGCGATCGCGTCGAAGCCGTGGCGGGCTTGCAGCGCGATCCCCGCATCGCCGTCGGGGACATGCGTCACGACGATGTCACGCGACGCCAGGGCGCGCTCCACCAGCCGACCGATGCCGGGGTCGTCGTCGATATAAAGGACGCGCACCTCCGCCATCTCAGTCGGTGACCGGCACCTGCATCACCGACAGGAAGAGGCCGAGCTGCTGGATGGCATTGGCGAAGCTCTCATAGTTGACCGGTTTGGTGATGTAGACATTGGCGCCGAGATCGTAGCACCGCTTGATCTCGCGCTCGTCGTCGGTCGTTGTGAGGATGATCACGGGTGACCGCTTGGTGTGCTTGTTTTCCTTCACCTTGACGAGGATGTCGACGCCGGTCATGTCCGGCAAGTTGAGGTCGAGCAGGATCAGCATCGAGCGCTGGGCGCTCTCCTCCCCCGAGCCATCGGCCCCCAGCAGATAGCGCAGACCGTCGGTGCCGTTGCGAAAAGACGCAATCTCATTGTTGACGCCGGCCCGCCGGATGTTGCGCTCGATCAGCCGGGCGTGGCCTTCGTCATCCTCGATCATCACGATCGAAACCGGACGTGCGTTCATTTCATCACCTCTGAGGGGGCTCGAGAGTCGCTCACGCGCAATCGTGCAGGAAGGTCGATCTGGAATGTCGAGCCGCGGCCGAGCTCGGAGCGTACGGAGATTTCGCCGCCCAGCCGCCGCGCCAGCGCGCGGACATGAGCCAGTCCGATGCCCTCTCCAGGGCGGTCCTGGGCACCCGCGCGACGAAAAAGCTCGAATATCCGTTCGCTGTCCTGCTGCGCGATGCCCCGGCCGTTGTCGCTGATGGCAATGGCGATCCGTCCTGGCGACGAACTGACGACGATGGCGATGCGGCCGGGTCGGTCGCGCGCCAGGTACTTCACGGCATTGTCGACGACATTGTTCACGATCTGCTCGAGCGCGAGCCGATCAGAGACGATGATCGGCGCCTTGTCGGGCACGCTGAGCGTGGCGTTGGCCTCGTCGAGCTGGTGCTTCACCGAAGCGCCGGTGGCGGCGAAGAGCTTGACGAGGTCGATGGGCTCCGGATTGAGTTCGCGCCGCCCCTCGCGCGACAGCTTGAGGATGGCGTTGATCAGGGCGTCCATGCGGCCGGTCGAGGCACGAATGAAGCGGATCGCCTCGGGGATATCCTCCAATGCCGCCAGCTTGGCTCTCTCGGCCTGCTGCTCGTCCCCGCCGATGTAGCGCCTCAGCGACTCGGCACCGACCTCGAGCTCGCTGGTGAAACCCATGATGTTGACCAGCGGCGAGCGAAGATCGTGGCTGACGATGTAGGCGAAGCGCTGGATTTCCTCATTCGCTCGGGTGAGCGCAGTGGTGCGCTCCGCGACCCGCTCCTCGAGCGAGGCGTTGGCGACCTGCAGCTCGTGCCGTGCCGCGACGAGCTGCGCGGTGTATTGAACGACGACCCAGGCCGCGCCGACGGCGAACAGCACGATGAGTATCGCGCCCAGTCCCGCGACCCAAAGAAGCAGATCGCTGGCCCGGTTCAGTTCGGCCAGTCGCGCGGTCACCCGGCTCTCGGCCTCGGCAATCAATCCGCCCAACGTCGCGCGGATATCGTCCATCGTGGCCTTTCCGCGATCCGTCTTGACCAGCGCCAGCGCCTCGTCCCGTCGGCCGGTCTCTGCGAGCCCGACAGTCTCGGCGAGTTCCGAGAGCTTCGCGTCGAGGGCCGACTTGAGCAGCACGAGGCGCTCGTCGGGGCGACCCTGCTGGAGGTAGAGCTCTCTTAGCGCTACGAGGCCCTCCCGGATGGCCGGCAATGAGGCCGTGTAGGGCTCCAGATACCGGCTTTCGCCGGTCAGCAGGTAGCCTCGCTGCCCGGTCTCGGCATCCAGCAGCGCCGTCAGAATCACGCCGCTGACCATCCTCAGGTCACGCTCGCGGATCACCTCTTCGGTGTGCGAACCGGTGCGCGCCGTGAGCCACGCCGCTGCAGCGACGATGACGAGCAAGGCCAACACGCCCAGGAAGAGCAACGTGACGGTGCGCCGAGCGAAGGCTGAGCTGAAAAGTGGCATCAAAAAGAAATTAAGGGATGCATCATATCATAACGATGCGAGCGCGCCGTGCAATTCACTGCTCTCGGTACGGTAGGTTACGTTCTTCTGCTGTGCAACCGCTCCTGCCATCAGGGCGTTTTTCGGCCATGACACTTCCCACCCTGACGGAACCCGAGCGTTCCGCGCTCGAGGACTTGGCAATACGCGGTCCCAATCGCTCTTTGACAGGGTCAATTCGAGGGCGCCTTGCGCTCTACAGGATGATAGACGAGACACCGCAAGGGTGGGCTCTCACGGAGCTCGGCCGCCAGGCACTGGAAGTACCACCGCCGGTTGCCGACTCCGCATCCGGTGAGAAAAAGGGGTCGTCGCGTTCGCCCCAGAGCGGGCGCCATTACGGCAAGAAGGCTCGCGACACGTCCTGGTTCGCCTGAGCCAGACAGAGTGCGCCAGATCGTTCCGCTCAATACGTCTTGAGCAGACGGTCGATGTAATCGAGCTCTTCCTTGGGGCGGGCCATTTCACCAGCCCGGCGGCGTAGCTCGTCGAGGATCTCTCGACTCTTCTGACGATCGAGCTCGAGAGGCACCTTATCGGTGCCGGTATCGACCGAGTCGCCGTAATTGCCGTCGGAGCGGCCGAGCGGGTCACGATCCTCGCTGCGCCGCTCGCGCTCCTCGATTTCGGCGAGATCCTGACCATTGCCGGGACCGCGATTATTGTTGCGCAACTGCTCGGCCATGTCGCCCATGCCCTGCTGCAGGTTGTCGAGCGCGCGGCGCTGCGCCCGACTCGCTTCGCGCGCATCTCCCCGCCGCAGCGCATCCTCGGCGTCCCGCATCGAGCGCTCGGCGCGGCCCAGGGAATCGGGCATCGACATGCCGTTCTCGTCGAGCTTCTTCATCAGGTCACCGAGTTGCCCGCGCAGGCCACCCTGCTGGTTGCCCTGATTCTGGCCCCACTGCGGATCGCCTTGGCCGGGCTGCTGACCCCGGCCCTGCTGCCCCTGCTGGCCCCGTTGGCCTTGCTGACCTTGCTGACCTTGTTGACCTTGCTGGCCCCGCTGGCCCTGTTGCTGCCGGCTCTCGCGCTCGCTTTCGCCCAGAAGCTGGTTCTGGCGCCGCGATAGCCGATCGAGCTGGTTCATCATCTCGCGGCCCTGCTGGTTGCCTTGGCCCTGCTGGCCTTGCCGCTGCTGCCCGCGCTGGCCGGGCTGGGCCATCATCGGCGTGGCATTTTCCAGCATCTTGCGCAGCTCCTCGAGCGCGCGCTTGGCACCCTCGCGGTCGCCGTTCTGTGCCATCTCGCGGATCTTATCGAGCATCTTTTGCAGGTCGTCGCCGGTGATGGTGTTGTTCGGATCCATCTTCTCCGCCTGCTCCTGCATGCGGCGGCGCTCCTCCGGATCCTTCATCCGCTCGGCCATCTCCTTCTGCCACTTGTCCATCGCCTGGTAGAGCTGCTGGATCAGCTTCTCGATCTCCTCGTCGCCAGCCTGACGCTGCATGGCGTCGCGCAGCTCCTGGCGGGCCTGCTCGAGTTCGCGCTCGGCGTCGGAGGTGGCGCCCTGCTCGAGCCGCATCGCGAGGTCCCACAGCAGCTTCTGGCTGTCGACGATCACCGCCTTGTCGCCGCTTGCGGCCAGTCGCGCCGCGCCGACACGCAGGCCGAGCTGGACGACCGGATCGTCACGATAGGACTTCGGATGACCCTGGATCAGGCGCATGCCGTCGGCAACGTCGAGCCTGAGTGCCTTGGGATCGCGGGTGAGCTGCTTGCGCAGCACGATCAGGGCGCGCGCCGTCGGGTCGTTGAACACCCGCTCGGGCAGCAGGAAAGTCTCGGGCGCACTGCTGCCCTTCTGGCCCAGCGCATCGGTGGCGAACAGAATGACGCGAACCTTGAGCCCAGCCCAGGGATGGGCGGTCAGGTCGCGGACGAACGTGTCGGCCACCTTCTTGCTGTTGCCGGCGACCGGCAGGTCGACCCGCAGCACCTCGGGCTCCTCGCCCTCGCCCAGCATGTCGGCACCCAGGACCGAGCCGTGCAGACGAATCTGCAGCTGCACGCCGGTGATGCCGAAGTCGTCGCCGCCGATGTATTCGATCTTCGTCGACCACTTGTCGACGCCGATCGGCCGGGCGAACTCGATGGTCGGCGCCAAGTCGGGGATGACGTGCAGCTTCCAGGCCGCCTGCTCGTCGCCCCGCGCCTGCAGAATGATCCTGTTGCCTTGGGTGATCACCGCCTCGACCTGGAACTTGCCCTTGGAGACCGTGTTGAACTCGGTCTCCTTGCCGTCGATGACGAGCTTCGGCGCTTGGCGGCCGCGCACATCGTCGACGAAGCCGGCGAGCTTGCTGCCGACCGGCACGCGCAGCGTCTTCTCGTGGTCGGCCATGTCGAGGTAGATCGGCGGCTTGCCGCTATAGGCCGGCGGCGCGATCCACAGGTTCGCGACGACTGGCGGCGGCGGCGGGAAGGCCGGCGTAACGGCGGCCCTCATGCGGTCGGTGCGCCAGCCGCCAGCGGCGGCGACAGCGACGATCAGGGCGAGAACCGGCACCAGCCGCAGCGCCCAGGCGTCGACTCTGGCCAGCCCCGGATGGGCGGCCTTGTTGCCAAGGCCGGCGAGACGCGCCGCCTCCCGGCGGCGATGGGCTTCCCACAGGGCCGCGGCCATCGGATCGCTGCTGCCCGCAGCGAGGCTGTCCTGCACCGCGACCAGCGGCCGGTGCGGCACGCCAGAGTCCTGCTCGAGGCGGCGGATCGCCTCGGCGCGAACCGGCCAGACGAAGCTGCGGAAGCGCCACCAGCCGAGGCCGATGAAGCCCATCGCCAAGACCGCCAGCACAGCGGTATGGATCCACGGATCGAGGCCACCGAACAGATCGAGATGGGCTGCGGCGACGAACAGCGCGATGACGGCGAGAAGCGGCATCAGCCGCGGCCACAGGCCCTCCCACACCAGCGCGAGCCATGCCAAGCCGATCTTGCGCTCTACGCCTGGCGCGCGGATCGAAGTGCCTTCGGTGGCGTACATCGCGTCCTTTCGCTCTACGCTTTAGGCTTTCTCCATCCAGGGCGGAAACCGCTCCGAAGAGAGCATCTCGTCGATCGTAGGCCTTGGCCGGACAACCGCAAATCGCGTGCCATCCACCATGACCTCCGGCGCCAGCGGCCGGCTATTGTAGCTCGAGGCCATCACCGCCCCGTAGGCGCCAGCCGAGCGTATCATGACGAGGTCTCCGGCAGAAAGCGCGGGTAAGTCCCGGTTCTGTGCCAGATAATCGCCCGATTCGCAGATCGGCCCGACAATGTCGCAACGGATCGTGGCCGCATTCGGGCGCGGCTGGCGGACCGGCACGATATCGTGCCAGGCGTCGTACAAGGTCGGCCGGATCAGGTCGTTCATCGCCGCGTCGACTACGACAAAGGTCTTGGAAACACCGGGTTTGACGAGGATCACCTCGCCTACCAGCACGCCCGCCTCGCCGACCAGCCGACGGCCGGGCTCGAATGTGAGCTCGCAGCCGAGGCCATCAGTCTCCCTGCGCACGACCTGCAGAAAGTCGGCGATCGAGGGCGGCGTCTCGTCGGCATAAACGATCCCCAGCCCGCCGCCGATGTCGAAGCGACCGATCCGGTGGCCGTCGGCACGCAACTGGACGATCAACTCACGCACCCTGGCAATTGCAGCGCGGTAAGGATCGAGCGTCGTGAGCTGCGAGCCGATGTGCATCGCCACTCCCACCACCTTGAGGTTGGGCAGGCGGCCGGCGAGAGCGAAAGCATCGCGTGCGAGGTCGATATCGATGCCGAACTTGTTCTCCTTGCGGCCCGTGGTGATCTTCTCATGTGTGCCCGCATCGATGTCGGGATTTACCCGGATCGTGATATCGGCCTTCACGCCGAGCTGGCCGGCGACCGCATTCAGCGTCTCGAGCTCCGCCGAGCTCTCGACATTGATCTGGCCGATGCCGGCTTGGAGCGCGGCCATCAGTTCCGAGGGTTTCTTGCCGACGCCGGAATAGATGATCTTCCTGCCTGGGATCCCGGCCGCCAGCGCGCGGCGCATCTCGCCGACCGAGACGATGTCGGCCCCGGCGCCGAGGTCGCCGAACAGCTTGATCACAGCGAGATTCGAGTTGGCTTTGAGCGCGTAACACACCGACGCGTTCATTCCCCTCATACCGTCGGCAAATTCCTGCCAGCCGGCGCGCAAGGCCGCCGCCGAGTAACAATAAAATGGCGTGCCGACCTGCTGCGCGATGGTCCTGAGCGCCACGCCCTCGGCCAGCATGTCGCCATTGGTGTCATAAGTGAAGGCGCTCATAGAAACCTCTTGCGCGCGTCCTTGACGGCGCGGGCGACGTTGGAGGGCGCGGTCCCGCCGTAGCTCTTGCGCGCCGCGACCGACGCCTCGACGGTCAGTACGCGATACACGTCCTTGGTGATGCGCGGCTCGACAGCCTGCATCTCTTGAAGCGTCAACTTGTCGAGATCGACGCCCTTCGCGGCCGCCTGGCCGACCAGCGCGCCGGTCGCGTGATGGGCCTGGCGGAACGGCAGCCCGACCTCGCGCACCAGCCAGTCGGCGAGATCGGTCGCGACCGAATAATCCGCCGAAGCCACCGCGCGCATGCGTTCCGGATTAGCCTTGAGATCGCGCACCATCCCGGTCATCGCCGCCACGCACAACTCGATTGAATCGGCGGCGTCGAACAGCGGCTCCTTGTCCTCCTGCATGTCCTTGCCGTAGGTCAGCGGCAGGCCCTTCAGCATCGTGCACAGCGCCACGAAAGCGCCCATGATCCGGCCGGTCTTGCCGCGCGTCAGCTCGGCTGCGTCGGGATTGCGCTTCTGCGGCATGATCGAGCTGCCGGTGGTGAAGGCGTCCGACAGGGCGATGAAGCGGAACGGCGCTGAGCACCAGATCACGATCTCCTCGGCGAGCCGCGACAGATGCACGGCACACAGCGAGGCCGCGGCGAGGAACTCGACGACATAGTCGCGGTCGGACACGGCATCGAGCGAGTTGGCCATGGGCGCATCGAATCCCAGCGCCTTCGCCGTGTGCTTGCGATCGATCGGATGAGGCGTGCCGGCCAGCGCGGCGGCGCCGAGCGGCGACTCGTTCAGGCGCGCGCGGCAGTCGCGAAGTCGGCTGCGGTCGCGGCCGAACATCTCGACATAGGCCAGCAGGTGGTGCCCGAAGGTGATCGGCTGCGCGGTCTGCAGGTGGGTGAAGCCCGGCATGATGGTCGAAGCATATTCCTCGGCGCGATCGATCAGCGCCTCCTGCAGGTCGCGCAGCATCGCCTCGAGCCGGTCGACCGTATCGCGCGTCCACAGCCGCACATCGAGCGCAACCTGGTCGTTGCGCGAACGCCCGGTGTGCAGGCGCCCGCCGGCCGGACCGATGATCTCGGTGAGCCGCGCCTCGACGTTGAAATGAATGTCCTCGAGCTTGGTCGAGAACTTGAACCTGCCGCTCTCGATCTCGGCCCTGACCTGCGCCAATCCCTGCTTGATAGCGCGGCCGTCCTTGGCCGTCAGGATGCCCTGCGCCACCAGCATGTCGGCGTGCGCCAGAGAACCCGCGATATCCTGCGCGTACAGCCTCTTGTCGAAGCCGATCGACGCATTGATCTTCTCCATGATCTCGGCCGGGCCGAGCGCGTAGCGACCTCCCCACATCGCGTTGGGGTTTGCCTTTTTCTTCGTAGTCTTCCGTGCCATGAAGCCGTCTATGGCACATCCTGACCACGATTTCCTCCTTGGCCGCAGGTTCTTGCTCGGAGCCGTGCCGGCTTTTTTTGCCGCGCCGGCATTAGCCGATCTAGGCCCGGATCTGCTCAAGGGCGGCGTGGCGAGATTCACGCTTGCAAAATCCCCAAAGCCCCTGCCCGAGCTTGCCTTCACCGATGCCGAGGACAAACCCGTGTCCCTCGCGAGCTACAAGGGAAAGACGGTGCTGCTGAACTTCTGGGCGACCTGGTGTGCCCCATGCGTCAAGGAGATGCCGAGCCTCGACAGGCTGCAGGCCGAGATGGGCAAGGAAAGGTTCGTCGTTCTGCCGTTGTCGCTGGACGGTCCCTCCCGTCCGAAGGTGGCGCCGTTCTATGCCGACAAGAAGCTCGCCAATCTCGGGATCTATTTCGACAAGGGCAAGAAGGTCCTCGGCGCGCTGGATGTCTCGGTTCTGCCGACGTCGATTCTGATCGATGCACAGGGGCGGGAGCTGGGTCGCCTCGAGGGCGAAGCCGATTGGGACAAGCCGGAAGCCGTGACTCTAGTGAAAGCTGCGATGGCGAGCGCGGACTGACGATGGCCCAGGGGCGACGTTGAGCGGCCTGGCTTCGAGGCCAGACCGCCCAATAACGCCACCCCTACTCCATGCGGATGAGCATGGTCGGCTTCGGCCGGCGACGGAGCGGCGCGAGCGCCGGCGTCGTGGCAACCCAGACGATCGCGCACAGGACCAGAAGCAGGCCCATGATCGGATCACCCAGGAAAGCGAACGCCACTGCTGCCACACAGAAGGCGGCGCCGATAAGCTGATACATCCTCGCACCTCCTCTTTCGGGGAGGCGCCTTTTAGGGCCGCGCCGGTTTCAGTCGGATGCCGCGCAAGCGGAAGTTCGTTTCGTAGGTTTCGCGTCATCCGTTGGGCGCAGCTGCAGATTCCTCTAGACTGACGCCCAGCCGCGTGGCCGGCCCGAAAGGAGGCAACCATGACAACCGCAACCGAAGGCATCGAGCTCACCCGCGTCGGCCCCGGCACGCCGATGGGTGCGCTGATGCGGGAATACTGGATGCCGGCGCTGAAAACGTCGGAGCTGGAACGCGACGGCCCGCCGGTGCGGTTCATGCTGCTGGGCGAGAAGCTCATTGCCTTCCGCGACAGCACCGGCCGCGTCGGCGTCATGGATCATCGCTGCCCGCACCGCTGCGCGTCGCTGTTCCTCGGCCGCAACGAGGAGGGCGGCATCCGCTGCCTCTATCACGGCTGGAAGTTCGACACCTCGGGCCAGTGCATCGACATGCCGAGCGTGCCGCCGCAGCAGGATTTCAAGCACAAGGTGAAGGCCAAGGCCTACCGGGCGCTCGAACGCGCCGGCCTCGTCTGGGTTTACATGGGAGCAAGGGCCAAGGCGCCGCCCTTGCCCGCGCTGCAGATCCTCGACGCGCCCGACGCCGAGATCAACGTCGGCATGATCCAGCGCGATTGCAATTACCTCCAGGCGATCGAAGGCGAGATCGACACCGCGCATTTCGGCTACCTGCACGGCGGTCACGCCGATCCGGCGCGGCTCGACGAGAGCGAACCATTCTATTTCACGGTCACCAACCGCGCGCCCGAGTTCCACGTCGCCGATGCACCGTGGGGCACGCAATATGCCGGCTACCGGTCGGCCGGCGCCGGGCGCACCTACTGGCGCTTTGCCAACTTCCTGTTTCCGTTCTGGACGCAGGCGCCGAACGGCGAGTTCGACAGCCACGCGCACGGCCGCGCCTGGGTGCCGCTCGACGACCATCACACGCTGTACGTCTTCATCTGGTGGAAGCGCGCGCGAGCGGCCAACAGCCTGCCGCAGCCGGCCTACAAGGACGGCACGCCGGTCGGCGGTACCGGCCGCGCCAACAGGCTCCTACCCAACTCGACCGATTGGCTGGGCCGCTGGCGCATGGCCGACAGCGAAGCCAACGACTGGGGCATGGACCGCGAGGCGCAGCGCACCAACCGGATCTACAGCGGGATCGACGGCATCCACCTCCAGGATCAGGCGATCACCGAGAGCATGGGACCAATCGTCGATCACACCTTCGAGCATCTCGGTCCGTCGGATCAGATGATCACGCGGACGCGCCGCCGGCTGCTGCTGGCCGCGCGCGCCCTGCGCGACCAAGGCACGCTGCCGCCCGGCGTCGAGGACGGCGGCGTCTATCACGGCGCCCGCAGCGGCTACTTCGTCAGCGACGACCAACGCCCGTGGCGCGAGGTCTACGACATGCGCCTCGCTGCGGCGCTGCACCCGGGTCCGTCTCCCGCGCGCGCCGCGGAGTAGATTGCCGGAAGCGCGGCTCTCAGCGTCAGTTGTAGACGAACGCCTCGTCGTCGAGGTCGATGGCCGGCAGCTCGTTCTTCTCGCGCCAATAGTCCTGCGTGTGGGACCATTCGCGCTTGTCGCCGCGCTTGGGCAGCAGGTGCATGCCGCGCAGCAGATAGCCGGGATTGAAGTTTTCGGTATCGATCCACGGCAGCAGCTTCATGTCCGCGTCCTCGGGACGCAGCGCCACGTCCACACGACGGGCCTGCCGGCTCTTCATGTGATTCAGCAGGCGGCAGACGAAGTCGGCGACCAGGTCGGACCGCAAGGTCCAGCTCGCGCGGAAATAGCCGAACACCCAGGCCATGTTGGGCACGCCGGTGAACATCATGCCGCGATAGGTTACGGTCTCGGCGAAATCGAGCGGCTTGCCGTCGATCGCGAAGGCGATGTCGCCCAACGCGTTGAGATGGAAGCCGGTCGCCGTGACGATGATGTCGGCCTCGAGTTCCCGGCCCGACTTCAGGCGGATGCCCTTCTCCGTGAAGGTTTCGATCTCGTCGGTGACGACCGAGGCCTTGCCCGAGCGGATGCCCTTGAACAGGTCGCCATCCGGCACGAAAGCGATGCGCTGGCGCCACGGCCGGTAGCTCGGCGTGAAGTGGGTCGCCATGTCGAAGTCCGGACCGAGATGAGCGCGCACCCCCGCCAGCAGCTCGTTCTTCACCTTCTCCGGCTCCTCGAACGAACGCCGGGTGAAGACGTCCTGATCGTGCAGGATCTTGCGGCGCACGATCTCATGGATCCAGCTTTCGTCGACCTCCAGCCGGCGCAGCGTATCGGCCAGGTCGTCGGCGTTGCGCGCCGCGCGGAAGAAGGTCGGCGACCGCTGCAGCATCGTCACGTGCTCGACGTCCTCGGCGATCGCCGGAATGACGGTTGCCGCCGTGGCGCCAGAGCCGATCACGACGACCTTCTTGCCCTTGTAATCGAGATCCTTCGGCCAGGTCTGTGGGTGGACGATGCGCCCCTTGAAGTCGGCCATGCCCGGCCATTCCGGCGTATAGCCTTCCGAATGGCGGTAGTAGCCCTGGCACATCCACAGGAAGTTGGCGGTCATCCGGAACGCTTCGCCGGTATCAGTCCGCGTGCCCTCGATCGTCCAGCGATTGTCCACGCTCGACCAGCGCGCCGAGGTAATGCTGTGGCGATAGCGGATATGGCGCGCGAGGTCGTTCTCCTCGATCACCTCGCCCATGTAGCTCAGGATCTCCTCGGCGGTGGCAATCGG
Source organism: Enhydrobacter sp. (assembly GCA_026126105.1). Taxonomy (GTDB): domain Bacteria; phylum Pseudomonadota; class Alphaproteobacteria; order Reyranellales; family Reyranellaceae; genus Reyranella. The sequence goes on from JAHCJV010000023.1 coordinate 40,974, forward strand.
CGCGCCGGTCCACGGCTTGAAGCGGTAGCCGAAGGTGAAGAGATCGCTGTCCGATCGGATGCCGGGATATTTGTGGGTGAGCCAGGTGCCGCCGAAGCTCTCCTGCGTCTCCAGCACGACGAAGCTGGTGCCTGGGCACTGCTTCGTGAGGTGGTAGGCGCCGCCCACGCCCGAAATGCCGGCGCCGACGATCAGCACGTCGAAATGCTCGACCCCCTGGGACGTTGCAGGCTGGGTCAGGGTGACAGTATCGGGCATCGGCTCTTCTCTCGTCGGAAAGCGGTCACGGCAGTGTCGAGGCCGCCGTCGTCGCGGCCTTGATCCAGATCAAGCCGCGCGGTTCGCGGCCCGGCAGCGACATTTGTCGAACTGGTGCAGTTCGACCATGTTGCCGCAGGGATCGTTCATGAAGACCTGCGTCGAGTCGGGGCTCGTTAGCCCCTCGATCACCCAGTACTTTACGCCCATCCGCTCGAGTTCCTTGCGGGTCGCCACGATGTCCCTCACCGCGAAGGCGACATGCGGGCGGGTCGGGTCCTCGCCCGGTCCCTTGGCGACCGGCGAGGGCTGCTCGCCGCCGATCAGGTGAATCTGTCCGACCTCGCCGACATTGATCCACGCGCCCGGAATGCCGGGGATGGTCGGGCGCTTCTGGTCGCGCTCGAGCCCGAGCACGTCCTTGTAGAACATCTCCATGTCGGACAGCTTCTGTGCGGCATTGTCGATGCGCACGCCGGTATGATGAATCTCCAGGATTTCGATCGCCATGGCAGCTTCCTCGCAGATGTCTTGATGTTGAAGCAATCCTAGCCGCATGCTGCGGTCATGGCGAGACGACAGCTGAACGGCGACGGACGACGGGCACGATTGGGCATCGTCGTGCCGAGCGTCAATACGGTGATGGAACCCTGGGCACAGAAGATCGTGCCTGACGGTGTGAGCATTTTCGCATCGCGCATGTTCATCCCGCCCGCCACCACGCCTGACGCCTTCATCGAGATGGATCGCAACGAGGGCAAGGCGGCGATCCGCCAGCTCTCGAGCGTGTTTCCCGATGCCCTCGCCTATGGCTGTACGGCCTCGTCGATCGTGCAGGGTCTGGCCTACGATGCCGACCTGCGCACCGAGATCGAGGAGACTTACAGCGTGCCGTCGACCACGGCCGCGCACGCCATCCTGACGGCCACGAAGACACTCGGCATTGCGACCGTCAGCATCGTTTCGCCCTACACCAAGGAGGTCGACGAGGCCGAGCACCGCTACTTCGCCGGCGCCGGCCTGACGGTCGTGGGCGGCGCATACCTCGGCATCTCCGACGGCTTCGCTCTCGCCGAGCCGGAGCCCGAGGCGCTGTTTGACCTGGGAATGCGCGGCTTCGACCCGCATGCGGACGGACTGATCATGACCTGCCTCAACACGCGCTCTCACACTGTGATTGACCGCCTCGAACAGGCACTCGGCAAGCCGGTGGTCACCTCGACGCAGGCAACGTTGTGGCATGCCTTGCGGCTGGCGGGCATCGACGATCCGATTCCCGGCTACGGCAAACTCCTCGAACGGCATTGAGAGCTGACAGACCGTCGTGGACGACCTGATCGCCTATGGCGGGCTCTTCCTGTTTGCCCTGGGTGCCGCGACCATCCTGCCTGTGCCTTCCGAGACAATGCTGGTCAGCCTGCTGCTCGCTGACTATTCACCATGGCTGCTTCTGGCTGCGGGGAGCGCGGGGAACGTTCTCGGCTCGACGATCAACTGGCTGCTGGGCCGCGCCATCGACCGATACGGCAGCAGTCACCGATGGTTCAGAGAAGACAAGCTGGACCGGGCGCGGGGCTGGTACCATCGCTACGGGCGATGGTCACTCCTGCTGAGCTGGGCGCCGGTGATCGGCGATCCGCTCACCATCGTAGCTGGCGTGATGCGCGAACGGTTGGCTGTCTTCCTGCTGTTCGTCACCATCGCCAAGGTCGCCCGCTATACCGTCGTGATCGCCGTGACGCGTTGGGTTTCTTGAAGGAGGACCCCCTCTTGGGGCCGGAAGCGTCTACGGAAAGCTCACGTCGCCGTAAGGATAAAATTTCTTCACGTCGACGTTCTCGTAGGGCAGCGCGTCGAGCCGGACGGTGCCGAGGAAGGGCTCGATCGGCTCGACCAGCAGGATGGTCCTGGCGAAGCCCGAATCGTCGAAGCCGCGCCGGAAGTGCACGCGCGACTTGATGGCAAAGACCTTGAACTGGTCGATCGGAAAATCGAGCTCCGCCGGGTCCATGATCTGAGTCAGGTACTCGCTCAACAGGACGACATTGCCCTGCCCAAATGCGACGCCGACCCAGAGCCTGCCCCACGCCTCGACCACATCCGCGATCGTGCCCTTTACACGGACCGGCGCACCGGCCGATTCGTCGGCGCGGCCGCCCACCTCCATATCGAACGGATCGCCCGCCTTCAGACCCTGGGCCTTCACTGCCTCGATGGCGGCGCGGTCCGCGATCGTCGCGATGAGGGTGTCGGACAGGTCCTGCTCGATCACCTGCTGCAGGATCCAAGTCGCCGAACCCGAACGGTCGCTGTGATCGGCAAGCACGACGGGCCAGGCGCCACGTGCGACCGCCTCCTTGGCGAGCGTCACGCCTTCCGGAACCGGATAGACCTTGGCCGTGTCGAGCAGCGCCTGACGGCGGCGCCACGCCCACTGGGCGATGTCGTCGGCGGCCTTGCGCGCCAACTCGGGCTTGCCGTTGCTCATCGCCTGGACAGTCAGGCCGACATCCGGGACGTCGGCGAAGGGAAAGCCGAAGAAGACGTTGATGTAGAGGTCCGGCTCGCGCGCCTCCCAGGTAAGCGCGCGTTGCACCAGGTCCATCCAGGGCGACGCCCCGGTCCATTGCAGCACCGTGGCGGTGAGGATCGGCACCTTTACCGTGACGGTCGTGGGCGCGTAGTCGCCGCGGATCGCGCGGATCAGCATGCGCGCCGCGCGCTCGCCCTGCAGGTAGGCGTCGTAGTGCGGGAAGTACTTGACGCAGAAGGCCATGTCGGCAGCCGCCAGGAACGCCTCGTCCTCGTTGCCGTGCGGATCGAAGGTGCCGACGATGAATGCCCCGGCGCCGACGACCTCGCGGACCCGGCGCGCGATGTCCGCCTCGGGTCGAGGCACGCCCCGCACGCCCATCGCGCCGTGCAGGGCGAGATAGACGCCGTCCCATTTCCCCCCGGCTTTCAGCTCGGCCACCATGCGGCCGAGGAAGGTCTCGTAGGCCTCGGTCGTGATCCAGCCCGAGCCGGTGCCGGTCCTGGGCCAGAGCGGCGACTCGATGCCGACCAGCTCGACGCCCTCGTGCTCGCGCGCGACCTTCACGAAGCCGCCCATGTAGGAGCGCGGCTCCCACGCGAGAAGCGCTTCCCCGCGGGCCGGCGAGCCCTGGTAGATGAAGTCATCGTACGTGGTGTCGTTCGGCAGGAACGTCACTGTCTCGTGGGCGAAGTTCAGGACAGCGATGCGGATCGGCGGGGTCATCGGGACACGTTACCCGATTCCCCTCATTCGGGAATGTGAATCGCCGCCTTTATGTGCTTGAGCCCCGCCACGATGGTGAAGCTCATGATAACCAGCAGCGACCAGGAACTCCACTTGCCGAGATGGACCGTCGCCCAGGCGCCCATCTGATGCGGGTAGCTCCAGATGCCGTAGAAGGTCGCGATGTTCTCTGCCAGCCAGACGAAAAAGCCGATGAGCACGAAGGCGAGCAGCAGCGGCATGCTGCGGTCCCGGTCCAAGGGACGGAAGATCACGACCGTGCGGGCGTAGAGGCCGAGAATGCAGGCGGCCAGATACAAGCGATAGTCGCCTATATAGTGATGAGTGAAAAAGTTGGCGTAGATTGCCAGCGCCATCAGGTTGGCCATCCAGTAGGGTGGATGGTGGCGGATGCGAAGTTCGAACAGCCGCCACGCCTGAATGATGTAACTGCCGACCGCGGCGTACATGAATCCGGAGAACAGCGGCACGCCGAACAGCTTGCTGTAGGCAAAGTCAGGATAGCTCCACGAGCGGATACCCGCCGACGTCTTGAAGACTTCGAGCGCAAAGCCCGCGACATGGAACAACGCGATGGTCTTGGCCTCGTCCCGGGTCTCGACCTTTGCCCACAGCATGCCAGCCTGTACCGCCAGCGCGAACAGCAGCAGGGCATCGTAGCGCGGCAGGCCCAGCACGCCGGTCCGCGGCATCAGGAAGACGGCACCGAAAAACAATCCTGCAAACAGGCAGGCGCGGGCTTCCTTCAGCCCGAACCACAGGAACTCGACAAGCAAGCGATGAGGGCCGGACACCGCGGGAAGGGTTGCCGGTGAGCCGGCGCGCTCGCTCACCCGCTAAGCTCGCCGGTCCTCCGCATCTGGGTAAAAGGGCACCATTGCAGCGTTGGGCACGAACGTGACCGTCGCGTGGGCGAGATTCCGGACGGCGATGCAGATCGGCTGGCGGGTCATGCCGCGCAGTTTGAGGCATAATGGCCGGTGAATGAAGTCGCCCGCCACCAGCCCTGTCGTCATCGAGCTCAATGCCGTCCTGGTCGCGTTGACCGCCAACCAGCCGCTGGTCCTGACCCTCGAGGACGGCACGGTGCTGCCCTCCGGCCCATTCGAATCGGAGCATCCTACGCTGCAGGCCGGCGTGCGCGCCTGGGTCGAGCGACAGACCCAGCATCCTCTGGGCTATGTCGAGCAGCTCTATACATTCGCCGATCGGAACCGCGTCGGCGCCGGCGCGCGCGTGGTGTCGATCAGCTATCTCGGGCTAACCCGTGAACGGCTGTCGGCGGGTGCCCGCGACCCGGAATGGCGCAACTGGTATCGCTACTTCCCGTGGGAGGACTGGCGGACCGGCGCCCCTCCCGTGCTGCGTCAATCGATCGTGCCCCGCCTCGGAAGATGGGCCGACACCCGCGAACGGCAGGAACGGGTCGAGGCGAATTTCGGCGACGGCAAAGAGCGCTGGAACGAAGAACTCGTGCTGCAGCGCTACGAGCTGCTGCACGAAGCGGGCCTGATCGCCGAAGCCGGCAAGACGGCAGCGGATCCGATGACCGGCATGCCGATGCGTCATGACCATCGGCGCATTCTCGCCACCGGCATCGCGCGCCTCCGCGCCAAGATCAAATACCGGCCGGTCGTGTTCGAGCTGATGCCGCCGCAATTCACGCTGCTGCAGCTCCAGCGTGCCGTCGAGGCGCTCGCCGGACAGAACCTGCACAAACAGAATTTCCGCCGCCTGATCGACCAGCAGGGTCTGGTCGAGGAGACCGGCGCGATCTCCTCGGAAACCGGGGGCCGGCCCGCGAAGCTCTTCCGCTTCCGCCAATCCGTGCTGCTCGAGCGCGCCGTCGGTGGAAGCAAGCTGCCTCTGTCGCGGCCGACCTGACGCACACCAGGCGGCTTTGCGATGTGAGGCCGGGAGCAGTACGGCGCCCCAAATCGCCCGGACTGTGCCTTCGTATCGACAGAAAAAATGGCTAGAATTGGCGAGCCGGCCGAACGAATGTCTGCCAGTATGGCAACCGGCAAGAACCGTTTCTGTCCTTCCGTTGGGGAATGTCGATGCTGAAAAAGCTAGCTGTAGCGACCCTGGCCGCCGCCCTTCTTGCCGGACCGGCGCTGGCCGCGCCCGCGATCTACACGTGGACGGGTTATGGCCTGAATGTGCCCGGAAGCGGCAAGTGCCCGACCTACAAGATGACCATCGAAGTCACTGTCGACGGAACGGATGTGAAGGGACGCTTCCTGCAGGAAGGTCGCACGGAGCGCAACTTCAAGGCAACGCTGGGCGCCGACATGAAGTTCAAGACAACGGCCATTGTCGGTGGCGGCAACAAGATGGATGTCGTCGGCTCCGTGAAGCCGGGCGCCTCGACGATCATGCTCGACGGCTACTGCCTTTTCGAGGGAAAGCTCACCCCGAGCAGTGTGCCCGTATTCCCCACAAACTAAGACCCATATTCCATTCCGAGTGGCCACCGGGCAATGCGCACCAGCGAGGTGCGCATCGCGGTGGTCACCCTACCGGCTGACCCAGAACGTATCGGGCTGGTAGAGCCCGATATATCCGCCCGGATCCCAGGCGTGGTACCCTTCCTTTGGAACGTTTCGGATATTCGGCCCGACGACGATGGGCTGACGAATCCCGTTCACCGTCCCGATGCTGAACACCTCGTCGGCGCTGGCGGAGAGGATCCGCTCCCACGCCTTGCGACGAACGGCGGGGTCGCTCGCGGTCTCCCACTCACGCAGGTAGTCCATCAGCTTGCAGGCGGATGGCATGTCGCATTGCTCGCCTTTCTGGCCTTTTGATTCCACGTACATGCCCCAGCGGGACCATTGAAGCCCACCCTGCATGGCGGGCGCGAACTCCCGGGGACTGGTGTTGACCGTCGGAACGGCGGTCACGACGCCCGCGAACGCCGTCATGATCGCGTCCCCCGAGAAAGCCCTCAGACGGAAATTCTCCCGGGTCTGCGGTTTGGTCAGCATCTTGATCCCGACCTTCTTCCACATTTCGCCGATCAATTGCAGGGCATCGGCGTCCTCGGTCTCCTCGCTCGCATGCTCGACCACGATGGTTGCCGGACGCCCGCTGGGCAGCAAGCGGATGCCGTCGGAGCCGCGCTTGTTCAGTCCAACCTCGTCGAGGAGCTTGTTAGCGAGCTTGGGGTCGTAGTTCGCCCACTTGGTCGCATACTCGGGCTTGAACAGCTCCGAGCGTTCCATGATCGTGTTGTTGGAAGGCTTGGCCAGCCCGAGGTAGACGGACTGGTTGAGCTCGTCACGGTCGATTGCCAGCGACAGCGCCCGGCGAAACCGGACGTCGCGCATCAGCTTGCGCCATTCCTCGTCGCTCGCGGTAAGGTTGGGGTAGAGCGCGATCTGCGACCCGGAGCCCGACTCCCAGAGGTGAACCTTGACACCCGACTGCTTGGCGCTCTTCTGCAGGAACGTGTAGTCGCGCATATTGAGATAGCGCGGCTGCAGGTTGGCCTCGCCCAGACCCGCCTTGGCGGGGATCAGGTTGGCCGCCGACACGGTCATGATCACGTCGTCGATGTAGGGCAGCTGCTGCCCCTTCTCGTCGATACGATGAAAGTATGGATTGCGCGTGAACACGAACCGCTGGGCCGGCGGGACGGTGGTGAGCATCCACGGGTTGAGCGTCGGCATGTCGACATTGCTGTTGCCGTACATGACGTCCTGGCGCCGGAAGACGTTGGCCCAGCGGCTGCCTTTGTGGACCTTCAGGATCTCCTCTTCGGGGGTGTACTTTCCGTGGAGCGTCTTGAGATAGTGCGCCGGCCGGAACAGAAACAGCGGTGCAGCGCGTGCCTGGCTTTCGATGAAGTGGGGGTTGGGCTTGTCCCAGCTGTAGCGGATCGTCAGATCGTCGATGATCTCGACCCTGGGTGGCTTGCCGTCGACGATGAGTTCCACGGACGGTCCGGAGGGCGAGAGTTCGCTGTTGTTGGCGATATCCTCCCAGAAGAAGCGGAAGTCGGCGGTGGTGAAGGGATGGCCATCCGACCATTTGTGGCCCGCGCGCAGCTTGAGGGTGAACTCGCGTCCCTCCTTGACCTCGAAACTCTCGAGGATGTCAGGGTGCAGCTCGAACTTCTCGTCGTAGACGATCAAACGTGTGTAGCTGTAGATCGTCATGAGACGGGTATCGCGCGAGCCGGTGATCAGCATGTCGATTTGACCGCCCGGCTTGCCCGGCCCGTCGCCACCGGCGAAATGCTTGATGATCCTGGGCTGCTGGGGGATGCGCTTGTCGACCGGCGGCAATGCGCCCGACTTCACCCGGTCGACCAGGCTGGGCGTTTCCTGCATTTTCGGTAGCGGATCTGCGGCAAGGACCGGCGGCGCCAGCAAACCCATCAACAGCACCTGCGTCAGGACACGTCTTTTCATCGCAAGCCTCATCGTTTGATTCTGCCAGCAGTCTTTGCTGCCGGCTTCGCCGGACGATCGCGTCCGCACGCGATCAGCCGACATCCCATACGCCCTCCCTTAGTCCACGCGGATGCCGGCCTCCGTTACGCATCCGGTGAATACCGATGGAGACTACACCCGACACGTAGCTCGTACACCCCGAGCGTGACGTAATGAGGGCCAGACTGGATGGTGCGGGATACTGACGCGGGCGCGATCGTCGGGTCCCGCAGCCCGTCCTGCTGCCACCTAAAGACCGCTTGACGCCTCATATGCTCGATATTAGCATAATTTAATGCTCATTATGAGAATATGAGGCAACGATGTCTTTAGCGCAGTTCTCCCCCGACCTGATGGCCCGTACCGCACCCCTCTACGAGCGTGTCAGGAGCGTGATCCCGTCGATCGAGTGGCCGGCCTTCGCCGGCGACATCGATGCCATCCTGGAACTCAAGAAATCCCGCGATGCCGTAATCCTCGCGCACAACTACCAGACGCCGGAAATCTTCCATTGCGTCGCCGACATCGTGGGCGACAGCCTCGCGCTGGCCCGCGAGGCGATGAAGACGGACGCGGCGGTGATCCTGCTCGCGGGCGTCCACTTCATGGCCGAGACCGCGAAGCTGCTCAATCCGTCCAAGCGCGTCCTGATCCCCGACCTCCGCGCCGGCTGCTCGCTCGCCGAATCGATCACCGCCGCCGACGTTCGCGCGCTGCGGCAGCGCCATCCCGGCGTGCCGATCGTGACCTACGTGAACACGTCGGCCGCGGTGAAGGCGGAAAGCGACATCTGCTGCACCTCGGGCAATGCCAGGAAGATCGTCGAGAGCCTCGGCGTGCCCAAGGTGATCATGCTCCCCGACGAGTATCTGGCGCAGAATTTGGCCCGCGAGACCGGCGTCGAGATCATCACGTGGGCCGGCCACTGCGAGGTGCACGAGCGGTTCAGCGCCCGGGATGTCCGGCAGCTGCGTGACGGACATCCCGGGCTGGTCGTGCTCGCCCATCCCGAATGCCCGCCCGAAGTGGTGGCAGAGGCCGATTTCGCCGGCTCGACGGCGGCAATGATCGACTATGTCGGCCGCGAGCGACCCCGCCGGGTGGCACTGATGACCGAGTGCTCGATGAGCGACAACGTCGCCGTGCAGCATCCGGAGATCGAATTCGTGCGGCCCTGCAATCTCTGCCCGCACATGAAGCGGATCACCTTGCCCGGGATCCGTCATGCGCTCGCGACGATGCAGCACGAGGTGACGATCGATCCGGCCGTCGCGGCTCCGGCCCGGCGCGCCGTCGAGCGCATGCTGGAGGCGTGAGATGACTGTCTCTCCCCTCCCTGCGCTGATGCTGGAACCCATCGTCCGCGCCGCCCTTCTCGAGGATCTCGGTCGCGCCGGCGATGTAACGACCGACGCGATCGTGCCGGCATCGGCACGTGCCGCAACGGCGTTGGTCGCCCGACAGCCGGGCGTTGTCGCCGGGCTGGATTTGGCCGCGACCGCCTTTCGCCTCGTCGAGCCCGCCATGAAGATCACGATCGAGCGGCCGGACGGCACGCGGATCGCACCGGGCGACCGAATCGCGACGCTGGTCGGTCCGACGCGCGGCATGCTCACCGCCGAGCGTGTGGCCCTGAACTTCCTCGGTCATCTCAGCGGCGTGGCCAGCGCAACCGCGACGCTCGTCGAGGCGGTCCACGGCCACAAGGCGCGCATCTGCTGCACGCGCAAGACGATGCCCGGCCTGCGCGCCGTGCAGAAGTACGCCGTGCGTGTCGGCGGTGGCATCAACCACCGCTTCGGGCTCGACGACGCGGTGCTGATCAAGGATAACCATGTCGCCGCGGCAGGCGGCGTGCGCGAAGCGATCGAGGCGGCGCGGGCCGGCGTTGGCCATCTGGTCAAGATCGAGGTCGAGGTCGATTCGCTCGACCAGCTCGAGAACGCGATGGCGACCGGTGTCGACGCGGTGCTGCTCGACAACATGGGACCCGACCTGCTCGCGGAGGCGGTGCGCATGATCGACGGACGGGCGGTCGCCGAGGCATCCGGCCGCATCACCCCGGCCACCGCGCCGGCGGTCGCGGCCGCAGGCGTCGACCTCATCTCGGCCGGCTGGCTGACGCACAGCGCGTCGGTGCTGGACATCGGGCTCGACTGGCGACAGTAGGGGCGAACCCCTACGCCTCCAACTTCTTGCGAACTGCAGCCAGCCAGACGCTCAGCGGGTCGGGACGGGGCGCTCGCCGGAATAGTCGTAGAAACCGCGCTTCACTTTCTTGCCAACCCAGCCGGCCTCGACATACTTCACCAGCAGCGGGCACGGGCGGTACTTGGAATCGGCAAGGCCCTCGTGCAGCACCTGCATCACGGAAAGGCAGGTATCGAGACCGATGAAATCTGCCAGCTCGAGCGGACCCATCGGATGGTTGGCGCCCAGCTTCATGCCGGTGTCGATCGCCTCGACATTGCCGACACCCTCGTAGAGCGCATAGACCGCCTCGTTGATCATCGGCAGCAGAATTCGGTTGACGATGAAGGCGGGGAAGTCCTCGGCATTGACCGGCTTCTTGTCGAGCTTGAGGACGACCTCGCGCACCGTGCGGAAGGTCTCCTCCTCGGTGGCGATACCGCGGATCAGCTCGACCAGGCCCATCAACGGCACGGGGTTCATGAAGTGCATGCCCATGAACTTGCCCGGCCGGTCGGTCACCGACGCAAGCCGGGTCACTGAAATCGACGAGGTGTTGGTCGCCAGCAGGACATTGGGCGGCAGGCCGTCGCACAGCTTGCGGAAGATGTCGCGCTTCACCGACTCGTTCTCTGTCGCGGCCTCGACGACCAGATCGCAATCGGCGAACTGCTTGTAGTCTGTGCCGGTCTCGATGCGCCGCAGCGCGGCATCCTTCTCCTCGGGCCGAATCATGCCGCGACCGATCTGACGATCCATGTTTCGGCTTATGTTCTCAACGCCGGAGTTCAGGTGCGGCTGGTCGACATCCATCAGGCGGATACCGAACCCTTTGAGCGCGCAGACATGGGCAATGCCGCTGCCCATCTGGCCGGCGCCGATGACGCCGATGCGCTTGATCATCATTGGACCTCCGGCCCTACTTCTTTTCCACCGCGGCCGTCAGCTCGGGCACGATCTGGAACAGATCGCCCACGATGCCGTAGTCGGCCACCTGGAAGATCGGGGCCTCCTCGTCCTTGTTGATCGCCACGATGGTCTTGCTGTCCTTCATTCCGGCGAGATGCTGGATCGCGCCGGAAATGCCGACGGCAATATAGAGATCCGGAGCCACCACCTTGCCGGTCTGGCCGACCTGATAGTCGTTCGGCACGTAACCCGCGTCGACCGCAGCGCGGCTGGCGCCCAAGCCCGCGCCGAGCTTGTCGGCCAGCGCCTCGAGGATCTTGAAATTCTCGCCGCTGGCAAGGCCGCGGCCGCCGGACACGACGATCTTGGCGCCGGTCAGCTCCGGCCGCTCGCTCTTGGAGAGCTCGGCACCGACATAGGATGAAAGCCCCTGCGCGCCCTCACCGCCAATCTGCTCGATCGCGGCAGAACCGCCGCTCGCGACGGCCTTGAAGTTGGTCGGGCGGATGGTGACGACCTTTATCTTGTCGGCGGACTGCACGGTGGCCATCGCGTTGCCGGCATAGATCGGGCGCACGAAAGTGTCGGGCGAAACGATCTTGATCGCCTCGGAAACCTGGCCGACGTCCAGCAGGGCCGCGACGCGCGGGGCGATGTTCTTGCCCACGGAATCCGCGGCCATGACAATGTGGCTGTAGGCAGGCGCGAGCTTGACGACCAGCGGGGCGACGTCTTCCGCCAGCCAGTTGGCGTAGGCCGCATCTTCCGCCTGCAAGACCTTGGTCACGCCCTGCAGCGCGGCCGCGGACTTGGCCGCATCGGCGGCATTCTGGCCGGCGACCAGCACGTGGACGTCCGCGTCGAGCTGCGTCGCAGCGGCGACGGCATTGGCGACATTGGCGCGAACAGTCTTGCCGTCATGCGCGGCGACAACGAGAACCGTCATGGTCAGATCACTCCCGCTTCGTTCTTCAGCTTGTCGACCAGCTCGGCGACGGTCTTCACCTTGACGCCACCCTTGCGCTTGGGCGGCTCCTCGACCTTCAGCGTCTTCAGCCGCGGCGCCACGTCGACGCCGAGCGCGTCGGGCGTCAGCGTCTCGATCGGCTTCTTCTTCGCCTTCATGATGTTGGGCAGCGAAGCGTAGCGCGGCTCGTTGAGGCGCAGGTCGGTGGTGATCACCGCCGGCATCTTGAGCTTGATGTTCTCCAGCCCGCCGTCGACCTCGCGCTTCACCTCGATCGAGCCGTCTGCGACGTTCAGCTTGTTGGCGAAGGTACCCTGCGACCAGCCGAGCAAGGCGGCGAGCATCTGTCCGGTGGCGTTCGAGTCGTCGTCGATCGCCTGCTTGCCGACGATGACCAGGCCGGGCTGTTCCTTGTCGACCACCGCCTTCAGCAGCTTGGCGACGGCCAGCGGCTGGAGCTCGGCATCGCTCTGCACCAGCACGCCGCGGTCGGCACCCATGGCGAGGGCGGTGCGGATCGTCTCCTGGCACTGGGCGGGCCCGGCGGAAAACACGATGACTTCGGTCGCGGCGCCCTTCTCCCGCATGCGGATCGCCTCTTCCACGGCGATCTCATCGAAGGGATTCATCGACATCTTTACGTTCGCCGTCTCGACGCCCGTATTATCGGCCTTTACGCGGATTTTGACGTTGTAGTCGATGACCCGCTTGACCGCGACCAGCACTTTCATCGCGTTGCGCCTATAGGTGAGTTGCGGCCGGACCTCCCGTCCGGCGAAGGGAAGTTCGTGTAGGGGTGTTCAGCCAACCATGTCAAGGCTATGGCGCAGTGCACAATATTGCAGCGCGGAAACTATTTAGCAGTCGTTTCAACGGATTAGCAACGCACCGCTACGAATCAGCGACTCCCGCCGGGGACCCACAATACGTCCGAGCCCCCATTGTCATTGAGCTTGCGGGCCAGGACGAACAAATGATCGGACAGCCGGTTGATGTACCTGATCGCTTCCGGACTGACCGGTTGCTGCGTTGCTAGGGCCGTCATGCCGCGCTCGGCGCGCCGCGCCACGGTGCGCGCGAGGTGCAGCCATGCCGCCGCCTCGCTGCCGCCGGGCAGGATGAAGGACGTGAGCGGCGACAGTTCGGCGTTCATCGCATCGATTTCGCGCTCCAGACGCTCGGTCTGCAAGGGCACGACCCGCAACGCCTGTTCGCCGGTCTTGCCCTCGACGGTGCAGAGATCGGCGCCCAGGTCGAACAGGTCATTCTGGATACGCTTCAGCATCTCGCTGACATGGCCGCGCAGCGCGTCGTTCTTGACCGAGCGCTCGATCGCGGCCCGGGCAAGGCCTATCACGGAGTTGGCCTCGTCGACCGTGCCATAGGCGTCGACACGCGGATCGTGCTTGGCCACGCGTTCCCCGCGTCCGAGCGAGGTCTCGCCCTTGTCGCCGCCCCGGGTGTAAATGCGGTTCAATGTGACCATCGTCCTAACTCCTGGTCATCCACCACAGCAGAATGAAGGCGAGCGTCAATACCTGGAGGCGCACGCGCCACCACATCAGCTTGTTGCTGCCGCGCGCCCGTTCGAGGCTGTCGGTCGGCCCACGGGCCATGCTGATCAGGCCAGCGAACAGCACGCCGAGCGTCGACAGGCCCGACACGATAACCAGTACGAAGAAGATCTTGTTGGCGAGGATCATGGGTGCGTCATCCTGGCATCTGAAGCGCGGCTCTCCGGAGCTGCACATGAGATATGGGCCCGCCAGGGCACAGGGGCCAACAGAAAGTAAGGCGGCCCCGGAAAGCTGGCTGCTGCGATGGGCGGTCAGTCATGGCGGTCAGTCATTATGACGGCCGGCGCCCTGTCTGGCCTTGGCCCAGGGCCGCGTGTCGCGCGATGGCTGCAACCCCGTGACCGCGCGAAACACCGCCTCGGCAGTTTGCTCTGCCGACCAAAGGGCGGCATGGACCGTGCCGTACTCGACCGGCTCGGTTGCTTCGCCGGCGAAGAACACGCGATTTGCGAGCGGCCGGGCATAAGCTTCGCGATCTTCCGCCGTGCTGCCCACTCCCGGATAAGAATACCCGCCTCGCGACCACGGGTCGGACAGCCAGCGCGGAAAAAGCATGCCTTCGGGTTGGGGAATGCCGTCACCGAACATCTTGCGCAGCGAAGACATCGCGACTTCCCTGACCTCTTCGTCGCTCGCCGCGCGGTCGAGATGCGCGGCGGTGGCGCCGTTTGAGAAGCTGAGCAGAATAGGCAGGCCCGTCTCGCCGACATGGCTCACCCACGTATTGAAGGTGCCGCGCCTGTCGGGACTGTCGGGCAGTCGCCCGAACCATTTCGGCTGTTCGGGCCAAAAGCGGTACGGGAAGCGCAGGTAGATTTTGCCCAGGATGCCCGCGCCGTAGCCGACACGCCCGACAGCCTTCTGCTGGCCTTCGGGCGGCAACGGATCGAGCGACGGCAGCCCGGCACGCAAGAGCCCGAGTGGCACGGCAACCACCGCCCGCTCCGCCTCGATAGTCTCGCCGCCCTTCAGGATCGCGGTCACACCGCGGTCGTTCCAGGCCACCCGCTCGACCGGGGCGTTGCGCCGAATGGAGAGCTGTCGCGCCGCGTCATCAATTAGAGAAACGTAGCCGCCCTTCGGCTGGGCGTTGCGCTCGAGCCCTTCTGTCGGCCACCACTCCTCCGCTGCAACCGCATCGTAGGGCGCGCCTTGCACGCCCTCGCTGCCTTCGACGAACGTTGCGATCACGAGCTTGTCGATCTCCGGCAGCCACGCGGCACGCAGCAACGGATCGACCGCCTCCTTCACAGAGATCGAGCGCGGGCCTCTCGACAAGGTCAGCGCCTTGCTCTTCCAGCTCGCCCACGCCATCGCGGTGTTGAACGCCGCACGTCCGAGGATAGCGCGTCTCCGCTGGCCGTCGCGCGTCTTGACCTTGGCACGGGCGTCGATCAGCAGCCGGTCGCCTTGCGACTCGACCAGCTCGACCCCGAGCTTGTCGCACCACAGCGTGAGCGGATTGCCCTCGACTCCATGCACCCAGGAGCCGCCGAGATCGAGCGGCGCACCCAGCGAACTGTCGGTCCAGGTGCGGCCGCCCAGCCGCGGCCTCGCCTCGAGCACGGTAACCCTGAAGCCCGAGTCGTGCAGCAGCCGCGCGGCGACGAGCCCCGCCATGCCGGCGCCGACGACGACCACGCGCTCAGCCTTGCCGGCACCCATCGACCACGAGCCCGTAGCGCTCATTCGCGCACCAATTCGGGCAACTGCTTCATGTCGGTGAACAGGAAGCCACCGGCGGCACCCAAGGCATCGCGATTGGCATGGGGCGCTCCCGCGTAAGCGAGCGCGCGCATGCCGGCGAGGCGCGCCGCCTGGATACCGGGAACCGAATCCTCGACAACAATACAGTCGAACGGCTGCTCGTTCATCGAGATCGCCGCATGGAGGAAGAGGTCCGGGAACGGTTTACCGCGCCGTACCTGGCTGGAGCTGAATATCCTGCCGTCGAACAGGTCCCACAGGCCGGTCAAGCCGAGCGTGAACCGCATCTTCTCCGGCGAGCCCGAGCTTGCGACGCAGGTCGCCAACCCGTCCGCCTGCAGCGCCAGTACGGCCTCCCTCACGCCGGGCACCGGCTGCAAGGGTGCGTCGCGGAAGCTCTGGTAGGTGACCGCCTGCATCTTCTCGAGAAAGTCGTCCGGCAGCTTGCGGCCGAGTTCCGCCTCGACGATCTCGAAGCAGGATTTCAGAGAGAGGCCCATCAGGCGACGCATCGTCTCCTCGACCGACCAATCAAGTCCCTGCGCCTTCAGGGCACGTGAGAAGCTCGCATTGGCCAGCGGCTCGCTGTCGACCAGTACGCCGTCGCAATCGAAGATAACCAGCAACGTTCCGACCTTCCTGTGGCCTTCCCCTCCGCCTTTCGGGCACCTCCCCGCCACGCGGGGAGGCTGAGAGGGGCGGCCATCAGTACGGCCTGTCGCCCGCGACCGTCACCCTATTTCCGCTGCGGGTATGCGGCCAGTAGTCCCACATGGCGCGGTGCTGGACGCAGCGGTTGTCCCAGAACGCAATCGAGTTCTCCCGCCACCGGAAGCGGCACTGGAACAACGGGTTCTCCATGTGCTGGTAGAGGTAGTTCAGGATGCCGTCGCTCTCGTCGCGCGGCACGCCGATCAGGCCGCGGGTAAAGCCGCGGTTTACATAAAGCGCCTTCTTGCGCGTCACCGGATGAGTGCGCACCACCGGATGCTCGGCGCGCGGATACTTCTCCTTCTCCACCACGCCGTAGTTCTTATAGAGGCCGCGATAGACCGACTCGCCGTCATGGATGGCGGTGAGGCCATCCAGGTAGGTCTTCATGCGGTCCGACAGGGCGTCATAGGCGGCGTACATCGAGGCGAACAGCGTGTCGCCGCCCTTGGGCGGGCATTTCTTGATGTAGAGGATGCTGCCCATCGGCGGCTCGACGTCGCAGCTCACATCGGAATGCCAGCCCTCGCCGTTGGCGCGCGGCGAATCCTTGTCGGCATGGATGATCATCATCTCCGGCCGACCCGGCTCGTGCGGCGCAGCGGGATGGACATGCAGGTCGCCGAACAGGCGGCCGAACGCGGCATGCTGGTCGAGGGTGATGTGCTGGTCGCGGAAGAAGATCACGC
This sequence comes from Enhydrobacter sp., assembly GCA_026126105.1. Taxonomy (GTDB): domain Bacteria; phylum Pseudomonadota; class Alphaproteobacteria; order Reyranellales; family Reyranellaceae; genus Reyranella. The sequence goes on from JAHCJV010000023.1 coordinate 57,701, forward strand.
TGTTCTCGGCCAAGGCGCGATGGACCTCGTCCTGCTGGCGGTTCGACAGCGGCTGGCTGAGATCGATGCCGGCGATCTCGGCGCCGATGATCGGCGTCATCTTGTCGACGCTGATGGTTTCGTAGGGCGCACTCTCATCGACGACGTGGCGGATGCGGGGGCCTTGGTTGGCGCTCAGGGATCCTTGCATGTCGGTCTCCTATTCGACCTTGATGTTGGCGCGTTCGATGATCTTGCTCCAGCGCTCCTTCTCGGAACGCGTGAAAGCAGCGAACTCGTCGGGGCTCATCAGCTTGGGCACTGTGCCGATCGATTCGAGGCGGGCCAGCACGTCGGGCCTGACGGCCGCGGCGCGGATGTCGGCATTGATCCTGTCGACGATCTCGCGAGGCGTGCCTCTCGGCACATAGAGCCCTGTCCAGGTCGTCAGCAGGACATCGGGCAGGCCGGCCTCCGCTGCCGTCGGCACGTCGGGCAGTGGTGGATAGCGGTTCGTGTCGGTCACGAGCAGACCCTTGAGCGCACCCCGCTCGATCGCGAGCTTGGCATTCACGGTGTCGATCATCATGAATGTCAGCAGGCCGCTTTGCACGTCGGGGATCGCCTGCGGGTTGCTCTTGTAGCCGACATAGACCGCCTCGACTTCGGCCGCCATCTTATAGAGTTCGGAGGCGACCCGCGCGGGCAGCGCTCCGGCGCCGTAATTATGCTTGCCGGGCTCGGCCCTGAGCTTCGCGGTAAGCTCGGCGGCCGAGTTGATCGGGCTGTTCCGGTCGACCAGCAGCACGAAAGGCGAGGTGCCGAGTCGCGTTATGGCTTCGAAGCTTTCGATCGGATCGTAGGGCAGCTTGTCGTAGATCGCCGGGTTGACGATCTGGGTCATCGCCGATGTGGCGAAAATCGTCAGGCCGTCCGGCTTGGAGCGCGCTACGATTTCCGCGGCCGGGATCCCGTTGCCGCCGCCCTTGTTGTCGACCACGACCGGCTGGCCCCACATCGCCGACAAAGCTTCGGCGTAGATGCGCGCGCCGATGTCGGTGGCGGCGCCGGCCGGAAACGGCACGACCAGCGTGACGCGAGCAGAAGGGAATTTCTGCGCATGCGTCATCGACGGAGCAGCGACGATCGCGGCCGATGCGGTCCTCAAAAACTGGCGCCGGGCGAACATGTTCCTCGGAGTTTCCTTGTTGGCCGGAGCATAGGCCGGGCACCGCCGGATTGCTCGCACGACGTCGACATAATCCGTAATACGGAATAGCCTTGCCGGCCATGATGAAGCTTCGATGATCGAGCCTGTCGGCCGCAGCTTCGCCGTCATGGAGGCCCTGAGTCGCCGGCCGCACGGGACCGTTGCCGTCCTCGCAGCCGAAACCGGCCTGCCCAGACCGACGGTCGTGCGCCTGCTCCAGACACTCGTGGAACTGGGCTACGCAACCCGCGTGTCGCGCGATATCGGCTATCGCCTGACCGACAAGGTGCTTGGTCTCGCCCAGGGAATCCGCTTCGTCGACCATCTGGTCGACGCCGCCGCGCCGCACATGAGCCAGTTCACACGCGAGTACGGCTGGCCGCTCTATCTTGGAACCATCAGCGATCGAGCGATGACGATTCGCCATTCGACAGCGGCAGAAAGCCCAATGTCGTTCGAGCGAGCGGCGCTGCAACGTCGCAGCCCCGTCCTGTCGAGCGCCCTCGGCCGCGCCTGGCTCGCCTTCTGCTCCGCCGACGAGCGCCGCTCCGTATTGCGCGACATCGGCGTGCGCCCGGACGGGAAACTGGTCGCAGACTTCGAGCGCATTCGGCGGGAGGGCTACGCCTTCACGATCCTCCCGCGATCGGGGCGTCTGCAGGGCATCGGCGTAGCCATCCGCAAGGGCGAACGGGTCATGGGCTGCCTGTCCATGCGTTTCATCCGCTCGGCGCTGACGGAGGAGGAAGCCGGCAAGCGATATGGAGCGCCGTTGAACAAGCTCGCCGCCGCCATTGCCATGGACGCGGACCGCTAGGCACAATCGCACGCGAGGAACGCGACGGAGGAATGCCATGAAGCCACAGGATGTGTTGAAGCATCCGGCCACCGTGCTCACTGAAGCGCAGCGCCGCGCCTTCTTCGACAATGGCTTCGTGGCGTTGCCGGACTACGTACCGGAGCACTGGCTCATCCAGTTGCGAACCGCGATGGCCGAGCTGCTCGATCGCAGCCGCAGCAAAACGGAAACGGACAGCATCTACGTGCTCGAAGAGGGCCACTCCGCCGCCTCGCCGCGACTGCATCGCGTAGCGAGCCCCCAGGACCAGCACCCGACCTTCTGGAAGTTCATGTCCGACCCGGTCATGACCGACCTCGCCGCCGACGTCGTGGGACCGGACGTGATGTTCCATCACGCCAAGCTCAACGTGAAGTCGGGCAAGGGCAGCCGGGGCTTCAGCTGGCACCAGGACATCCCCGCATGGCCACACACCGATTTCAGCCCCGTCACCATCGGCATCTACATCGACGGATGCACGGATGACCAGGGTCCGCTCGCCGTCGCCGAAGGCAGCCATGAGGGACCGCTTTTCTCGATGTACGACGACGCCGGCAACTACGTGGTGAAGATCCCCGACCGCGATCTGGCATGGCTCACCGAGGATCGGATCCGGCGCATCACGGGCGGGCCGGGCACGACCATGCTGCTGAACTGCCGGACCGTCCACGGATCGGCGCCCAACAAGGCAGAGGCCGCGCGTCCCCTGCTGCTGCCCGTCTATTCCTCCGCCGATTCCTTCCCCTACACGCCAAGCCCGATCCCGAGCCCGCATCAGGGTGACATCTTGCGGGGACGGCCGGCGAAGTTTGCGAGCTTCGACACCCGTCCGGTCGAGATGCCGCCCGATTGGCGCGGCGGCTACAAGCCGGTGTGGGCCCATAAGAACAAGGACGCGACGCCGTATTGAATTTAGCCTCCTTTTCTCCTTCCTCCCCAGCGAGGGAAGCCATTACCGGCCCGCGCGTGTCGCCTTCAGCAGGAACACGAGGAACGAGCGGCCGGTGACCTGGTAGGTAGCGCCGATCGCGAAGTGCTCATGCTCGACCTGATCCGCCAGGTTGGTATCGGCCAGCAGGATCCAACCCTCGCCGTCGGGCGCCTCGGGCAGGGTGAACTCGACCATGTCGTGATAGCCGTTGATCACCAGCAGCAGCGTCGCATTCTGGCCGCGCTTGCGGATGCCGGTGACCTGGGCACGACCGTCCATGAGCATGCCGAAGCACTTCATGTGCGGATCGTCCCATTCCTCGGACTGCATCTCGTGGCCCAGGGCATTGATCCAGGTCAGGTCCTTGACGCCCAGCTCTTCGTTGAACTCGCCCGTGAAGAAGCGCGTGCGCCTGAGGATCGGATACTTGTGGCGCAGCGCGATCAACGTGCGCGTGAAAGCCAGCGTCTCGGCATTTTTCTTCTCCAGCGTCCAGTCGACCCAGCTGATCTCGTTGTCCTGGCAGTAGGCGTTGTTGTTGCCGCTCTGGGTCCGCCGGAATTCGTCGCCCGCCACCAGCATCGGCGTACCCTGCGAGAGGAGCAGCGTGGAAAGGAAATTCAGGACCTGGCGTCCGCGCAACGCCTCGATCTCGGCGTCTTTCGTAGGACCCTCGACCCCGCAGTTCCAGGACCGGTTGTCCGAGCTGCCGTCCTTGCCGTCCTCGCCATTCTTCTCGTTGTGCTTCTCGTTGTAGGTGACGATGTCGTTGAGGGTGAAACCGTCGTGCGCCGTGACGAAGTTCACGCACGCCCACGCGCGCCTTCCGCCGCGATTGAAGGTCTCTCCCGAGGCGCAGAGCCGCGGCGCCAGCGTCTTGGCGTCACCCTCTCCCCGCCAGAAGTCGCGCACCGTGTCGCGGAACTTGTCGTTCCACTCCGCCCATCCCGGCGGAAAGCCGCCGACCTGATAACCGCCCGGCCCGCAGTCCCACGGCTCGGCAATCAGCTTCACGCTGTCGAGCACCGGATCCTGGCCGACCGCCTTCAGGAAGCCGCTCTGCTCGTCGAAGCCGTTCGGCTCGCGCGCCAGGATCGTGCCGAGATCGAAGCGGAAGCCGTCGATATGCATCTCCTGCGCCCAGTAACGCAGGCTGTCCGTCACCATTTGGATAACCCGGGGATGGCTGAGGTTGACCGTGTTCCCGGTGCCCGTGTCGTTGATGTAGTAGCGCTTCTGGTCCGGCATGAGCCGGTAGTAGCTCGCGTTGTCAATGCCCTTGAAGGACAGCGTCGGCCCGCGCTCGTTTCCTTCCGCCGTATGATTGTAGACCACGTCGAGCACGACCTCGAGCCCGGCTTCGTGGTAACGGGCGACCATCTCCTTGAACTCGCGCAGGCTGTTGGGCACGTCGGACGCGTAACGCGGATCGGGGGCGAAGAAGCCGATGGTGTTGTATCCCCAATAGTTGCGCAGCTTTTTCTCGAGCAGGTAGCTGTCGTCGACGAAGGAATGGATCGGCAGCAGCTCGATGGAAGTGACGCCAAGCGCTTTCACATAGTCGACGACTTCCTTGTTTCCGAGCCCGGCATAGGTCCCCCGTAACCGTTTGGGCACCTTGGGATGAAGGCGCGTAAAGCCCTTGACGTGCATCTCGTAGAGGATGGTGTGGTCCCACGGCACGAACTGGCGGCCGGGTTCTCCGCGCCAGTCGAAGCCCGGATCGACGACGACGCACTTCGGCATGAAAGGTGCGCTGTCGCGTTCGTCGAACGTCGTATCGTCCCCGGTTTCGAGCTGGTACCCGAACACCGCTGGAGTCCAGGTGAGCTTGCCGGCATGGGCCCGGGCATATGGATCCAGCAGCAGCTTGTTCGGGTTGAAGCGGTGGCCGGCTTCCGGCTCGTAGGGTCCGTGCACCCGATAGCCGTAGAAGGTGGCCGGCCCGACGCCGGGAAGATATCCGTGAAACACCTGATCGGTATATTCGGGCAGCTCGATCCGGTCGGTCTCTTGGCCGGTCTCGGAATCAAACAGGCACACCTCGACTTTGGTCGCGTTTGCCGAGAACAGGGCGAAGTTGGTGCCCTCGCCATCCCAGGTAGCGCCCAAAGGATGCGGCAGCCCCTCCTTGAGACGGGCCAGGTCGAACTTTCCCATTTAGCAATTCCCCCACTGCAGCCAGAACAGCCTCAACGCAGCAGAGGGATAATGGTGCCATGCAGCACTCGCCGATCGAGCAGACGTTTGCACAACGCTCTGACGATCGGTCGAGTGACCGAAGAGCTGCGGAAGCAGCCGTCAGACGTCGAGCGCGTCTTCGAGCGTACGCAGGCCCGGCCGTTTGGCGGAGACCAGCACGGCCATGTTGCCCGGCTTGTGCTGGTTCTTCCACATCTTGGTGTGTGCCTTGGGGATGTCGGCCCAGTCGAAGACCTCGCTCATGCAGGGATCGATTCGCCGCTCGATCACCAGCTGGTTGGCTTGGCTGGCCTGCAGAAGGTTGGCGAAGTGGCTCCCCTGGATGCGCTTCTGGCGCATCCAAACGAAGCGGGCGTCCATCGTGAGGTTGTAACCGGTGGTGCCGGCGCAGAACACGACCATGCCGCCGCGCTTCACGATGTTGCACGATACCGGGAAGGTCTGCTCGCCGGGATGCTCGAACACGAAGTCGACGTCGTTGCCGCGGCCGGTGATGTCCCAGATGGCAGCGCCGAACTTGCGCACCTTCTTCATGTACTCGGCGTAGCCCTTCTGGTCGTCCACGTCGGGCAGCTGGCCCCAGCAGTCGAAGTCGTTGCGATTGACGACGCCCTTGGCACCGAGGCTCATCACGAAGTCCTTCTTCGACGGGTCGGAGATCACCCCGATCGCGTTGGCACCCGCCGTGGCAATCAGTTGCACGGCCATCGAGCCGATACCGCCGGCGGCGCCCCACACCAGCACATTGTGGCCCGGCCGCAGGATGTGCGGGCGATGGCCGAACAGCATGCGGTAGGCAGTGGCGAGGGTCAGCGTATAGGACGCGCTTTCCTCCCAGGTGAGATGCTGCGCGCGCTTCATCAGCTGGCGGGCCTGAACCTTGCAGAATTGCGCGAAGGAGCCGTCCGGCGTCTCGTAGCCCCAGATGCGCTGGCTGGTGGAGAACATCGGATCGCCGCCGTTGCACTCCTCGTCGTCGCCGTCGTCCTGGTTACAGTGAATAACGACCTCGTCGCCGACCTTCCAGCGCTTCACCTTGGCACCGACCGCCCAGACGATTCCCGAGGCATCGGAGCCGGCGATATGGAAGGCCTGCTTGTGCACGTCGAACGGCGAGATCGGCAGCCCCAGGCCTGCCCACACGCCGTTGTAGTTGACGCCTGCCGCCATCACGAGGACCAGCACTTCGTCCTCGCCGATCGCGTGGGTCGGCACGACTTCGAGCTGCATCGACTGCTCGGGCGGTCCATGCCGGTCGCGACGAATGACCCAGGCATACATGTTTGCCGGTACATGACCGAGCGGCGGGATCTCTCCGACCTCGTAAAGATCCTTCACCGGCTGATTGGCCGTCGGGTGATTATGCGCCGTCATCGCGACAACGGACATGGCGAAGCCTCCTCTTGCACTGCGGCGAAACTATTGCTGCAAAAGCGAAGTTGCAACGCACAAATACGATTCGAAATGGAAAAGGTTCCGGAAGAACAACTTTGTTGCTCGGGTCGCGAACGCACATTGACAGCCCGAGGCGAGTAAACGAACGTTCATACGCTACGGTCCGAGTCGCAGGGAGGACGCGCGATGAAGCTCATGTGGTTCCATCTGATGCCGTACACGGAGCTTCCGGATGACTTCAACAAGAAGCATCCGTCGGTGTGGGTCGACATCCATTCGTCGCTGTTCGACCCACGCCGCGCGCACCACATGTACAACGACTTCATGGACGAGCTCGAATACGCCGCCGAATGCGGCTTCGATGCCGTTTGTGTCAACGAGCATCATTCCAACGGCTACGGCCTGATGCCGTCACCCAACCTGATCGCCTCGTCTCTGGCGCGGCGCACGACCGACACGGCGCTCTGCGTGATGGGCAACTCGCTGGCCCTCTACAATCCGCCGACGCGGGTGGCCGAAGAGTTCGCGATGATCGACTGCATCTCGGGAGGCCGGCTGATCGCCGGCTTTCCGGTCGGCTCGCCGATGGACACCTGCTACGCCTACGGGCAGAATCCGAGCCTGCTGCGCGACCGCTACTACGAGGCGCATGACCTGGTAAAGCGCGCCTGGACGGAGAAGGACACCTTCGCCTTTTCCGGCCGCTTCAACCAGCAGCGCTACGTCAACATCTGGCCGCGCCCGATCCAGAACGACCCGCATCCGCCGATCTGGATTCCGGGCGGCGGCTCGATCGAGACGTGGCGGTGGTGTGCGGAAATGGACTACGTCTACTGCTATCTGTCGTACTACGGCTACAAGGCCGGGCTAACGACAATGCAGGGATTCTGGAAGGAGATGGAGAAGCTCGGCAAGGACCGCAATCCTTACCGCGCGGGCTTCCTGCAGTTCGTCGGCGTCGCGGAGAGCCGCCAGCAGGCGCTCGACCTCTACAGCGAGCCGGCCGAGTACTTCTACGGCCGGTGCCTCCATGTCGATCCGCGCTTCGCCTTGCCGCCGGGCTACACGACCGAGGGCACCCAGCGCGCCGGCATCGAAGGCATGATGAGCAAGGCTGCGAACATCGCCAATCCGGCAACCAAAGCCGCGCTCAAGGCGACCAACATGAAGGACATCGTCGATGGCGGCTATGTGCTGATCGGCTCGCCCGACGAGGTGATCGAGCAGATCCGCCATGTCGGCACCAGCCTCAATGTCGGACACCTGATGCTGCTGCTGCAGTACGGCAACATGAGCAAGGACACCACCAAGTACAACACCCGCCTGTTCGCCGAGAAGGTGATGCCCCACGTCAGGGACCTGTTCTCCGACTGGGAGGACAAGTGGTGGCCCAAGCCGATGGCCAAGGGCCAGCGCGCCGCCGTCCCCGCCTTCGGTCCCCAGACCGTCGCCGCGGAGTAGAGCCTTGTCGGATCCGGCGACGACCACCGTCGAGGTAAACGGCTTCTCCTGCCGCGTCTGGACCAAGGGGAGCGGCCCGAAGCTCGGCTTCCTGGCGGGTTTCGGCGGCCTGCCGCGCTGGGTGCCGTTCCTCGACGAGCTTGCCCGCAAACGCACTTTGATCGTGCCCTCCCTGCCGGGATATCCCGGCGGGGGCCTCGGCCACACGGTGCTCGACACGCACATCGACTGGGTGCTGGCGGTGCGCCAGATCGTGGAGAAGGCAGGGCTCGCCGGCGCCGACCTGCTGGGGGCCTCGGTCGGGGGCGCATTTGCTGCGGAAATGGCCGCAATCTTCCCCGGACATGTACGGAAATTGGCGCTTATTTCCCCGTTCGGCCTGTTCGACGAGGCCGATCCGGCCGCCGACCCCTGGGCCCAGCGGCGGGATGCGGTCGCGGGCATTATGTGCGCCGATCCGGCCAGATGGGAAGCTCTGGTGGCGCCCCCGGAGGGCGCCAACTCGGTCGAATGGCCAATCGAGATGACCCGGGCTTCCGAGGCCGCCGCCCGCGCCTTCTGGCCGCTCGGCAGCACCAGGCTCGAAAAGCGGCTCGGCCTGATCGAAGCTCCCACCTTGATCCTCTGGGGTGACAGGGATGCCGTGCTGCCGCCCGGCTACGCGCAGAAGTTCGCCCGCGGCATCAACGGGACCACGCGGGTCCAGGCTATAGCCGGCGCGGGTCACCTCGCCTATCTCGACCAGCCCGAGGCCGTGGCCCGGGCCGTGCTGGAACATCTCTCCTGACGCCTTCGTGGTTGCACAGCCGGGCGGGATGGGTATTGTCCGCCGCGTCGCAGTTTCAAGGGGGTTACGAGCCAATGACGATCCGCTCGATCAAGTGGGCCGCAGGAATTTCAGTTCTGGCCGCCACGCTGGCCTTCGCGGGCAGCCTGCCGGCCGCCGCCCAGGGCCCGGTACAGGCCGTTCCGCGCGCTGGCGTGTCGTTCGCCAACAACGTCACCGTGAAGGGTTGGATCGAATCGATCGACGTCGAGACGCGGACCATGGTCTTCACGACGCCCGAAGGCCGACTGGTAAACGTCGCCGTCGGCGACAGCGTCAAGAACCTAGAGGCGATCCCCGAGAACACCGAGGCCGACATCACCTACAACGAGATCGTGACCCTCCTGAACTTGCGTCAGAAAGGCCCCGGCTCACGGGAAGCGCGCCGCGATGCCTCCAAGCCGGAGTCCGCGACCGACGTCGAACTCGGCCGGGTGACCTTCACCGTCACGGCTGTCGACCTCGCCGCCAACAAGGTCTCCGTGATCGACGGCCGCGGCGGTCCGATCCGCACCTATACCGCGCGCTCGATCGCCACGCAGGACATGCTGAAGAAGATCAAGGTCGGCGACGTCGTGATCGGCCTCACGACGCCGATGTCGGTGACGGCAATCACGCCGGTCAGGTAAGGCGCGATCGCGCCTCACCACGCTCCTGCGGAAGCGCTTCCCGCGCCGCAGGCCGGCAGCTCTCGTCAGGAGACCGCGACGTCTTCCCAGAAGCCGATCCAGTGATCGACCGGCTTCATCCTGGGCTGGGGCGCCTCGTAGGACCACGCCGCGCGCGGGCTCCGCGACGCTCCTTCGACGACGTCGTAGAACTGCACGCCGTGCGGACATTCGAGATCGCTCGCCGTCCTGGGCGCGACCTTCAAGAGGTCCATCTTCACCGTATCGCGCGGGAAGTAGACATAGCCGCCGACTTCGAGCGTCTTGTCGCTCTCGGCAATGACCTTGCCGTGCCAGGTTGCCTTATGGGTCATCGATGCATCTCCTGAGTGGACGCGCATAAGGTGATGCCCGCGGCAGGACATTCAAGCGGCAATCCGCGGCGAGCGCGGCGCCGGCGACGCCGCCCTATTCGTATCGATCGCGGCGGCGGACCCAGGCCATCGAGAACGACAGTCCCTTCTCGTCGCGCCCCTTCGACGTGATATCGAGCAGCTGATAGGCGCCGTTGAGCATGTCGAGGCCGCGTGCATAGGTCGAATAGGTGCGATAGATCGCGCCGTCCTCCCCGCGCCGGAAGGCGCTGAGGCCAGGGGCCTCCTGACCGTAGGGCGCCAGGGTATCGTGATTGTACTTCGGCACCTTCTCGTCGGGCGGGAAGGAGACGCCGTAGTCGAAGTTGAAATCGTTGTGCAGCGAAGAGACCCAGCGGAAGGTCCAGCCCATGCGCTTGCGGTAGGCTTCGAGCTTGTCGATCGGCCCTCGCGATACGGCAACGAACGAGGTGTCGCGATGGGCGAGATGGACGTCGATGCCGTTGAAATTGTCGGACCAGAAGGAGCAGCTCGGGCAGCCCTCGTTCCAGTCCGGGCCGAACATGAAATGCTGCACGATGAGCTGCTCGCGGCCGGCGAACAGGTCGCCGAGGCTCACCGGACCTTCGGGCGCGTCGAAGACGTACTCCTTCTCGACCTTCACCCACGGCAGCGCGCGACGTTCCTCCGCGAGTTCCTCGCGCAGGCGCGTGAACTCCTTCTCCCTGGCGAGTTGCGCGCGGCTCGCTTCGAGCCATTCCGACTGCGATACGATGCGATGGCTCGTCATGCTGTCCTCCGCAGAAAAGTCTCGAGCTTGTCGAACGAACCGGTCCAGCCGTCGTCGTGGCCCTGCCGGCTCGGCACGTCGGCGAACGTGCCCTGGATCAGCGTCAGCTCGGTCTTGTTGCCGACGGCGCGGAATTCGAGGCGCACCGTGGTCTCGTGCCCGCGCGGCGAGTCGAAGTCCGCGTTCGCATGGTGCGCCCAGGTGAAGACCAGCCGCTCAGGCCTCTTGACCTCGAGATAGCGGCCCGACGTGGCGAAGGTCCTTTCGGGATGACGCCCCCGCACACGCCAGGCACCGCCCGGGCGAACGTCGAGGCTCGCCTCGTCGAGCATGACGCCTGGCGGGCACATCCACTGGATGAACTGGGTCTCGTCGGCCCAGGCCTCGAACACGCGCTCGCGCGGCGCGTCGAAGATGCGGACGAGACGGAGGGTGTTGTCGTCAAGAACGGCGGCCACGGCGTTTCTTGAACCGCTCCGGGTTTGTCGGAGGCTTTTTGGTTTGAGTCACGCTGCCATGGCTGGTTGATCCAGAGTGGCGTAGTAGTGCTCCTCGGCCTCGGCGGGCGGGATGTTGCCGATGGGCTCCAGCAGCCGGCGATTGTTGAACCAGTCGACCCATTCCAGCGTTGCGAACTCGACGGCTTCGAACGACCGCCATGGACCGCGCCGATGGATGACCTCGGCCTTGTAAAGTCCGTTGATGGTTTCGGCCAGAGCGTTGTCGTAGCTGTCGCCGACGCTGCCGACGGACGGTTCAATGCCCGCCTCGGCCAGGCGCTCGCTGTAGCGAATGCTGACGTATTGCGATCCACGGTCGGAATGATGCACCAGGCCGCCGCGATGAACGGGCCGTCTTTCGTGCAGCGCCTGCTCGAGAGCATCGAGAACGAAGCTTGCGTGCGCTGTTCGTGACGCGCGCCAGCCGACGATGCGCCGCGCGTACGCGTCGATGATGAAGGCGACGTAGACGAAGCCTGTCCAGGTCGCCACATAGGTGAAGTCGGAGAGCCACAACGCATTCGGGCGCTCCGCCTTAAACTGCCGATTGACGTGATCCAATGGACAGGCTGTCGCCTTGTCGCTGATCGTGGTTCGGACCGGCTTGCCGCGGATCACGCCCTGCAAGCCAAGGCTTCGCATCAGCCGCGCCACTGTGCATCGGGCAACGTCGTGGCCTTCGCGCGTCAGCTGCCGCCAGACCTTGCGCACGCCATAGACGCGGAAGTTCTCCTCGAACACCCGCTGAATCTTCGGCTTCAGGGCATCGTCCCGCTTCGCCCGCGCCGACAATCTGGTCGGATCAGCACGCCCGGCGACATGCGCATGGTAGGTCGATGGGGCGATCGGCAGCACCCTGCAGATCGGCTCGACCCCATACGCCGCGCGGTGATCGTCGATGAAGGCGATCATGGCTTGTGTCGGCGGTCGAGCTCCGCCTGAGCGAAATAGGCGCTCGCCTTGCGCAGGATCTCATTGGCCTGGCGAAGCTCGCGGTTCTCCCGCTCCAGCGCCTTGAGCCTGGCAGCCATATCGCTGGTCAGGCCAGGCTTCCCGCTGTCGCGCTCGGCCTTCTTCACCCACTCGTTCAGCGTCTGCGCCGTGCAGCCGATCTTGCCCGCGATCGACACCACCGCCGCCCATCGCGACGCATGTTCAGGCTCGTGATCCAGCACCTGTCCCTTCCGAATACTACGTCCGGCAGTATTGATAGTGCAGCCCGCCGAGGATCGGCCGAGCAACGAGTTCGCCAAGCCGTTGGATCGATCGACGGCCCGGCGAGTCTTTGCTCAGGGCCAGATGGGTTCGCAGTTCATTGTAGTAGGAAGCGTAGCCCGCAAGGACCCGGCGCAGATGGCCCTCGCCGAAGACGACGATGTGATCGAGGCATTCACGGCGGATCGAGCCGATCAACCGCTCCGCATGCCCGTTCTGCCAAGGTGACCGCGCGGCCGTCGGGTGATCACGGATGCCCATGTCAGAAAGACGCTTGGTGACGGCGTAGCCGTAGGACCCGTCGCGGTCTCGAATGAGATGGTCGGGCGCATCGTCCCAAGGGAAGGCATCACTGATCTGTCCGGCAATCCATTCCGCCGTTGGATGGGCTGTCACTGAAAGTGATATCAGCCGCCGGCGCTGATGCCTGAGGATGACCAAAACGAAGAGCAGCTTGAAGCCAACCGTCGGCACAACCAGAAAGTCCATGGCGGCAATGCCCGCCGCATGGTTGTGCAGGAAAGTCTTCCAGGTCTGCGATCGGCCTCGCCCGCTCCTCGCCATATACTTGGCGACGGTCGATTGCGCGACTTCGATCCCAAGCTTCATCTTCGCATGCAGCCTCTTCACGTCCACAGTCGGTTCTTGCCGGCCCCGTCCGGGCCGAACACTGCCGTCGCTCCCGCCAGCAAACGGCCCTTCCAGTCGGTGATCTGGTTGGGATGCACATCGAAAAACTGCGCAAGCTCGGCCAGCGTCTTGTCGCCCTTCACCGCCGCCAGCGCCACCTTCGCCTTGAAGGCTGCACTGTGGTTCCGTCTCGCTCGTCTCGTCATCGTCTCTCCCCATCCGCGGCATCCTCGCCGCATTCAGGCAGAAACTCCACTTAGCCGACCGTCCAGATTCTCCAGGCCACCTCTTGAAATTGCAACTCGTCTGCCCAGCGATCGACACAGACGCGTGCGTCTCGAGCCAGCCGATCCAGACGACTTCTAATCGGTGCCGAC
>JAHCJV010000024.1 GCA_026126105.1 Enhydrobacter sp.
GGATCCTGCCGGATACCGAACCTCCGAAACCTGGCCGGCGGCGAACACGCCCATCATGCCGGCTCGGAAACGCAGTCCAGCGATCAGGAACGGCTCGTCCGCCCGAAGGACGAAGCCGACCGTGACGACATCCTTGGGCGGCTCGACAGTCGCCCGAACGGCGGCCGAAAATTCCGTGACACGCATTGCCAGCGTGTTGAATCGCAACCGCTCGATGGAGGCGCGCAACTGGCCAGGGCCGAGCTGCATGTGCTTGGCGGCCGCAGTGGCCAGCATTGAGTCGTCAAGCGCCCGGCCATCGAAGCCGTGCAGCGAAAGCCGGTCGGCCCAGGGGGAAAGGTGGCTACCGTCCATACGCCCGACTTTCACATGGCGCAAAACGGATAGACGGTCGGCAGCTCACGGGCGATCAATGCTCCTGGATGCACGGCGCGATGTGGGCGACGTGGGATAGATACCGCATTTGTTGCTAGATAAACGTCAACTTGGGGGCATCGTCGTGGCGAAAGACCATTTCCGGCGCGGGACGACACGCCGGGGCCTTCTGCAGGCGTCGGGAGGCGCTGCGCTGACGGGTTCGATCTTCGGATCCGGCATCGGCTCTGCGCGCGCGCAGACCCAGCCCGCCACGAGCCCAGCCGTGGCAACGGGAACCGGGCGTCACGGGCTCAACATTCTCTTCATCTTCACCGACCAGGAGCGCTACCACGCCCGCTGGCCGGCGGGCCTCTCTCTGCCCGGCCACGAGCGGCTGGAGCGCAGAGGCGTCACCTTCACCAACCACCAGTGCCCGGCGACGATGTGCACCTCGTCGCGTTCCGTCATCGTGACGGGGCTGCAGACTCCCGACAACGGCATGTTCGAGAATCTCGACGTGCCGTGGATGCGCAACCTGTCGCCCGACCGCCCGACGATCGGCAAGATGTTGCGCCAGGCCGGGTACTACACCGCCTACAAGGGCAAGTGGCATCTCAGCCGCGAGTTCGACACGCGCTCCATCGAGCAGTTCATGACCCCGCACATGGAGAAGTACGGCTTCGCCGACAATTTCTCGCCGGGCGACCTGATCGGCCATACGCTGGGCGGCTACAGCTACGACCAGATCACCGCTGGCAGCGGGATCAACTGGCTGCGCACCAAGGCGCGGCCGCTCAGCGACGACGACAAGCCATGGTGCATGTTCATGAGCTTCGTGAACCCGCACGACATCATGTACTTCAACACCGACGCGCCCGGCGAGCAGGTGCAGGACAACGGCCGGCTGCGGCTGCATGCCGCCCGCGCGCCTGAGCATTCGCTCTACAAGGCGACCTGGGACGTGCCCGTTCCTTCCAGCCTGCGCCAGCCGCTCGATGCACCGGCACGCCCGGCCGCGCATCGGGAGTTCGACCGGATCTGGGATCACATCCTGGGCAATATCCCGCTCGAGGACGCGCGCTGGAAGCGGTTCAACGACTATTACATCAACTGCATCCGCAACGTGGACCAGCAGATCGAGGCGGTGCTGGCGGAACTCGACGCACTGGGCCTGTCCGACCGCACGATCGTCGTCTTCACCGCCGACCATGGCGAGATGGCGGGTAGTCACGGCCTGCGCGGCAAGGGCCCTTTCGCGTATCGCGAAAGCAACCACCTGCCGTTGACCGTGATCCACCCCGACGCGAAGGGCGGACAGAGCTGCCGGGCGCTCAGCAGCCACATCGATCTGGTGCCGACGCTGCTCTCATTTGCCGGCGTGAAGCCAGACCGGGCCGGAGAGCTGGCGGGCCGCGCGCTGCCCGGCAAGGACCTCGCGCCGCTGCTTGCCGGTCCTGGCACGCAGCCTGTCGACGCGGCGCGGCCGGTCACGCTCTTTACCTACAGCGGTTTGGCGAGCAATGACGCCGGCGTCTTCGATTTCGCCGCGAAGGCCGCGCTGGCAGGCAAGGATCCGAAGGAGGAGGCGAAGCGGCAAGGCTTCAAGCCCGACCTGAAGAAGCGCGGCCATGTGCGCGCGGCCTTCGACGGCCGCTATCGCTTTACGCGCTATTTCTCGCCGCTCGACCACAACAGCCCGGCGACGCTCGATGAGCTGTTCAGGTCGAACGACGTCGAGCTCTACGACCTGCAGGCCGATCCGGGCGAAATGTCGAATCTCGCGATCGATCGAACCGGCAATGCCGCCCTGCTGGAGACGATGAATGGCAAGCTCGAGGCGGTGATCAA
This sequence comes from Enhydrobacter sp., assembly GCA_026126105.1. Classification (GTDB taxonomy): domain Bacteria; phylum Pseudomonadota; class Alphaproteobacteria; order Reyranellales; family Reyranellaceae; genus Reyranella. The sequence continues at coordinate 2,206 of JAHCJV010000024.1, forward strand.
GGCCGAGATCGGCAAGGACGACGGACGCGAGCTTCCTGACATCGACGGCGTCACCTGGGGCCTCGACAAGATTGACCTATGAACGATAGGGGTCCGCTCATGCCGGCGCTGCACATCAAGCCGCCGGCCACAGCCAGGCGGCGCCGCGCACGCCGCTCGAATCGCCGAAGCGGGGAGGGAGCAGGCGGGTGACGATCAATTCGGGCTCGGAAAAGACGTACTGCTTCCAGAGCTCCGGCACGCGGTCGTACAGCAGACTCATGCGGGACAGGCCGCCGCCCAGCACGATCGCGTGCGGGTCGAGAATGTTGATCACACTCGCGAGCGCTCGGGCGAGGCGATCGCAGTAGATCTCCATCTGATCGGCCGCCTGCGTGTCGCCGTCGAGCGCCGCTTCGGCGATATCGGTGGCGCGCAGCGAGCGGCCGGTGCGCCGATGAAACTCGTCCTGAAGGCGAGGGCCGCTCAACCACGTCTCGACGCACCCCCTCCGGCCGCAATAGCAGGGCAGACCGGGTCGCTCGTCGTCGCGCGGGTGGGGGAGGGGATTGTGGCCCCACTCACCGGCGATCGATTGCGCGCCAGTAAGCGGCTTGCCGTCGATCACCACGCCGCCGCCAACGCCCGTGCCCAGGATCACGCCGAAGACGACGCCACAGCCGGCTGCGGCGCCATCGGACGCTTCCGAGACGGCGAGGCAATTGGCGTCGTTCTGCATGCGGACTTCACGGCCAAGGTAGTGTTCGAGGTCGGATCGTAGCGACCGGCCGTTCAGCCGGACGGAGTTGGCATTCTTGATCAGGCCAGTCGCGGGTGAGACAGCGCCCGGATGGCCGATGCCGATCGAACACCGGGCGTCGACCCGTTTCTCCAGCTCGGCCACCAGGCTGACGATGGCTTGCACAGTGCCTTCGTAATCGGTGTCCGGCGTAGCGACGCGCAGCCGTGCGCGCTCCTTGCCGTCTCCATCGAGCACGAGACCTTCGATTTTTGTGCCGCCGAGATCGATACCGATGCGCATGCGTTCAGCTACTCTACCCCGAGCCGCGTCCGTACGTTACGGTTCGATGAAATGGACGGACAAGGCAAGGATTCTTCGGCGATTCGCGGCTTCCGCGCCAGCGGGCCGTGGCGCAAGCGTCCCGCGACGATCCTGTGGGTCCTGTCGCTCGGCCAGCTCATCACCTGGGGGCTGATCTACTACACGTTCCCATTGTTCGTCGTGCCCATGGAGAACGAGCTCGGCTGGTCGCGCACGGAGATGTTCGGCGCCCTGTCGGCCGGCCTGCTGGTGGCGGGCCTGTGCTCGATCCCTGTGGGCGCGTGGATCGATCGGGGCCATGCGCGACTGCTGATGACTGGCGGCTCGTTCCTGTCGGCGATCCTGATGTTCGCCTGGTCGCGAGTCGAATCGCTTCCGTTATTCTACGTCATCTGGCTGGGCCTCGGGGCCTCGCAATCGGTCACGCTCTACGAGCCAGCCTTTGCAGTGATCACCCGCGTCTACGGTCCGCGCTTCCGTCAGGCCATTATGGTTATGACGTTCGTCGGCGGGTTGGCCAGCACGTTCGGCATTCCCTTCTCGCAGCTGCTGATCGAGCGGATCGAGTGGCGTCCGACTCTGGTCGTGCTGGCCGTCATCAATCTCGCTGTCGCCGTCCTGATCCACGGGCTGTTCGTGCCCGGCCCGAAGGAAGTTGCGATCCCGATCGGCCAGCCGAGCAAGAGGACTGCCGGCAAGAGCCCGCTTGCCGCTGCGGTGAGGCTGCCGGCCTTCTGGGGCCTGGTCGTGGCGTTCGCGGGTTACGGCCTCGCCTTTTCGGCAATGAGCTTCCACCTGATACCGCTGCTCGGCGAGCGCGGCGTCGAGACAAGCGTGATCATGGCGATCGTCGCCATCATCGGGCCGATGCAGGTGGTTGGGCGCGTGCTGCTGATGGCCGGACAGAAGCACATCACGGCCATCCAGCTCGGCGCCGGCATCTATTTCGCCTTTCCCGTGTCGATGGCGATGCTTGCCTCTGGCATCTCCGACGTCTACGGGCTGATCCTCTTTGCCGTCATCTACGGTGTCGCCAATGGGCTCGTGACCATCCTGCGCGGCATGGCGGTACCGGAATTCATCGGCCCGGAAGGCTACGGCATCGTCACCGGTGCGCTCACCATGCCGACCAATGTCATGCGCGCCGCCGGCCCGCTGATGGGCGCTCTGGCGTGGAGCGCCTTCGGCAACTACACGCCGGTGCTGTGGGGGCTTGCGGCGATAATGCTGGTCGCCGCGGCGGGCTTTGCCGCCGCGGCGTTTCTGGCCAAGCGCGAGTCGGTGCCTCCCGTTTAGCTACTCAGCCGCCAGCTTCTGCGCCTTTGGCTTGAGATGCTGCACCTTCGGCATCACCTCCTTCGACAGAAGCTCGAGCGAGTGCTTCCAGGCTTCCGGCTTGTCGACATAGTCGAAGCCGAACACCAGGAGCTGGCCGAAGCCGCCGACCTCGTCGTAGATCTTCTCGATCTTTTCGATGACGGTGCTGGGCGAGCCGACGATCCAGTTCCGCTTGCCGCAGTATTCAGGCGTCACATCCGAGTCTGGCACGTTCTGGTCGTGCTTCAGATACTCGAGGAAACCAAAGTTGCCGAGCAGGGGCAGGAAGTACTCCCGCATCATGCGGCCCATGTTGGCGCCGACCGACAGCCTCATCGCCTCTTCGTCTGTGTCGGCGACGAAGACCTCGCGCACCATGCGCCACTCGCCGCGATCGGCCGTGCGACCCGCCTTCGCGGCTCCAGCCTCGACCGAGTCCCAGTGGCTGGACACATAGGCCGGGTTGAGGTTGAGGCTCATTGGCAGGAAGCCCTTCTCGCCGGCGAGCTTCAGCGTGTCCGAGTTCTTGCTGAGCCCCGCGACGCCGATCGGCGGATGCGGCGTCTGCAGCGGCTTGATGTGTGGCTTCAGGAAACCGAACATCGTGTCCGGCTTGGTGACGTGCCAGAACTTGCCCTTGTAGTCGAACGGCTCGTTCGAGCTCCACAGCTTCAGGATGATCTCCAGCGCCTCCCGGGTCATGTCGCGATTCACGCCCGACATGCCATCGACGTTGAACATCGCCCAGTCGCTCGGAAGGCCCGAGGCGGCTACGCCGAAATTGAGCCGCCCGCCCGAGATATGGTCGAGCATGGCGACGCGGTTGGCGAGCTCGGCCGGGTGATGATAGGGCAACAGGAAACCACCGGGGCCTAGGCGGATGTTCTTGGTCTGCATCAGCGCCTGCGCGACCAGCAGGTCGGGCGAGGGATGCGGCTCCCACGGCGCGGTATGATGCTCGCCGATCCAGCATTCGGTGAAGCCCAGCTCGTCGAGCCAGCGGATCACCTGAAGATCCCACTCGTGGCCATCCTTCAGAGATCTCTCCGGCGGATGGGACGGCATGGTGAAATATCCGAACTGCATCGCTTCCTCCTCGATCGTTTCTGAAGGAAGTCCACTACCTTCGGCGGCCGCGCGCAAGTCATCGAATTCGCATGGCACGATCTGCCGTTGTCGCTCGAGGGAAATCGATCTCGCCCTTTGGCAATACTTGAATTGCACACCATATAACGCTCGGATTCTCGGGAGCCTATGATGCTGGATGCCAAACGTTTGCTGGAACAGGTGCTTGGTGGCGGTCAGGCCGATGGTCGTGGCAGTGGAGCCGGGGACTTTCTGCGTGGCGGTGCTGCAGGGGCGGGTGACTTTCTCCGAGGCAGCGGCGGAGGTGCGCTCGCGGGCGGCTTGGCCGCGATCCTGCTGGGAAGCAAGACAGGCCGCCAGATCGGCGGCGAAGTTCTCAAGCTCGGTGGAATGGCTGCAGTAGGAGCGCTTGCCTACAAGGCTTGGAACGACTGGCAAGCAGGCAAGGCTCCCGCGCCGGCCACCGAGACTGCGCGCACGAGCACGCCTCTGCTGCCTCCTCCTGCGGGCACTCCCTTCAATCCCGTGAATGAAGTGGGACAGCAGCGTCTGGCCCGGCATTTGTTGCGCGCCATGATCGCTGCCGCAAAGTCGGATGGTCATGTCGATGCACAGGAGCAGGCGCGCATCTTCGGCGAGATGGACAAGCTCAACCTGTCGTCCGAGGATAAAGCGTTCGTGATGGACGAGCTGCGCTCCAAGCTCGATATCGACGCTGTCGCTGACGCGGCATCCTCGCCGGAAGAAGCGGCCGAAATCTATGCAGCCTCGCTGCTGGCGATCGACATCGACAACGCCGCCGAGCGGGGCTACCTCGGGATGCTGGCAGCTCGTCTCAAACTGGACGACGCGCTGGTCGCTCACCTCCAGCAGAATGTTTCTGCGGCCGTCGGAAACTCACCGACCGTCGGCGCGAAGTAGCGTTCCGAAGCAGGACGGGGCGCTCGCTCGTCGTGGCTGGCCTCGCACCCGATGCGCAGGACATGCCTGTTTCACGAAAAAGGCCGCCCGAACGGGCGGCCGGATGGCGTCCTGAATCTGGCTCGGCTACTTGATCTTGGATTCCTTGAAGACGACGTGCTTGCGCGCGACGGGATCATACTTCTTGAGCTCGAGCTTCTCCGTCTTGGTGCGCGGATTCTTCTTCGTCACATAGAAGAAGCCGGTGTCGGCGCTGGAGATCATCTTGATCAGGATCGAGGTCGGCTTGGCCATGGTCTATTCCTTTGGGAGGCCGGCAACTTAGTCACCCGCACCGCTCTGTCAAGCGCCGGAAACGGCCGCGATCAGCGCGGTGCGACGGCCTGTTCGATCGCCCCGGTGCGCACGGCATGAGCATAGAGCGTAGGATCCTTGAGCAGGCGAGCGGCGATATGGACGTCGCGCTCCGGGGATTCCTCGCCCGGCGGGCAGATTTTGCGGAGGCTGTCGATCTCCTCACGGCTGGGATTGCGCTCGGCATGCCAGCGCTGCAGTAGGGTCTTGTTGGAATCGACCGAGGCCGGCACGAGCTGGCTGACGTCGCCGATCTTGGCGGTGCAGATATTGGGCATGACACCCTGCTCGTTCCAAGTATAGCCCGAAGGGGCGACAAGGCGCGACCAAGTCAGCACCAATTCGCCTTCGTTGGGCAGACGGACGACCGTCTGGACAGTTCCCTTGCCATAGCTGGTCGTGCCGACTACTGCGGCGCGGCCGCGATCCTGAAGCGCTGCCGCCACGATTTCCGCCGCCGACGCGGAGTTGCCGTTGACCAGCACCACCATCGGAAGCTCGGCCGCCCTGCGGCTGCCGCTACGATAGGTCCGCTGGCTGTCGGGATGGCGACCCTGCGTCGAGAAGATCACGCCGTCGCCGATGAACACTTCGGCGACCGACTGGGCCTGGTCGAGCAGGCCCCCACGGTTCGATCGCATGTCGAGGATGACCCCCTGGAGGTCGCGGCCGATCTCGCTGCGCGCCCTGTCGAGCGCTTGGGTCAGCGTCTCCGTGGTAGCGCTGTTGAAGCCAGTGAGATGGATCAGCGCGACACTATCCTTGCGCTCGTAAGTGACGGTGGTCGGGATGATACGGCTGCGCCGCATATCTATTGCCAGCGTATGGCTGCCGCCGCGAAGCACGGTCAGTGTGACAGGCTGACCGACAGTGCCGCGCAGCTTGTGAACGACGTCGGCCAGCGTCTTGTCGATCATGACCTCGCCGTCGACGGCCACGATCTGGTCGCCGACCGTCACGCCTGCCTTGGCGGAAGGTGAGCCCTCCTGCACCGCGCGGATCAGAATTCTGTTGTCGTCCGCTCGTTCAACCGTGATTCCTATGCCGCCGCCGCCGTCGCGTTGAAAGCGATTGTCCTTGGCCTCGTCCGGGTCAGCGTATCGGCTGTTCTTGTCGAGCTGCCGTGTCGTGGCGACCATCGCGCCTTTGATCAGGGCGCCGCGCTCGCTCTGCTTCAGCACTGGCGACGCGTCAAAAGAGGCGGCGACCAGATCGGCCAGCATGTTGCCCCACGCGCGACCGTCGGCACGGTCGGGCGGCGTTGGCCGCGTGACCACCTTTTGGCCGTCCCGCATCAGGGTGAAGGACCTGTCGTCAGCCTGCAGCGAGAGCGCGGGGTCGGCGCTGGCGAAGCCCTTGTAGGTTTCCTGAGACATCCGGCGGAAGTCGGGCTCGTTGAGGTGGCGGTCGCCGATCGAGCGGTAGGCCTGGAGAATGACTCTTTCGACGCTGGCATCTGCCGACTTGTCCGGCGTCCGTGCTCCCAGAGGCGAGCTGTCGCTCGACGGGACGCAGGAGGCGACCAGGGAAGCGGCGAGGAGAGCTGTCGTCGCGTGGGACAGCGCGATGTTCAGAAAGCGAATGATCGGCACCAAGGACACCCCTCAAGGAGAGTAGCACAAGCCTTCCTTGCGCGGCCAGTCGAGGTCAAGGAGAAAGGTCCAGACTGTCAGGCGTCGGCTTTGGCGCCCCGATTCGGTGTGCCCAGAGAAGAGCAATGACCGCACCCTTGATGCGCGGCAGCAGGATCAGCGCCATCAAGACGGATAGCGGCAGCCACAGAACGGCATGAACCCACAAGGCAGGTTGGTTGGCGTATCGCTCGAATACCAACACGAGCGGGACAACAATGTGGCCGACCGCGAAAATCGTGAAATAGGCCGGCGCGTCATCAGCGCGATACGGATCCAGCACCAGCCCGCACGCAGGGCAGTGGCTGCGCATTTTCAGAAAGCCTCCGAACAGCGGACCGTCGGCGCAACGCGGGCAACGTCCGCGCCAACCGCGACGCATCGCGGTCCAGAAATCCACCGGGGCCGGGGCGGGGGCCAATGACGACATGGCGCCAAGATGCGCGCCGCACCTAGTTTCGTCGTCGCGACCCTTTGTCCCGAGAGGCACTACCGTGCGCGACCGGACGACGCGGCCCGCGTCGTTCCGACAAGCGATGGCCCCGCGTCGGCACCTGGCGCTCCACACGTTCGATCACCTCGACGATGTCGAAAAGAAGGCCACCTGTCGCAGTGTCGGCCTGGTCGAGTTTCACTTTCAAGCGGTCGCCGAGGCCGTAGGTCTCGCCCGTCCGCTCGCCGACCAGCATCTGCCGGCCTTCGTCGTGGCGGAAGAACTCTTGGCCCAGGCTGCGAATCGGGATCAGCCCATCCGCCCCTGTGCCGTCGAGCGACACGAACAGTCCGAAGCGGGTTACCGAGGTGACCCTGCCGACGAACGTCGCGCCGACATGTTCCGCCATGTAAGCCGCAACGTAACGGTCCATCGCCGATCGCTCCGCCGCGACGGCGCGGCGCTCGCACATTGACAGATGCTCGCCGAATTCCTCGAAGCGACCCTTGTCGTCCTGGTGCAGACCGCCTTCGCCGAGGGCATAGGCGGATATCAGCGCACGATGGACGATCAGGTCGGGAAAGCGGCGGATCGGTGAGGTGAAGTGCGCGTAGCGCGCCAGGGCCAAACCGAAGTGGCCAAGGTTGTCGGGGCTGTATACCGCCTGGCTCTGGCTGCGCAGAATCGTCTCGTTGACCAGCCGCGCGGTCGGCTTGCCTTCGATGGTCTGAAGCACGCGGTTGAGATCCCTCGGGCGGAGGCGCTGGCCGACCGGGACAGATATGCCCAGCGTTGCCAGGAACTCGCGCAAAGCTTCGAGCTTGGCAGCGTCTGGTTGATCGTGGACACGGTAGAGGCAAGGCATGTGGCGCTGTTCAAGCGCCTGGGCCGCCGCCACGTTCGCCAGCACCATGAACTCCTCGATGAGCCTGTGGCTGTCGAGCCGCTCCCGAACGCCTATCTCGGCAATGTGGCCGTCGCGTCCCAGCCTCACCAACCGCTCCGGAAGATCGAGATCGAGCGCGCCCCGCTTCTCGCGCGCCGACAGGAGGGTGGCGAAGGCGCCGTAGAGCGGCTTTACGACCGTGTCCATAAGCGGCGCCAGCTCATCGTCCGGCGCTCCGTCCTTCGCCCTCTGTAGGCGGTTGTAGGTGAGCCGTGCCGCCGAATGCATCATCGCACGGTGGAAGCGGTACTTCTTGAGGGTGCCTTCGGCGTCGATCCACATCTCCGCGACCAGCACCGGCCGATCCTGGCGCGGCAGCAGCGAGCACCAGTTGTTCGACAGGGCTTCGGGCAACATCGGCACGACACGGTCGGGGAAATAGACCGAGGTGCCGCGGCGGTAGGCGGCTCGGTCGAGAGGTTTGTCGGATCGCACGTACCAGGCGACGTCGGCGATCGCGACCATCAGGCGCCAGCCGCCCGGGTGGTCGGCCGCGGGTTCCGCGAAGACCGCGTCGTCAAAATCGCGTGCATCCTCGCCATCGATCGTCACCAGGGGCAGATTGCGAAGGTCGAGCCGGTCGCCCATGGGCGCCGCCCGCGCGTGCTCGGATTCCTTTACGGCGGCCTCGGGAAAGTCGACGGGAATGTCGTTGGCGGCGATCGAGATGAGGGAGATCGTACGGGGGTCGCTCATTGGCCCGACTCGTTCGATCACCTTGGCGCGGCGCGACAGCTCGCTGCCGGCTTCCTCGATCCAGACGATGTCGCCTGGATGCGCGCCGTTCTTGTCGGCGGGCCGCACGTCGAACTCGCGGCGCAGCTTGCGGTCGGTCGGGGTTACGGTGCCGAGACCGTTGTGGCCATTGGGCTCTTCGTAGAGGCCCAGGATCTTCTTCGGGCCGCTGCCGAGGCGGCGGATGATGCGGGCCTGGTAGGTATCCTTGCCGCGTCGCTTCAGCGAGGCGAGGACTCTGTCGCCTACGGCCGGGGCAGCGGTGCCGCGCGAGCCATGCGGGTCGATCTCGATACGCGGCGCGGGGCCGTCCTTTTTCTCGTCGTGGCGGCGCGGCATGGCCAACAGATGGCCATCGTCGTCCACCTTTACGATTTCCAATACGGTAATGTCAGTCAGTGCTTTCGGATCCTTGAATGTCTTGGCGCGGTCCGCGGCGATATCGCCTTGGTCCCGAAGATCGCGCAGAAGCTGCTTGAGCTCGATACGCTGGTCGCCCTTCAGCCCATAGGCGCGCGCGATCTCGCGCTTGCCCACCGGCGTGGCGCTCTCCTTGATGAAGGCCAGCAGTTCGTCACGGGTCGGGATGCGGCCCTTAGCCATCGGTCCCGGTGCGTGGCGCGGCTTCGGCCTTCGCCTTGCGCTTGGGCGCGGCCTTCTTTTTCTTCTTGGCAGTCTTTACGACCTTCGCGTTGCCGTCGGCGTCGTTGGCTGCCGCCAGCGGGGGCTTCTTGGCGGCCTTTGTGAGCTTCGGCCTCTTCCCCCCGCCTTTGGTGGCGCGCTCTGCCAGCAGCGAGATGGCCTGCTCGACGGTTAGCTCCTCGGGCTTGAGATCTTTCGGCACAGTGGCGTTGATGCCGCCATGCTTCACATAAACCCCGTAACGGCCTTCGTAGAGCTCGATCGGCGCTTCGTCGCCCGGGTGCGGGCCGACTACGCGGATCGGCTTGACGGCAGCGCGGCCGCGGCCGACCGCCTTCGCCTCGGCGAGCAACGCCACGGCGCGGTTCATCCCGATTTCGAGTACGCTCTCGTCAGCGGGAACCGTCTTGTACTTGGCGCCGTGCCTAACGTAGGGCCCGAAGCGGCCCACACCGGCCAGTACGGGTTCCTTGTCCTCCGGATGCGGCCCCAGCTCCCGAGGCAGCGAGAGGATGGCGAGCGCCTTCTCCAAGGTCAGGTCGTCCGGCGTCATGCCCTTGAGCAGCGAGGCGCGCTTGGGCTTCTCCTTGGCCTCGGCTTCGCCCAGTTGAATATAGAGGCCATAAGGCCCATTGCGCAGAGTAACGATCTTTCCGGTGGCAGGATCGACGCCGAGAATCTTCGGTCCGTCGAGATTGGCGCCCGATTGGGCATCCTTTTCCGGATCGACGATGCCCAGCTTGCGGGTGAACTTGCAGTCTGGATAGTTCGAACACCCGATGAAGGCACCGAACTTGCCGAGCTTCAGCCCGAGCCGGCCGTTGGCGCACGACGGGCAGTCGCGCGCACTCTTGCCGTTGCCGCCATTGTCGCTCGCCGGAAAGAAATGCGGACCGAGCTCTTCATCCAGCTTGTCGAGCACTTCCTTGACCCGCAGGTCCTTGGTTTCGCCGACGGCAACCGAGAAGGCATGCCAGAATTCGCGCAGCACCTGGCGCCAGTCCATCTTGCCGTCGGAAATCTCGTCCAGCTCTTCCTCGAGATGGGCGGTGAAATTGTATTCTACGTAGCGCGGGAAATAGGTCTGCAGGAAAGCCGTCACGATGCGGCCGCGGTCTTCCGGGATGAAACGCTTGCGGTCGAGCTTCACATAATTGCGGCGCTGCAGGACCTCGATGATGCTCGCATAGGTCGAAGGCCGCCCGATGCCGAGTTCTTCGAGCTTCTTGACCAGGCTCGCCTCGGAATAGCGCGGCGGCGGCTCGGTGAAATGCTGCTCCGGGATGACCTGGCGGCGCTCGAGCGCCTCGTTCTCTCCGACGTCCGGAAGGATGGTGGCGTTCTCGTCTTCCTCGCTCTTCTCGTCGCGACCTTCATCGTACAGCGTGAGGAAACCGTTGAAGCGAACGACCGAGCCGGTGGCGCGCAGCTGTACGGTCTTGTCGGCGCTGGCGATGTCGACCGTCACCTGGTCGAGGACAGCGCTTTCCATCTGGCTCGCCACGGTCCGCTTCCAGATCAGCTCGTAGAGAGCGAGCTGGTCCTTGTCCAAGTAGGCCGCCACGTCCTGCGGGGCCCGGAACAGGTCGGTCGGTCGGATCGCCTCGTGCGCCTCCTGGGCGTTCTTTGCCTTGGAGCTGTAGAGCCTCGGCGCCTGCGGCAGATAGCTCGGACCGTACCTCGTCTCGATCAGGCGACGAGTCTGGCCGATCGCTTCGGGCGCGAGTTGCACCCCGTCGGTTCGCATGTAGGTGATCAGTCCGACCGTCTCGCCCCCGATATCGACGCCTTCATAGAGGCGCTGGGCGATGCGCATCGCTGTCGCGGCGCCGAGGCCGAGCTTGCGCGAGGCTTCCTGCTGCAGGGTCGAGGTGATGAACGGCGGCGGCGGGTTGCGCCGCACCTGGCGGCGGTCGATCGCGGAAACTGCGAAGGCACGGCGCTCGATCTCGCGCTTGGCCTGCTCGGCGCGCTCCTGGGTATCGAGGTCGAACTTGTCGAGCTTCCGGCCGTCGAGATGCGTCAGGCGGGCCCTCAGCGGCTGGTGCTTTGCGGTGCCGAAGACGGCATCCACGGTCCAGTACTCGCGGCTCCTGAAAACCTCGATCTCGGCCTCGCGCTCGCAGATCAGGCGCAGCGCCACCGATTGTACGCGGCCAGCAGAGCGGCTGCCCGGCAGCTTGCGCCACAGGACCGGCGACAAGGTGAAGCCTACGAGATAGTCCAAGGCGCGACGGGCGAGGTACGCATCGATCAGCGGCTGGTCGAGGTCGCGCGGGTGGGCGACCGCGTCGAGCACGGATTGCTTGGTTATGGCGTTGAATGTGACCCGCTTTACGTCGACGTCCTTCAGCGCTTTCTTGCGAGCAAGGATATCGAGCACATGCCAAGAGATCGCCTCGCCCTCGCGATCGGGGTCCGTCGCGAGATAGAGCCTGCCGCCCTTGGTGACAGCCTTTGCGATGGCGTCGACGCGTTTCTGCGCCGACGAGTCGACCTCCCAGTCCATTGCGAAGTCCTCATCGGGCCGAACCGAGCCGTCCTTGGCTGGGAGATCGCGGACATGACCGTAGGAGGCGAGCACGGTGAACCCGGGCCCGAGATACTTTCCGATGGTCTTGGCCTTGGCAGGCGACTCGACGACCAGCACATCCATCGTCGAAACATGCTCCAGTAAAAACTTCAAGAACCGGAGCTAAATCACTGATCTAAATCAACGATACGCGATTACCCCGGTGCCTTTCCAGGCGGCCTTCCAGCTCGAGGGCCAGCAGGACCTCCGCCACGGTGGCGGCGGACACTTGGCACCGGCGTACCAGTTCGTCAACCGCAGTAGGGACGGCGCCCAGCGCCTCAAGTACTATTGCAGTAGCTGTGCCGTCATACGTTTGTGTCGGCTTTTCAATAGCTTGCGGCCGGTGGTGGGGCTTTCCGAACACACTTATAATATCGTTCACATCGCGCACCAGTATGGCCCCATCACGAATCAGGGTATTTGATCCCCCATATCGTGGATCCATCGGTGAGCCTGGGACGACGAACACTTCCCGGCCTTGTTCGAGGGCGCGTTCGGCGGTGATCAGGGATCCCGAGCGCTCCGCTGCCTCGACTACGACGACCCCGAGCGAGAGGCCGCTGACGATGCGATTGCGGCGCGGAAAGGAGCGCGCGATCGGCGGCGTGCCGAGGGGCGTCTCGGCCAGCACCAGACCGCGTTCGGCGATGGTGCGCTGCAGGAATTCATTCTGAGGCGGGTAGACCTGGTCGATCCCCCCAGCCAACACGGCGATCGTCCCGCTGTCGAGGGCGGCTTCGTGAGCTGCAGCATCGATGCCGCGCGCCAGCCCGGAAGCGATAACGAAACCCGCTTCGCCTAAGCCGGCGGCCAGGTCCGCTGCAAAGCGCCGGCCAGCCGCAGAGGCATCGCGGGCACCGACGATCGCCAGCGTCGGGCGGGCCGCCAATGCGATTTTGCCAATCGCGGACAATACTGGCGGTGCATCCGGCAAGGCGGCCAGGGCGCATGGGTAGTCTGCGTCTCCAAAAACAAGAAAGCCCCCACCGAGCTTGTTGAGCGCGGTCTCCTCGCGGGAAATTTCGACATCGGGAGGGACAGGCAGGTCGCGGCAGGCCCGTTGCGCAGATCCGAAATGCTGCAGAGCCTCGTGAAACCGGATCGGGCCGATTCGAGCGCTGCGGGCCAGCCGAAGCCGGGCACGGCGCTCGGCGGGGTCGAGATCGGTCGTCGCAGTGCCATCGAACATGAGCGCAACCGTAAGACGGGATAATTCCTTTGTAAAACAACTTCAGATAGAAATCTTGCCTCGCCGGTTTGCGAGAGCGCCTAGCGCGCCCAACAGGCTGAGCAGGGCGGCCAGAGGCCCAAAGCCTTCGAAGCCGAAGGTGCTGACGATCAGGGCGCCGAGCGCCGCCGCCCCCACCCACCCGACGCTTGCCGACGTGCCATTGAGGCCAAGCACGGTGCCTCGCACGTTATCCGGGACGCTGGCGAGTGCGGCCATATAGGATGGCCGCCCGAGCGCATTCATGAAAGTATAGACGAAGCCGAGCGCCACGGAAGTGGCCGGCCCCGGATGCCACATGAAAAGGCCGAGCGCCGCGATGCCCGACAGGGCCATCGCCACCGCGAATGTCAGCATCCGATCGCGAAGCCGGTCGGCGAGTTGTCCACCCAGCACCGTGCCGGCGATATTGCCCAGGGCAAAGACGAAGAGTGGCAGCGCTGTGGCGCCGAGCGACAGGCCGTAGACGGCCTGTAGGAATGTGGCGAAGTAGATGGTCGCCAATCCGTAGCAGATGCGCTCGCTGACACCGATGCCGAGGAGGCTCAGCACGTTCGCCGACAGCGTCGCCCGCAACGAGGGCCGTCCGGCCGTTGAACCTGCCTTCACCCCGCCGCGCCCGGCGGTGACGAACAGGCCGATCGCCCCCGCAAGCGCCAGCGCGCCCACGCAGATATTCCAGCCACGCCAGCCGGTCGCAGACCCGATCCAGGCGGCGAGGGGCACGCCGATCACGAGAGTAAGCGATTGGCCCGTCATCACCCAGCCTAGCGCCCTGCCGCGCTGGCGGTCCTCGACCCGCGAAGAGACCTCCGCGAAGACCACGCCGGTGAAGGTGCCGGCACACCCTCCGCCGATCGTCGCCCACACCGCGACCCACAGGAAACTGCCGGCCATGGCCTGTCCGCACATTGCCAGCGCCAGGGCGAACAGACCTCCGACCAGCAGCACGCGGCGGCCGATCCTGTCCGACAGCCAGCCGCCGAACGCGGAGGTGAATCCCCAGGCGGTCGCCGTCATCGACACGAGATTGGCGACCAGCGGCATGCTGACGCCCAGATCGCGGGACATCTCCAGGAGGAACGGCGCACGCGTGGTGCCGCTCGACGTCGCGGCGAAAGAGCCGAGACAGGCGGCGCCGATCAGGGCCCAGGGCAGCGCGCGGGAAGCGGTCGAGGTTGTCATCGAAGGGCGCGGACCCTACCGACGGCCCATCGAGGGAGCAATGTCGACGCAGGCATATATGCTATGATCCACCATGAAATATTGGCTAGCGGCGTCGGCGCTCCTGCTCGCTGCCCTCTCCGCTTCCGCCCAGCAGCGCACCCGGTTGCAGGTCTATTCGACACTCGAGGTTGCGAATATCGGCGACTTCAAGAGGGCGTTCGAGGCCGAGAATCGCGACATCGAGATCCTCTGGTTGCGCGATTCGACCGGTGTCCTCACCGCCAAGATCCTCGCCGAGCAGAACGCGCAACGCGGCGACGCGATTTGGGGCCTCGCCGTGACGTCGACCATGCTCCTGAAGGAGCGCGGCCTGCTCGACCCCTACGCGCCCACGAATCTCGCTGCGCTGAAGCCCGGCTTCCGAGATCCCGCGAATCCTCCTTCGTATGTCGGCATGGAAGGCTGGGTTGCCGCGGTGTGCTTCAACACCGTGGAAGGCCGGAAGCTCGGCCTGCCCAGACCGCAGTCCTGGTTCGATCTGCATGACCCCAGGTTCAGAGGCAGGATCACCATGCCCCATCCGGCCTCGTCGGGGACAGGCTATTTCCACGTCTCGGCGTGGATCCAGACCTTCGGCGAGGAAAAGGCCTGGGACTTCATGGACAAGCTGCACGAGAACATCGCAATGTACGTCCATTCCGGTGCACAGCCTTGCCGGCTGACCGGGGCCGGCGAGTTCCCGATCGGTATTTCCGCCGAGATCTCGGCCGCCGAGGTCCGCCACAAGGGTGCCCCGGTCGAAGGGCTGCTGATGAAAGAGGGCGGCGGCTGGGAGATGGATACCGCTGCGATCCTCAAGGGCACGAAGAATCTGGAGGCGGCCCGCCGGCTCATGGACTTCGCCGCCTCACGCAAGGCCAATGAACTCTACGCTACCTTCGTGAGTCAGGTCGCGATGCCTGGCATCGCCAGCAATATCCCGGACTATCCGGCGGGCGTGGCCGGATCGATGATCAAGAACGATTTCGCCTGGGCTTCGGCCAACCGCGCTCGCATCCTGGCCGAATGGACCCGTCGCTACGAGGGCAAGGCAGTGAAAAAGAACTGAGCGGGAACACCGCTCGTCCCAAGATGCCTGCCGGTCGTCCCAAGCAGCGCGCCGGTCGTCACATTCGCCTGCGATATCAAGGTCCTGACCTCTAGGAGCGGGTCCGTCCAACGACGGAGAACGCCATGCTGCGACGAACGATGATCAAATTGGCCGGAGGCCTCCCGCTGATGTCCATCCCCGCCCGTGGCCAGCCATACCGAAGAGTCAGGCCCGGCGAGGCCGGCTGGCCGTCGGCCGCCGAATGGAAAGACCTCGATAGCGGCCTCGGCGGTCGGCTGGTCGAGGTCCGCTCGCCAATCGCGGCCTGCCGCAGGGCACCGGACAGCGCCGACTGCGCCGCCACCTTCCGCACGCTGAAGAACCCCTGGGCGATCCGCGACTCGGTCGCGCTGACCCAGACCAGCGGCTGGGCCGATGCCTGGGCGTCGGCGCCGAGCGTCTATGCCGTGTCGGCGCGCGACGCTTCCGAAGTGTCGGCGGCCGTCAAATTCGCGAGGACCCATTGCCTGCGGCTGGCAGTCAAAGGTGCGGGCCACAGCTACCAGGGCACGTCCAACGCGCCCGATTCGCTACTGATCTGGACGCGCCCGATGGATCGCATCGAGCTGCACGACGCCTTCGTGCCTCGGGGCTCGAACGCCGCGCCGCAGGCGGCGGTATCGCTCGGTGCCGGCGTGGTCTGGGGAGATGCCTATGCCGCAGTCAGCAAAGCGGGGCGCTACGTGCAGGGTGGCGGCTGCCTCACCGTGGGCGTCGCTGGCCTGATCCAGAGTGGCGGCTTCGGCAGCTTTTCCAAGCGATACGGCCTGGCCGCCGCAAGCCTGCTCGAGGCCGAGGTGGTCACCGCGGACGGCGAGGTGAGGATTGCAAATGCCGGCTCCGACCCCGACCTGTTCTGGGGCCTGAAAGGCGGCGGGGGCGGCAGCCTCGGTGTGGTCACGCGGGTCACGCTGAAGACGCACGAGTTGCCGCCGCTGTTCGGGGCGGCCTTCGGCGCCGTTAAGGCGACGTCGGACGCGGCGTTCAGGCGGCTGATCGAGCGCTTCATGACATTCTATCGCGACAGCCTGTTCAACCCGACCTGGGGCGAGACCGTGTCGTTCCGCCCCGATAACGTGCTCGAGGTCAGCATGGTGTTCCAGGGTCTCGACCAGTCGCGTGCTGCCGCCGTCTGGCAGCCATTTCTCGCCTGGATGCGGGATCAAGGCGGGGATTATGCGGTGGTCCAGCCGCCTCTTTTCATCCATGTTCCGGCGGCGTCGCTGTGGGATGCGGCCTTCCTCAAGCAGAATGCGCCGGAGATGGTGCTGTCCGACGAACGCCCCGGCGCTTCGGCCACAAACATCTTCTGGAAGGCCAACCTGAACGAGGCGGGCTGGTTTCTTCATGCCTACCAGTCGACGTGGCTGCCGGCGGCGCTGCTCGCCAACGATCGGCGCGCGGGCCTGTCCGACGCGCTGTTCGACAGCAGCCGCCATCGACGCCTAGCTCTGCATTTCAACAAGGGGCTGGCCGGCGCGCCGCCCGAGGCTGTTGCCGCCGCACGCGACACCGCCACCAACCCGGTGGTGACGGAAGCCTTCGCCCTCGCCATCAGCGCGGCCGAGGGGCCGCCTGCCTTCGTCGGCGTCGCCGGTCACGAACCCGATCTCGCCCGCGCCCGGCGCGAAGCGGGCGATGTGGCCGCTGCCATGGGCGCGCTCCGCAAGGTGGTGCCGAACCCCGGCGCTTACGTCTCGGAGTCGAACTATTTCGAGGCCGACTGGCAGAAGGCCTTCTGGGGCACGAATTATCCGCGGCTGCGCGCGGTGAAGGACAAGTACGATCCGGCAGGCTTGTTCTTCGTTCATCACGGCGTCGGCAGCGAGGACTGGAGTCCTGACGGGTTTACGCGGCGGGGGTAACCGTCGCGCTGCGCTGACCGATCTTCGGCTCGGAGCCGTCCAACAGGCGGCGGATGTTGGCGTGGTGACGCAGCCAGACCAGGGGAACAATGAGCGTCACCACGAGGGCCGTTGGCCAAGGGAGGAAAAACCACGATGCCAGGGCGCCCAAGAGGATGCTGAGCAGCGAGGCGAGCGAGGAATAGCGAAATGCCGCCGCGATCGCCAGCCAGGCAGCGCAGGTGATGACGCCAGCGGGCCAGCTCAGGCCGAGCAGAACGCCGATCGTCGTCGCCATGCCCTTGCCGCCTTTGAAATTCAGCCAGACCGGGAACATATGGCCGATGACGGCGCCGGCCGCCGCCGCTGCCGCGCAGGACGGGGCGATCAGGGCACAGGCGATCACCGCGACGGCGCCTTTCAGCGCGTCGAGCAGCAGGGTTGCGGCGGCCAGTGCCTTGTTGCCCGTGCGCAGCACGTTGGTGGCGCCGATGTTGCCGGAGCCTTGCTCGCGGATGTCGCCCAGCCCTGCGGCCCGCGTCAGCAGCAGGCCAAAAGGGATGGAGCCCAGCAGATACCCGAAGACGAACGGCACCGCGAGGAAGTAGAGATACCACGTCATCGGTCTGGTAATCCTAGGGGCTCAAGACGCGGCAGTTGGTGCTGTCGACAAAGGCGGTGGTCGGCGGTCCGATCAGCTCGGTCGAGATCTGCTCGCCGGCGGCGATCAGCACCGGACCGAGATAGGCCTCGCCGACCGAGCGCCCGCCATTGAGGAAGCTGCACTGGACCTGGACGTCGAGGCTGCGCGCCGTGTTCGACGTCACCGTGACGGTAACCTGCCAGTAACGCGAGTCGCCATAGGTCAGGTTGGACGCCCCGAGCGACACCAGGGGCATGGACCGGTTGTAGTTCGGCACCGGCCGCGGACCGGTGCGGCGCAATGGGGGCTGGGGCCGCGGGGCCGCAACTTCCGGCGGCCTGTAGGCGGAGTCGCGCGGATTGAAGGCGCGGTCGGGGTCGTTGGCCGGGGGGCCGAGTGGCGTGGGACCGCCCGGGCTGCTGCCGAGCGTGGCCGTGCCGCCGCCGGGAACCATCAACGGCGGCGGGTTGAGAGGCGTAGGATCGCCGATCTGGCTGCCGCCGCTATAGGCCGGGGGCGGATCGAGCGGCGTCGGATTGCCGGGCTGGCTGCCGCCGATGTAGGCCGGCGGCGGCGTCGGTGTCGGTGTCGGTGTCGGAGTCATCGGCGGCGGCGGCGCCGCGGGCTGTGACGGCATGGTGCCGAGCGGCGTCGGGCTTCGCGCCGGCGCAGGCGGCTGCACGTCGCCGACCTTGTTCTGCACCTTGTCATAGCAGGCCAGCCGCTGGGCACTGTCCGTGATCTCGGCGCAGATCTGGACGTGCCGCGTCATGGCATCGAGCAAATCGTCGCGCGCTGCCGGGCGGGGTTGCTGGCCGTGGGCGACGCCCGCGAGCGTGACGACGGCGGCTCCGAGAAGGAGCGGGTATCGAAGTGTCATGCGGCGACCATATCAGACCAGTTGGCCGTTTCGAGGCATCAATGACGGCCCCATCGTTCGTTAGGCACCCTCGGCCACGGGGGCGAATTCGGCGTGGCGATAAATGGTGCGGCCGCCCACGATGGTCGCCATGACCTGACCCTGCACGGGCCGTTCGTCGAACGGCGAATTCTTGGTCTTGCTCCAGAAGTCGGGGCGATCGATTCTCCAGGCGTAGTTCGCATCGAACAGCACCAGATCGGCCGGCGCGCCCTTGGCGAGCTTGCCGCCGGGAAGGCCCAACAGGCGTGCCGGCGCGCTCGACAGGCGCTGGAAAAGCTGCGGCAGGCTCAGATGACCGTTGTGCACCAGCTCCAGCGACACCGGCAGCAGGGTCTCGAGCCCGATGCCGCCTGGCTCGGCCTGGGCGAACGGCACCCGTTTGCTGTCCTGGTCCTGCGGGCGGTGGTCGGACACGATCGCGTCGATCACGCCGGTCCTCAGCCCTTCCACGACGGCCGCACGATCTGCTTCGGCGCGCAGCGGCGGCACCAGTTTGCCGAAGGTGCGATAGTCGCCGACCGCGAGATCGTTCAGCGCGAAGTAGGGTGGCGCCGTATCGCAGGTAATCCTGAGCCCACGCGCCTTCGCGGCGGCGATCACGCGCACCGACTCCGCCGTCGAGATCTTGGCGAGATGCATGCGCCCGCCGGTCATCTCGACCAGCCGGATATCGCGCTCGACCATCATGACCTCGGCGAGCGGGGGATTGCCGGAAAGCCCGAGCCGGGTCGCCATGATGCCGCTCGTCATGTTGCCGCCCGACAGAGTCGGCTCCTGCGGCAGATGGACGATCAGCGCGTCGAAGCCCTTGGCATAATAGAGCGCGCGGCGCATCACCTGGGCATTGCCGACCGCATGATCGGCGTCGGTGAAGGCGACCGCGCCCGCCTCGGCCATCAGGCCGATCTCCGCCAGCTCCTTGCCTTCGAGGCCGACCGTCAGCGCCCCGTAGGCGTACATGTTGGCCAGCTTGATCTGGCGCGCACGGCGGGCGACGAACTCGATCAGCGAGGCGTCGTCGAACGGTGGCTCGTTGTCGGGCAGCAGCACCATCGACGTGATGCCGCCGACCGAGGCGGCGATGCCGGCGCTCTCCAGGGTCTCCTTGTGCTCCTCGCCCGGCTCGCCGGTATGAACACGGGCGTCGACGAGTCCCGGGGCGAGAAAGAGTCCCCGGCAGTCTACCGACGCGATGCCGTAGGGCGCGCCCGAGGCGAACAGGTTCGGCCCGAAATCGGCGATCTTGCCGTCGCTGATCAGGATGGCGCCGGCATACTCGCTGTCGGCGGTGGGATCGACGATGCGCGCGTTGATGTACGCGGTCGAACCGGCGTGCGGCGCGACACCGCGCAGGATATGGCCGCGCGTCGCGGCAGGCGCGCTCATGCCGCGGCGCCGATGGTGTTGCGGCGGTCGCCGATCAGCGCCTCGAGACAGGCCATGCGCACGGCGACACCGATCTCGACCTGCTCGTGGATGACGCTGCGGTCGAGGTCATCGGCGACTTCGGAGTCGATCTCCACGCCGCGATTCATCGGCCCGGGATGCATGATCAGCGCGTCGGGCTTGGCGACCTTGAGCTTCTCATGATCCAGGCCGAAGAAGCGGAAGTATTCGCTGATCGACGGCACGAACGAGCCCTGCATCCGCTCGGTCTGCAGCCGCAGCATCATGACGATGTCGACGTCCTTCAGGCCGGTGCGCATGTTGTAGTGCACCTCGACGCCCATCCGGTCGACGTCTGTCGGCATCAGGGTCGGCGGACCGACCACGCGCACCCGCGCGCCCATGATCAGCAACAGGTGGATGTTCGAGCGTGCGACCCGCGAATGCATGACGTCGCCGCAGATCGCAACCAGCAGGCCCTCGAGGCTGCCCCGTCGTCGTCGGATGGTCAGCGCGTCGAGCAGAGCCTGGGTCGGATGCTCGTGCTGGCCGTCGCCAGCGTTGATGACGGTGCAGTTGACCTTCTGCGACAGGAGATTGACCGCGCCCGACTCGCTGTGCCGTACGACGATCGCATCCGGCCGCATGGCGTTCAGGGTCATCGCCGTATCGAGCAGCGTCTCGCCCTTGCGCACGGAGGAGGTGGCAACGTCCATGTTGATGACGTCGGCGCCCAGCCGCTTGGCTGCGACCTCGAAGGAGGTGCGGGTGCGGGTGGAGTTCTCGAAGAACAGGTTGATGACGGTGCGGCCCGACAGCAGGTCGCGCCGCTTGTCGAGCGATCGGTTCTGGTCGATGTAATTTTCCGAAAGGTCGAGCAGGCCCGAAATCGTTTCAGGCGACAGACCTTCGATGCCGAGAAGGTGGGGCAACCTCGGCACGCCCGCGCGTTTTCTTGTCACTAAAAGCCGACGTTAAGCACGCATATGCCGCAGCGGCAAGGCGGCGCTACGTGGATAACCGAAATGCTGCGCAAGGACGCACAACAGCGGGTCCGCGCGGCGCCAGGAAGTCGCTCCAAATGGCGTTGTGGTGCTCGATGATCTTCTTGGCCGGAAGGTGAGGCCGATCCGCCGTGGTATGACCATCCGAGGGCACAATCGTCGGCAGGCCGCGGGCGAGCGCGCTGCGCACCGTGGTGTCGACGCAATAGTCGGTGGCGCACCCAGTCACGATCAAACGGTCGATCACCCTTGCCCCCAGGAACTTGTCGAGCGAGGTGTGAAGAAACGCATCACAAGACTGCTTGCGAATGATCGTGTCCTCGGGCCGGACGTGGAGGTCAGGCAGCAGGCGCCAACCGGGTGCGTCGGGATGATGGGGGTCGCCGGGCGGGCCGTCATGCTGGATGAAGACTACAGCGCCTCCCGCGGCGCGCACGTCCTCCGCAAGGATATTGAGCCGGCCGACCAGCCCTGCCGCGTCGTGCCGTGGGGTTGCCGGGCCGAAAGAGCCCTGTTGCATGTCGATCACAATCAGGGCGTCGGACATCGTCATCCCTCAGTTGGCGGGCCGGGGACCGGTATAGCGGGCGCGCGGGCGGATCAAGGCGCCGTGTCCGGATTGTTCGAGAGCGTGGGCGATCCAGCCGACGGTGCGGCCGAGCAGGAACATCGCCAGCGCAGAATCCCTCGGAAGGCCCAGCACCCGTTCGATCGTCACTGTTGCGAAATCGACATTGGGCAGGCGGCCGATCAGGCGCTCTCCGGCCCGTGAGAGCGTCTCGGCGAAGGCGAGCTCAGGCGCGTCGGGTGCAAGCTCGTGCAGCATCGAGAAAAGCGTCGCGGCGCGAATGTCGCCGTCGGGATAGAGCGTGTGACCGAAGCCTGGCAGATCGAGGCCGTCCTTCACCCGCTTGTGGAGCGCTTCATCGAGATCGGCGGCTTCCTTTAGCTCGTCGAACATGGCGGAGACGCGGCGCGTCAGCCCGCCATGGCGCGGGCCGTTGATGGCGGCGAGGCCGGCGATCGTTGATCCGTGCAGGTTCGCGCCGGTCGAGGCGACGACCCGCGCGGCGAAGGCCGAGGCGTTGAACTCGTGGTCGGCCGAAAGCACGAGGGCGGCACGGATCAGTGGCGCGCGGTCGGCAGGGACGTGCCAGGCGGCGGCGAGCTGCTCGTGGACGGGCAGGGGAGAGACCGGCTCCCCCGTCACCGCCGCGGTCAGCAGGCGCAGGATGCGCACGCCGGTCTCGATCATGGCGGCGCGATCCTCGACCCAGCTCGGATGGTCCCAGCGCGCCGCCGCCGGCAGCAGCAAAAGGCATCGGTCGACCGGCGCCAAGGTCGCCGCAGCGCGCCACGCCTGGCGCAAGGCTGTCGACATAGACGGCAGATTCCTGGCGTCGAACGGCCGCTCGTCGCACTGCCAGAGGAGCTGCGCAACCCGCTCGACTGGTGAGCCCTGCGCGAGCTGGGCGGCGTCCCAGCCGCGATAGTAAAGCCGGCCGTTCTCGATCAAGGTCAGCGACGATTCGAGCACGGGCGTACCGAAGTCGAGGGCATTGGCGGCGATCGACTCGGCCTTGCGACCGACGTCGCGCCGGCGCTTCAGCCGCGCCACATCGTCGGCGTTATAGCGCTTCTCGCGCTGACCGGTGGCGCCTTCGGAGCGCAGCAGCCCGCGGCTCACATAGGCATAGAGAGTTGCCGACGACACGCCCAAACGGCGGGCGGCTTCAGCGGAAGTCAACCATTCGCGACTCATTCCTTATTATTGATGAATTGAATCAATATTGACAATATGTAGAGGCCCGCTGATTTTCCCCGCGAACAACGAAGGGGATTTCCATGCTGCAGACACGGGTGGACAGCGGGCTCGACGGCGTGATCGTCGCGGATACGGTGATGAGCGAGGTCGATGGCGAGGAGGGCCGGCTGGTCGTTCGCGGTCACGCCATCGAGGAACTTGTCGGGATGACGGGCTTCGAGGGTGTGGCGGCCCTGCTGTGGCAAGGCTATGGCGAGGGTGGCGGCGACGCGGCTGCTGTCCGGGCCGGCCTGGCGGCCGCTCGCGTGCGCGCCTTTGCGGACGTACCGAGGCTGCTGGTGGCGACGTCCGGCCTGACGCCCGTCGAAGGTTTGCGGGTCGGGCTCGGTATGTTGCCGGACTCCGATCCCGTGCCGCACCACTATCTCGTCTGCGGGACGCTGCCGGTTTTCCTCGCCGCGCTGCTCAACGCCCGGAAGGGGCTATCCGCGATTGCGCCTGACCCGTCGCTGACCACGGCCCAGGACCTGCTGCGCATGATCCGCGGACAGCGTGCGGAGGAAGTGTTCGAGAAGGGCCTCGACACCTATCTCGCCACCGTCGCCGACCACGGCTTCAACGCCTCGACCTTCACTGCGCGCGTGGTGGCTTCGACCCACGCCGGCCTGATCTCCGCTGTGCTTGCCGGCCTGTGCGCCCTCAAGGGACCGCTGCATGGCGGCGCGCCGGGACCGGTGCTCGACATGCTCGACGAGATCGGCGAGTCCTCGCGGGCCGAGGCATGGTTCGACGATGCGTTTGCCAGGAACACGACCCTGATGGGTTTCGGCCATCGCATCTACAAGGTGCGCGATCCGCGTGCCGACGTGCTGAAGGCGGCAGTTGCCAGGCTGCCGGAGACGGCAGGGCGGCTGGCCTACGCATCGGAAGTCGAGCAGGGCGCGATCGCGGCGCTGCGCAGGCACAAGCCCGGGCGCCGGCTCGACACAAACGTCGAGTACTACACCGCGCTGCTGCTCGAGGCGCTGGAGATCCCGCGCGAGGCCTTCACGGCGCTGTTCGCCGTCGGGCGTGCCGCCGGCTGGTGCGCCCATGTCTTCGAGCAGGAGAGGGGCGGGCGCATCATCCGGCCGCAGTCCAACTATGTCGGGGCCCGACCCTCGTAGGGCGCGAGCCTGATCGCCGACCCGCGCCAGGTCCGGGCGCGGGTTCCATTGGCGTCGAATACCCAGACAATCAGGTCGGCGCCGGTCGGCGTGAATCGCACATTGAAATGGCGGCGCCAGAAGCTGCCGTCGGCGAATGCGAACAGCGCCTCGGTGCCGAGCGCATCCGGACGCAAGGTCATGGTCGCCACGCGCGGCTCGGGCCTTGCCTGTGCCGAAACGAGCTTGCCCACCCCGGCGAGAACTGGGCCGAAGCGGAGTGTCTCTCCTTCCAATGCGGTCTGCATCGGACCACCATCGATGCGCAGCCACATCGTCGAGCCGGCTTCCTCGGCACGCAGCGTGAAGTAGACGGCGAATGGCGCGCCGTCGTCTCGATCGATGCGCGGCGAGGCCGGCGGCGGATAGATGTCCTCGAGCGGAATCGACCGGTGGAAGCGCAACGCGCCGGCATAGCTGCCGAGCCATTCGGGCCATAGACCGGATTGCGCGCGCGATGCCGAGGCGCCGAAGGGTATCGCAGCCATCAGGAGGCTGCGTCGTGTCATGGGCGCGACGCGACAACTGCAATATCGACGGTGACCTCGTTGGCTACGTAGACCGTCGCCGCCCATTCGTTGCGGCCCACGCCGTAGTCGAGCCGCTTGATGCCAAGGCTGCCGCGCGCTGTCGCCTGCCCGTTCTCGATGCGCAGCGTGAAGGGGAGCGTTACGTCGCGGGTCACCTCGCGGATCGTGAGCTTGCCGCGCGCCTGGTAGCCGTCGCCGCTGCCGCGGTTCACCGCATCGCTGACGAAGCGCGCTTCGGGCGAGCGGGCGACATCGAGGAAATCCTTGCCCTTCAGCATGTCGTCGACGTCGCGGGCGCCGGTGGTCGTGCTCCGCATGTCCATGCGGATGTCGATGCGGGCATCAGCGAGGTTCTCGGGGTCGAGCACGATGGTGCCGGTCCACGAGGCGATGCGGCCGGCGATCAGCTTGCCGACCTGCTCGGCACCGAAGGCAATGCGGCTGCGCGCGGGGTCGATGGTCCAGGGATCGTTCGGACCGGCGAGAGCGGGCGAGCCGAACGACAAGCCGATGGCGAGAGCCAACGCTATCAGCGTAAACTTCGACCTGCTGGAAGAGCGGCTCTCCAGAGCCGCTCTTCTCTGCGCTCCTGCATCCCCTGAGCGGCTCTGGAGAGCCGCGCTCCCAGCATCCATGGCTACCTCGTGAAGGGCGACATGCGGCGGAAGATACCGTCGCGCCGGAAAAGATCGTGATGGACCACCGCCGCCACATGCAAGGCGAGCAAGGCCATCAGCGTCCAGGCCAGCCTGTGGTGCACCGTCCTCAGCACGGTGAAAGTGAAAGAGTCGCGCGCCACCAGGTCGGGCAGATCGATCACGCCGAACCAGCGCACGCTGACGCCGGCGGCCGAGCTCATCAGCCAGCCGCTGACCGGCATGGCCAGCAGCAGAACCAGCAAGGCACCGTGCGCCCAGGGCGCGAGCCGTCGTTCCCATGCGGTCACGGCTGCGGGAAGCGGCGGCGGCGGGCTGTAGGTCCGCCACGCCAGGCGCAAGACTGTGAGCAGGAGGACAGTGAGGCCGATCCACTTGTGCCAAGCATAGACGTACAGTTTGGTGAGGCTGATCGGCAGGCCGACCATCCACAGGCCGACGCCGAGCATGCCGAGGACGAGAGCTGCGGTCAGCCAGTGCAGCAGCTTTGCGACCGGCCGGTAGCCGCCTGTGCTCTCAGCGCCACGCATCGGTGCGGATGGTGAAGTCGACCGTGTCGCCGACGATGTCGACGAACTTCACCATCCCGAATTCGGAGCGCTGCAGCTTGCCTTTGGCGTTGAAGCGGGCGTATGTCGCACCGGCCGGTGCATCGGGCCGACGGTCCGTCACCGACACGTCGAGCAGCATGGGCCGCGTGATGCCGCGCAGCGTGATGTCACCCTCGACCTTGAGCGCACTCTCGCTCTGGCGTTCGATGCGCTTCGAGACGTAGGTCATCTCGGGAAACCTGGCGACGTGAAAGAAATCGGCCTCCTTCAGCATGGACGTCTGCTGGGCATCGAGGAGACTGATGCTCGCGGTGGCAACCTTCACCGCGACGCTGCTACGCGATGGGTCGGCATCGTCGACCTTGATCGTGCCCTGCCACTGCGTGAACGAGCCGGTCGTGCGGAAGAGGCTGGAGTCGCCGATTGCGAACTCGATCGTGCCGCGCCCGGCGCCGATCCTGAGCGATTCGGCAGCTTGTGCGCCCCTGCCTGGCAGCAGGCAGAGGGCCGCGCCGCCCAGCAGGAAGAAGCGCCGTCCCGGCAAGAATGAACCCGGGCTTCTCATGTTCTTGCGGGTGCGAATGGTAGGGAGCGGCTATCCGACACGAGCGTCCTCGAACGTACCGAAGTACCGGCGTGCCGTGGCGCGCTGGTTCTCATAGATCGACCCCTGATGATCCGCTGGCGGCAGCGGCAGGCGCACCGGTGCGGGGCTGATGCGCGGCTCGATGGTCGGCTCGCCCACCACCATGCGGCTGTTGAAGTCGTCGAAGTCTCCGACGCCGAGCAACGGGAAGGCATCGGCGGCAGTGTATTCGTGCAGCAGCAGGCGTCGCTGCCGGTTCGAACGGTTGAGCGCAGAGCCATGCACCAGCCGCGCGTGATGGATGGTCATCGAGCCGGCCGGACCCATCAGCGGCACTGCCTTGCTGAAGTCGAGATCGCACGCAGCCGGGTTCATCGCCCCGCAGAACCGGCCATCGGCGTGGTGATCATAGGTCGGGCCGTGATGCGTCCCGGGAAGCACCAGCAGAGGGCCGTTGTCCATGTCGCAGTCGTCGAGGTAGATGCCGGTCGCCAGCACATCGTCGTTGGTGTGGGGATAGAACGCCCAGTCCTGGTGCCATTCGACCGGCGAACCGTAGCCCGCCGACTTCATGTTGAGCTTGCCGCCGTAGAGGCGGATCGACGGTCCGAGCAGCTGCTGCAGGATCGCGACGATCTTCGGCTCGCGCACGAGTGACTGGAAGAACGCGTAGCGCTTGAAGATCGCCGGCTTGAGCCGGCGCACCCGGGGAAGGGTGGGGGTGTGGCTGGGCTCGAGGTCGTAAAGCGCGTCGTTGACCGTGACGCCGCGCGCCTCGGACACGATACGGTCGGTGAGCGCGCGCAGCTCGGCGAGCTGTTCGCCCTCGATCAGGCGCGGGATGACCAGATAGCCATCGCGCCGATAGTCTTCGATCTGCCGGTCGGTAAGCATGCGAAATCATAGCACGAAGCGGCCGCTTCGCCGATAATCACGCGATGGCGATCAGGGCTTTGTTCCCAACGCGGATATATCACGCCCGGCTTACCAAGTCGGGCGGCGCGCGCTTCGACCGTACGCTGGAGGACGAGTGCGAGGCGCTGGCGGCTTCGGACGCTGCAGGCGCCAGGTGGTCGGCCAAGCACTATCTCGGCGGGTACACCTCCTACGGATCGCTCGACCGGCTGCACCTCGTCTCATCGGTATTTGCAGGGCTGGCGCGCCGTCTCGATCGCCATGTGCAGGCCTTCGCGCGCTCCCTGGATTACGATCTTCGCCGTCGAACCGTAGCGATCACCGACTGCTGGCTGAATGTCATGCCGGCAGGCGTGGTGCACTCCCTGCATCTGCATCCAACGTCCTTCATCAGCGGCACCTACTATGTACAGGTGCCCAAGGGGGCCGGTGCGTTGAAATTCGAGGATCCACGGCTCTCGCGGATGATGGCCGCGCCGCCGCGCAACGCCTTCTTCAGCCTGCCGGCCCGGGCAGGCGACGTGATCCTGTTCGAAAGCTGGCTGCGTCACGAGGTGCCGCCGGCGCGTTATGCGGGCAATCGTGTCTCGATCAGCTTCAACTACGCCTGGAGCCGGAAATGAAGAATATTGCCCTTTGGGTCGTCCTCCTCCCCGCGCTGCTGCTCGGGCCAGCCGCGGCGCGCGCGGATCAGGAAATGCCGATCTTCGATGCCCATCTTCACTATAGCCACGACGCGTGGGAGGTCGTTCCGCCCCAAGGCTTCATCGAGATCCTGCGCAAGGCCAACATCCGCCGCGCCCTGGTGTCGAGCTCCAACAACGAGGGCACCCGGATGCTGCAGGATGTGGCGCCCCTTATGATCGTGCCCGAGCTGCGGCCCTACCGCTCCCGCGGCGAGCTCGCCACCTGGGCGCGCGACCCGACGGTAATCCCGTTCGTCGAGGGACTGCTGTCGAGGCGCAAGTACGTGGCGATCGGCGAATTCCACATCTACGGCGCCGACGCTGACCTTCCGAACATGCGGCGCATCGTCGAGCTTGCCCGCCAGCACGGTCTGTTCCTCCATTCGCACTCGGATTCCGCGGCGGTCGACCGCCACTTCGAACAGGACCCGAACGCCCGCGTGCTGTGGGCCCACTCGGGCTTCGAGCGGCCGGAGAACGTGCGCGCCATGCTGCGCAAGTACCCGACGTTGTGGTGCGATCTTGCCTTCCTGACCGCGCATGCCTCCAACGGCAGGGTGACGCCGGGTTGGCGCGAGGCCTTCCTGGAGTTTCCGGACCGCTTCCTGGTCGGCACGGATACCTTCACGCCCGAGCGGCTGCACTACATCGCCGAGCATGCGCGCTGGTCGCGCCAGTGGCTGTCGGACCTTCCGCGCGATGTCGCGGAGAAGATCGCGTTCCGGAACGGCGAACGGCTGTTCGGCGGACCGCCGCAATGAGGCCGTGGCTGACACTGCTTGCCGGGGTGATCTCGACACCGGCCTGGGCCGATTGCCCACTCGATCTCGGGCATGGTACCGGGATCGTCGTTTTCTCCGACCGCTACATGCTTGCCCTGAGGCCCGACCCGCTGCGGATCGAGGTCGGGCAGCCGTTCGCGCTGCTGATGAATGTCTGCACCAAACGCGGCGACCCGGCCGAGCTGGTGCTCGTCGACGCCACCATGCCGGAACACAAGCACGGCATGAACTATGCACCGACGATTGAGGCCGACGGCAGCGGGCGCTATCGCGTCGAGGGTCTGCTGTTCCACATGCCAGGCAACTGGGAAGTCGCCTTCGACGTGCGTTCCGGCGGCGCAATCCAGCGCCTGACGCACGACTTCGTCCTGAAGTGAAACGCCTGCTGCTGATCCTGTCCCTCGTGGTCGTCAGTGGCCTGGCGCGGGGCGAGGCCGCTCTTGATTGGACGGCGGACGAGGTGAGGGCTGTGGGTTCGCACGGCCCGTGGCCTCCGGCGCCGGTGCGCGATCCCAGCAACCGCATTTCGGGCAGCCCGGCTGCAGCCGCGCTTGGCCGCCATCTGTTCGAGGAGCCGCGGCTCTCGAGCCGGCAAGTAACCTGCGGCGACTGCCACGTGGCCGGCCGCGACTGGCGCGACGGCCGGGCCCGCGGCCTGGGAAAGGTCGAGCTCGACCGCCGCACGCCCAGTCTTTGGAATGTCGGCTACCAGCGCTGGTTCGGATGGGATGGGGCTGCGGACTCGCTCTGGATGCAGAGCCTCCGGCCGTTGCTCGACGTCCGGGAAATGGCGGGCAGCGCCCCCGCCATCGCCAGGCTCCTGCGCGAGGACACGGCACTGGCTTGCGGATACGAACGCGCCTTCGGCGAACGGCCAGGTGCGGACGACGAGAAGCTCCTGGTCGATGGGGCGAAAGCACTGGCCGCGTTCCAGCAGACTCTGGTGACGCCGCGCACGCCGTTCGACGATTTCCGTGATGCGCTGGTCGCGGGCGACCGCGCCGCGGCGCTGCGCTATCCGGTCACGGCGCAGCGCGGGCTCAAGCTTTTCGTCGGGCGAGGCAACTGCGCGACGTGCCACTTCGGGCCACTCTTCACCAACGGCGAGTTCGGCGACACGGGCATTCCTTTCTTCGTGCGGCCCGGCGAGGTCGATAGCGGTCGCTACGGCGGAATCGCTCGCCTCAAGGCGAGCCCCTACAACCGGCTGGGCCGATACAGCGACGACGTTTCGGGTGTGACCAGCACCCGCACGCGGCATGTCGAGGCCCAGCACCGCAATTTCGGCGAGTTCCGCGTGCCCGGCCTGCGCCAGATCGGGCGCACTGGCCCCTATATGCACGACGGCAGCCTCGCAACCCTGGAAGACGTGGTGAAGCACTATTCGACCGTCAGTCTCGACCGGCTTCACAGCGACGGCGTCCCGCTGGTCCGGCCGCTCGGCCTCACCACGGAGGAAAGCGCTGACCTCCTGGCTTTCCTGCGCACGCTCGACGCCGACACGCCGGAGCTGCCGCCGCCTCCGCCGCTCTGTCCCTGACGGGCACTCTCTACAAACGACTCCGTTCAGCGCAGGCGGGCGAGGGCGCTTTCGAGTATCCAGGCTGCGGCGGCGGCATCGACGCGCTCGGCGCGCTTGGCGCGGCTCATGTCGTAGTCGTCGATCATGCCGCGGGTGACGGCGGCGGTGCTCATCCGCTCGTCCTGGAAAACGACAGGCAAGGCGGCGAGCGCCGGAACGCCGTGATTGGCGATGTTGGTGACGAACTGGCGCACCGACTGACAGCGCGGCCCCTCGGTACCGTCCATATTAAGCGGCAGCCCGACGACAAGCGCCTTGACCTCGTGCTTCTTCGCCAGCTCGGCGAGCGCTGCGAGATCCGCTGCGAGCTTGCTGCGCTTCAAGGTCGTGAGCGGGGTGGCGAGCATGCGCAACACGTCGGATGTGGCGACGCCGATCGTCTTGCTGCCGACGTCGAGGGCCATAAGCCGGCCGTCGCGCACCAGGAGCGCCCTGAGGGCCGGGAAATCCACGACAGGCATCAGGTCCGCGCCTCGAGCCAGTCCGCGGCATCGCGGGCGATGTCCTGCCAGCCCGGCTGCCCGAGCACCCAGTGACCTTGTCCGGGATAGAGGCGACAATCGCTGGCGAAGCGGCGGGCGGTACGCTGCACCACATCGGGCGGCGTGAGCCTGTCGCGTCCGGCGGCGACGAAGAGCAGCGGTGCGTCGATCGCGGCCGGGTCGACCGTTGCTGCCCTGCCCCTGTCGAGCCATGGTAATGCGATCTCGAAAAGTGCGCGGCCGGAATCGTGCACGAATGCACCGTGCAGGGCCGTTGCCACCGCAGTATCGGTCGTGTTGAAGGTGTCGCGCAGCGCCTCCGGCAGGGTGGCACGGTGCGGCGTCCGCCACCAGCCCCAGCGGCTCTGAATCCGGGCAAAGGCGAGCAGGTTCGACGGCCGTGCGGCGAAGACGCTCGATGGCGGCGCCGGCGTCAACAGCACGCAGGCACGCGCGAGCTTGCGTGCCGCGAGCTTGAGCGCGATCAGCCCGCCCATCGAATGGCCGATCAGGACCGGCTTCTCCGGCAGCGAACGTATCGCCGCCTCAAGGTCGCTCGCATAATCGTCGAGGCCGACGGTGCCGAGTGCGGCTGCTGGAGGCAGCGGCGGCTCGTCGTGATGACGCAGCGACGGGGCGATGGTCTGCCAGCCGCGTGCGCCGAGCATGGCACGCCAGTTCTGCCACACGGCGGACGTTGCCCACATGCCGTGTATGAGGACTGCCGTTCGGGCCATTTCAGCGGTTATAAGCTGACATGCCCTCCAAGCAAGGTAAGTTCGGCCGGTGACCGACATCCTCTACGCCCTGCTCGCGATTGCGATGGTGCTGAGCCTGGTCAGCCTGCTCGTGCCGCTGGCCGAACGGTTGCGCCTGCCGCACACCGTCCTGCTGGCGATCGCGGGCATGGGGCTGGGCTTCCTCGGCACCTGGATCGCCCGGAGCGGCCATGGCCTGGGCGTGGTGGGCGACATTTTCCTCGGCTTGAACAAGCTCGAGGGCGGCACCGACGTCTTCCTGCCGCTGTTCCTGCCGCCGCTGCTATTCACCGCCGGCCTGACGATCGACGTGCGCCGCCTGTTCGACGAGATGTTCGCCGTCCTGCTGATGGCGATCGTGGCCGTTTTGGTCTGCATCGCGGGGGTCGCGGGCGCGGTCCATCTGGCGACCGGCATCGACATCATGGTGTGCCTGCTGCTCGGCGCCATCGTGTCGACCACCGACCCGGCGGCGGTAATCGGCATCTTTCGCGACGTCGGAGCGCCCAAGCGTCTGTCCATCCTCGCAGAAGGCGAATCGTTGCTCAACGACGCCGTAGCGATCGCCGCATTCGGCTTCTGCATGGAGTTTCTCGTTCGTCAGGGGAACCCCGATATTCCGCAGGCGCTCGTGACGGAGCTGGCCAACCCGTTCGTTGAGTTCATCCGCGAGTTCGCCGGCGGAATTGTGTTCGGTTTCGCGCTGGCGCGTCTGGCGATGGTGATCCTGCCGCGCCTGGGCGATTCGGACGCGGCCGTTGCTTCGGTAACGGTAAGCCTGGCCTATGCCTCCTACGTGATCGCCGATCATTATCTCCATGTCTCCGGCGTCGTCGCCGTCGTGATGGCAGCGCTCACCGTGGCCGCCTATGGACCGACGCATCTGCACCCGCGCCGCTGGGCGTCGCTGCGCCAGCTCTGGACCCAGCTCGACTTCTGGAGCAGCTGCCTGATCTTCATCCTGGCGTCGATGCTGGCCGCCAATGTCCTGCCGCAGATCACCTGGCTTTACGTCGGCGCGCTCCTGGCGGTCGCCGTCGGCGCGTTCGTGGCCCGAATTCTCGTCGTCTTCGGCATGCTCCCCCTGCTCGAGATGAGCAAGCTCGTGCAGCCGGTCGACACCCGGTACAAGGTGATCCTGGTCTGGGGCGGGCTGCGCGGGGCGGTGACGATCGTACTGGCCATGGTCGCGGCGAGCGACGGCCGCCTGTCGGACACCGTTCGCGAGTTCGCTGCCGTAATGGCGACGCTTTTCGTGCTGTTCACTCTATTCGTCAATGCCACCACGCTCGGGGTGGTGATGCGCGTGCTGGGCCTCGACAAGCTGACCCGCCTGGAATTGGCGTTGCGTGACCGTGTGCTGGCCCTGTCGCGGATCAACGTGGCGCATCACATGCAGCAGATCATCCGCGAGCACAACATCCGCGTCGACAACATCGACGCCGATCCGATCTCGGCCGGCGATTCCGCCATCGAGGCGCCGCCGGCCGAATTGGCGCTCAGCCTCGACGAGCGCGTCAATGTCGGCCTGGTGACGCTTTGCACCAAGGAGCGTGAGCTTTATCTCGATCAGTTCGAGCAGCAGACGCTTTCCCGGCGCATGGTGGCTCGTCTGATGGCACGCGCCGACCGGCTGGTGGATGCGGTGCGCGATCGCGGTACGGAGGGCTATCAGCAGACGATCCGCGACTTCGCCTTACCCGACCGCGCGTTCCGGTTCGGCCTCTGGCTTCAGCGCCGCCTGGGAATCGAGCGCGTCCTGACCGAGCGGCTGGCCGACCGGTTCGAGATGCTGATGGTGCAACTGGATATCCTGCCCCAGCTCGAGGCGTTCAGTCGCCATTCCATCGCCGACCTGCTCGGCAGCGATGCCGAGGCGCGGCTGAGCGAGGTGATCCGCGACCGCCGCGAGCTTGTCGCCCATTCGCTGCATGCGCTCACGTTGCAGTATGCCGGCTACGCCGAGGCGATCCGTGACCGCCAGCTCCAGCGCGCCGCGATCCGCCTCGAATCCGCCGAATATGCCCGGCGTCTGCGCGAATCGATCATCGGCCGCGAGGTCTATGCCGACCTGCGCCGTCAGCTGAACCAGCGCCGCGAGGCGATCGCCGACCGGCCGCCGCTTCACCTCGGCCTCGAACTGGCGGCGATGATCGCGCGTGTCCCGCTGTTCACCACATTGGACAAACAAGCCGTGGCTGCGGTTGCCACTCGCCTGCGGCCCGTGGTGGCGCTTCCCGACGAGAAGATTATTGCCGCAGGCGGGCCGCCCGACGCGATGTACTTCATCGCTGCAGGCGATGTGATCGTCGTGAGGGAGGGCACCCGTATCGTTCTGAGGGAGGGAGACTTTTTCGGCGAGCAGGGCCTGCTGGGGAACCGGCCCCGCAACGCCGATGTCATCGCCGACGGCTATTGCCACCTCCTGATGCTCCATCGCCGGGATTTCGACCGAATGCTTGCCAGCAGGCCCGAGGTGCGAGCCGAGATCGAGGCAGTAGCCGCGCGCCGGACCGCTCCGATACCATCTCCCTCGGTCGGGTAAGCGCACGCGATGCCCCGCAAGATGCATCTGGCGCAGTTTCTCGTGCACGGTCCGACCTATCACAGCCTCGCCATGTGGCGGCATCCCAGAACGGCGGCAGCCGGCTACGACTGGTCGCGGCCGGCGCTTTACCAGCATATCGCGCGTGTCTGCGAACGCGGTCTGTTCGACATGGTGTTCTTCGCCGACCTCAACTACATCTCTGACACCTACCGCCATTCGCTCGAGCCGGTGTTGCGCTACGCCGCTCAGGCGCCGGAGCATGATCCGATTCCGCTGCTGTCCTACATGGCGGCGGCGACGAGCCACATCGGGGTCGCCTCGACTTTCTCGGTGAGCCAGCATCATCCATTCTACGCCGCGCGTCTCTGGGCGACGCTCGATCACCTGACCGAGGGGCGGGCAGGGTGGAACGTCGTGACCTCGATCAATCACAATCAGGACGCCAATTTCGGCGTCGAGCGCCCGCCGACCGACCTACGCTACGACCGTGCCCACGAATTCATCGAGGTCTGCCGAAAGCTGTGGTCGAGCTGGGACGAGGGCGCGGTGGTGACGGACCGCGACGGCGCAGTGTTCGCCGATGCGGCCAAGGTCCATCGGATCGAGCACGCCGGGAGGTTCTTCCGGTCGCGCGGGCCGCTCAACGTGGTGCGCTCCCCACAGGACGGGCCGGCGATCCTGCAGGCCGGTACTTCGCCGAAAGGCGTCGACTTCGCGGCGAAGTACGCCGACGCGATCTTCGCCATCCAGCCGCGCCCCGAGGATGCCAAGCGCTATTTCGACGGCATCAAGAGCCGCATGACCGAACTCGGCCGCTCACCGGCCGAATGCAAGATCCTGTTCGGCGCACAGCCGATCCTGGGTGAGAGTGAAGCCGAGGCGCGCGAGAAGCAGGACGAGCACAACAGCCTTGTGCCGCTCGAGGGCGGCATGGCGATCCTGTCGGCCCATGCCGACTACGATTTGTCGAAGATCGATCTCGATGCGCCGATGGCGGATCGCACCGAGCCGGAGCTGCAGCGGCTGAAGACACGCTTCCGCAAGCCGTCGGGCGAGTCGATGACCCTGCGCGAGGTGGCTCAACGCCACGGCCAGAGCGTCGGCTTGCCGCAGTTCGTGGGCACGCCGACCTCCGTTGCCGACCAGATGGAGGCCTACCTGCATATCGCCGGTGGCGACGGCTTCATGCTGTCTCCGATCTACTGCCCCGGTGCGATCGAGGAGTTCGTCGATCTCGTCGTGCCAGAGCTCCAACGCCGCGGTCTCATGCGGACGCAATACAAGGGTCGCACGATGCGCGATCTGTTGCGCCAGGACGATTGATACACCCTTATTCTCCGCCAGCGGCGCAGTGTTGCGACCGGCGTGGCGCCGACGTGGCATTTGCCGATCATCGAAAACGGGCACGCGCAGAGGGTGACCAATCAGTTGGGACGGCGGCGTAGCACACGCCGAAGGAAAGTCCGCCGCTCGATGTGACGGGAATGACCTTCTCGAAGTCGGTTGTGCGCCCGTGCGGCAGAGGAGCCAGAACCTCCTGCTCGACGCCGTAGCGCAGGGGGCAACCTCTTTACGGCTTGCTGCCATTCCTCCACGCCTGCATCAGCGGGCCGTCGTGGCCGTAGACCGGATCGCAGGCGGGCGGCGGAACCTCGGCGATGCGGCGCACGGCGGTGTCGTGGTCGACGTCGCCGGGTTTCGTCTGGTCGTAGCGACCGCCGGGGGAGGGATAGGCGCCGACGACCAGAAGGTCGTTGCTGGCCGCTATCCGGCGATGGCCGGTGCCGGCCGGCAACACGACGACATCGCCCGCCTCGACATCGACCGCCCGTCCCCGGTCGCCGCCGAACTGCACGCGTGCCCGCCCGCGCGCGATTCCCAGCACCTCGTGCGTGCTGGTGTGGAAGTGCAGGAAATCGTAGATCCCATTACGCCATGAATCGGGCCATTCGTTGGCCGCGAACAGCTCCTCGAAGATCGCTGCCGGGTCGAGTCCGCGCGGCATGGCTACCGCGGCGCGATAGATCACCAGCGGCAGGGCAGCGTTGTTCGGAGTCCTGCCGTCGTCTTCGAACCGATCGAGCTCGGGAGCACGCGGCGTCACCAGCCCCGGCAGTTCTTCCTTGCGCGGCCGTGCCAGTCCCGTCATGGCCTCGGGCCCCTTCTTGATTTGATCTGCTCGACCAGGCGCATGGCGTCTTTCCTCCTGCCCGGCGCTCTTCGGTGGCTTCTCTCCGGCAGCGCCGCGTCGAATCCGGGCACCGCAGGCCGCCGTCCACGCTACAGCGAGTGGTCGGCCGAAGCGAACGCGGGATCATGGGACGAACGTTACGCGACGCACTGCGTTGCGTCTGCGCTCCCGGCGATGACCCTACACGAAACGTTTTTGCCCTGGGGGGCGTTGAGGAAGGGCATGCTATGGAGGAATTGTCATGAATGCGCGCGACGAGAATATCCGCAACGAGGTCAACGACGCGCTGACCGCGGCCGGCGTCGATGTCCGCAACCTCGCGATCGAGTCGGTTGACGGCCGGCTGATCGTCAAGGGGACCGTTCCGTCGGCCGATGAGCGGGAGCGGCTAGCCCGTTTCCTGAAGTCCCCGCCCGACGGGGCGAACACGGTCGTCTGCGACGTGGAGCTGCTCCCTGTCTATCCGAGCGACACCTCCAACGGGCGCGGGCGTTCGCCGATCACGGGCACGTCGGCAGACTCCGCGCACGAAAGCCGCCATCAGCTCGACCGCAGTTGATGGTTCGGCGGTGGCGTCGCGGTGATTGACCTGGCGCTGCAAAGCTCATGCCGCTCGCCACGCAGCGCCGTTCCCCCGCCGTTAACCCTGTTCCCGATTGCGCAGTCGGTCGATCTCCGTCTGTGTGACCATGATCTGCTTCATGACATTGACCCGCTGGATCACGAGACGGGTGTTCGTCGGATTGGATCCCAGTTCCGCCGTAACCTGTTCAAGTTGCTCGCGCAGGCGCGCGACGGCGGTTTCGAGAGCCGTCAGCCGGTCGGGCAGGTTGGACGGATTTTCACTCATGGGCGCGCTCCCGTGGCATGGCGACACCAGTAGGCGATTGCGCGGAGCGTTTCCACCGCAGCGGCGAGGACCTTGGGTCGCGTCGTCTCACGTCATCTAGTTGTTCGTACGGGGCCGATTGGGTTGCGACGCAACCGGGAGCGTCCGTCGATGGTTACGACGGGGCTTCGATTCTGCGAATCCTGGAGGAAATCTGTGCAGACAGTTCTGATACGGGCACTTGCGGCGACAGCGATTCTGGGCATCGTCGCCACGTCGAGCTACGCCGCCGCCGACCCGTGGCGCGCAAGGCCGGCGCTCACACCGGACTCGCCGATTATCTGCCGGCAGGCCGATCTAACGAAGGTTGTATTCGACTTTGCCCAAACTGACACCGAGCTGTCGGGGAGGACCAACAATGGGCACGGTTTCTCGACGCCTGTCGGCAGCGACGGTTCCGTTTCGACCACCATCACGGTACCGGTCGATGGCAAGGAATTTGCCGTGGATCTCACCGGCAATGCGCGCGCGCGCGCGCTGCAGGTCTTTAACAAGCGCTATTCCTGCCGCTTCACGCTGACACCCATCCAATAGACCGCCGGCGGATCCTCGTCGACTTCGTCGAAGACGCGTGGTCATCCGGCGACGTGCCTTCAAGGGGTGTATTCGAATCCCGGGCCGAGGAAGTGCTGGTTGGCAGCGCGAATCTTGGCGGCTGCGTCATCGTAGAGGAAGGGCAGGAAGGCGTATCGGTGCCCCTTGGTCACCGGCGAGACGGTGTGGAGAAGCGAGCACGAGAACACAACCGCGCCCCCTACGGGTGGCCGGAATGCGCGTGGTCCGAACTCCGGGAAGGACAGGTCGCCGCCCTCGAAGCCTTCGTTGAGGTTGATCGAGACGGCGAATCGGCGATGGGCAGTGCCTTTGGTAGTGTTGTCGCGATGCGGGCGGAAGTGCCCTCCATCCTCGGCGCGGTAGCATGCCACGAGATAGCGTTCCATGCGCGTAGCTTCGAATTGATGGACCTTCTGAATTTGCGGCTTGATGCGGCGGAGGACGCGGTTCTGGATGACCCTGATCAGGGTCTCGTCCTCCACTGTGAAGTCGCGCCGCCGCTTGTGCAGGGGATCGTGTACGAGCTTCGTCTTGCCGTCCACGTCGCGCATGAAGCCCGATTCCTCGCCGCCATGCCGTTCGTACGCGGCGACCAGGGCTTGGCACAGATCGAGCTCGAAGACGTTTGGAAGCCAGAGCACCGGAACAGGCAACTCGCCGCCGGCTCCCGCGGCGCGACCGGGCGGGGGGAGGCGGCGCAGCAGATCGAACACCGCCGTGGCATCGCTTGCATCCGGCGCAAATGGCAACAGTGCGATCACACGCAGCGCGGCGTCGAGTACGAGCCAGAAGCGTCGCATCTCGACGGACTTCGCGCCGCCTTGAGTATCCGTCGGGACCGCACCGTACAGCCGGCTGACGGTGGCATCGAAATCCCAGAAGAATCGGATGCCGGGCAGGCTCTCCTGAACCCTTCGTTGCGCGGCGTCGGCGGGGTCGACGCTCACGCCGAAAAAGCAGGCGCGCACGTCATCGAACAGCTTGCGGTGCTGCCGCACCGCGCCGAGCGCGGCCTGCGCCGCTGGATCGGCGGCGGATCCGAAGAAACACATGACGACGTAGCGGCCGGCAACGGTGTCGAACGCGTAGTTCGGATTGCTCGTGGAGCGCTGGCGAAACCATGGCGCGGGATCGCCGGGGGCGATGGCGGCGTAGCGGGGAGGCATGGGGGTGGCTTGTCGATGATCCTGGGATTCGCCACACCCTAAAGGCCGCTGACCGTCCTGCCAATCGGCGGTCGGCGCGATGGACATCGCGCGTCGAGCTCATATGATCCGCCCCGCTATCGAGGCAGGAGGGACGGACAAGTGGCAGTCAGCGGGACCCAGGTTCTTTTCAAGGACAACTTCAAGACAGACGGCAAGCTCAACGCGACGAACTGGGGTTATAATCAGGCATACTACGGCAACGACGCCGGCAATCCGGCCTATCTGGGCAAGACCTTGATGCGCCAGGAGCTTCCCAGTGCCCAAGGGGGCGTGGCGCGTATCAAGCTGGACACCTGGAACTTCGACTGGAAGGACGGCAATTCGTTCTACGGATCGGAAGCGATCACGAAAGGTGCGTGGGATGCGAAGTCCACCGGCGGCCTCGCCTTCGAAGCCCGGATGAGGTTCGAAGGGACACAGGGCGGCATGATCGCCGGAATGTTCTTCTACCAGCAGTTTCCGCCGCCGCCCTCGCCGCGCGTACCGCACAACGAGCTCGACTGGGAGATCCTCACCAGCCAGCTGAGGCCGAGTTCGACCAACAAGATCTCGACCAACGTCTTTCCTCACCAGGGCTCGTCGTCCAGCGAGCACGACTTCCCGATTTCCTATCCGGTCAGCCAGATCCCCGGCTTCTCGCCCAACGACTATCATACTTATCGGGTGGAGTGGCTGCCCAACAAAGTAACATGGCTCATCGACAACAAGGTCATCAGGGTCGAAAAGGTCAACGTCCCTCAGGCGGACGTGAAGATGCAGCTCCATCTCAACCTTTGGGGCGTGCCGACGAACTGGGGTCCGTCGCCCGGCGACCCGGGCGGCCCCAACATCGGCGACCCTACCTTCGTGCCGGCGACCAGCGCGGGTGCCAACAAAAGCTACTATTTCGACGTCGACTCAGTGACGGTCGAGAAGATCTCGACCCGGCTCGGCACCAGCGCGGCTGAGGCGCTCGTCGGTGGTATGCTGCACGATGCGATCGAAGGCGGCGGCGGCAATGATACGCTGGACGGCGGCGCCGGTGACGACGCGATCTCGGGCGGCAGCGGCCACGACGTCATGGCCGGCGGAGAGGGTAACGACACGATCTACGGCGACGGCGGAAACGATACCTTCCTGATCGACGAGGCCGGCAGGGAGACGATCTACGGCGGCAAGGGCGAGGACGTTTTCTCCGTCGCGTCTGGTTTCACCGCGGCCGACCGGCTGGACGGCGGAGCGGGCAGCGACACTCTCGTGCTCGCCCAGGACATGGCGGATGGGTTCAGGTTCGACGCCCATACGATCACCGGCATCGAGACGGTCGAGCTGAAGTCCGGATTCAGCTACAAGCTCATCATGGACGATGGCAACGTCGCCGCCGGCTCGACGCTGACGGTCGATGGGCACCTGCTGGGCAGCGCCGACTTCCTCAAGTTCGACGGCTCGGCGGAACTCGACGGCCGCTTCGACCTGATCGGCGGCGCCGGGGACGACGTGCTGCGCGGCGGGGCGCAGTCGGACAGGCTGACCGGTGGCCTTGGGCAGGATGATCTGTTCGGCGGTCTGGGCAACGACCGGTTCGTGTTCGGCGACGCGGCCGAGAGCACGGTCGCAGCCGCCGATTGGATCCGCGACTGGAATGCCGGCGACCGGATCGACCTGTCTGCGATCGACGCCGATTCTGGCGTCGCGGGCGAGCAGGCTTTCATCTACATCTCCGCGGCGGCGTTCTCCGGTACGGCCGGCGAGCTGCAGGTGACGAACAACGGCACCGACACGGTCGTGCGTGCCGATCTGGACGGCAACGGCAGCGCCGACTTCGCTGTCAAGCTGACCGGCATGCACGCGCTTGGGAAAGGCTCTTTCGTCCTGTGACAGCCTGAACACCGAGCCTGGATCATTGCAGAGAAAAGCCGCGCTAACGCGCGGCTTTTCCTTTGCGTCGGTTCAGCGCAGCCCGTCAGGTGATGATGCTGCTCGTGGTGTGGCCGGCGCCAGTCCTCTTGTCGGCATCGCTGCCGCCGGCATCGTTGCCCGTCAGGATCCGCAGGTTGTTCTGCACGTGCTTCACGCCGCTCGCGCGCTCGGCGAGGTCTTCGGCGCGACGCTTGGCCTCGCGGCTGTCGACGGTGCCGCTGAGCGTCACCTCGCCGTTCCTGACCTGCACCTCGACCGACGTTGCATCGACGTGGTGATCGTCGGTGAGGCAATCGCAAACGTCTTCCTTGATGCGATCGTCCGACCGGGTGTAGCCCTTCGGGCCCTTGCCGGTCATGCCCGATCCGCGCCCGATGCCCGCCCCCATGCCCATCGCATCACCGCGCTGCGGGTAGCCGCCGCCGCCGCTTGCCGCATCGCCGCCGCCATACCTGCCACCGGAGATTCCGCCGCCGGACTGCTCTCCGCCATACCAGCCGCGTCCACCGCCGCCCTGGTTGCCGATGCTGCGGTCGAAGTCGCGCTCGCGCTGCATGGAGACGCCGCCGTAGCCCTCGTCCTCGGCATAGCCACCGCCGCGATAGCGCCCGCCCTGCGGATGGTTGCCGTAGTGGCCCATTCCGTACTGCCCACCGCCATGCTCGCCGCGCCCGCGGTCGTGGTCATCGCGGCCGCCGTACCAGCCACCGCCACCGCGACGTTCGTCATGGTCGCGGCCGGCGCCATGCCAGCGGTCCTCCTGGCTCATCTGGTGACGTCCACCCATGCCGGAATAGCCGCCTGCGCCCTCC
This sequence comes from Enhydrobacter sp., assembly GCA_026126105.1. Lineage (GTDB taxonomy): Bacteria > Pseudomonadota > Alphaproteobacteria > Reyranellales > Reyranellaceae > Reyranella. The sequence continues at coordinate 43,832 of JAHCJV010000024.1, forward strand.
CGACCGCCGCCACCCTCGCCATAGTGCGGACCGCCATAGTCGCTGCCGTATCGGCGGTCGGAGCCGCCCTCGTAGCGACCGCCCTCGTGCCGACCGCCCTCGTACCGATCGCCGTCGTGCCGGTCGTAGCTGCCACGTTCGTAGCCGCCGCCGCGCCGCTCGTCACGACCATTGCTCTCATCGTCACGCGCGCCGAATGACCGGCGCTCGTTGTTCATGATAGGCATATTTTCCGTTCCTCCTGCGAAGCAGCCGGACGCCGACTGCCTAAGGAGGGAATGGACGCCCGTCGCCCGTAGTTGCCCGCAGCACCGCGCGCGAGGTGCCCTGTTCGGAAGCGCACAGTCCAGAAAAGACTGTCACCAATTCGGCCGCGCGGCGTTGAGTTGTCGGTGCCAATGCACCGTCGGCGGCCATCCTCTCATTCCAGTCTCCCCCCGGATGCAGGGTGGCCGCCGACACGGCGGGGAGCCGGACTCGTCGGTAGTGGCGAGCCGACCAACCTGCCCCATCTCTAAATCGAGGAGTCCGGAATGCTGGTCAGGGAAGCGATGAGCCGGGACGTCAAGACGGTCAATCCCGAGCAGCATATCCAGGAAGCCGCCAAGATCATGCTCGAAACCGACATTGGCGCCCTGCCGGTCGGAGAGAACGATCGGCTGGTCGGCATGATCACCGACCGTGATATCGCCGTTCGCGGCGTCGCTGCCGGCAAGTCGGCCTCGGCGTGCGTGCGCGAGGTCATGACTCCGGAGGTCAGGTATTGCTTCGAGGACGAGGATGCCGCGCATGTCGCCCGCACCATGGCGGACGAGCAGATCCGCCGCCTGCCCGTCATCGACCGGGACAAGCGGCTGGTCGGAATCGTCGCGCTTGCGGATCTCGCCACTCTGGCCAAGACGGGCTATGCGACCGCCGCTCTTTCCGGAATTTCGCAGTCCGGCGGAAACCATTCCCAACGGTCGTCGTGAGAACTTCACAGGTGTGCGAACGGGGTTCCAGCCGATAGCCCTCCCGGCGAAAGCTCGCCCTCAAACCAAACACGAGGGCGAGCTTTGCCGAAGCGTGGAGCTGTCCATTCTCCGACGGGGGAGGGAGACCGGAGAAGAGAGGCGCGCCTCGTGCCGACTACAAGCCCTCAGGGGGGCAAAGGTTTCGACCGGAACGCGGTCTGTCAGAAAGCGTACGATTGCGAACCGAATGCCGCCCAGGGCGGGTTCGCGATCGGTTGGTTTCCACCCTGATTGAGCGGAAACGATGTCGGCCCTGTCACGCGCCCGAGACCGCATGGTCGCCGTCCAGATCGAGCGCCGCGGCGTGCGCGACCGTCATGTGCTCGAAGCGATGCGCGAGGTCCCGCGCGAGGCGTTCGTCGAGCCCGGCTTCGAGGAATTCGCCTACGAGGACACGCCGCTGCGCATCGGCGAAGGCCAGACCATCTCGCAGCCTTATATCGTCGCCCTGATGATCGAGACCGCCGAGGTGACGCCCGGCGACCGCGTCCTCGAGATCGGCGCCGGCTCGGGCTATGCCGCGGCCGTGCTGTCGCGGATTGCCGGGCGGGTGCATGCGATCGAGCGCCACGCCTCGCTGGCCGAGGCGGCGCGCCAACGTTTCCGCAAGCTCGGCTACGAGGTCGAGCTGCGCGTCGGCGACGGCACCCTGGGCTGGCCCGAGGCAGCGCCGTTCGATGCCATTGTCGTGTCCGCCGGCGGACCGGCGGTGCCCGAGGCGCTCGAGCGGCAGCTCGCCGTCGGTGGCCGCCTGGTCATTCCGGTCGGCGCGGAGGAGGGGCGACAGACGCTGCTGAAGCTGACACGAAAGGCGGACGGCTCGTTCGACAAGGAGGAGCGGGGAAGCGTGATATTCGTCCCGCTGATCGGCGAGCAGGGCTGGGCCGAGGACGGTCGGCGCGCGGCGACCAGCCACGTGCCGGCTCGTTCGCGCACCCTGCCCGAGATGATCGCCGAGGCGGCGGAGCCGTTGCCCGAGCCCGACGATCCCGCTTCGGCCGGCTGTTCGACCGCATCGCCGACCGGCGCGTGGTCCTGCTCGGGGAGGCGAGCCACGGCACCGCCGAGTTCTACCGCGCTCGTGCAGCGATCACGCGCCATCTCGTCGAGCAGCACGGCTTTACCATCGTGGCGGTCGAAGCCGACTGGCCCGACGCGGCGGCCGTCGACGCCCATGTGCGCCATCGTCCGGCCGCGGCGGATGCCGAGCCGCCGTTCCAGCGCTTTCCGACCTGGATGTGGCGCAACACCGAGGTCGCGGCCTTCGTCGCGTGGATGCGCCGCCACAATGCGACCGTCGCGCAGCCCGCTCGGCGCGTCGGCTTTCACGGCCTCGACCTCTACAACATGGGCGGCTCGATCGCGGCCGTGCTGGAGTATCTCGACAGGGTCGACCCCGAGGCGGCCCGCATCGCGCGCGAGCGCTACGGCTGCCTGACGCCGTGGCAGAACGAGCCGGCGACCTACGGCCGCGCGGTGCTGCGTGGCGGGCTCGCCAAGTGCGAGGACGCCGTCGTGGCCCAGCTGCGCGAGCTGCTGCAGCGCCGGCTCGATTACGCCGCCGGCGATGGTGAGAGCTTCCTCGACGCGGCGCAGAACGCGCGGCTGGTCGCCGCGGCAGAGCGCTACTACCGCGTGATGTATTACGGCGGCGCGGCGTCATGGAACCTGCGCGACACCCACATGTCCGAGACGCTCGGTCATCTGCTGGAAGCGCGCGGGCCGCAGGCCAGGGCGGTGGTCTGGGCGCACAACTCGCACATCGGCGATGCGCGCTTCACCGACATGGGGCAGAGCCGCGAGGAGCTGAACATCGGCCAGCTCTGCCGGCAGGCCTACGGCGAGAAGGCGGCGTTGATCGGCTTCGGCACGCACGCCGGCACGGTCGCCGCGGCGTCCGACTGGGACGGCGACATGGAGATCAAACGCGTGCGGCCGTCGCACCGCGACAGCTACAAGCGGCTGTGCCACGATTCGGGCGTGCCGCGTTTCCTGCTCGATCTCCACGGCGACCAGGCGCTGCGCGCGCGCCTGCTCGAGCCGCGGCTGGAACGTTTCATCGGCGTGATCTACCGCCCCGAGACCGAGCTCGGCAGCCACTACGCGACCGCGTCCCTGCCGCAGCAGTTCGACGCCTGGCTATGGTTCGACGAGACCAGCGCGGTTACGCCGCTCGGCGCCGAGCATGCGAAGCCGGGCGCGCCGGAGACCTGGCCATTTGGACTGTAGGGCGCATGCGCTCGTCTTCTCTACGAGGTCGTCACCACAAATAGAAAGAGGGCGCCCAGGGGGAACTGGGGCGCCCGCTTTCATTGCACCAAGTCCTACTTCGACTTGATGGCCGTGCACTCGATCGTGCTCCCGGTTTCCGTGAAGCCCTGGCCCTTGCAGGCGTTCTGGCCCTTGCAGGCATTCTTCGCCCCCTTGCAGGCGCTCTGGCCCTTGCAGGCATTGGCGCCGGCGCACTTCACGCCAGCCGACGCCGATGTGGCGACGAAGGTGCCGGCTGCAAAGACGGCAGCGGCTGTAGCCAGGACGGTTCTTGTTTTCATGATTGGTCTCCCTGTTCCTCACGCCGATGGCATTCGACGCGGGGTGCAAAACTATTGCCGCGAGACTGTCGAATCTCAACGCGGAGCCTTCGCCGCGCGGCGGATTTTCACGCGAATGTCAGCGCCGTTTTGCATCGATCATTGATCTGGATTAACTTCGCTCATATCGACTGCAGCCCGAGGCGCGCCATCACGATCTCGCCGTCAGAGTTGAACAAGCTGAAGGCGCCTTTGATGGAGCGGGTGGGGCGGTTCGTCTCCTTGATGCCCGGCGAACGGCGTTTTCTCGAAGAGCTGCAATCGCGCTTCGACACTGTCCGCTCCGGCGCCGAAATCGTCTCCGCGGGGCATGGCTACCGGTCGCTGTTCGTCCTCAGCCGCGGCACGGCAATCCGCTACAAGGTGTTGCATGACGGCCGGCGCCAGATTCTCAATCTGGTCCTGCCCGGCGACATCATCGGCTTCCCCGGCTGCCTGTTCGACAAGTCGCTCTATTCGATCGCCGCGATCGACGATGCCGTGGTGTGCCCGGTGTCATTCGACGTTCTGTTCGGATTGTTCCGGTCTCACCCGCGGCTGGGCACGGCCCTGTTCTGGCAGGTGGGACACGAGTCGGCGCTCTTTGCCGAGCATCTGGTGGGCGTCGGTCGCCGCTCAGCCTATGAGCGCGTGGCGCACCTGCTGCTCGAATTCCTGGTTCGGCTGCAGCAGGCGGGTCTCGCGGACCAACGTTCGTATCAGTTGCCCATGACGCAGGCCCTCATGGCCGACAGCCTTGGCCTCAGCGTGCCGCACGTGAACCGGACGCTGCGGCGCTTGCGGGAGGACGGCCTGATTGCCGTCAAGGGAACCCGTCTCACGTGCCTCGATGTGGCCGCGCTGTCGCGGCTGGCGGGCTTCGATGGCCCGAACCTCACCGCGCAGAGGATCGTGGGGCTGTAGCTCTCCGACGGGCACTGCGCAAGCGATGGGAGCGTCGTCCGTTACGTGCATCGCCCTCTCGTGGCCGAGCGTTTTGGCTGGGGAGCCCGCGCTCTGCCAACCTCGAGCTCTTCATCTTCAATGCCGACTTCGGCGCGAGAAGACTCATGACGGCCACCGCCGCAAAGACGGCCGCGGTCGCCGTTCCGCTCGGTGTCCGCGGCTGCGCCGACCGAGTCCGCGAGCGGCGCTGCGCCCTCCCCACTAGATTGCGTTGTCGGAATGGCAGGAGGAACGGATGTCCGTCGAGATGACATGCCTCTACGGGGCCATGGCGCTGGCGCTGGTGCACCTGACGGCGGCGGCCTTCAGCTTCAAGGCCCAGGTCGGCAATCGCTATACCGTTGGGCCTCGCGACGAGGGCCTGCGGCCGACCGGCGTGGCCGGCCGGCTCGACCGTGCCCAGCGCAACTTCCTCGAGACGTTTCCGGTGTTCGTCGCCGCCGTCCTGATGGCGCACCTGCTGGACCGGGGCGGGGCGTTGAGCGTGACGGGCGCGCTGATGTACGTCCTCGGGCGCGGAGCCTATCTGCCATTGTACGCATGGGGCGTTCCGTGGCTGCGCTCGTTCAGCTGGAACCTTGCCACGCTTGGCCTCGTCCTTGTGATGGTGCAAATCGTTGCATAATCCGCAGGCCATTGTGCGCACGAGGTTGGCGACCATGAACGACAGGATGACGACCGCGGCACGCCTGCGGGGCAGCGTGAATCACATCGATCTGACGGTACGCGACATGGCGGCGTCCGTGCCGTTTTACGAGGCGCTTCTGAGCTTCCTCGGTTATGTGCGCGTCAAGCAGGAAGCCGCGCTGCATGTCTGGGAACTGGTTCGCGACGGCCAGATCGTGGCCGGCGTCGCGTTGCGCGCGGCCCGGTCACCCCGCGAGCATGACCGATACGCTGCCGGCCTGCATCATCTCGCGTTTCATGCCGCGGACCGTGACGACGTCGACCGGGCTCATGCGCTGATGAAGGAGCAGGGGACCATCCTCGACCCGCCTGCCGACTATCCGCAATACGGTGCAGGCTACTATGCGGTGTTCGTCGCCGATCCCGACGGGCTCAAGCTCGAGGTGGTGCACTACATCGGGTGACGGCGGCGTCACCCGCGTCGGATGTCGCCGCAACGGAATGCGTCGCCACACGCGACGTCGCGGGTGTAGTGTGCGACCATGCCGATTCAATGCACCGTCTCGCATGGAAAACGCCTCGTGCTGGCCGTCGCGAAGGAGAATCTGCTGGCGAGCGACCTGGTCGGCTACCTGTTCGACCTCGACCGGGAGATGGCCGGCGGATATCGGCAGCTGTTCGACCTCAGCGCCGTCACCTCGCTGCTGTCGGATGAACGGACCGAGGCCTTTGCCGAGATCATTCGCGAGCGCGAGCTGAGTCGTCCCGCCGGGCCACTCGCCCTGGTGGCGGCCGATCCGGTGCTCGCCGGCAAGGCCCAATTGTTCGCCGCGAAGGCGCAGGTCCGCCGCCCGATCCGCGTCTTCACCGAGCAGCACGAGGCGCGCCGCTGGCTCGACAGCCTGCCCGACGAAGGTGGAGAGGCGTCCGTTCAATCGAGCTGAGAGGAACGGCCCGGCCGTCACGGCGTTGAGAATGTTGCTCGTAGCGCTCGTGCCGTTGCGAGCGTTTCGACACCAGCCCTGGCGCGTGCGAAGCGAGTTGTTGAAGGATCCACCCCCAATGATCATGGCGAACGGAGGGGTTACCGCGATCCGATCACCCGCGACGTAACTCTCGAAGATCTTCGCCGGCAGGTTCGCGAGCTGACCGAGGAGAATCTTCGCCTCTCGGAACAGATCGCGGCGCGGGACAGTTTCCTGGCGGTCGCTGCCCACGAGCTGCGCAATCCCATGACGCCGATCGTCAGTCGCATCGCACTGCTGCGAAACGCGCTGGCAAAGGGCGACCTCGCGGCGGAGAGGGTGGTCCACCATATCGAGCAGATCGATCGGCTGATCGCTCTCTTCATCAAGCGCGCGACCACGCTGCTCGACGTGTCGCGCATCACTACCGGCAAGCTGCGGCTCGAGCTCTGTGAAGTCGACGTCTGCGAAGTGGCCCATGCGGTGGCCAACACCTTCGAGCCGCTGGCCAGGCACGCCGGCTCGCCGATCGCGCTCGATCTTCCCGCCGGGGGTGTCGCCATCGTGGGCGACCGGCTGGCTGTCGAAGAGGTCCTCGACAACTTGGTTTCCAATGCCATCAAGTACGGTGCAGCCACTCCCATACTCGTCCGTGCCGTGCCCGACCCGGCGAACGGCGTCGCCCGCGTGAGCGTGGCCGACGGCGGGCCAGGCATCCCGGCCGACAGCCAGGCGCGCATGTTCGAACGCTTCGAGCGGGCCGTAGCACCGGCCCACACCAGCGGCGGTTTCGGCGTTGGTTTGTGGATCGTGAAGCAGTTGGTCGAGGCGATGAACGGCTGCATCGCCGTGACCTGTGCGCCGGGCGCGGGGTCGAAATTCCTCATAACCCTGCCGTTGGTGCCGTCGATGCCCCCCAAGGAGTTCGAATGACCCCTATCGCGCCGGAACAGCGGCGACTGCTGAGCGGGATACCCGGCCTCGACACCATACTGGGCGGCGGCTTCATGCTGGGCGGCCTCTATGTCATTCAGGGTGCGCCGGGCGCCGGCAAGACGATCTTCACCAACCAGATCTGCTTCCATCACGTCGCAAGCGGCGGCAGGGCGATGTTCGTCACCCTGCTCGCCGAGAACCACGCCCGCCTGATCAGCAACCTGCGCCAGCTGGCGTTCTTCGACCAAGCCAGGATCGGCGAAGCGCTGACTTATGTGAGCGGCTTCAACGAAATGCTCGACGGCGGGCTGGCCGAGCTCACCAAGCTTCTGCGTCGCGAGATCCAGCGACGTCGGATTTCCGTGCTGGTGATCGACGGGCTGGTCACCGCCGCGGCGAGCGCGCCCAGCGACCAGGCTTTCAGGGTGTTCGTGCACGACCTGCAGGAGGTTGCTCTAGCCACCGATTGCACGATGTTTCTCACCACCAACGACAGCCGCCTGGCGTCGCCCGAGCAGACCATGGTCGACGGGCTGATCACGCTTACCGACCGGGCCTACGGGTGGCGGGCCGAGAGCGATCTGATGGTCAGCAAGTTTCGCGGCTCCGCCTATCTGCGCGGCCGCCACGCCTACAAGATCGCCGATGGAGGGTTCATCGTCTACCCGCGCATCGAGGCATTGCTGGCCTATCCGAGCCGCGGGGCGGAGCTCGCCGTTGGACGGGTGTCGAGCGGCATCGCCAGGCTCGACGACATGCTGAACGGCGGCGTTCCGGCGGCCTCCACGACGATGATCATGGGTCCTTCCGGCGTCGGCAAGACGACGATGGGACTTCATTTCCTCGCCCGCTGTTCGGTCGCCGAGCCGGGACTCATGTTCGGCTTCTACGAGACGCCAGCCCGCCTGCGGGCCAAGGCCGATCGCATGGTCCCGGCGCTCGGCCCGTTGTTCGACAGCGGGGCGATCGAGATGCTCTGGCAGACTCCGACGAGCGAGCCGCTCGATGCCTATGGCAAGAGCCTCATCGACGCCGTCATTCGGCGCAAGGTCAAGCGTCTGTTCATCGACGGCCTGACGGCGTTCCGCAGCGGAACCGTGGAGCCGTCCCGCGTCGGCAACTTCTTCTCCGCGGTCGCCAACGAGCTTCGGGTGCGGGGCGTCACCACACTCTACTCGCTCGAGGTGCCCAACATTCTCGGTCCGGCGGTGAACGTCCCGGTCGACGACGCTTCGAGCCTGGCGGAGAACCTGGTCCTGCTGCGCTTCGTCGAGCGCGGCGCCCGGTTGCATCGAATGATCTCGCTCCTCAAGGCGAGGGACAGCGACTTTACACCCTCGCTTTTCGAATACGACCTCACGGACACGGGCGTGAAGATCCACGATACCCCGGACAGCGCTGAGCAGCTCCTGACCTCGGCCAGGGGCTGACGCATGGCCGTCGTGCTGGTCGTGGACGACGAGTTCGGCATCGTAAAGCTCCTCGAGGAGGTGCTCACGGACGAGGGCCATCGCGTCCTGATCGCCACCAACGGCCGGCAAGCGCTCGAGCGCGCCGCGAAAGAGAAGCCGGCGCTCGTGGTCACGGATTTCATGATGCCCGTGATGGACGGTGCGGCGCTGGTGAGGGCGATGAGGGCCGATCCGCAACTCGCCGACGTTCCCGTGGTCATGATGAGCTCGATTCCCGAAGTGACGCTGGCCGAGCGCGCGCTCGGCTACACCGCCTTCGTGCGCAAGCCCTTCAGCATCTTCGCCGTCGTCGACCTCGTCGCGAAGCTGACCGGCTCCTGAGGTCTCGCCGGACGAACACGAGCCGGGCAGGATTGCAGGCCTCTTGCAAGCGAAAGGCGAGATAGGGTAGGGGGCTATCCTATGGCGCACATATCGACCCACAACGACGCGCTTCTCGCCCGCGTTCGCCGCATCGCCGGACAGGTCGGCGCGATCGAACGCGCACTCTCCGCGGGGGACGATTGCGCGACCATCCTGCATCTGGTCGCCGGAGCGCGGGGCGCGATGAGCGGACTGATGGCCGAGCTCATCGAGCAGCACCTGCGCGAGCACGTCGCCCGTCCAGGACTGTCCAATGCCGACCGGCAGGCGGGTGCCGACGATCTGATCGACGCCATCCGCCGCTACAACAAGTAGGGCGGCCGCCATGAGCTTTCCGGATACCGACCATCTCACCCACGACCATGTCTTCCTGGGCCCGGCGCACGACCGCAATGCGCGCCGCACGCTCTGGGTGGTCGGGCTGACGGCGGCAATGATGGTGGGCGAGATCATGGCCGGCTGGCTCACCGGGTCGATGGCGCTGCTGGCCGACGGTTTCCACATGGCGACCCATGCAGGCGCCCTGACCGCGGCCGCTCTGGCCTATTTCTATGCCAAGAGGCACTCGTCGAACCGACGGTTCAGCTTCGGCACCGGCAAGGTGGGCGATCTCGCGGGCTTCGCATCGGCAATGGCGCTCGGGCTGATCGCGCTCGGCATTGCGGCGGAGTCCGTGATGCGGCTGTTCCAGCCTGTCGACGTCGCGTTCTTCGAGGCGACCTGGATTGCCGTGCTCGGCCTTGTCGTCAATGTCGCCAGCGCGGCCCTGCTCTCGGGACCTCATGGGCACGGGCACGCCCACGATCATGCCCATGGCCACGATCGGCACCACTCTCACGATCACGGCCGGGCGCACGGGATCCGGGACAACAATCTCCGCGCCGCCTATGTCCACGTCCTGGCGGATGCGCTGACGTCGGTCCTGGCGATCGTGGCTCTGCTGGCCGGTCGCTATCTCGGCTGGGTATGGCTCGATCCCGTCATGGGCGTGGTGGGCGGCCTCGTCATCGGGCGCTGGTCCTGGGTGTTGCTGCGCGACGCGGCTGCCGTGCTCCTCGACACGACCGATGCCGCCGTCGCCGACGAGGTGCGCGATCTCGTCGAGGGGCCGGGAGATGCCAGGATCGTCGATCTGCACGTCTGGCGCATCGGGCCCGAAGCGCACGCCGGCATCGTCAGCGTCGCCGGCGCATCGGGCCTCGATGCGGATGCGATCCGCGCGCGGCTCGCGCCGGTGCACGAGCTCGCGCATCTCACCGTGGAATTCAGGCCGATCCGCCCCGCTTGAGCCCGCCCGCCGGGGCCGCTCCGACTACGGCTCGGTGCACGGGTACGAGTCGCGTCGTTTGCGCTCCAGGTACGCGTCGACGGCGTCAGCGGCCTCTTTGCTCAGTGCTTCGGCGGCGGCGACGACCTCCGGCGGGAAGCCGGCAAGCCTATGGTAGCGCTCCTGGGCTCGACGGGCGTTGACGAGCAGACGTTTGAGTTCTGGATCGTTCTCCGCGGTCATGATCTTCGAACGTCCAACGGAGGAGCCGAGTTGCTGCAACTGCAACAGAGTTGCTGCTGACGAAAAAGCACGCGCGACGGTGACTTAATGGCTGCCCCGGGCTGCAACCTGGCGAACAACAGCGTCGTTGCTCAACGCGCACGGTCTCCCGTGTGTCCGCGTCGCAAGCGGTGTCGCCCCGCCGGAGTTCATATGACCATCCATCCGCACGAACCGGAGACCGATCCGGAGTTCAGCGCTGCGCTCGTGCTGGCGGGCGGCGTTGGGCTGGGCTCGTACCAGGCCGGCGCATGCGATGCCCTGCTCTCGCGGCCCAATGCCCGGATCGGATGGATCGCGGGCAGCTCGGTCGGTGCGCTCAACGGCGCACTGATCGCCGGCACCGAGCCGTCACGGGTCGTGGAGGCCCTCCAGGTATATTGGCTGCGCGGCTCGGCCTGGGGCCCGTTCGGTCCGCCGAACGCGAGCCTGCGTCACGCCGCCAACTGGATGAGCGCGCTTCACACGCGCCTCTTCGGCTCGCTCGGCCGCTTACAGGCGCTTGGACCCCGCCTGTCGTTCTCGAGCTTCTACGACCTTGCGCCGACCGTTGCGTTCCTTCGCCGGACGATCGACTTCGGCCGGCTGAACGGAGGCGACATCCGCTTCACGGTCGCGACAGTCGACGTCGAGAGCGGCGATGTGGTGCTGTTCGACACCGGCAGGGGCCACCGGATCGAGATCGACCATCTGCTGGCGAGTTGCGGCTTCCTGCCCGAGTTCGCGCCGGTCGAGATCGACGGTCGGCTGCTCGGCGACGGCGGTCTGGCGGTCAACGCGCCCTTCGAGCCGGTGCTCGACGAGGCCGAGGGCACGGTCGATCCGGTGTTCATCCTCGATCTCTTCGCACGCGACGGGCGGCGACCAACGGGACTCGAGTCGGCGCTGGCGCGCAAGAACGCGCTCGTCTTCGGCAATCAGACATGGGCGCGGCTCGAAGCCTATCGGCGCTACTGGGATCGACTGGCCGCGCAGTCGCGCCCGCCGCTCTTCTACCTCAGTTACCTGCCCGTCACCGGAGAGGCAGGGCCGGAGATGCCGTACGATTTCTCGGTGTCCTCCGCGGCGCTGCGGTGGAACGCCGGCCGTCTCGACATGGAGGAGGCGCTGTCGCGCCTTGCAAGTGCGCGGGCGAGCGGGGCGGCGGTGACGGTCATCCGGCGTGCCCGGTCCGAAGAACCGCGCGCCGTGAAAGCATCTCCGCCATGCGTGCCGGAAAGCGCCGCGGCCTGAAGGGCTAGGACTCTCTTTGCCGCGCCCGGGCACGGGTGAACTCGGCGCCGAACAACAGGATCTGCGAGGAGTAGTAGACCCAGATCAGGACGACCACGATCGAGGCGGAGGCGCCGAAGGACGACTCCAGCCCCTGCTTGCCGATATAGAAGCCGATCGCGAACTTGCCGATCTCGAACAGAACGGCGGTGCCGAGCGCGCCCAGGATCACGTCCCGCCACGCGACGTGGGTGTCCGGCATCCATTTGAAGATCAACGCGAACACGGTGCTGGTGGTGAGGAACGACACGCCGAACGCGAGCACCTGCATCAGCGGCTCGGGCAAGGCGTTCCCCATGTACTTGCCGACCGCTGCAAGCGCGGCGGTCAGCATCATGGAGATCATCAGGAGGAAGCCCACCGTCAGCACGCCGGCGAACGAGAGAACGTACCCGCGGATGAACCCCCATACGCCGCTGCGGGGCTTCGGCTCGACCTCCCACACCGAATTGAGGGCGTCCTTGAGCTGGACCACGACGCCGACGGCGGCGAACAGCAGGGTCGCCGCGCCGATGATCGTCGCGAAAAGCCCCTCGCCGTGCGTGCCGGCGCCACCGAGCATCGTACGCACCGACTCCGCGCCCTGATCGCCGATGGCATCCCTTATGCCGTCGGTCACCTCCTGCTGGACGCCCTCGCGTTGAAAGACCAGCGCCGCGATCGAGACGATGACGACGATCAGCGGCCCCATCGAGAAGATGGAATAGTAGGCGAGGGCGGCCCCCGCCTTCGAGCTCTTGTGCGCCACCCACTGCGAGCCCGCTTCCTTGAGGGCGTTGAAGAGTCCGGAAGCAACAGGCTCCCGCTTTTCGTCCGCATTCGTCGTCGGGAGCGAGGTGGATTTTGCCGGCATCGTTTCCTGCGCAGATCGCGTGGCTGCAATATGGCAAGACCAACGCGCAGGTCAGGACGCCGTTCCACGCCTCGAGAGGGCGTCCCCGCCGGACGCGGAGAGTGTGCCGTATCGAACGCGCCTTCAGGGAGCGGGCGGTGCGTGCGCGCGTCGGAGCGCGCCGGCCAGGGCAGCACGCAGGTCCTCAAGACGATAGGGTTTGGCGAGCACGGTGAGGCCTTCGGCTTCGATGTCGCGATGGGCGATGGCCGAGTGACCGCTCGTCAGCAGGACGGGAAGCTCCGGACGCCGCGCCTTCACCTCGCGCGCGAGCCCGACCCCATCCATCTCGCCGGGCATCATGATGTCGGAGAATACGATGTCGATCGCGCGGCCGTTGGCAAGCGCACCCAGGGCGGCCGACGCGCCGGCCGTGCGCAATACGTCGTAACCGAGCTGGTCGAGCATCTCGCTCACGAGACGGGCGACCTCTTCGTCGTCCTCGACCAGCAGGACACGACCGCCGCCGGCCTCCGATGAATTGGGCTTGCGGGTGCCGGCACGCACGCCGTTAACGTGCCGCCCGTCGAGCGCAAGCGGCGCGTCGAACGAGCGCGGCAGGGTGAGCACGATGCGCGTGCCGCGCCCGACTTCGGAGTCGATATGGACGGTGCCGCCCGACTCGCGGGCAAAGCCGTAGGCCTGGGCGAGGCCGAGGCCGGATCCCTTGCCGATCTCCTTTGTGGTGAAGAAGGGCTCGAAGGCGCGGGCGGCCACGTCGGGCGGCATGCCTGTCCCGGTGTCGGCGACGGTGAGCTGCACGAAGTCGCCCTTGCCCGCAGCACCCGGCAGGTTGCGGCCGAGCAGCGTGATCGTGCCACCGCCGGGCATCGCATCGCGCGCATTGAAGGCGAGGTTGAGCACCACCAGCTCGAACTCGCTGGGATCGACGGCGACCGGCCATAGGTCGGGAGCGAAGTCGGCGCGCAGGTCGATCGTGCCGCCGAGGCTGCGGTCGAGCAGCTCGCGCATGCCGCCGACATGCGATTCGAGATCGATCGGCTGGGGCTTGAGAGGCTGTCGCCGGGCGAAGCCCAACAGCTGCCGGGTGAGAGCGGCACCGCGCTGGGCCGCATTGCGCATGCCTTCGATGAAGGCGGGCACCCGGCTCGAGCCCGGATCGCGCTCGATCATTTCGAGCCCGGCGGTGATCACCATCAGGAGGTTATTGAAGTCGTGGGCGACGCCGCCGGTCAGCTGGCCGATCGCCTCCATCTTCTGCGCCTGGCGCAACGCGTCTTCCATGCGCGCGCGATTGGCCATCTGCTGGCGAAGCTCGGCCGTCGCCTCGTCGACCTTCTGCTGCAGCTGCTCCGCCGACCTCTCGCGCGCCGCCAGCAGCGAGCGCACCTCGTACTGACGGTGGCGGGCACGAACCGCTGCCTGAACCGTGCTCGTGAGGGTGATCGGCTGGACCGGGCGCTCGAGGAGTGCCGCGTTCCCCAATCTGCCGACCAGCTTCTGACGCCACGCCGCCACGCGTGGATCCTGTCGATGGCTGGTGAGCAGGATGAAGGGCAGGTCCGACCAGGGCGGCTGGCTTGCAAGCCACTGTTCGAGCGGCCCGAGATCCTGCCCGAACAGCGCTTCTTCCGCGACGAAGACCGCGGCAGCACCGTGCGCCAGCTCTTCCGTCAGGTCGGTGAAGCTGCTGCACAGATGGGCCGGCAGGCCCGCCCGGGACAGCAACTCCGCCGACGCCACCCCGTCGCGCCCGATAGGCGTCAGGACGAGGACACGCGCGCCGGGTTCCTTCATTCTCGGCGTGCGGCCTGCAGCAGCGATCCGCTATCGCCGGTGTAGCGTGGCGCGCCGGAGAAAATCCCGGTGAAGTCGGTGAGCGACGGCCCGAGCGCGATGCCGTTGGGGGTCAGCTTGAATTCGCGGATCGCGTGCTCGTGATCGCCGCTGCGCTTCTTCACCACCGACATGGCGCGACGCATGGTGCCGCCATGCTCGAAATAGCGCAGCATGATGACCGCATCGCTGAGATAGCTGATGTCGACAGGCGCATCGACCGGCCCCATGAGCCCGTGCTGCGACAGCACCAGTATACTCAGCACTCCCCGCTGGTTCAGATAGGACAGGAGCTCGTGCATCTGCAGGAGGAGAAAGCGGCCGTCCGGCATGGCGTTGAGATAGCCGTTCAGGCTGTCGATCACGACCACGCGCGTGCCATGTGTCTCCACGCTCGTCCTCACGAGGGACGCGAATTCTCCCGGCGACAGCTCTGCAGGGTCGACCTGCCGAAGCTCCAAGACGTCGCTGGCGATATGCGGTTCGACGTCCAGTCCGATCGTCCTGGCGCGCGTTTCCAGCGTGCCGCGTCCTTCATCGAAGGCGAAGTAGATCGCGTTCTCGCCGCGGCGAGCGGCGGCGACGGCGAAGGTCAGGGCGACGGACGACTTCCCGACACCTGCCGCGCCCATCAAGAGAGCGTTCGTGCCGCGCTCCAGCCCGCCGCCCAGCAGCCGGTCGAGATCGGCGTTGCCGCTCGGCGTGGGGTCGGCGGCGAAGGCGGAGTGATGCTCGGCGGCGATCAGGCGCGGATAGACCTCCACGCCGCCCTTGACGATCGTGAGGTCATGGAAGCCGCCCTTGAAGTCGATGCCGCGCATCTTCGGGATGCTCAGGCGCCGGCGCTGGGCGCCGTAATCGATCGACAGCTGCTCGAGTAGGATGACTCCGTGCACCATGGAGTGGAGCTGGAGATCGCCCGATTTCGCCGTCAGGTCGTCGAGCAGAAGGACCGTGCAGCTGCGCTGCGCGAAATGCTGCTTCAGGGCGAGCACCTGCCGCCGGTAGCGCAGTGGGTCCTGCGCCAGCAGCCGCAGCTCCGAGAGGCTGTCGATCACGACCCGCTTGGCACCGACCTCCGCCACCTTGGCGAATATCGCTCGCGTCGTCTCGCCGAGGTCGATCTCGGCGGGGTGGAGGACGGTCAGCTCCCTCTCCGTGTCGAGGAGCGCTTCGTCGGGCACCAGCTCGAAGATCTCGATCCCAGCAAGCGACCAGCCGTGCCGCTTGGCGACCAGCTCCACCTCGCGCCGCGACTCCGACATGGCGACGTACAGCACCCGCTCGCCCCGGCGCGTTCCCTCCAGCAGGAACTGCATGGCGAGCGTGGTCTTGCCCGAGCCCGGCTTTCCTTCCACCAGGTAGGTCCGATCGCCGTCGAGCCCGCCCCCCAGGATATGATCGAGCCCGGCGCATCCCCGTCGAGACGCGCGGGGCTTCCATGTCGTCCTCTCCAGCCATGGCCCCCAACTCCTGCACGCAGGCGACGCGTGCGCCAAGGCAACGCCATTGGTCGATTTTCGTTCCACCTGAGCGCGAACACCGCAGGGCCGGTGAGCGTAGCGCGAGCAGCTCAGCGCGAGGGCACCGCCCGTCGAAACGTCCTCAGCCGGGAAAGGTGAGCGGCCGCCATCCTGTCGTACGGTCGAACTTCTTCCACGCGCCTTCCGGCTGCGCGAGGCGGTCGGCCACGGCATAGACGGCCGCAGGATGATGACCCAGCCCGCAATGGCTGCCGTGGACCTCGATGTTCTCGGCCTGCTCGCCTTCGGGGTTGAGGCAGGTCTGCCACGCGCAGACTCCGTCGGTCCGGCTGAAGATGGATGTCGTGGGTACGGGCGGCGGTTCGGCGAGACCTTCGGTCAACAGGCTCGGTGTGTCGATCTTGCTGCCCGAGGCCCATTCGTAGGCCTGCCACGCATTTGTGGACTCCGGCGTTCCGGCGAACGGGCTGCCGAGCGTGATGACGCACCGCACCTTCTCGGGGGCGCGCTTCGCGAGCTGGCGGGCATAGAGGCCGCCCAGGCTCCAGCCGACCAGGCTGACCTTGCGCGAGTCGTAGCGACCGAACAGCTCATCGAGGCGGGACCGCATGTCGCTCTCGACGTTGGCGCGCAGGCCGCGATTGCGGCCGAGCTTCCAGCCGTGCGCCTGGTAGCCGTGCGACTTCAGGAAGTCGCGCAATGGCTTGGTGCTGACATCGTCGGCCAGGAGCCCGGGAAGGACGAGAACGGGATGGCCGTCTCCGCGCGGGGTGGTGGAAAGCCAGGGACGCATGAGCCAGAAAGCAGCCAGTTCCGGGAGCGCCCGACCCTCCAGGAAGGCAAGGGCGCCCGAGGGGGCGGCGGCTTCGACGGCGATGGACATCGGAACTCCAGGGTTACTCTACTGACAACACATCAACGCTGCACTGCAGCATAGGCTGCGGCGACGGCGCAACTGCGGCGTCGGCGCGTACGTGCCTTGGCGTTGACAGCGCCGTGGTGAAGGGCCGAACCTGAGGCGCGCGCGTTTCCTGTCTGGATGTTGCAATCGAGAGGGTGACCGAATGGCTTCCGATGACATCATGACGGCCCTTGGCCGCGCCGTGGCGGCAAGTTGGGCCGACCTGCCGACCTCCGCTCAGCGCAATCTGTTCGAGGCGGCGGTGCGGTCCGGAGGAGCTGGCGCTCGCGAGAGGCTTGCCGCCTATCTTCATCAGCAGCACCCGCGAACCATCGACGGTGGGCAGTCGGCGCGACAGGCGCCTGAGCCCGACAGCCTGGGCGGCTAGGCCCCAGCGCCGGTCTCTCGATCAGCATTTCCTCGCGTCACGGAACGCCAGCGTGGCGCGGGCCGTTCTTTGGCTCCACAGCTGACACGAGGACATTCCATGAGCGGCCTTTTCGATTTCGTGAAGAGCATCGGCAAGAAGATCTTCGGAGCGGGCGAGGACCCGGCGGCCAAGATCAAGGCGATGATCGAGAAGGACAATCCGGGCCTGAAGGACGTGGGCGTCACCTTCAAGGACGGCGTGGTGTCGCTTGCCGGCAGCGGCTCGACAGAAGCGCTGCAGAAAGCCGTTCTCATGGCCGGCAACGTCATGGGCGTTGGTGAAGTGAAGATCGAGGGCGAACAAGCCAAGGCGGTCGACGACGGCACGCAGTACTACGTGATCAAGTCGGGCGACACGCTGTCGGCCGTCGCCAAGCAGTTCTACGGCGACGCCAACAAGTACAATGCGATCTTCGAGGCCAATCGAGAGGTCATCAAGGATGCGGACCTGATCTTCCCCGGCCAGAAGATCCGCATTCCCAAGCTCTGAGGCTGCGCGTGCGGAGCAGCGCAGGATCGCGACCGATCGAGGAGTCGGTGGGGGCAGGCGAGCCCGATGGGAGCGCGCAGCGTCGGCGGGCGGCGGCGTCGCCGAACCGCCTGCTGTCCTCGCTGAGCGATAAGGAACTCGGGCTGCTGGAGCCCTTCCTGTCCCGAGTAGACCTTCCCCTCGGCACCGTGCTCGAGCGCGTCGATTCCCGTGTCGAGCACGCGTATTTCATGGAAAGCGGATTCGCGTCCGTTGTGGCGGGAGGCAAGAAGGAGGTCGAGACGGCGCTGGTCGGCTTCGAGGGCATGACTGCGATCAGTGCCGTCATGGGCGACGACCGGGCGATCAACAAGACCTTCATCCAGGCGGAAGGGACGGCACTGCGCATAGGCGTCCCGCAACTGCAGCGCGTGCTGTCCGAATGTCCCTCGTTGCACCAGTTCCTGCTGCGCTACGCACTCGCTTTTTCTGTCCAGGTCAGCCAGACGGCTGTCGCGAACGGGCGGGCGACGATCGAGAAGCGGTTGGCGCGTTGGCTGCTGATGGCCGACGACCGTTTCCGGTCGGATACCTTTCCGCTGACCCACGAGTTCATCGCCACGATGCTGTGCGTTCGCCGTTCCGGCGTCACCGTGGCGTTGCACATCCTGGAAGGCGATCACCTCATCAAGGCCAACCGCGAGTATATCACGGTGCTCGACCGGGCAGGGCTCGAACGACGATCGGACCCTTCCTACGGTGTAGCCGAGCGAGAGTACGACCGGCTGGTCGGAAACCGGAAGGTGCTGCGGTCCGCTGCCGGAACGACGTCTCGTTCCCTGATTGCCGCAACCCTTGAAGCCGCTGCTCACAGCATGAACGAGACGAGAAGATAGCCGTTGAGGCCGATCAATGCGGCCGTGAGGCCCCAGGCCACGATCGCGGCGATGCGGCCGTTGGCGAAGCTTCCCATCCAGGCGCGGTCGCCGGTGAGGCGGACCAGCGGGTAGACGGCGAACGGCAGCTGCAGGCTGAGGACGACCTGGCTGAAGATCAGCAGGCTCGTTACCGAGCCCTCGCCCCAGATTACCACGGCGAGGATCGCCGGTATCATCGCGAGCAGCCGCGAGGCCAGCTGCCGCATCCAGGGCGCGATACGGAGATCGGTGAAGCCCTCGAGCACGATCTGTCCGGCCAACGTGCCGGTGATCGACGAGTTCTGTCCCGAGGCCAGCAGGGCCACGGCGAACAGCGTGCTGGCGGCGCCCGTTCCAAGCGCGGGCGCCAGCAGCTGGTAGGCGTCCTCGATGCCGACCTCGCCCAGGCCGCGACCGTGAAAGGTGGATGCCGCGAGGATCAGGATCGCGCCGTTGACGAAGATGGCGAGCGTCAGGGCGGTCACCACGTCGATCCGCGAATAGTGCAGCGCCTGACGCATACCCTGCGGCGTGCGTTCGTAGGCCCGCGACTTCACCAGAGCGGAGTGGAGATAGAGGTTGTGGGGCATGATGGTCGCGCCCAGAATGCCGATGGCGACGTAGAGCATCGCCGGATCGCGCACGATGTCCGCACTCGGCACCAGGCCGCGCAGAACATCGCCGATCGCCGGACGGGCGAGCGCGAGCTCGACGGCGAAGCAGACGCCAATGACCAGCATCAGGCAGACGATGAAGGCCTCGAGCGGCCGGACGTTCTGTCGGGTCAAACCCAGAAGGAACAGCACCTCCAGCCCGATCAGCGCCACGCCCCAGGCGATGGGCAGTCCGAACAGCAGGTTGAGAGCGATGGCCGCGCCCAGCAGCTCCGCGAGGTCGCAGGCGATGATGGCGATCTCGCACAGGATCCACAGCACGAAGGAGGTGTGGGGCCCGTAGGCGCGCCGGCAGGCCTGCGCGAGATCGAGGCCCGACACGATGCCGAGCTTGGCCGCCAGCGACTGCAGAAACATCGCCGCAAGATTGGCAAGCAGGATGACACACAAGAGGCGATAGCCGTAGTCGGCCCCGCCGGCGAGGCCGGTGGCCCAGTTGCCGGGATCCATGTAGCCGACGGCCACGAGGTAACCAGGTCCGGAGAAAGCGAAGAGCTTGCGCCAGAAAGAGCCGCGCGGAACCGCAACCAGCCGAGGCGGGGGAACCGCCTCGGCTGGAAGGGCCGCCGACTCGGGGGGAGGCGGCGTCATCGATCAGTCCACCTGTTCATCGATGGCGATTACGCCGGCTTTTCGGCTTTCTTGATATCCGATGCGGTTCCCTTGTCCTCACCGCCGGTGACCTTGCCGGCGCCGGGACCGGCACCGAGATCGACGCCGGTTTCGGCATCGACCTCCGGGTCGGACGCCGTGCGCTCCATCATCTTCTTCGCGACGGTCGCCTCGGCGCGGGTCAGCTTGACCGTCGCCGTGCCGTCGCCGCCGTCAGCCGGCATCACCTCCTCGAGATCGTCGATTTTCTCGAACATCGGCGCCTCGTTCCACGGGCCCGCCAAGTCGCCCACGCCCTGCGAGGTGTTGACGTACACGTCGGCGAAGCGGCCGACGCCCTGCAGCTTGCCGGAGGGGAAATTGTCCGTGATCGCGTAGAGCGCCTTCTCGAACGACTTCTGGTGCGCGATCTCGCGGGTCATCAGGAAGCCGAGGGCGTCCTTGATGCCGGGATCGTCGGTGATGTTGATCAGCCGCTCATAGACGATCTTGGCGCGGCTTTCGGCGGCGATGTTGGAGCGCAGGTCGCAGGTCGGCTCGCCGCGCGAATCGACATAGGCCGCCGTCCACGGCACGCCGGAGGAGTTGGTCAACGCAGGGCCGCCGCCGAACAGGATCGCCTGGGTGTGGCTGTTGCCGCCGGCGGTGAGCGAGCGATAGAACTCGGCCTCTTCCATCGCGCCTTCCGCCAGTTGCGCCTTGGCACCCTTGTTGAGCATGGCGACGATCGAGCCGATGACTTCGAGATGGCTCAGCTCTTCGGTCGCGATGTCGAGCAGCATGTCCTTGCGGCCCGGATCGTCCTCGGCCAAGCCCTGGGTGAAATAGCGCATGGCCGCTGCCAATTCGCCGTCGGGCCCACCAAACTGCTCGAGGAGAAGCGAGCCGAGCACCGGATTGGATTCGCCGACCCGCACCGTGTATTGCAGGCGCTTGTTATGAATGAACATGGTCTATCTATTTCCTTGGTTGGAGTCCTTCTAAAAAACGGCTCGCCCGCACCTGCAGTTGCGGTTCTTCGCTCGCTCGAACTTCACCGTGCGCAAACGCACAGTGGCCAACTTTCCGGAGGCCTTTGATGACGATGAAGAAGATCGCGCTCGCTGCCCTTTGCGGCAGTACGCTCGTGTCGGCGTCCGCGTCGGCGACGATCGGCGGCGTGTACTATGCGCCGCAGTACGACTACGGCGAGTTCTTCGCGGCGGCGGATAACAAGGCGTTCCGCGTCGTGCTCGCCGGATCGCCATTTTCCGGCGCCGACGGGCCCACGATCGCGCGCGAGTTGCTGCCGATCCTGCAGGCCAACAAGCCGCGCCCTGCACTGACGTTCACGTATGACGTCCCGGCGGAGCGGCCCCGTCCCGACTATCGACTGGTGCTCGTCTTCAATCCGGCGCCCGACCTCGGGTCGGCCGCTGTCTGCAGCGGCGTGATGCGCCTCCAGCCCGGCCAGCCGGGCTTGCTGAACGTCTATGCCGTCTACTGCCGCAACGACCAGGTCATGTCCGAGACGACGGGTCGCACGCAGGCGGCGGGGATGAACGATCCGCGGGTTACGTTCCTGTTCCGCGAATTGCTCCTCGTCGTCTTCAGCGATTCGCCTGCCTTGCGTCCGCAGACGGGCGGCGATCGCCGGTAGCGCCGGCATGAAGCGGCCCCCGCAACGTCGTCATCACGATGCCGTTACTCCCCGCACACGCGTTGGCAGGGGAAGTGGTTGTCGTACGGGCGTCGAGAATACCTCATACATCTGCTGACCGAAGCTGCGGAGATCGAGCACAACCTGCTGTGCTCGTATCTTTACGCGGCCTTCAGCTTGAAGCGCGAAAACGGAGCGAACACCCGCGAGCAGCGCGCGTTGGACGGCTGGCGCAAGACGATCATGGGTGTCGCCATAGAGGAAATGGGCCACCTCGCTCTGGTCAATAATCTGCTCGTCGCGGTCGGCGGCGCCGCCCACTTCGACCGGCCGAACCTGCCGGTGGCGCCCGGCTATCACCCGGCGGGATTCGTCGTGCGCCTGTTGCCGCTGACGAAGAGCACGCTGGATCATTTCATCTATCTCGAACGGCCGGTCGACGCATGCATTCCCGACGGCCGCGACTATCGCGCGCGCGCGGCGGTGAAGCGGACGCTGACGCCGGGACATCTCACCGCATCCACGCCGGACTACGACACGATCGGCGAATTCTACGCCGAGATCCGCGAGGCGCTCGTAGCCTTTGCAGACGCGTCTGGGCCGGCCGCGTTCCTCGACACGGCCGACCGGCAGTGCGCCGTCGACATGCCCGGGGTGATCGCGATCCGGAACCTGGCCGACGCGCTCGCCGCGCTCGACACGATCGTCGAGCAGGGCGAAGGCTCGTCGTCGGAGAAGGGGAACTGCCACTACGCGCGCTTTCGCGCCATGCGCGACGAATGGTCGGAGCTGGAGAAACTCAACCCACGCTTCGTGCCATCCCATCCGGCGGCCCATGATCCGGTGATGCGCCGCCCGTCCGCCGAGGTGGAGCGGGTCTGGGTGACCAACCCGCCGGCGGCGCGGCTGCTCGATCTCGGCAATGCGCTGTACGGCTTCACCCTCGTGCTTCTGCAACAGGCCTATGCGATCGGCACGCCGCAGCGGCGCCGCGCCGGACTGGCCGACGCCGCGATGTCGCTGATGCGCGGCCTGTCCGACATCGGCCATGCGCTCGTCCAGGTGCCCGCCGTCGATGGCGGGGAGGTGAATGCCGGGCTGAGCTTCGCCGTGCCGCGCAACCTGCGGTCGGCCTCTCCCGACGGGGCGCTGTGGCTCGAGCGGCTCGATGAGCTGGCCGCCGGTGCGAAGCAGTTGCGGCTCGGCCGGGTAATAGCCGCGATCGCGGACGCGCGGCGTGCGGTGAGCCCTGAGACGGAGGTCGTCGGCTGACACCGCTACTGTCAACGGTTCAGTGGTGTGGCGCCGATGTGGCAGTCGTAGTTGCCCGCGCGGCTGGGGCGGCCCTATACCTCGCCGATACACGGTCGTGGCTGCGAGCGAGAACCGCTGGGAGGAAGAATGAGCCTGTTGAGCGATGCCGACCTGATCGATCGCATTCTCTCGCACGTCGACGGCAAGACGACCGACAAGGGCACGACGGTGTGGCGCGAGCCGGTCGAGAACTACAGCTCGCCCGACCGCTTCGCCGCGGAGATCGAGGTGCTGCGTCGCGTGCCGATGGCGTTCTGCCCGTCGGCGGCGTTGCCCGAGGCCGGTTCGTACATCGCGCGCACGACGGTCGGCACGCCGCTGCTCGTGGTGCGTGGCAACGACGGCGTGGTGCGCGGCTTCCGCAATGCCTGCCGCCATCGCGGCATGACGCTGGAGGAGGGCGAGGGCTGCAAGCGGGCCTTCACCTGCCCGTACCATGCCTGGACCTACGGGCTCGACGGAACGTTGCGCCACATCCCTGGCGAGGACGGCTTTCCCGGCCTCGACAAGGACGCGCATGGGCTCGTGCCGGTGGCGGCGGTGCACGAGAAGGGTGGCCTCGTGTTCGTCACACAGGACGCGCCGCTCTCGGACGGCGCGCTGCCGAACGTGCCCGACCTGCTGCCCTCCGACTACATCCTGTTCAACAAGATCGAGTTCGTCGACCAGGCGAACTGGAAGGTGCTGGGCGAGACCTCGATGGAGGGCTATCACATCAAGGCGCTGCACAATCAGTCCTTCTATCCGTACGGCTACGACAATCTGAACGTGGTCGAGCTGCACGGTCGCAATTCGCGGATCGTGTTTCCGTTCCGCCGCATCGAGAAGCTGCGCGGCGTGCCGCGCGAGGAGTGGAGCGTGCAGGGCCGCGTGACCGACGTGCACCAGCTCTTCCCCAACACGCATGTCAGCATGCTGTCGAGCCATTCGATCCTGATCATCCTCGAGCCGGTGTCGCCGTCGGAGACGCGCTGGGTGATCTACCAGCTCGCGCCGCGGCTGAAGAACGGCAAGCCGCTCGATCTCGAGCAGGCCCGGCGCGACGCCAACTTCGTGCAGGACAGCGGCCTGCGCGAGGACCGCCACGCCGCCTGCCAGATCCAGTCGGGCCTCGCCTCCGGCGCCAACACGCATTTCACCTTCGGCCACTACGAGCAGGCGATCGGCCACTTCCACCGTTGCCTGACCGAGCACGTGGAGATGCTGAAGGCGCGAGGGTGGGGCGAGAAAGAGCGCGGATAAGCCGGACGGTCATCCGCCCGGCGATAAAGCAGGGTGTTTACGCGCGACTGGACAGCGGTGAACTGGCGGCGACGACAGGACTAGGCGGCAAGCTCTTCAGGGAGCAGCTTCACCATCGCCGCTGCAGCGGCGGGGAGGCCCTGACGCCGACAGCGATTGCGGTAAAGCTCGATGGATTTGAGGCGGCGCGCCGCGCCCAATTTCTTCAGAAGCGAAGTCTCTCGGGAAACACGGCTACTGGTTTCGTCGACAAAGTGCATGCACCGAGATGGTAGTGCGGGCGCGATATTACAAGGGCTGCTCTGCCTCGCTCCGACCTGATGGGTCGCGCCGGACAACTTCCGCGATCCAGCTGGCCATTGCGTCGAGCACCTCGTCCAGTGCCTGCCTGTCCGTCCGTCCCGAACGTGCGAGGACATGGAAGGAATGATCCGCGCCCTCGATCGTGCGCAGAGTGGCGCGTAAGCCGAGGCCGCGAACCGTTGGCTGCAGGAGCTTGCTTTCCGCCAGAGCATCTCGATCGCCCTGGACGAACAGCATCGGAATATCGACCTGGGCCAGATGGTCGGCTCGGCTGGTCGACGGCTTCTTCGCGGGATGCAGCGGAAAGCCGAGAAAGGCGAGCCCGCGGACCCCCGGAAGCGGTTCGGCCGCCTGCGCCTGCGATGTCATTCGTCCGCCGAACGACTTGCCGCCGGCAATCAGCGCCATGCGGGGCATGAGCCGTGTCGCGGCGCGCACAGCCGCGCGGACGGTCGCCTGCGCCAGGGCAGGCCCGTCGGGACGCCTGGAGCCGCGCTCCATATAAGGAAACTGATATCGCAAGCTGGCGATCTTTCGCGCAGCAAGGCCATCGGCGACGTCGAGCATGAACC
>JAHCJV010000025.1 GCA_026126105.1 Enhydrobacter sp.
ACAAGACGGTGCTGGCGACCGGCGGCTACGGCCGCGTCTACCAGACCGCGACCTCGGCCCACACCTGCACCGGCGACGGCGGCGCCATGGCGCTGCGCGCCGGCCTGCCGCTGCAGGACCTCGAGTTCGTGCAGTTCCACCCGACCGGCATCTACGGCGCGGGCTGCCTGATCACCGAGGGCGTGCGCGGCGAGGGCGGCTATGTCACCAACGGCAACGGCGAGCGCTTCATGGAGCGCTACGCGCCGTCGGCCAAGGACCTCGCCTCGCGCGACGTCGTCAGCCGCTCGATGACCATCGAGATCCGCGAAGGCCGCGGCTGCGGCCCGAACAAGGATTACATCGAGCTGCACGTCGAGCATCTCGACCCGAAGGTCATTCACGAGCGCCTCCCCGGCATCGCCGAGACGGCGCGCATCTTCGCCGGCGTCGACGTCACGCGTCAGCCGATCCCGATCCTGCCGACCTGCCACTACAACATGGGCGGCATCCCGGCGAACTATCACTGCGAGGTCATGACTATCAAGGACGGCGACCCGTTCACCGCGGTGCAGGGCCTGATGGCGCTCGGCGAGGCCGCCTCGATCGGCGTCCATGGCGCCAACCGGCTGGGCTCGAACTCGCTGCTTGAGCTGGTCGTGTTCGGCCGCTCGGCGGCCAATCGGGTCGCCGAGCTGATGAAGCCCGGCGAGACCCACAAGGACATGAAGAACGCGGGCGAGGAGGCGATCGCGCGGCTCGACAAGGCGCGCCACGCCAACGGCGGCACGCCGACCGCGCAGCTGCGGGCCATGATGCAGAAGACCATGCAGAACGACTGCGCGGTGTTCCGCACCACCAAGACGCTGGCCGAAGGCTGCGCCAACATGGACAAGGTCTACGCCGGCAAGGGCGATATCCGCGTCAAGGACCGCTCGATGATCTGGAACTCCGACCTCATGGAGACGCTGGAGTTCGAGAACCTGATCGTGCAGGCACAGGCGACGATCTATTCCGCCGCCAATCGCCAGGAAAGCCGCGGTGCGCACGCGCACGAGGACTTCCCCGAGCGCGACGACAAGAACTGGTTGAAGCATACGGCGGTATGGGTCGATGAGCAGACGGGAAAGACCCGCATCGACTATCGCCCGGTCAATCTCCAGCCGATGAGCAACGACGTGCAGTCGTTCCCGCCCAAGGCTCGCGTGTACTAAGGAACAACGATGGCTGAGTTTGCACTGCCTGCCAATTCCAAGATCGGCGTCGGCGAGACATACAAGGCGGCGGCCGGGACCAAGAACATCAAGACGTTCAAGGTCTATCGCTGGACGCCGGACGACGGCAAGAACCCGAGCGTCGACACGTACGAAGTCGACATGGACACGTGCGGGCCAATGATCCTGGACGCGCTGATCAAGATCAAGAACGAGATCGACAGCTCGCTCACCTTTCGCCGCTCGTGCCGCGAGGGCGTATGCGGCTCCTGCGCGATGAACATCGACGGAACCAACACGCTCGCCTGCACCAAGTACATTTCCGACGTGAAGGGCGACATCAAGATCTACCCGCTGCCGCACATGCCGGTGGTGCGCGACCTGGTGCCGGACCTCACCGTACCGTATGCGCAGCTCGCCTCGATCGAGCCGTGGCTGAAGTCGACCAGCCAGCCGCCGACGCGCGAGCGCATCCAGTCGCCCGAGGAGCGGGCCAAGCTCGACGGTCTGTGGGAGTGCATCCTGTGCTTCTGCTGCTCGACCTCATGCCCGAGCTACTGGTGGAGCGGCGACCGCTATCTCGGTCCGGCGATCCTGCTGCAGGCCTATCGCTGGCTGGCCGACAGCCGCGATGAAGCCAAGGGCGAGCGACTCGACAACCTCGAGGACCCGTTCCGGCTCTATCGCTGCCACACGATCATGAACTGCACAAAAACCTGCCCCAAGAGCCTCAACCCGGCGAAGGCGATTGCCGAAATCAAGAAGCTCCTTGTCGAGCGCACGATATAGCCGGGCAGAAGCGTGATCACGTGATACGGGGCTGATGAAGGCCGCCCGACGGAGAAGGCGCGCTTGGCCGAAGCTGATCCAATGGCCGGCACAGTGTATGCTTGCCGTATTGGCAATCAGTGAGGGGCTCCAATGAATCTGAGAATACTCGCCGTCGTCGGGGCGCTTTCGTGTGCCGCCGCGTTGCCCGCCTCGGCCGGCCAGACTTTCGATGCGGTCAAGGCCAAGGGGTTCGTGCAATGCGCGGTCAATACCGGGTTGGCCGGCTTCTCCTTCGCCGACAGCCAGGGCAAGTGGACCGGGCTGGACGTGGATCTCTGCAAGGCGATCGCCGTCGCCATGTTCGGCGATGCCGAAAAGGTGAAGTTCACGCCGACCACGGCGCAGCAACGCTTTGTCGCTCTTCAGTCGGGTGAGGTCGACGTCATCACCCGCAACGCGACGCAGACCCTTCTGCGCGACACCTCGCTCGGCTTCAACATCGCCGGCGTCAATTTCTATGACGGCCAGGGCTTCATCGTGCCGGCGAAGTCTAACCTGAAGAGCGCGAAGGAGCTGAGCGGCGCCACGATCTGCGTACAGCCCGGCACCACGACCGAGCTGAACCTCGCGGACTACTTCCGCAAGAACAAGATGACCTTCAAGCCGGTGCTGATCGAAAAACTCGACGAGCTGCTGCAGGCCTATGCCTCCGGTCGCTGCGACGCCTACACCACCGACGCGTCGGGCCTCGCCGCGGTACGGGCCGGCCAGCTCGCGGGCAAGGGCGAGCACACCATCCTGCCCGAGCGCATCTCCAAGGAGCCGCTCGGCCCGATCGTGCGCCACGGCGACGACCAGTGGCTCGATCTCGTGAAATGGACCCTGATGGGCATGATCGAGGCCGAGGAGATGGGCATCAGCCAGGCCAATGTCGACGAGATGCTGAAGAGCGACGATCCCGCCGTAAAGCGCTTCCTCGGAGTCACGCCGGGCTACGGCAAAGCGATCGGCGTCGACGAGAAGTGGATGTACAACATCGTCAAGCAGGTCGGGAACTACGGCGACAGCTTCGAGCGCAACGTCGGAGTCAAGACGCCGCTCAAGCTCGAGCGCGGCCAGAACGCGCTGTGGACCAACGGCGGCCTGATGTACGCAATTCCGTTCCGCTGAGTCTCGTCAGGCTCGTGATCTCCGCTCGAAGCGCATCTTCTTGATGCGGCCTGTCGAGACTTCGAGGGCGGCGACCGTGCCGTCGTCGTCGCGCACCAGATGGGCGAGCTGCGTCGCCTGGATCCAGCCGCCGGGCGAGGTCACCTCGATCGTGTCGGCGTCCACGCCGTCCACCTTCCACGCTGCGCCGCCGCCAACCAGCGGGCCGCTGACGGCGAACGTGTCGCGCTCGATCTTCCAGACCGCACCCGAGTCGGCCGACGCATAAGTGCCGACAATCTCCGGGGGCGCCGCCTGCCGCTCGCCGACTTTCCGGAAAGGAAGCACGCGACCGGCGCCGAGATCGACGTTCAGCCTGTCCTTGTCCGGTCTCAGCATGAACTCGAACGAGCCGCGCTCGGCGCCGAACCAGCCGTCCGCGCGGCGGCCCAGGGCGAAGGGCAGGCCGTTCTGCGTCACCGTGGCCTCGCCGTTCTTCCACGCAAGGTCGAACAGCGACGGCTCCTCGGCATTGAACCAGGTGCCGGCGATCGGCTCGATCTCGGCCGGCGTGATCGGCTCGGGTGCGGGCTTCATCCGCTCGTCGCCTTCGAGCGCATCGGCCGCGATCCGGTGCGCCAGGCGCCACGGATCGATCGTACCGAGGTTGGCGATCACCACCACGGTGAGGCCGGCCGCCGGCACGCGCAGAAACTCGGTGCGGAAGCCCGGCCACAGCCCGCCATGGCCCGCCGTCTCCATCCCGCGCAGCTCGCCCACCCCGACGCCGCGGCGATAGCGGTTGTCGTGGCCGCCGGTCAGCGGCTCGGCGGTAACGAGCTGGGTCGGGATCGTCTTGCCGAGGATCGGTTCGTCGAAATGGCGCGACCAGACCAGCAGGTCCTCGACAGTCGAGGTCAGCCCGCCTTCGCCGCCCTGCGGATAAGCGTGCGCGGCGCGGCGGAAGCCCTGGGTGTCGTCGCCGAGATAGCCGGTGGCGAGGTTGGGAATCACAGTGTCGATCTCGGCGGCGAGCATCGTGTCGGTCATGCCGAGTGGCTTGAAGATGCGCTCGGCCAGCACGTCACCCAGTTTCTGCTTTGTCACCCGCTCGACGATCAGCCCGAGCAGCAGGAAGTTTGTGTTGCTGTAGAGGAAGCGGCTGCCCGGCTCGAAGTTGAGGTGCCCGTTGCGCGCCGCGGCATGGAGGAACTCGACAGCGCGCGCCGGCTTGTCGAGCCCGTGCCCGCCCAGCCGCAGCAATTCGAGGAAGTCGGGAAGGCCGCTGGAATTGCGCATCATCTGGTCGATGGTGACGGGCAGCGGCTTCAGCTCGGGCAGGTACTTGTGCGGCGGGTCGGAGAGGTCGAGCTTGCCCTCTTCGGCCAGCATCAGCGCCGCAGTGACGGTGAACTGCTTGCTGACCGAGGCGATGCGGAAGCGCGTCTTCGGGGTGATCGGCACTCCCAGCTCGATGCTCGCCAGCCCGTACCCTTTGCAGACCTCTATCTGCCCGGCGCGCATCACCGCGACGACGGCGCCCGGCGAGCCGGGCTTGGCATAGCGGGCGAACAGCACATCGATGCGGCGTTCGAGAGCGAGGGACGTGATCGATTTCGACATGAGGCGCAGTCAATCCATCCGGCTCGCGCTTGTAAAGCCGAAGCGCTACCGTGGCTCGAACCGGGGAGGAAAGTCGACATGGAACGGCGCTTCGTGAAGGTCGAGAAGGGGCTGGGACCGCAGGGCCGTATCGCCGTCGTGCGCTTCGATCGCGGCGACAACATCAACGCGCTCAGCAACCAGGCGATGCGCGAGCTGCGCGACGTGACGCGCGACTTTGAGGACGATCTGGAGACGACCGTCGTGATCCTGACGGGCTCGGCCAAGGCCTTCTCGGCGGGCTTCGACCTCAAGGACCCCGAAGGCCGCCAGCGAGACACGCTGTCGCTCGGCGAGCGCATCCAGCGACAGCGGCTCGGGCCAAAGATGTGCAAGGCCTGGCAGGACATGGACCAGGTGACGATCGCCGCGATCGAGGGTCATTGCATCGGCGGCGGCGCGGCGCTTGTCGTGGCTCTCGACTTCCGCTTCTGCGGGAAGAGCGCGCATTTTCGGATCCCCGAGGTCGAGCTTGGCATGAACATGAGCTGGGGCTCGATTCCGCGCATGCTGGCGCTGATGGGCCCGGCCCGCACCAAGCAGGCGGTGATCCTCGCGTCGGATCGCATCGGCTCCGCCGACGCGCGCGAGTGGGGACTGGTCGAGAAAGTCGTCGATGACGGGCAGGCGCTCGCGGCATCAAGGGCCTTCGCCGAGCGCATCGCGCTGCAGCCGCCGATCCCGGTGCGCATGAGCAAGGCGTCGGTCAACCGCCTCGCGCATGCCCTCGACGATCTCGCCGCCCACATGGATGCCGACCAGAACGTGCTGACCGGGCTCACGGAAGACTACAAGGAAGGAACCTCCGCCTTCCGCGAGAAACGCAGGCCGACGTTCAAAGGTCGTTAGCTTGTGTTCTCCTCTGCCGCGAGGGGGAAGATTGGGTGAGGGCGCATCGAAGGTTGTGCGCAAGCCCGCCATCGCTTCGGCATCGAAAACCATCTGCCGGCGGATCACCTGCTTTGCTTCATGAATCGATTGCCGGCAGGACAGAAGTTGATCTCGTCGTCGAGTTCATAGATCGGGCTGGAACTCTGCTTTATGAAGATCATCAAGCGGGGGAGACAGTTCGCCGCCGGACGGAATGCACCGGTCGAACACCTCTTCGCGACGCACGAGGCGAGGCGGGATGTTCGCAAAGAGCAACGTCTTCGAGGAAACCGGCATCGAACTCTGCATTGTCGCCGGCGGCTGCCAGCATGGCTGATCGGCGCGGCAGGTTCGCTTGGGTGCCCTAGCCATGCCGCTGCGACAGCGCATCGCCCGCGTTATCGCACTCTTCCTGTTGCCGGTCGGGCTGCTTTGCGTCGGCGTACCCTTCTGGATGTTCACGCTGCCGGGCCGCAGCGAGATCATCGACGATACCCGCGCCGCCTTCGGCGCCGGGACGGACGCGGGCAAGCTCAAGGCGGCCTATGTCGATTGCGTGCGCGAACGCTCCGGCTCCAGTTCCAGCCGTGGCGTAGGCATAACCGAGTATGACTGCGTCATCGATCTGTCCGACGTGCCAGAACCCGCACCAGTTCCCACCGCCGACCGGGGCGGCAAAGTTGATGCCGAAGGCGGCGATTCCTACGCCGGCCTGACCTACGAAGAGGCGATGGCCAAGTGGAATGCGTCGATGGCCGAACACACCCGCAGCGTCAATGCCGCAGTCGAGGCATTGGCCGCGCAGCGGCGCGCGCGCGGCGATGCCTCGAACCGCCTGACACGCAAGCTCGCCACCAATCGAAGCGGCGAACTTCCCGCGGTCCGCATTCTCTCCGCGCCGGGGGAGTCGCGCCGGATCGGCCTGGTCTGGGGCTTCGGCGAACTCGCCTGGCGCTGGGTCCAGTGGCTGGTCATCAGTCTGCTGTTTTTCGGGTTCGGCGGCGGATGCTTGCTGGCGGTGTGGGTAGCGTGGACGCGGCGGCCGGCGGGAGCGTAATCGACTAGATTGTTGAGAATCTGCTCCCAGCCTCATCCTGTCGAAGATGTCAGTTCCTGCGCCGATCAATCTCCTCTTTCGTCTCGAATCTCGGGCGAAAACGCAGGCGCTACATCCGCCACCACCAGTGCCGACCCAGGCCGCGAAACGGACTCATCAAAGCCCAACCCATCGGATCGCTACGGATTCTCCTGTTGCCCGCTCCCTCGGGGAGGAGGGTCAAATAGTTAGAGCTTTCTCGCCTTCAGCGAGTCGACGATGGTGCGGCGTTCGTCGTCCGTCATCATCGGCCAGCGAGCGATCTCGTCGATCGTTCGCTTGCAACCGAGGCAGAGGTTGCTCTTCGAATCCATGATGCAGATGCTCTTGCACGGCGACATCACGCGCCGGGCGGCATAAGGCTGCGGCGCCGGATCGGCCATCGGGCTCAAGATTTCTTGCTGAGGTCCGCGAGCTGGTTTTGCAGCTCGTCCAGCTTGCGCTTGAGGTCATCGATCGCGGCGTCGCTGCCCGGCGCGGCCGAGGGGTCAGTTTTGGGTGGCTCGGCGGAGCCATTGGCATGGCCGGCGGGCGGCATCATGCCGGCCTGGCCGGCGGCGAAAGGATTGAACAGCCGCATGGCATTCTCGAACATCGCCATGTTCTGCTTACCCATCGATTCGAACTGCTGGAACGGGTTGAAACCGAACGCATTCTGCAAATAGACCCGCATCTGATCCTGATTGCGCGCGAACTGGGTCATGGACATCTCGAGATACTGCGGCACCACACCCTGCAGGCTGTCGCCGTAGAATGAGATGAGCTGGCGCAGGAACGGGATCGGCAACAGCGTCTGCCCGCCCTTGCTCTCTTCCTCGAAAATGATCTGCGTCAGCACCGGGCGCGTGATGTCTTCGCTCGTCTTGGCATCGTAGACGACGAAGTCGATCTTCTCCTTCACCATCTTCGACAGATGCTCAAGCGTCACATAAGCGGAGGTCGCGGTGTTGTAGAGCCGCCGGTTCGCATACTTCTTGATGACGACCGGTGCGGGTTTCGGTCCGCTTTCCGGTGCAGGCTGATCGGCCATTACGCTGCGCTCCTCACCCAACCGTGATTTTGACCTTAACCTTGATGCCGCAGTGCGACAAGCAGCGTGCGCTCTGCGTCCACGCATTGCTCGTGCGAAAGAGGCGTTCGCTGGCCGATGCGCTATACTGGATACATGGCCTCGGAAAAGGACGACAATGCCGAGTTCGACCGGCTGGCGCGCCGTTATCTCGATCTCTGGCAGAACCAGCTGTCCGGCATTGCCGGCGATCAGGCTCTGACCGAGCAGATCGCTCGCCTTTTCGCGGCTGCAAACGCACAAGTCGCGGCCGTCCTGCAGGCCGCACAAGGAGTACCGCATGCAGCATCTCCGCCTGGGTCCGCGTCCGCTGCCGCTTCACCTCAGCACGGCACTGATGACCTGGGCGAGCTGCGAAAGCGCATGGCGGCTCTGGAAGCGCGACTCGCCGCGCTCGAGTCCAAGCTCGACCGCGCCTGAGGCGCTGGTCCCGGTTCTGAAGGAGGTTGCCGCCCTCGAGGCGCGCGCCGGCCAGGGCGGTTTCGAGCAGGCGCTTCATCGAGAGATCGGCCGGCGGATGGATCGCCTGGCCGAAGGCGTGCTGGCCTATCGCAGGCATCCGGTCCACCGCACCCTGCAGGATCCCGCGGCGGTCTGGCAGGAGGGCAGCACGCGGCTTCTCGATTACGGCCTGACCGATCGCGGGGCCCGCAAGAAAGGGACGCGGGCGGTGCTTGTGGTGCCGTCGCTGATCAATCGCTGGGAAGTGCTCGACCTGAGTGCTGAGAAGAGCCTGCTGCGCACCATGGCAGCGAACGGCCTGCGGCCCTTCCTGGTCGACTGGGGCACGCCCGACGCGGAGGAGCGCCGGTTCGACCTTACCGCCTATGTCGCCCGGCTCGAGCGCGCCGTGTCCGCGGTTGGCAAGCGGGCCCGCGGCGCGCCGGCGGTGATGGGCTACTGCATGGGCGGCACGCTCGCGGTTGCGCTCGCTGCGCGTCAGCCGCGCCGGGTGGCGAAGCTCGCGCTGCTTGCCGCCCCATGGGATTTCCACGCCGACAAGGCAGGCCACGCCTTCCTGCTCTCGATAGGCCCGTTGCTGGCGGAAGTGGCCGACAAGCTGGGTGAACTCCCGGTCGATATGCTGCAGACGCTGTTCTGGTCGCTCGATCCATGGCTTGCGATGAAGAAGTTCGGCCGCTTCCTCGGCATGGACCAGCAGGGCGATTCCGCACGCGACTTCGTGCTGCTCGAGGACTGGCTGAACGAGGGCGCACCGCTCGCCGGCCCGACCGCGCGCGACTGCCTCATCGGCTGGTATGGCGATAATTTGCCCGGCACGGACAAATGGATCGTCGGCGGCAAGCCCGTTGTGCCACGCAAGATCACGAAGCCCGCGCTGGTGATGATCCCATCGGGTGATCGCATCGTGCCGCCGCTCTCCGCCGCGGCACTGGCCGACCGCAAGCGCGGCTTGAAGAACGTCACGCGGCTCGACCTTCCCCTCGGCCATATCGGCATGGTTGTGAGTGGCCGCGCGCGCGAGCTGTGCTGGAATCCGCTGATCGACTGGCTCAGGTCGCGTTGATGCGGGACCCGCGAGGCATCGACTGGCGGCTGCTGGTGGTCTGGACGGTATTGTTCGCCGTCTCGATCGCGACGCGCACCTATGTGGGGGCTGCCGACGAGGTGCGTCGCGGCCACGAGATCCCGCTCAGCCGCACGCTCGTCGAGGAGGTAACCAGCCATCTGGTCGTGGCGGCGCTCCTGCCCGCGCTCTACTGGATGCATCGTCGCTTTCCGATCGGCGGTGCCCCGCGCAACCTGCTGGTCCATATCGCCGCGGTGGTGCCGTTCAGCCTCGTGCACACGGCCGGCATGGGAGCGCTGAGGCTCCTCTGGTTCACTGCCATCGTCGGCATTCCGTACGCTTACACGTTGACTCCCGACCGACTGCAGTACGAATTCGCCAAGGACCTGGTCTCCTACCTGATGCTGACCACCGGTGTCCTGGCGCTTCAATATCTTCTCCAGCGCGTCGATGCGGCGAAACCCGCAGAAGAGGTGCCAGAGACCACCGCTTCAGTCGCATCCCCTCCGGAGCGATTCACAGTGCGCAAGCGCGGGGGAAGCGAGGTGGTGGTCGAGATGGTGGATATCGACTGGATCGAGGCTTCGGGCAACTACGCGATCCTGCATGTCGGTGGCGAGACCTTCGAAATCCGCTCCTCTCTCACCCGGCTCGAGAGCGAGCTCGATCCCAAGCGTTTCGTGAGGGTACACAAGTCACATGTCGTCAACATATCGAGGGTGGCGGAAGTGACGCCGTGGGTCAGTGGCGACTGGCGCATCCGCCTTCAGGACGGCGCGGAAGTGAATTTGAGCCGGCGCTATCGACAGCGCTTCGAGGCACTGGCACCTGTCCGCAGTTGAATGACCGTCGGCGGTCTTGCCCGCCCCGAGAACAGGCCTATAACATCGCCACAGGGCGGCCTACGGAGGAACTCATGGCAACCGACATCGTCATTGCGAGCGCAGCGCGCACGCCCATTGGATCTTTCAACGGCGCTTTCGGCAGCGTCCCAGCCCACGATCTCGGCAAGGCCGCG
The DNA here is from genome assembly GCA_026126105.1 of Enhydrobacter sp. GTDB lineage: Bacteria > Pseudomonadota > Alphaproteobacteria > Reyranellales > Reyranellaceae > Reyranella. The sequence goes on from JAHCJV010000025.1 coordinate 10,360, forward strand.
ATCAAAGGCGCGCTCGAGCGCGCCAGGGTGAAGCCCGAGGAAGTCGACGAAGTGATCATGGGCCAGATCCTGTCCGCCGGTCAGGGTCAGAACCCGGCCCGTCAGGCGGCCATCAATTCGGGCATTCCGGTCGAGAAGACCGCGTTGGGCATCAACCAGCTGTGCGGCTCGGGCCTGCGCGCCGTCGCATTCGGCTGGCAGGCGATCCGCAACGGCGACGCCAGCATCATGGTGGTCGGCGGCCAGGAGAGCATGAGCCAGGCACCACACGTCGCCCACATGCGCGACGGCACCAAGATGGGCGACTTCAAGATGGTCGACTCCATGATCAAGGACGGCCTGTGGGACGCCTTCAACGGCTACCACATGGGCAACACCGCCGAGAACGTGGCGCAAAAATATCAGATCACCCGGGTCGAGCAGGACACCTTCGCTGCCGGCTCCCAGAACAAGGCCGAGGCGGCGCAGAAGAGCGGCCGCTTCAAGGACGAGATCGTCCCGGTCACGGTGAAAACGCGCAAGGGCGATGTCGTGGTCGACACCGACGAGTTCCCGCGCCACGGCACGACGGTCGAGGCGCTGGCCAAGCTGCGGCCGGCCTTCACCAAGGAAGGCGGCTCGGTCACCGCCGGCAACGCCTCGGGCATCAATGACGGCGCGGCCGCGCTGGTGCTGATGAGCGCCGACGAAGCCAAGAAGCGCGGCGTGACTCCGCTCGCCAAGATCGTGTCGTGGGCCACCACCGGGGTAGATCCCAAGGTCATGGGCATCGGCCCGGTGACGGCGTCGCAGGAAGCGCTGAAGAAAGCCGGCTGGACGGTCAAGGACCTCGACCTCGTCGAGGCCAATGAGGCCTTCGCCGCGCAGGCGCTGGCCGTCGGCAAGGAACTCGGCCTCGATCCCGAGAAGCTCAACGTCAATGGCGGCGCGATCGCGCTCGGCCATCCGATCGGCGCCTCGGGCGCGCGCGTGCTGACGACCCTGCTCTACGAAATGCAGAAGCGCGACGCCAAGAAGGGCCTCGCCACCCTCTGCATCGGCGGCGGCATGGGCATCGCCATGTGCGTCCAGCGCGACTAAGCGCGTTCACACGCGCTGGCGGGCGGCAGCGCATTCAAATGCGCGAGACCCCGCACCGTGCAGAAAAGACGAGAACGCAGCGAAAGATTCAGTTCGCTGCGGCCCGGATGTTCCGCGGACCCTGGACCGCCGCGCCAGCGCCGGGAGGTGGCGCGATTTGGGCAGCTACTTCGCGGCCGCAGCCGACTGCTTCACGATCGCTTCCCACTTGCGAAGCTCGGCGGCGAGATAGGCGCGGGTCTCGTCCGGGCCGCCTTCTTTCTTTTCCACGCCCTGGGCGGCCAGCGCCGCCCACACCTTGGGATCGTGCAGGCCCGTCGCTATGGCGCTGCTCAGCCGCTCCACGATCGGCTTCGGCGTGCCGGCAGGCGCCAGGAAGAAAAAGCCGACTTCGACCGCGAGGTCGGGAAACCCGGCCTCGCGGGTGGTCGGCACGTCGGGCAAGATCGTCGCTCTCTTCTCCCCGGTTACGGCGATGATCCGGCCCTGCTTGCCGGCCTGGAACGGCAGGCCCGACGGAACGGGCGTGAACAGCACCTGGATGCGATCGGCAATGAAATCGTTGGCCGCGTCGGTCGTGCTCTTGTAGGGCACCATCACGATGTTGACGTTTGCCGTTCGGTTCAACATCTCGCCCAGGAACTGCGGGACGCCACCGACATAGCCGGCATAGTTCAGCTTCCCTGGCCGGGCTTTTGCCAGCGCGACGAGCTCTTGAAGGGTCTGCGCCGGCAGGGATGTCGGGACCAGAATGGCGTAGGGCAGGGTCCCGCTGATCGCGATCGGCTCGAAATCCCTGGTCAGACTGCTGGCCGGCGCGCCGACGAACTGATTGACGATGATGCTCGTGCTCGTGATGTAGATCGTGTAGCCGTTCGGCGCGGCCTTCGCGACGTAGTCGGTAGCGATGTTGCCCGTAGCACCAGGCCGGTTGTCGACGATCACGCTCTGCCCGAGCGTCCCCGTCATGTGCTGCGCGAGCTGGCGACCGATGATGTCGATGGCCGTGCCCGGCCCGAACGGGCAGACCACGGTGATCGCGCGATTGGGGAATTCCTGGGCGACCGCAGGACCGTGCGTCGTCGACAGGACCGCCGCGGCGATGCCGATGCCTGCGGTCCTCCTGGAAACGAGCCGCGGATACGTCGAGGCGTGCACTCCGGTCATCATCTTCGTTCCTCCCTGACTTGTCTGTTGAGGACAGCTTAGTCATTTGACGGGTAAGGCGAAGGATTAGTTGAAGAGCCTAGCCGCGCTCGGGATGACAGCACGCGTCAAACGCGATGCCACTGCGTAGAGACCAACAGTGTGCATCAGAGGCCGAGATCGGCGAGGCCGGGATGATCGGCGGGCCTCGGCCCCGGCGCGGGCCACTGGAACTTGCGGTCGGTCGCGGCGATCGGCAGGTCGTTGATCGAGGCGAGGCGGCGGCGCATCAGCCCGTTGTCGGCGAATTCCCAGTTCTCGTTGCCGTATGAGCGGAACCAGTTGGCGGAATCGTCGTGCCATTCGTAGGCGAAGCGCACGGCGATGCGATTGCCGCCGAACGTCCAGACGTCCTTGACCAGCCGGTAGTCCAGTTCCTTCGTCCATTTGCGCGTCAGGAACGCCTCGATTGCGGCGCGGCCCTGAAGGAACTCCGTCCGATTGCGCCACACGCTATCCGAAGTATAGGCGAGCGCCACACGCCCCGGATCGCGGCTGTTCCAGGCGTCCTCGGCCGCGCGTGCCTTTTGCGCAGCGCTCTCGGGCGTAAAGGGTGGCAAGGGTGGGCGCGGCGCGTCGGTCATCCGCGACTTGTAGCAATACGAGGCCGATCGCGGATAGAGACACCGGAGGGAGCTCCCTAGGTTCCGAGCCGACAACCCGGAGCCGCCAATGACGTCGCCCGACCAAGACAGACTGACGCCGACCTTCAACCGGCTTGCCTGGTCAAACCTCGCCGCGCAATCGGCCGAGCAGGTCGCGCTCGCCGCCGCTCCGATCGTGGCCGTGCTGCTACTCGGCGCCGGCGAGGGCGAGACCGGCCTGCTGCAGACCGTGCTGACCCTGCCGTTCGTGCTGTTCGCCATCCCAGCCGGTCTGATGGCTGACCGCCTGTCGCGTCGCCGGTTGATGGCGAGCGCCGAGGCGCTCAGGGCTGCAGCGTTGCTGGCGACGCTGGCGTTCGTCGTACTCGGCTGGATCACCCTGCCGCTGCTTGGGGCGCTGGGCTTCGTCGCGGTGTGCGGCACCGTCGTGTACAGCGTTGCCGCGCCGTCGCTCGTGCCGTCGCTGGTCGCGCCGCGGATGCTGCCGGCGGCCAACGCGCGCATCGAGCTGGCACGCACGGTCGCGTTCAGCAGCGGCCCCGCGTTGGGCGGCCTCCTGGTCGGATGGAGCGGGGCCGGCCCGGCCTTCGGCTTTGCCGCCGCGCTCTCGATGATCGCCGTCGTGCTGCTGGCGCGCATCCCGGAGCCCGTACGGGCGCGGGTGCACCGCCGCCATCCGCTGCAGGAAATCCGCGAAGGCGCGGCGTTCGTCTTCCGCCATACCCTGCTGCGGCCGGTGTTCATTACCCAGTTCATCTTCGGCGCGGCCTGGTTCCTGATCCTCGCGGTCTTCGTGCCCTATGCCTTCCGCCATCTCGGCCTGTCGCCAAGCGGCGTCGGCGTCACCCTGGCGATGTACGGCGTCGGAATGGTGGTGGGCGCGCTCGCGGCGACGCGGATCATGCGCCGGCTGCCGTTCGGCACCGTCATCGGCCTCGGCCCGGTCACCGGCTTCGTCGCGTCGGCAGTGATCGCGCTGACGACGGTCATTCCGATGCCGCTGCTTGCGGGGCTGGGCTTCTTCCTGCTCGGTGCCGGTCCGATCCTGTGGGTGATCAGCACCACGACGCTGCGCCAGTCGGTAACCCCGCCCCGCCTGCTGGGTCGTGTGTCGGCGATCAATATCCTGTCTTACGGCGCGCGGCCGGTCGGGGCCGGCGTCGGCGCGCTGGTCGGTGCACTGTTCGGGGCCGAGGCCTGCCTGTACCTTGCCGTCGCTGTCTTCGCCGTGCAGATGCTCGTCATCCTGATGTCACAGGCGGTGAGCCTGGCGAGCCAGCCCGACATGGCGTGCGACTGACGGGCAGCGCCGGAAACCGCCTCGGAGAAATGGGAAGTCGCGAGGAGATGATCTAAGCTGGCCTCCCAAAGCAAAGGGAGGCTACGCATGGCTGGACGAGTGGCATTGGTGACGGGCGGGACGCGCGGGATCGGCGCCGCCATTTCGAGGATGCTGAAGCTCAGGGGCTACAACGTCGCGGCCAATTATGCCGGCAACGACGTCGCCGCCTCGGCTTTCAAGGAAGAGACCGGCATCGCCGTCTACAAGTTCGACGTCAGCGACTTCGAAGCCGTGAAGGCGGCGGTTGCGCAGATCGAGAAGGATCTCGGGCCGATCGACATCGTGGTCAACAACGCCGGCATCACGCGTGACTCCACCATGCGCCGGCTCGATCGTAAGATGTGGGACGCGGTGATCGATACCAATCTCGGCTCCTGCTTCAACGTCAGCAAGGCAGTGTGGGACGGCATGAATGCGCGCGGTTTCGGCCGCATCGTCAATATTGGCTCGATCAACGGCCAAGGCGGCCAGTACGGCCAGGTGAACTACGCCGCCGCCAAGTCGGGCATACACGGCTTCACCAAGGCGCTGGCCCAGGAGGGCGCGTCGAAAGGCATCACCGTAAATGCGATCGCGCCCGGGTATACTGATACCGATATGGTCTCGGCCGTGCCTGCCGCCGTGCTCGAGAAGATCGTCGCAAAGATCCCCGTGGGCCGGCTCGGCAAGGCCGACGAGATCGCGCGCGGCGTGCTGTTCCTGATCGCCGATGACGCCGGCTTCATCACCGGCTCGACCCTGTCGATCAACGGTGGCCAGCACATGTATTAGTGGCTCAAACAGATAGGATGGCGCCATGGCCAAGCTGATCGAGTACAAGGACATGGCGCCGGGCGCCAGGGCGGTCGTCGACGGGATCGCAGCCGCCCGCGGCATCGACCCCGCCGACATCAACAATGTCTGGAAAGCGCTCGCCCGCAATCCCGGCGTGATGGAGCAGTTCGCGGCCGAGATGAAGGCTGCGTTCGCGCCGGGCAAGCTCGATCCGCTCACAAAAGAGCTAGTTTACCTCGCGATCTCGATTGCCAATCAGTGCGACTATTGCATCGCCTCCCACGGCACGATGGCGCGCAACAAGGGCATGACGGACGAGATGCACGAGGAGTTCATGCGCGTGGTTCTGGCGGCCCAGAAGGGCAACAAGATCGCGATGGCGTATCGCGTCCCCGTTGATGCGGTCTTCGAGGAGAACTGATCGTGGCGCTCGCGTCGACAGTCTGGGATGCCAATCTCTATCTGAAGTTCGCCGATGCGCGCATGCGTCCGGCGCTCGATCTGATGGGCCGGCTCGATCCGGCCAATGCCGCGCGGCCGGGCCACGTGATCTACGACCTCGGTTGCGGCGCGGGCAACATCAGCCGCATCCTGGCCGAGCGCTTTCCCGGCGCGCCGGTGGTCGGCATCGATTCCTCCGAACAGATGCTGGAGAAGGCGCGCAGCCAGACCGCCGATCCGAGGGTCAGCTTCGCCAAGGGTGACCTGGCGCAATTCAAGCCCGACGTGCCGCCGTCGATCCTCTACAGCAACGCCGCGTACCAGTGGCTGCCGGGCCATATCGACATGTTTCCCGGCCTGATGAAACTGCTGCCGTCGGGCGGCCAGCTCGCGATCCAGATGCCGCGAAACCACGAGGCGCCGTCGCATGCGCTGATGCACCAGGCGGCGAAAAGCGGTCCGTGGGCGAGCAAGCTGGCCGGCGTCGGCGGCATCGCGCGCGTCGAGGAGCCGGAACGCTATTTCGATGTGCTGAAGCCGCTCTCGTCCGATCTCGAGATCTGGGAGTCGATCTATCAGCAGGTGCTGACCGGCAAGGATCCGGTGGCGCAGTACACCTCGAGCACCGGCCTGCGGCCTTTCCTCGAGGCGCTGGCCGAGCCCGAGCGGACGCAGTTCTACGAGGCCTATGCGAAGCTGATCGCCGAGGCCTATCCGACGCGCGCCGACGGCATCACGCTGTTTCCCTTCCGCCGCCTGTTCATCGTAGCCCGTCGCGCATGAGGCGATGGCTTGCGCTTGTCGCCTTTCTCCTGCCGGCATCGATCGGAGGGAAGGCGGCACAGGCCGAGCCGCAGCAGATGGTCGCCGCCGCCCATCCGCTGGCGGTCGAGGCCGGCCTCGACGTCTTGAAGCGCGGCGGCTCGGCGATCGATGCGGCCGTCGCGGTGCAGATGATGCTCGGCGTAGTCGAGCCGCACGCCTCCGGCATCGGCGGCGGCGGTTTCCTGCTCTATTACGACGCCTGGACCCGCAGCATCACCGTATATGACGGCCGCGAAACCGCACCGATGGGCGCAACACCCGGCATGCTGCTCGACAATGCCGGCAACCCGCTGCCGTATCCGCAGGCCGTCGCCTCGGGCTTGTCCGTGGGCGTCCCCGGTGCCGTGGCGCTTCTCGAATTGGCGCACAAGGAGCACGGCAAGCTGCCCTGGGCCGACCTGTTCGGCGCGTCGATTGCGGCGGCGCGCGACGGCTTCGCGGTGTCGCCGCGGCTCGCTGCCTGGCTCGAGATCATCAAGGGGTTTCGCGACGATCCGTCGGCCCGGGCGACCTACTTCAACGTCGACGGGAGCCCGAAGAAGCTCGGAGAGCGGGTCACCAATGCGGCGCTGGCCGACACGATGCAGCGCATCGCCAGCGAGGGTGGGCGCGCGCTGCAGGAAGGCCCGATCGCCGAGGAGATGGTGTCGCGTGTGCGCGGTAACAAACGACCGGGCACGCTGACACAATCCGACCTGGAGTCGTACCGCGCCCTAAAGCGCGAACCGGTCTGTGGACCCTATCGCGTCTGGATCGTGTGCGGCATGCCGCCGCCTTCCTCGGGTGGCATTGCGGTGCTGCAAATGCTGGGAATCCTCGAACCATTCGATCTTGCGAGGGACAAGCCCGACGACCTGCGGGCGCTGCATCTGATCGCCGAGGCGGGGCGGCTCGCTTTCGCCGACCGCGCACGCTACGTCGCCGATCCGGCCTTCGTGCCTGTGCCGACCGAGACGCTGATCTCACCCGCCTACATCGCCGAACGGCGCAAGCTGATCTCCGAGAGCCGCAGCATGGGCGAGCAAGGAGGACCGGTCGCCCCAGGCTATATCGAACGCGGCACCAGCCACATGACGATCGTCGATCGCGCGGGCAACGCGGTCGCCTTCACCACCACCATCGAAGCACCGTTCGGCGCGCACATGATGGTGGGTGGCTTCATCCTGAACAATGAGCTTACGGATTTCTCGCCGGTGTTCGAGCGCGACGGCAAGCCGGTGGCCAACCGGGTGGAACCGGGCAAGCGGCCGCGCTCGTCCATGTCGCCGACCATCGTGCTCGACCGGAACCGCAAGCTGGTCGTGGCGGTGGGCTCGGCCGGTGGCCAGCGCATCATCGGCGACACCTTGCATGCGTTGATCGGCATGCTCGACTGGAACCTCTCCGCGCAGGCCGCCCTCGATCTGCCGCGGGTCGCCAACATGAACGGCCCAACCGAGCTCGAGGACAAGGGCGCACTGCCCGCGCAGGCAGACGGCTTGCGCAGGCTCGGCCATCAAGTACAAGTCCGCCGGCATGAAGGCGGGCTGACCGCCATCCGCCGTTCCGGCGATGGCTGGGAAGGCGGCGCCGATCCGCGGCGCGATGGCGTCGCCAAAGGAGAGTGATCTTGGCCAAGAAGCTGCCCAGCGTTCTGCTGCGCTCCGGCGAGGACCGCCGGGTGCGCGATGGCCATCCGTGGGCGTTCTCCAACGAAATCCTGATGGATGCCGACACCAAGGCGATCCCGCCGGGGTCCCTCGCCACCCTGCGCGCGCCGAGCGGCGAGGCGCTGGGGCTGGTGACCTTCAACCCGCATTCGCTGATCGCCACGCGGCTGCTGACGTCGAACCCGGAAGCGGTCGTCGATGCGCTGTTCATCGGCCGAAGGCTGGCGCAGGCGGTGTCGCTTCGCGACCGGCTGATTGGGGTTCCCTTCTATCGGCTGATCCATGCCGAGGCCGACGGCCTGCCGGGTGTGATCGTGGATCGCTTCGGCGACGCGCTGGTGGTGCAGGTCAATACCGCCGGCATGGATGCTCTGACGCCGGTGCTGCTCGAGGCGCTCGAGGCCGAGCTCGCGCCCAGGACCATTGTCCTGAAGAACGATTCCCCGGTGCGTGTGCTCGAAGGGCTGACGCGTGAGGTCGTGGTCGCCAAGGGCGAGTCGGCGGGCGCCATCGAGCTGATCGAAAATGGCGCCAAGTTCGTTGCCGATCTCTCGGAGGGCCAGAAGACCGGCTGGTTCTACGATCAGCGCGACAATCGCCGCTTCGTGGCCGGGGTGGCGAAGGGCGCAAACGTGCTCGACGTCTACAGCTACAGCGGTGGCTTCGGCGTGCTCGCGGCGAAGGAGGGCGCCAAGTCGGTGCTTTGTATCGATCGCTCGGCGGCGGCGCGCGATGCGGCGATGGCAGCGGCGGCGCTGAACGGCGTCGACGGGATCGTGTCGTTCGAGAAGGCCGAGGCCTTCGAGGCGCTCGAGAAGCTCGGCGGCACGATGGCGCGCAAGTTCGATGTCGTGATCTGCGATCCGCCTGCCTTCGTGAAGAATCGCAAGGACCTCAAGATCGGCGCGCAGGGCTATCGCAAGATGGTGCGGCTCGCCGCCCCTCTGGTCGCGCGCGGCGGATTCTTCTTCGTGGCCTCGTGCTCGCATCTCGTCGACCTGCCGCTCTTCGCCGACCAGGTGCGGCGCGGCCTGCGCGATGCCGAGCGCACTGGCCGCATCCTGCTGACCTCCGGCGCCGCGCTCGATCATCCGGTCCATCCCAACCTGCCGGAGACGGCCTATCTCAAGGCAATGACCCTGCAGCTCGACTGACCATGCTCAAGCCCGGCCCACGCAACCTGATCACCGATGTCGACGGTCTGCTGATCGGCAATGCGGAGGACGAACGTCTGCGCTCAGGGGTCACGATCGTCATCGGCGAGCGGCCGTTCATGGCGTCGGTCGATGTCCGAGGTGGCGCGCCCGGCACGCGCGAGACGGACCTGCTCGATCCGTCCTGCCGTGTCGATCGGGTCGATGCGATCTGCCTCTCCGGCGGTTCGGCCTATGGGCTGAGCGCCACCGACGGCGTGATGCGCTGGCTGCGCGAACGCGGCCGCGGGGTGGCCGTCGGCGGCGTGGTCGTGCCGATCGTGCCCGGCGCGATCCTGTTCGATCTGCTGAACGGCGGCGACAAGGAATGGGACTGGCCGCCGTACCGCGATCTCGCCTACCGGGCGACAGGCAAGGCGGCGCGCGACTTCGCCCTGGGCAATGCCGGCGCCGGTCTCGGCGCAAAGGCCGGCAATCTCAAGGGTGGGCTGGGTTCGGCGTCTGCGGTCGATCCGGCGACCGGCCTGCAAGTCGGTGCGCTGGTGGCGGTGAATTCGCGCGGCTACACGACCATGGGCGGCATGCCGCAGTTCTGGGCCTGGGCGCTGGAGCAGGATGGCGAGTTCGGTGGACTGCCGCCGCCGAGGCATGGCGTTGCGCTCTCGGTGGCGCACGATCGCGCCGACCTCACGCACGATCCGGCGGATGCCTCGCGCAGCGATCCGCGCGCCAACACCACGATCGCCGTGGTGGCGACGAATGCCCGGCTCGACAAGGCATCGGCCGAGCGGCTGGCGATGATGGCGCAGGACGGCCTCGCGCGCGCGATCCGCCCGGTGCACACGCCGCAGGACGGCGACACCGTGTTCGCGGTCGCAACGGGTACGCACGATCTCGGAGATGATCCGCTGGCGCTGGGCGAACTCGGCACGGTGGCTGCGGATTGCCTCGCGCGCGCCGTGGCACGCGGCGTTTACAACGCCGTGACGCTTGGCATGGCGCGCGGCTGGCGGGACATGTTCGGCCGCTGATAGACTGCTGCCAACAGGAGGAGGATCTCGTGCAGAGTATTCCACGCCGCACCTTCATCGGCGCCGCGGCAGCGTTCGCGGTGTTTCCGGCATTCGGTCCCGACGCGTGGGCGCAGGCCAGAGACAGGCTCGTGCTCGGCATGTCGCTCGAGCCGCCGGTGCTCGATCCCAACAAGAACGCGGCCGCCGCGATCCGCGAGATCACCTACCAGAATATCTTCGAGAGCCTCGCGCGCATCGATCGCACCGGGGCGATCGTCCCCGGTCTAGCCGAGAGCTGGACCATCTCGCCCGATGGCTTGGTCTATACGTTCAAGCTACGGCAGGGCGTGAAATTCCACGACGGCGAAACGCTCGACGCCTCGGTCGTGAAGTTCGCGATCGATCGGCTGTTCGCCGCCGATTCCACCGTGCCGGCAAAGTCACTCTACACCGACATCGCGTCGGTCGACACGGTCGATCCGTCGACGGTAAAGATCACGCTGAAGACGCCCAACTCCTACCTGCTCTACAACATCGCCTTGTGCGACGCTGCAATCCAACATCCCAAGTCGGCGTCGACCAACGACAAGCATCCGATCGGGACCGGCGCCTTCCTGTTCAAGGAGCGGAAGGAGGGCGATTCGATTACCTTGGTGAAGGCGCCAACCTATCGCGACGCCGCATCGATCAAGCTTAACACCGTCATCTTCAAGGTGGTGAAGGACCCGTCGGCGCAAGTGAGCGCGCTGCTCGCCGGCGACGTTGATACGTTCCCGGGGTTCCAGGCGCCCGAGCTGGTCGAGCGCCTCAAGAAGGACCCGCGCTTCGCGGTTGTCGTCGGCACGACCGGGGGCGAGGTGATCCTGGCGACCAACAATGGGAAGAAACCATTCGACAATCTCAAGGTGCGCCAGGCGATGGCGCACGCGATCAACCGCGCCGAGCTGATTGACGCCGAGTCGGGGTTCGGAATCCCAATCGGCAGCCATTTCGCGCCGCACAGCAAGGCCTATATCGACCTGACCCAGACCTATCCGCTGGATATTGCCAAGGGCAAGGCGCTGCTTGCCGAGGCGGGTTATCCGAATGGCTTCGAGGCCAGCCTCAAGCTGCCGCCCGTCGGCTATGCCCAGCGCGCGGGCGAAGTGCTGGCGAACCAGCTCGGCAAGATCGGCATCAAGGTCGCGATCACCCAGCTGCAGTGGCCGCAGTGGCTCTCCGAGGTGTTCAAGGAGCGCAACTACGACCTCACGATCGTGGCCCATACCGAAGCCAACGACATCGATCGCTATGCGCGCGATGGCTACTACTGGAACTACAATTCGCCGGAGTTCAAGGCCAAGTGGCGCGAGGTCGTGGCCGCCACCGACTTCGCCAGGCGCGACGAGCTCCTGAAGGACTGCCAGCGGATCATCGCGCGCGATGCGGTGAACGGTTACCTCTACCAGCTCGCCAAGATCGGCGTCTGGAAGAAGGAGCTGGTCGGCATGTGGGAGAACTCGCCGACGACGGCGACCGACCTGACGGGGGTGTCCTGGAAGGGCTGAGCGGGCAACCCGACGCCCCATGCTCGAATTCCTCTCCCGCCGCTTCGCCGCCGCTCTCGTCACGCTCGTCCTAGCGACTGTCGTCGTCTTCGCCGTCGTCGAGGTGCTGCCGGGCGATCCGGCATTGGTCATGCTGGGCATCGACGCGCGGCCCGACACGCTTGCCGCGTTGCGCGCGAAGCATGGCTTCGACCAGCCGGTGCTCCTCCGCTACCTGCGCTGGATCGGCGGGCTGCTGAGCTTCGACCTTGGCAACAGCCACGCCTACGGTACCCCGGTCGCCAAGCTGATTGGCGATCGGCTCGCCGTCACCTTGCCGCTCGGCGTGTTGGCATTGAGCTGGGCATTGCTTGTCGCCATTCCGCTCGGCGTGTTTGCCGCCTGGAAGCATGGCACCGCAGGCGACTGGGGTGTGATGGGCTTCACCCAGATCGGCATTTCGATTCCCAATTTCTGGTTCGGAATCGTCCTCGTACTGGTCTTCGCCGTGACCTGGCAGGTATTTCCCTCCGGAGGTTTCCCGGGTTGGCGGCAGGACCTGCCCGGATCGATCAAGGCGCTGATCCTGCCGGCCCTGTCGCTGTCGCTTGGCGAGATCGCGATCCTCACGCGGGTCACACGTTCGGCCATGCTCGACACCTTGCGCGAGGATTACATTCGCACCGCCAAGGCCAAGGGCGCGCCCGAGCACATCGTGCTGTTCCACCATGCTTTGCGCAACGCCATGATCCCGGTGACGACCGTGGCCGGCCTGATCGCAGGCTTTCTCGTCGCGGGCGCGGTGATCATCGAAAGTGTCTTCCGACTGCCGGGCGTCGGCCAACTGGTCTACGACTCGATCAACAATCGCGACCTGATCGTGATCAAGAATGTAGTGATCCTGTTCACCATCCTGGTGCTGGCCGTGAACCTGCTGGTCGACCTCACCTATGCGCTACTCGATCCGCGACCGCGAGTCGCGACATGACCGCCTTCCTTATTCGGGCGCGTCGCCATGTCGGATTCCTGCTGGGCACCGCTCTGCTCGTGTTGTTCGTCGGCACAGCGGTCGTCTCGCTTTTTTGGACGCCGTTTCCGGTCGACGAGCTTCGGATGCGCTTCAAGTTGCTTCCATCGTCGCCCCACAATCTTCTCGGGACGGACCATCTTGGCCGCGATGTGCTGTCGCGAATCATGGTTGGTGCGCAAACCTCGATAACGGTCGGGCTGATCTCGGTGGCGCTCGGCATGTCGTTTGGTGTTGCGCTGGGGGCCTGGGCTGCGGCGCGGGGTGGGTGGGTGGACGAGGCACTGTCGCGCACGTCGGATCTGATTTTCGCCTTTCCCGCCGTGCTGATCGCCATCCTGATCACCTCAGTGCTCGGCGCAAGCGCGCGCAATGCGATCCTCGCGATCGCCATCTTCAACATTCCAGTTTTTGCACGGGTGACGCGCGGAGCGGCGCTGGCGATGTGGAGCCGTGACTTCGTACGCGCCGCTTCGGCGCTGGGGCAGGGACCATTCGGGATCACCTGGCACCATGTCCTGCCCAACATCGCCAGCGTGCTGATCGTCCAGGCGACGATCCAGTTCGCCGTCGCGATATTGGCCGAGGCGGGCCTTTCCTACCTCGGTCTAGGCGCGCAGCCGCCTGTTCCTTCGTGGGGGCGCATGCTGCGCGACGCGCAGACCTACATTTTTCAAGCCCCTGGATTGGCGCTTTGGCCCGGCTTGGCTGTGGCGATGGCGGTCCTGGGGCTCAACATGCTGGGCGACGGCCTGCGCGATTTGCTCGACCCCCGCCTGCGACTATTACGTGTCGGCTGACGCATCCCCCTGCCCATTCGGGCGTTGATTCTGCACATTGTTGTCATGCTCGTTGGCCTAGTGTCCCAGATGAAGTGGCTCCGCCGTCTGCTCGCCGCAACGGTGGTGGTTGTTCTGTGCATTGCAGTCGCGCAGGCACGGACAGGCGAAGTCGCCCTCACGGTCACCGGAGACGAGGGAATGGCGGAGGATCTGAAAAGCCTCACCGAGCAGTTGGACAAGGACCAACCTCTAAACGGCGACAGCCTGGCCTTGCTGCAGGGCGCACAATTGCGCCGGCAGCGCATCGCGACGGCTCTGCGCTCGCGCGGCTATTACGACGCGCGCATCGTCGCGACCGTAGGCAATCAGCCGGTCGAGGAGGCCAGCGCTCTCGATGCCATCGAGCAGACTCCAGAAACCGACAAGACGCGCTTCGTCTTCGATGTCGCGACGGGCCCGCTCTATCGCGTCGTCGATCTGGCGATCAAAGGCCCGCCCGAAGTCGTGGGCTATCCAGGCCTCGACCGGAGCAAGCTGAGCCTGGGACCCGGCAAGCCTGCCGACGCGACCCTGATCCTCGCGACCGAGGGCGAAATACTGAACCAGGTCAAGGACCACGGCTACGCTCTGGCAGATGCCCGGCGAGAGGTGCTTATCGACCACGCGACCCACGAGGCCCACGTCACCTTCGTCGTCGAACCGGGCCCGATTGCTCGCATGGGACCGGTTCGGTTCTCCGGCACGGAGAAGGTCGATACCAACTACCTGCAGATGCGTGTTCCCTACGAGGAGGGCGATCTCTATTCCCAGGCCAAGGTGACTGCCCTGCGCGACCGCCTCACCTCCTTGGGCGTATTTAATGCCGTGCGCATCAAGCCGGCCACGGCGCTCGACGCGAACGGCGAGTTGCCGATCGACGTGGAACTCACCGATCGGCCAGCCCGCACGATCGGCTTCGGGCTCAGCTACGAGACCATCCGCGGCTTCGCAGTGAACGGTTTCTGGACGCACCGCAACCTGTTCGGCCAGGCCGAGAGCCTCAGGCTTTCGGCGGAAGTCAACAACATCGGCGAAGGTAACGTTCTCCAGGACTTCGGCTACGGGTTCAAGATCGACTTCCGCAAGCCCGACTGGTGGTTGAAGCAGCAGGATGCCACTGCAAATGCTGCAGCCGTGAACGAGATCTTCGAGGCCTACAGCCGAAAGGCGGTCACGCTGACGCTCGGGCTCGATCGGATCTTCAATGAGCACTGGCGGGGCAAGGTGGGAGTGAGCGGCGAGATCTCGCAAGTCACACGATACGGCATCACCGGTCATTACAAGCTGATCGGGGTTCCGATGCAGGTCATCTGGAACCGCGCCAATAGCGACGTGGACCCGACCCAGGGCTTTCGTTTCATCTTCGACGCCACCCCCTATGCCGATCTTGTCTATGCCGATCCTTTTGCAATCCTTCGGCTGACCGGAACGGCCTATCTCAACGTGAGCGGCGACGGCCGTTCGGTGGTGGCGGGGCGGGCTTCGTTCGGTACCATGCCGGGCGGAACAGCCGCGAATATTCCGTTCGACAAGCTGTTCTACGCCGGCGGCGGCGGTTCGGTGCGCGGGTTCGCCTATCAGACCGCGGGGCCGCGCGATGCGTGGAACAATCCTTTGGGCGGAGCGAGCGTGGTCGAAGGCAGCATCGAATTCCGCCAGCGCATCGGCAAGTCGTTCGGTGCCGTGGCTTTCGTCGACGCGGGCAGCGCCTATACCCCCACACTGCCGGATTTCTCGCAACTGGCGCCGCGCGTCGGGACGGGTGTCGGCGTCCGCTATTACACCGACTTCGGGCCGGCGCGTCTCGACGTGGGATTCCCCATCAACAAGCGTGAAGGCGACGCGCCGTTCGGCCTTTACGTCAGCATCGGGCAGGCCTTCTGATGCGGTGGGGACGTATCCTTGGTTGGACGTTGGGAGGCACGGTATTGGCGGGAGCCACTCTTTTTGGTTCGCTGCAGACCGCGCCAGTCCAGCAGATGGTGGCTGATTTCGTCTCGTCGGACACGTTGCAAATCACAGGCGTGAGCGGCTTCGTGCCGACCGATCTTCGCGTCGCGAGGATCGAGCTGCGCGACAAGGAAGGGCCGTGGCTCACGGTGAACGACGCGCGGGTGCGCTGGTCTTTCACCTCGCTGTTCACCGGCAGGGTTGCCGTCGAGCAGGTAGAAGCATCAAAGATCGACGTGTTGCGGCCACCGCTGCCTGGCGAGCAGCCGCCGGCAGAGTCATCGAGCGGCGGCTTCAAGCTGCCAGTCGGTGTCGACGTGCGCTCGCTATCGGTGCCTGACCTGCATGTCGCTGCAACGCTGGGCGGTGTCGATTCTCGCTGGACAGTGGCGGGCAGCGGCCTGGTGACGGCCGATGGCACGCCGAGTCGCGTCAAGCTGGATATGACCCGCACCGACGGACCGGTCGCCCGCCTCGCGGCGGATGTCGGTTTCAGTCTCGATACATTCTCCGTCGACGGTCAGATTACAGCAGAAGAGTCCACCAAAGGCGGCGTCGTCGCGGCAATGATCGGCCGCCCCGACCTCGATGGTATGGCGCTGAAGCTTGTCGCCAAGGGGGACAGGTCGAACGGCCAGGCCGACCTTACCGCAGCGGCCGGAGACGCGGTCTCTTCCAACGGCAGCGTCCGCTGGGAGCGTGAAGGCAACGCTACGGTGATCTCCCTGCAGCTGAGCGCAGTTGGACCCGGGCTGCCGGACAGCCCTCTAGCTCGCATGCTGCGCAATCCTGCGACCTTGAACGGCGAGGCCACATTCGACGATGCCGGTGTGCTGCTGGTCAAGAGGGCGGCTCTCAAGCTCGGACCCGCTCAACTCGATGCGACGGCGCGATACGACATGGCTGCCGACAGGCTCGAGGCGGCGGTCAGTCTCCAGGCTTCCGAGGCGGGGCCGCTGAGCGACCTCGCAGGGGGAGCGAAGTGGCGCAACCTGACGCTCGACGTGCAGGCCACGGCGTCGGACCTGGCCACCAAGCCGCAAGCGAGCGCCATCGTCAAAGGCTCGGCTGACGACGTGGCGCTGCCCATGTTGGGGGAGCGGGCACCGCCGCCAGGCCATGTCGAGCTCGCAGCCAAGATCGGCCTCGCTGCCAACGGCCGGCTGATTATCGAGAGTTTCGATGCGACGACGCCGGTTGCCGCATTGAAGGGCAGCGGCGGCTACATGCCTGCGACGCAGGCGGCAGAGGGCAAGGTCGTCATCGATCTCGCCAAGCTCGATGCGTTGTCGGTGCTCACCGGCGTGAAGCTCGCGGGAAAAGGCCATCTCGAGCTGGACGCGCGCAGCAACAAGGACGGCCAGAAGGTCGATTGGCAAGGCCAGCTCGAAGATTTGGCGCTGGAGGGCATGCCACCAGGCCTGGCGCGTGAGACGATCAAGTTGAGCGGCAGTGCCGGCCTGCAGGGAAATGAAGCCTGGCACCTCGACAAGGTCGCGCTGTCGAGTCCGGGTTTCACCTTCGAGATGTCGGGAAGCGGACGGCAGCGAACGGGTCAGATCGACATGACGCTGGCGTTGCCTCGGCTCGGCTTGCTGCAGGGGGATATCGCCGGCGCCGCTTCGGCAAAGGGCAAGGTGCTACTCACGCCGACCGGCGGCGGCCTGCAGTTCACCGTCGACCTCACCGGCCTCAGCAGGGGCGAGATCTCGTCGCAGCAGCTGGCGCTTGTGCTTGATGCCACTCTCGAGGGCGAGGCGGTGCGCGGCCGGCTCAAGGTCGATGGCGATCTCGCCAACCAGCCTTTGAAACTCGATGGACGGTTCGAGCGCAGCGCCGAAGGCGGTATCCTGGTGCCGACTTTTCAGGGTGGTTGGGCCAGCGCATCGGTGGACGTTACTGGGCTCACCGTGACCCCCAAAGGGGCTACGGGGGAGGGCCATCTCAATATGACGCGGCTCGAAGATCTCGCGCCGCTGATCGGCACCCCGCTTGCGGGCGCCATCGACCTCGAGATTGCGACCGAGCCGGACCCGGCCGGCAAGGTGAAGATCGCATTGCGCGGCGAACGGATCCGCAGCGGCACCACCGGCGTCGGCTCGCTACAGCTCGACGCCACGATAACCGATCCGATGGGCGCGGCCGTGGCAGATGCCAAGATCAAGGCCGAGCGGCTGAGCGGTGTAGCCGACATCAACCGCGCCGATGCGACCATCAAGGGCGATCTCAAGGCCTTCGACGTGACCTTGGCGGTCGCCGGACCGGTCACCAACGCGAGCCTTGCCGCAAAGATCGAGCCGATTCAGGAAGAGATCCGCGTCGCACTGCAGCGCTTCGAGGGCCGGTACAGGAGTATCCCGGTGGCACTAAACGCCCCGACGCGCCTCCAGGTCGCCGGACAGAGAGTGACGGTCGACCCTACCGCCCTTCGTCTCGGTGGCGGCAGGCTGACGGTCGCCGGCGTAGTGGACCCTGCCGCCGGCGACCTGTCGGTCGACATCACCGGCCTGCCGCTCGCCCTCGTCGATGCCTTTGCACCGGATACAGGCCTCGAAGGTACCTTGCAGGCCAAGGCACGAGTGACTGGCGCGCTCGCCAACCCCAAGGTGCAGGCGACCTATTCTGCAAGCGGCGTGCGCATCAAGCGTCCGGAGACAGCCTTGCTTCCCGCGATCGCCATTCAGGGCAGCGCGTCGCTGGCCGATCAACAGGCCGCGCTGGATGCACGCGTGACCGCCGGCCGCGGCGCCAGCCTCGCCGTCAAAGGCAAGGGGGCGCTCTCGCAAGGGACCGCCAATGTACAGATCTCCGGCACTGCCGAGCTTGCACCGTTCTCGCCCGCACTCGGCCTCGCGGTGCGCAACGTAACCGGCACGCTACGCCCCGACCTCTCGTTGAACATCGCCAATGGCTCGGTGATGGGCAGCGGCACGATCTCGCTCAGCAATGCCACGCTCTCTCTGCCCGATGTCGGATTGCGATTGAGCCGCGGGGAAGCCCTGGTGGCGCTTCAAGGAGATACGCTCAGGGTGCAGCGGCTGAACTTCCAGACGGCGAGCGACGGCACCATCTCCGCCTCAGGCAGCGTGAGGCTCGATCCCGGGCAGGGTTTTCCGGTCGAGCTCACGGTGATCGCTCAGAGGGCATTGGTCGCCAACCGGCCGGATTTGATTGCGACCGCATCGGCGAACGTCAAGATCGTTGGCTCCACGCTCAACGGCTTCGATGTCTCTGGACCGGTCACGATCGATCGGGCCGAAATATCGATCGCTGCGGGACAAGGGGCTGCTTATCCCACTGTCGCGGTCCGCGAAATCAACCGCAGCTCGGCGACAGGCACCGGTGCGACGCCGCCGACGCCTCCACCGCCGCCGCCTGCCGGCAATCAGCCGCCGAAGCCCGCGTCAGCGACCGGCGTGCGTCTGGATCTCACCGTGCAGGCGCCGCAGGCCGTGTTCGTTCGCGGCCGGGGCCTCGATGCGGAGGTTGGCGGGCAATTCACCGTCACCGGCGATCCCTCCGCCCCTGCCGTCTTGGGCAATCTCACGCTGCGGCGCGGCGAGTTCAACCTCGTGGGTCACCGCCTCAGGTTCACGCGCGGTAACGTTTCTCTCGTGAGCGCCACGACCATCGATCCGCTGCTCGACTTCGTCGCGAGCACCACTGTGCAAGGGACCACGATCGAGGTGCGTATCACGGGGCCGGCACGCGCCCCGAAAATCGAACTCACCTCTTCGCCCTCCCTGCCGCAGGACGAGGCGATGGCCATGCTTCTGTTCGGCAAGCCCGCGTCCGGCCTCAGCCCATTCGAGCTGGTGAGCGCGGCGCAGGCATTGGCGGAACTCACCGGCGCATTGCCCTCTGGCGGCGGTATTCTCGCGCGGCTGCGCGGCGGATTGGGGCTTGACCAGCTCTCGATCAACTCGGGCGGCAGCGGTTCCGCAACCGGCACGACCGTGGAAGGGGGGCGCTATGTGGCGCCGGGTGTCTATGTCGGTGCCCGGCAGGGCGCCACGGGGGATTCCAGCCGCGGGGTGGTCGAAGTCGAGGTGTTCGACAACGTGAAGATTCAAGGCGACATCGGCGCCGACTCGACCGGCAAGGTCGGCGTCAAGATGGAATGGGACTACTGATCGGGTTTAAGGCGCATTAGACGCCGATCAGCCGAACTCGGCGTCCTTCTTTGGAATCAGGTCGTAGGGCAGGGCAAAGCGCGGCATTGCCATGATCCGGTCGCGCCAAGCCGCCGCGTTGGGGCGCTTGTCGAGCGACATGCCGCCTTCGGCCATGAACACCAAGCGGCCGAAGCAACCAAGATCGGCTATGGTGCAGTGGTCGCCGACGAGCCAATGGCGACCGGCGAGCGACGCGTCGATGAAGTCGAGCGCGGCCTCTGCGCCGGGACGGAAGAAGTTCACGATCTCCTGTGAAACGTCGGGGCGGAAGCGGGCGAAATGGCGGACGCGGGCCACATTGGTGATGGCGTCGTTCTCCCACGACAGCCATTCGCGGGCATGAATGCGGTCCTGTTCGCTCTCCGCTTCGAACTTGCCGGTGACGCGCGCGAGGTAGTCGAGGATCACGTTGGACATGACGAGCGTCAGGCCGCGATGGCGCAGCACCGGGACCTGGCCGTAGCGGTTGATCGCCAGATGGTCGGGCTGCTTCTGCATGCCCTTCTTGAGATTGACCGTGCGGAACGAGAACGGCAGGCCCGCCAAAGCGAGGAACAGCATCGGCTTGTAGCTGGAGCTCGAGGTGAAGCTGCCGTGCAGTACGAGGCGGTCGGACGAAAGCGGATCGGACATGCTGTTATCTTGCCTCCTGGCACGTTCCCTGCCTATGTGGCCTCGTCGCCTGGAGAAACCCGACCATGGCTCTGCCATCTACACGTCGAGCTCTGCTTCTGGCCGGAATGCTTGCCGCGTTCGCAGGCACGCCTCGGGCGCAGACGGCACCAGAGTTCCAGAGGATCCTGCAATCCTACTCGGCGGCGCTTGACGCGAGCGATGTTGAGACGCTGGTCGGCCTTTACGGTCCAAACGGTGTTTTCATGGGCGAGGGGGCGAAGCCCGCCGTCGGCTCGGATGCCCTGCGCGCGGCCTACAAGACCATCTTCGGCACGCTGAAGGTCCGCCTGAAATTCTCCCTGCAGGACGCCGAGCAGTCGGGCGATCTAGGCTGGGCCCGCGCGCTCTCGACCGGCACGGTCAAGGTGCTGGCTACCGGTGCGGAGACGCAGCAGTCTTTCAACCTGCTCGTGGTCTTCCGGCGCGAAAGCGGCACTTGGAAGATCCGCAACTACATTTACGCTTCCGACAAGACCGCACCCGGCGAGGTACCCAAGTAATGTCCGACGAGTCCTATACTGTCATCCTCGGCGACCGCCGCTACGCCATCCACCGCAAGTGGGCGAAGCCCGACGGGCAGAGCTTCGGTTTCCTGTCCGACCTGCTGGTCGACGGCGCGGGCCGGGTCCATGTCGCCCAACGAGGGGCCGAACAGCCGGTGCTGGTGTTCGATCGCGACGGCCGTCAGATCGCCGCGTGGGGCGAGGGTACCCTGGCCGAGCCGCACTACATCAACGCCGCCGCCGATGGCGGGATACTGGTCGCCGACCGCGATGCGCATCAGGTGCTGCGCTTCGACAAGAACGGCAAGCTCGTCCAGGCGCTGGGCAAGCGGCACTGGCCGTCGCTCGACGCGCCGTTCAACCATCCGACCGCGGCGGCACAGGCGCCCAACGGCGAGATCTACGTTGCCGACGGTTACGGCAATTCGAGCGTCCATCGTTTCGCGGCGGACGGCAGCCTGATCCGCACCTGGGGCGGGCAGGGCACCGGACCCGGCGCCTTCACCACGCCGCACGCCATCGCTCTCGACAGTCGCGGCCGCGTGCTGGTCGCCGACCGCGAAAACAACAGGGTCCAGGTATTCGACCGCGAGGGAAACTTCGTCGCCGAGTGGGGCGACTTCTATCACCCGATGCAGATCTGGATCGACGATCGCGACCTGGTCTTCGTCACCGACCAGATCCCGCGCATCAGCCTGCTGACGCTCGATGGCAAGCTGGTCGGCCGCTGCCGTGGCGCGATCAACGGGGCGCACGGCCTGAGCGGCGATGCCGAGGGCAATCTCTATCTCTCCGAGTTGCCGCCGCAGGAAGTGACCAAGCTCGAACGGCTCAACTGACGCCGTCCGGCGACGGTCAGACCGGCGCGCCGCCGCCGCCCACCTGGATGCGGCGCATCAGGCGGCGGAATGGGCCGGTATCGCCGAGGGCAATGTGCTTCGTGCTGCGGTTGTCCCAGAAGGCGATCGAGCCCTTCTGCCAACGGAAGCGGAAGGTGAATTCCGGCCGGTGGCCGTGCTCGAGCAGAAAGTCGAGCAGCGCCTTGCCTTCGGCCGCGGTCATGCCTTCGATGCCCACGGTATATGACGCATTGACGAACAGGCACTTGCGGCCGGTTTCGGGGTTCGTGCGGACGATCGGATGGGTGCTGCGGGTTTCGCGCCAGGCGGCGTCGTCGCGATTCTTTGTCGAGCGAAGCTTGTTGCGGCTGGCCTGCGGACCGGCGATGCCGATGTCGCTGTGCACGGCACGCAGGCCCCCGAGCATCTTCTTCATTGTGGACGAAAGCGCGTCGTAGGCTAGGTACTGGTTGGCGAACATGGTGTCGCCGCCGTAGGGCGGCACGTCGATTCCGTAGAGGATCGCGCCCATCGGCGGTTCGGCGCACATGGTCGTGTCGGTATGCCAGTCTTCCCCGACATGGGAGAGGTCGCCGGGTTCGCGCCGGACCATCACGACTTCCGGATCCTCCATGACCGTCGCGAAGTTGGGATGGATGAATATCTCGCCGAACTTGCGCGCGAACCGCTTGTGCTGCGCCACGTCGATTTCCTGATCGCGGAAAAACACCACGCAGTGTTCGTTCAGCGCATCGCGGATCTCGCGGACGATGCTGTCGTCGAGGTCCTGCGCCACGTCGACGCCGAAGACTTCGGCACCGCCGGCCCCGGAGATCGGTCTCACCTCGAGTCGACGGTTGCGCATGCGATCCTCCCATTCCGCCTGTTGCCGGAGGCTACACCAGGGGCGGGGCGCGACCCAGAGCGGTCGCACTGTCGGCTTCGCGTTCGAGTTCCTCCCGGTTCCAGTCGGCCAGCGTCGCGGTGGCGACGTAGGTGCTCTGGCAGAAATCGAGCAGTGCCTGGCGTGGGTCGGCGGCGCGGCGAACGTCGTCGTATTTCAGTCGGAACTGGGAGGCATTGCTGTCGTAGTACGCCGCGCCTGGCTGGACCGTCGCTTGGCCGAAGCCCGCTGGTTCGGGGGCGGCGTAGGCGTAGAAGGCGGGGTACGGGGTCTCGGCATCGCCCGGCCACCATCCGACGCTGCTGACCTCGTGGGAATAGCCTTCCTGGGTGACCTTGTCGGCCTGCGGTATCGGCGGCGCGCGGCGGCCGGAGAAGCGCGTCACCGCGAGATCGAAGCTGCCCCAGAAAAAGTGAACGGGACTCGACTTGCCGAGGAAGCCGCACCGGAACTCCTTCAGCACCGCGTCGACCGAACGCAGCGCGCGCCAGAATCGTTCGACGGCCGAGCGGTCGTAGGAGGCGTGCAGCGTGTCCTTCTCGAACGGGATCGGACCGGCGAATTCCTGCGGCATGGTCCAGATCCTGACCGCGATGCCGAGCGATGCGAGCGCGGCCATGAACTCGGCGTAGAAAGCTGCGACCGATTTCGGTTCGAGAGTAAGGCTTCTGGTTGTGCCCTCCGATGTACGGATCACGAGCGCATGGACGACGAAGTCGAACTCGACTTCGAAGCTCCCTCCTTTGTAAGGAATCGCCGTCGTCGTGAGGCCGCGCGCGCCGACGTAGAGCGGCACCTGCCACCAATGGTTCAGATGCGGCGCCAGCGCCAGCCGTACCTTGCCGACGATCTGCGTCCACATATGCAGCGTATCGCAGGTCGCCTGCCACGGCGCGAAAGGCAGAGCGGGCCAAGCCTCTTTCATCGGGCAATGAGTAGCACAGGCGTGCGGATGCCGCGCAGCAGATTGGCCATCCGGGGTCCGAGGAACTTGGTCTCCCCCTGGCGCAGCGAGGTGCCGAGCACCATCAGGTCGAACCGCCCGCCGCGCAACGCACGACGGATCGCTGCTTCGGGATGGCTGTTGGTCGCGGTCAGCCCCTTGACCGGCACGCCGCTGCGCTTTCCCAGCCGATGGACGTCGACCAGCACCGACATGCCGTGGCGGCGCGCGCGTCCACGCAGCAGAGCCGTGTCGTCGTGCGGATGGAAGACGTGGAGCGCGCTGAGCTTGCCTTTGATGGCATGGGCGAGCGACAGGGCGATTTCGGTAGCCAGGCGCGCATCCTGCGCTCCACTCGCCGGGAGCAGGATATCCAGCGGGATGTCGGATGGTCCGGCCGCTCCCGCGCCGTTGACGGCGATCGCCACCGGCCCGGCGAACTTCGTCAGCAGTTCCTGCACCTTTTCATCGAAGTGGCGAGCGTCGGCGGCAATCGGACGCTCGAGACCGATGAAGACGATGTCGTAGCCACGGGTGATCTCCCGCTCGAGGGTCTCGCCGTTGCCCGCCGCGCGCGCCACCACGAGCGCATCGCCCGACTCCGGAAGAGCCGTCGCCGCCGCCTTGGCAGCCTCGGCGGTCTGCTCATGGCCACCGGCCTGCTCGCGGCCGTTGCCTGACGGCGAGTGCTCCATCACCGTCGTCAATACCTTCTCGCGGGCGGCGAACAGGCCGGCAAGTCGCGCCGCCAGTCTGCCATTGGCGCTGTCGTCGACGTAGACCAGCGCCCGTTCCATCCGGGGCAGGACCAGCGTCTGCTCGGCTTCTTCCTTTTCGAGCCGTCTGGCCTCGTCTTCCCTGATCGGCACGCGCGCCATCATCCAGCGCAGGGTGGGCGGCATCGCCATCGTGGTGACCACCGCCATCGCCACGATCATCGTATAGAGTTCATTGCTCAGCGCGCCCATGGCGAGACCGATGCTGGCGATGATGACCTCGGTCGAGCCGCGTGCGTTGAGGCCGGTCGCCAGTGCCAGTGACTCACGGGTCGTCAGCCCACCCAGCCAGCCGCCGAGCAGCGCGCCGCCGAACTTGCCGACGCTCGCCACCAGGATGACGGCGAGGGTGAAGAGCAGCAGGGTCGGATCCATCAGGGTTCGCAGGTCCATGCCGAGCCCCGCCACGGCGAAGAACACCGGGCTGAAGAAGGCGATGATGAACCCGCGCAGCTCGCCCTCGATGTGCTCGGTGAGGATCGGCGACTGGCCGATCATGATGCCCGCGATGAAGGCGCCCAGCGCGGTGTGCACGCCGATCATGTCCGTGGTCAGCGCCAGGGTCAGCATCACGACGAGGATGGCGGTGATCACCGGCATCTCGATCGTCATGTGGTCGTTCACCCACACGATCAGCCGCGCCACCAGCCGGCGGCCTAGGGTGAGGCAGAAAGCGAGAAACAGCGCCGTCCCGGCAAGGCTCGCGCCGACGTTGGCGAGGTCGACCTCGCCGTGTGCGGCGATGCCCGCGATCACGGCGATGATGATCCAGGCGATGGTGTCGTCGAGGATCGCGGTGGCGAGGATGAGCTGGCCGATATCTCGGCGTATCACGCCGATCTCCATCAAGGTCATGGCGACGATCTTGACCGAGGAGATCGCCAGAGCCGTCCCAAGGAACAGTGCCGTCACGAGGGGGTTCGCGTGCACAGGAACCACAGCGGCTGGCAGCGCATAGGCCAGCGCGACGCCGCAAGCGAACGGAACCGCTATGCCCGACAGCGAGGACGAGATCACCGCGCGCCGCCGGCGCTGAACCAGTGCGAGGTTGGTCTCCATGCCGGTCAACAGGAGTAACAACAGGATGCCGATCTGGGAGACGGCATCGATCATCGCCTTCAACGTCTTGTCGTCGGGGAAGATCATGACCCGCAGTTCGGGCATGAGCGCGCCGAACACCGACGGGCCCAGCAGGACCCCCGCCAGCAACTGACCGAATAATGCCGGCTGGCCGAGCCGGCTCATGCCTTCACCGAGAACTCGCCCGACGAGCAGCAGCAGGATCAGCTGGGCGATGAAGATCGCCAAGGTATGGTCAGTCGCCAAGTGCTCCCCCTCGAAACGCGCTTGGCCCCCATGGACGATCTGGCGCGATTCATGCTGACCTCTACAACGGCAATCGACTTCCAGGGATGCAGCCATGGACAAGGAATTGATGCAGGCGCTGGCGCGTCGTGCCGGCCTCGACAAGGCGCTGGCGGAGTTTCCCGACGATGTCGCGGCTGCGGCCGCTCAGGCGGCAAGCGTGATGGCCAAGATCAACACACCGTCCGATCCGCGCGCCGAGCCGTGGCCTCCGATGCGTGCGGGAGACGGGCTATGAATGTCGGCGTCGAGGCCGGGCATCGCCGCCTGCACTACATGACGGTGAGCGACGCAGCGCACGCCATCGCAACGAAGGCGCTGTCGCCTGTCGAGCTGATGGAGGCGCATCTCGCGCGCATCGAGACGCTCGATCCGACGCTCAACGCCTTCATCCGGCTCGACGGCGAGGCGGCGCTCGCGGCGGCAAAGCTCGCCGAGACCGAGGCGGCGGCGGGCCGCCTGCGCGGGCCGTTGCACGGGATTCCAGTTGGCATCAAGGACATCATCGACGTCGCCGGCCTGCCGACGACTTGCCATTCCAAGATCCTCGACGGCAACATGGCGACTGCCGACGCTGTGTGCGTAAGCAAGCTGCGCGCGGCCGGTGCGATCGTGGTCGGCAAGCTCTCGACTCACGAGTTCGCGATCGGCGGCCCGAGCTTCGACCTGCCCTGGCCGCCGGCGCGCAACCCGTGGAATCCGGATCACCATCCGGGCGGCTCGTCGTCGGGCTCGGGGGCGGGCGTCGCCGCTGGCCTGTTCCCGATGGCGCTCGGCACCGATACCGGCGGCAGCGTGCGCAATCCGGCGAGCTGCTGCGGCATCGTCGGGCTCAAGCCGACCTACGGGCTGGTCTCGCGCCGCGGCGTCTTCCCTTTGTCCTTTACGCTGGATCACATCGGTCCGATGACGCGCAACGTCGAGGACAATGCCTTGATGCTCGAGGCCATCGCCGGTCACGATCCGCTCGATCCCGGCAGCGCCGCCGTGCCGACCGGCCATTATCGTGCCGCGCTCGATCGCGGCGCCAAGGGCCTGCGCATCGGCTTCGTGCGGCACTTCCACGAGATCGACATGCCAGCCGAGCCGGAAGTTACCGCGGCGCTCGAGCATGTCATGCGCGCGCTGCAGATGCTGGGCGCCGACGTGCGCGACATCAAGCTGCCGTCGCTGGTCGAGTTTGCGGCGGTCAACCGCGTGATCCTGCAGAGCGAGGCCTTGGCGATCCATGGCGAGTGGCTGCGCACGCGGCCGGGCGACTACGGCAAGCTGGCGCGCCGCCGCCTGATGCCGGGCGCGTTCCTCACTGCCGGCGACTACGTGACGGCCAACAAGCGCCGGGCCGAGATGATCGCCGCCGTGAACGCGGCCTTGGCCGAGGTCGACGTGCTGCTCTGCGCCAGCTCGATGGACCCGGCCTGCCGCATCGACCGTCCGGCCGACGTCGAGCGCACTTACCCGCGCCAGGCGCGCACGCCGTTCAACGTCACCGGCCACCCGGCGCTTGCGATGATGTCGGGCCTGTCGAAGGGCGGGCTGCCGCTTTCGGTTCAGTTCGTAGGCCGCAACTTCGACGAAGCGATGCTGTTCCGCGTCGCCCGCGCCTGGGAACAGGCCTCCGGCATGGACAAGAAGCACCCACCGATCGGGTGACACCCGTGTCGTCCTGAGCGTAGCGAACGCCGCGCTAATAGAACGAATTAGCTCTTCTCGTCCGGCGCCCCTTGCGGGCCGGCCGGCGCGGCGCAAGATTTCGCACATGACCCACAAGCAACTCCGCCTCGGCGCCTTCATGCGGCCGGTGAGCATCCATACCGCGGCGTGGCGCTATCCCGGCGGCACGCCGGACGCCAACTTCAACTTCAAGGCGCTGGTGAGCTACGCCCAGACTTTGGAGCGCGGCAAGTTCGACGCGTTCTTCATGGCTGATCACCTGGCTGTGTTGAACATGCCGATGGAGGCGCTGAAGCGCTCGGCGACGGTGACGTCGTTCGATCCGTTGACCTTGTTGCCGGCGCTGGCCCAGCACACCGAGCATCTCGGCCTGATCGCCACGGCCTCGACCACGTTCGAGCCCGCCTACACCATCGCCCGTCGCTTCGCCTCGCTCGACCATCTCTCCAACGGCCGCGCCGGCTGGAACCTCGTCACCACGTCCAATCCCGACGCGGCGCTGAACTTCGGCATGGACGAGCAGATGGAGCACGGCGAGCGCTATGCGCGCGCGCGCGAATTCTATGACGTCGTCACCGGCCTGTGGGATTCGTGGGCCGACGACGCCTTCATCCGCGACGTAGACACCGGCATCTACTTCGATCCGGCCAAGCTCCATGTGCTGGATCACAAGGGCAAGTACCTGAAAGTCCGCGGGCCCCTCAACATCGCGCGCCCGATCCAGGGTTGGCCGGTGATGGTGCAAGCGGGCGCTTCGGACGCCGGCCGCCAGCTCGCGGCCGAGACGGCGGAGGTCGTGTTCGCCGCCGGCGGGCCGATCGAGGCGGGCCGCGCCTTCTATGCCGACGTGAAGGGGCGGGCGGCGAAGATCGGTCGCAACCCCGACCACCTCAAGATCCTGCCCGGCGCCTTCACCATCATCGGCGATTCGCTCGACGAGGCGAAGGAGAAGCGCGCGCGGCTCGACAGCCTAGTGAGCTACGACAGCGGCATCGCCGCTCTGTCGATCGCCACCGGCGTCGATGCGCGCAAGTTCGACCCGGACGGGCCGCTACCGGAGATCCCCGAAACCAACCAGAGCAAGAGCGGGCGCGAGCGGGTCGTGGCGTTGGCCAAGCGGGAGGGGTTGACGGTGCGCCAGATTGCGGGGCGGCTCGGCGGCTATGGCGGGCTCGCCATGATGGGCACGCCGATGATGATCGCCGACCAGATGCAGGAGTGGCTCGAGACCGGCGCGTCGGACGGCTTCAACGTGATGTTCCCCTACCTGCCGGGCGGGCTCGACGATTTCGTGAACAAGGTCGTCCCCGAACTACAGCGCCGAGGCCTGTTCCGCACCGAGTACGAGGGCAGGACCTTGCGCGAGAACCTTGGCCTACCGCGGCCGGAGAACCGCTTCTTCGCCGAGACCGCGAAAGCGGCGGAGTGACGCCCTCCCGATCGAGATGAGCGCAGTCGCGTCGCGAGCCGAGAAGCTCCCTCAAATGCTTTGTTGCCTTAGAACCTGATCGGTAGGCTGGTCCCGTGCAGAAGGGGATCGGCATGGCTTTCGAGATCGCGACTGCGAGTGTGGACGATGTGGCGCGCGTGATGGACTGGGCGAACGACGAAGGCTGGAACCCGGCGAACACCGACCGCTTCGCCTTCCATGCCATGGATCCCGGCGCCTTCCTGATAGGCCGGCTCGACGGCGAGCCGGTGACCTGCATCTCGGTCGTGCGCTACGGCGCGGGCTTCGGCTTTCTCGGCTGCTACATCGCGCGGCCGGTGGTGCGGGGAAAGGGCTACGGCATCCGGATCTGGGATGCCGGCATGCAGCGCCTCGCCGGCCGCAACGTCGGCCTCGATGGCGTCGTGGCGCAGCAGGGCAACTACCGCAAGTCGGGCTTCCACCACGCCTGGAACAACGTTCGCCACGAAGGCTTGCCGGCATCCGCCCCAATGCCCCCGGGCGTGCGGTTCGTCGATGCGCGGAGCGTGCCGTTCGACCGGCTGGCGGCCTACGATCGACGCTACTTTCCCGAGGCGCGCGACAGCTTTCTCGCGCCGTGGATAACGATGCCTGAGCGTAGGGCGCTGGTCGCGCTGCAGGACGGCGAGATCGCCGGCTTCGGCGTGATCCGCGCGGCAGTCGCCGCCTCCCGCATCGGACCGCTTAATGCCGCCTCGCCGGCCATCGCGAACGCGCTGGTGACCGCGCTCGCCGAGGCGATGCCCGGCAAGCCGGTCGCGATCGACATGCCGGACTTCAACCGGGCCGGCGCGCGGCTTGCCGAGCAGATCGGCCTGAGGCCGGCCTTCGAGACAGCCCGCATGTACACGGGAGATCAGCCCGCGATAGATCGGGAGGCCTTGTTCGGCGTGGCGAGCCTCGAGCTCGGTTAGTTGGCAGCGCTTATCGCTCTCCGCGGCGCGGCACCAGCGCGAGCCATAGCGAGATCACGGTCGAGCCGATCGCGAGGGCTTGCAGCCAGGACAAGGGTTCGTGCAGCGCGATCACGCCGCTGATCACGGCAACGATGGGGATCGCGATCGAGGAGAGCGCGGCGACCTGCGCCGGCAGGAGCTTGACCAGCGTGAACCAGCTGGCCGTGCCGAGCGCCATCGGGATCGCGCCGGTATAGACCGTGGCGAGGATCGCCGCGGTCGACGGCATCTCCTTCGGCCAGCCATCGAGCACGGCCATGCCGAGCGCGATCGGCGGCAGCGACGCTGCCACCTGCCAGAAAGTGAGCGACAGGCCCATTCCCGGCCAGCTCGTGCGCTTGATCACGAATGTGCCGATGGCCCAGCAGAAACCCGCGAACAGGCCCCAGAAAAGGCCCTGCGGCGCGTTTGCGTAACTCGCGAAGTTCGGTGCCATCAATGCCACTACCGCCGCTGCGCCGATCAGGATAGCGAGCAACAGGCGTCCGGTCAGCGGTTGGCGGAACACGACGAAGCCCAGCAATGCGACCCACAGCGGCATCGTGTAGGCCAGCACCGAAGCATGGCCGGACGGAATGTAGAGCACGGCGAGCGAGGTCGCGATGTTCCAAACAGTGAGATTCATCATCGAGGCGAAGATCAGGAGCGGCCAGCGACCCGCGGGCACGGCGAAGGATTCGCCGCGCACGCGCATGACGACATAGAGCATGGCGACGGCAGCAATCAGCACGAAGGTCCGGAAGGTCGCCACCGGCAGCTCGCGCAATGCGATGGCGAACATCGGCCAGTTGGTGCCCCAGACGAGCGTGAGCGTGGCCAGGAGCGCCAACACCTTGGGCGACGTCTTGTTCACGGCGCTGTCGCTTCAGGCCTGGTGTTCGTCGGGGGCCTCGAGGTAACAGCCGTCGATACGCCAGCTGCCGTCGGACTGTTGCGTCATGGGGTAGAACGCGGTGACTCGCCGTCCCTCGGGGCCGACCACATGCACCTTCTGCGTCGGTCGGCCGTCGAGCTCGACAATCTCTCCGAAGTCGAACGCCTTCGGGCGGTACACCGGCTGGTAGCCTTGGCGCACCATGTCCATGAATGCACCGGCGCTGCCGAAGATGGCCTGGATCGTCGGAGAGGCGAGGCCGAAGGCGGTATCGGCGTCGTCGTGACGGAACGCCTCGACCTGCTTGCTAATGGTATCGCGGATCGCCGAGCGGTCGCCATCGGACAGTGCAGATCCCTGTGCGGCTGCCCCGCCGGCAAAGGCGAAGGTGAGAAGCGCGCGAGTAAAGGTGCGGCGGAGGATCAGCGCGGGGCGAAGACGCTGCACCGGACCGTCGCACCCGACGCTTCTGACCGGAGCATGATCGGCAAATGCCTGGCCGCGCATGTGTCGTCACCTTCCACTGAGTTACACCGTTACGGGCTGTACCTGGAGCGCAAGACACCGGCCACCAGCACAAGATACAGTGTCTCTCCTGCTTTGGGAAACACGCTTGGCGCAAATTCGGGCCGGACGGCGCTCTCCTTGCGCGATGATTCGTCAGCGTCTCTTGCAACGCAGGGGCAGTTTCTCTATGGTCCGCCCTCTTCGCCGGATACCTGACGTTCAGGGCCTCCGGCTATGCGCCCGTAGCTCAACTGGATAGAGCATCTGACTACGGATCAGAAGGCTAGGAGTTCGAATCTCTTCGGGCGCGCCATTTCTTCGAGTGTAGCGGCGTCGTTCCCATGGTCGCTCGGCGGTATCGTGCGGCAGGACCGCGCGTGAATCCTCCACTCTGACCAACTGCGATGGTCAGGGTTTTCGCGCATCCGGCGGGAACATTTGCATATCCTGTTCATTTACTCCTCACAGTGAGGAGACCCCCATGAACCTGCAACTTCCGGCGCTGGGAACCTTCGTGGATTGGGCCTGTGGCGTCAGCAAGAGCGCGCCCGGCGCAGCCCTCGACCAACTCGATCACGACAAGGCCGAGGCCAAGGAGAAAATTTGTGCCGTAATGGCAGGACTGGCGCAGAAGCACGGCGTCCCGATGGAAGAAGTCGATCTGCAGACGCAGAGCTTCGTCGACGAAGCGCTCGACATTCTCCTCTGTGATCGCGAGGACGAATTGCACGCCGAGCTGGAGCAGAGCGGGCGGGCGGAACTCCGCTGATGTTCGGGCCCCACACGAGCAGCGTGCGAGACGCTTAGAGCGGGTGCGCCTGTCCGGGCTGAAGCCCAATCTTTGCGACGGTATCCAATGATACGCGATGGTTCGTCGCCCGAACTTGCGAGCGACATGAAACCTGCGTTCTCACGGCCTGAACAGCCTTCTTGGGGTCGGCAGTAACCACGATCCAGTGGGAGGTGGCATGTACGCCCTGTAACTCGTTCTCGGTTATGACGCGTACGCAGATTGCAGCAGCCATGGTCTTATCCTTGAGGCAGGAAGGTGACGAAAGCGCCGGCGCAGCAGGCACGGAGAAGCTTGCGCCGAAGCGACATTCAGCAACTCGTTCGAGGGGCCCGTTCGCAATTTTCGGTTTGACGCAATGAGAGCGGCGTCGCCTTCGATGCGCGCCTGTGCCTCACTATCACGCAGCGGCGCCCATGCAGGCGAAGCCTCTCGCGCAAGCCGGTTCGGCATTCCAATAGTCACAACCCTTCCCCCGTCTTTAGTGTCTCATGACTTTCTTACGGCTGCCTGACAGCCCGAGGGCACATTGGTGCCGCCAGCGGTCGTCGCAGCGACAGCGGACTTGGTTCCTGCGCCCCTCGGGCGCGTGAGGGGTGCGCGCTAGGCGTGCCGTGCCGGCAAGGAGTGTTGAAGGAACAACGCAGCCTGTCCGCTCACGTTCCTGAGAGCGATGGCGGGGCCATCGTGGCCGCATAATCTAGGGTTTCTTGGCAAAGTCCTTTGTCGACCCTCGCGATTCTATTTCGGGCATGGCCGCGCCGGCGGCCTCGAGCAGCACTCGCGCCGCGCTGCGTGCGGCGCGCGCCACGGTCGCGTCCTTGCGCACGAGGGCCGCGGCGATGGCCCCGTCTACGAGGAGCAGGAGCTGCAGCGACAGACCGTCAGGGTCATGGACCCCAGCGCGGACCAGCAGCTCGCGAAACCACGTGCGGCGCACCTCCTTGAAGCGCAGCGCGATCGCGTTGGCCGCGTGTTTCGGATCCTTCAGCTCGGCCACGGCGTTGACGAAGGCGCAGCCGCGGAAGCCCTCCGAGGCGAAAGCGCGTTCGAGCCGGTCGAAATCGTCGAGAATCTGTTGTGCCGGAGGCTGGTCGGAGGTCGGGATCGCCCGGAGACGGCGCTTCAGGTAAGCCTCGATCAGCACGTCCTTGCTCGGATAATGATTGTAGAGTGTGCGCTTGCTCACCCCGGCCTCAGCGGCGAGCGTGTCCACGCCTACCACCGTGCCCTGCCCATAGAATAGCCGGTCCGCTGCCTCCAGAATTCGTTCAGAGGTAGATTTCCTCGCGTTCATATTACACCGACTTGTGTGCTTGCGAGACTATAGTACACTGATTTGTGTAATGCCCAACCGGTTGATCCTGCTTGCCGTCGCCCTGATGCTGAGCATCGCCATGGGGTTACGCCAGAGCCTCGGGCTGTTCCTGCAGCCGCTCACCCGCGACCTCGCGCTCCAGGTCGCCGACTTCACGATCGCTATCGCCGTCCAGAACGTCGCATGGGGCCTGTTCCAGCCGGTTGCCGGCGGGCTCGCTGCGAGGCTCGGCTTCCGCCGATTGATGGTGGCGGGCGCGACCTGCTACGTGGCTGGGCTGCTGGTACTGGCCACGGCGCGCGGCATGATTGGCGTGACGGTCGGGGCGGGCGTGCTGATCGGCGCGGCACTTGCCTGCACTGCGTCGGCGATGGCACTCGCGGTTGCCGCTCGCGCGGTGCCGGCGCACATCCGCAGCACCGTGCTGGGACTGGTCACTGCGGCGGGCTCGCTTGGGTCGGTGATTGCCGCTCCGATGGGCCAGATCCTGTCGGACGGGTACGGCTGGCGCATCGGCGTGTGGGGATTCGTGGCGCTGGCCTGCCTGATGCTGCCGGCGGCTTGGCTCGCCGGCCGGGTTGACCGCGTGCCGCTGCCGACGCGCGAGGCGGGTGCGCCGGCGGATACGTCGGCGCGGGTCGCGCTGCGAGCGGCCTTCGCCAACGGCTCGTTCCTGATCATGGCCGGCGCCTATTTCGTTTGCGGCATGCAGCTCATCTTCCTCGCCACGCACCTGCCGTCCTATCTCGCGCTGTGCGGCATGGACCCGATGCTGAGCGCCCACGCGCTGGCGGTGATCGCGGCGTTCAACGTCGTCGGCAGCCTGTTCTTCGGCTGGGCCGGCGGACGATGGTCCAAGCAGGCGCTGCTCGGCGGGCTTTACGTCACGCGATCCGTGGTGCTGGCGGTCTACTTTGCGGCACCGCCGACACCTGCAGGCACGCTGATATTTGCCGCCTGCATGGGCTTCCTGTGGCTCGGCGTCGGACCGCTGATCTCCGGCTCCGTCGTCGAGATGTTCGGTCTGCGCTGGCAGGCGATGATCCAGGGCGTCGCCTTCATGAGCCACCAGATCGGCAGCTTCCTCGGCGCGCTCGGCCCCGGCCTTCTGTTCGACCTGATAGGCAACTACGACCTCACCTGGAAGCTCGGCGTCGGGCTCGGCCTGCTCGCGGGCACGCTGCAGCTGATCTTTGCGGCGCCGCGCCCGCCATCCCGGCTGGAGCCCCGGCTGAGCGCTGGCTAGAGTGGCGCTATGCGAGTCTTCCTAATCACCGGTGCTTCATCCGGTATCGGTGCCGCCGTAGCGCGTGCTGTCGCCGGTCCCGAGACCGCGATAGCGATTCATGCCCGCAAAAACCGCAGCGGCGCGGAGAAGGTGGCGCACGCCGTCGGCGCGGCTGGCGCGCAGTCGCTGATCGTCGAGGGCGACCTCGCCCAGCCCGGCACCGCGACCCGGCTTGTCGAGGAGACGGTGGCGCGCTTCGGCCACGTCGATGCAATCGTCAGCAACGCCGGCTTCGCGGACCGGCGACTGATCGGCGAGATCGACCGCGCCGGCTGGGATGCCTCGCTCGCGACCATGACCTCGGCCTTCTTCGAGCTGGCGACCGCGGCCAAGCCGTGGCTGCTGAAGGCGGGGGCAAACGGCCGGCTGGTCGGCGTTTCGTCCTTCGTGGCGCATGCTTTTGCGCGCGGCCTGATGACCTTTCCCGCGTCGGCCGCCGCCAAGGCCGGCATGGAGGCGCTGGCCAAGGCGCTGGCCGCCGACATTGCTCTCTCGGGCGCGACGGTGAATTGCGTCGCCCCAGGCTTCGTCGAGAAGGATGCCGATGGCCATATCGCCGTGCCGCGCGAGCGCATGGCCAAGGTGAGGGAGTCGATCCCGATGGGTCGCTATGCCCGTCCTGCAGAGATTGCGGCGGTGATCGCGTTCCTGTGCTCGCCGGCCGCGAGCTACGTCACCGGGCAGACCATCCACGTCAATGGCGGGCTGACGCTGTAGCGGACAGATCTACAGCCTCGTCAGCTCGAGGCTGAGCGTCCGCAGTTGCGCGCGCGCCTTCGGATCGTCGGCCTGCGGGTTGGGCCGCGCCTGGTTCATCACGTTGAAGTAGAGGCCGCTCTTGCCCTCCAGCTGAGGCGACACGGCGAGTTGCAGGATGGCGTCGGCGCCGGTCTCGACGCTGCTGATTGGCGTGGTGCCGGACTGCCGAACCATGGTCGTGTTCATGTAGGTCGAGGGATGGAGGCAGTTCACCGTCACCCCGGAATCCTTCAGCTCGTCGGCCAGATCGATCGTGAACAGGATCTGCGCCAGCTTGCTCTGGCAGTAGGCGCGCATGCCGCTGTAGCCCTTGGTCAGCATCACGTCGGCGAAGTCGATCGCCTGCTGGCCGGCAGAGGAGACGTTGACGATCCGCGCCGGTGCACTCGCCTTCACCAGCGGCAAAACCAGATGGGTAAGCAGGAATCCCGCGAGATAGTTGACCGCGAAGCGCAGCTCGTGCCCGTCGACGCTTACCTGCCGCCCGGGCGTCGCGCCGACCGTGCCGATCCCCGCATTGTTGATCAGGAGCGGCAGGCTGTCGGTCTGCTTCTGCACGTCCTCGGCGAGCTGCCGCACCGCGGCCAGCGAGGCGAGATCGGCCGGCAGAAAGGCGGTCTTGCCGCCGGTGCCCTCGATTTCACGCACCAGCGACTGCCCGCGCTCGACGCTGCGGCCATGCGCCAGGACACGCCAGCCGTCCGCCGCGAGCCGCTTGGCGACGACCCGTCCGACGCCATCGGTTGCGCCGGTGATCAGCGCTGTCTTCATGGGAGTGACCTCACGAGCTTCACGATGTCGATGCCCTTGGCGTCGATGCCGAACCAGTCGAGATAGTGCGGCACCTGATGGTCGAGCGTGTGCCGGCCGTGATGGACCCGGCGGCCATGCGTACGAGCGCGCAGCAGCAGCGCTGTCTCGGCCGGGCTCATGACGAGCTCGGCCACCAGAACATCGCTGTCCAGCGTCACCGGATCGAACGGCAGCGGATCGCCGGGCCGCAGTCCGAGCGATGTGGCGTTGATGGCGTAGTGGATGCCCTTGGGCGGGATGTCGGCACTGGTCACCGGCACGTCGGGATAGTAGCGCGACAGGCGGCTGAGCGCTGCGTCGGTGCGCTGCTCGTTGAGTTCGCTGACGACGAGGCGGCCGACGCCGGCTTCGCACAGCGCCGCGGCGATCGCGCCGCCGACCCCGCCCATACCGACGAGCCAGACGCTGGCACCCTGCACCCGGTGGCCCGCGGCTTCCAGCCCCTGCACGAAGCCGAGACCATCGACGATGTCACCGACCACCCGGCCGTCGGTGTGGCGCTTCACGATATTCACGCTGCCCGCGGCCTGCGCCCGTCGCGAGACGCCGCCGAGCAGCGGCATGATTGCCGCCTTGTGCGGGATTGTTACGGTGAAGCCGCCGAGGTTGCGCAGCCGACCCAGTGCTTGGACCATCAGCTCCAGGACGCCAGGGCCGCCCTCGAACGGCAGCCATACCGCGTTGGCGCCGACCGCCGCGAAGACCTGCGGCATGATGCCGGTCAGCCGTAGCTGGCGGATCGGATCGCCGATCGTGCCGTAGAGGCGCGTGGCGCCGTTGACTGGAAACAAGCCGGTGAAGACCGGCGGGTGCGGCGAAGCCATGTCTCCATCCTAGCGAAAACGGCGGGACAAGGTCCCGCCGCCGTCTCGCTATTGTGTAGCTGTGTACTGTCGCTTGCCTAGAGGTGCTTGAGCACGTTCTCGGCGGACGATGCCTCGAAGGCGCCGGGCTTCTCGACGAAAAGCTCCTTGATCACGCCGTCCTGCACGATCATGGCGTAGCGCTGGCTGCGTACGCCCATGCCGTTCTTGGTGAGATCCATGCTGAGGCCCATGGCATTGGTGAATTCGGCGCCGCCGTCGCCCAGCATCATGACCTTGTCGCCAGACTTCTGCTCCTTGCCCCACGCGCCCATCACGAAGGCGTCGTTGACCGAAATGCAGGCAATGGTGTCGACGCCCTTGGCCTTGATCTTGTCGAACTCCGACACGAAGCCCGGCACGTGCTTGGCCGAGCAGGTCGGGGTGAAGGCGCCGGGCAGCGCGAAGGCGACGACCTTCTTGCCGGGCGCGAAAAGCTCTTCCGTGGTGACCGCTTTGGGGCCTTCGGGACCCATCATGCGCAGTGTGGCGCTGGGCACCTTGTCGCCGACCTTGACCATGTTCCTACTCCTCTTGTCTCTCGCGGTTTAGAAATTCCGGCAAGGTCGGCGACGTCCATTGCGGACTACAGGTGCTTCAGCACGTTCTCAGCCGTCGACGCCTCGAAGGCGCCCGGCTTCTCGGCGAAGAGCTGCTCGATCTTCCCGTCATTCACGATCATGGCGTAGCGCTGGCTGCGCACCCCCATGCCGTTCTTGGTCAGGTCCATCGACAGGCCCATCGCCTTCGAGAACTCGCCCGAGCCATCGGCCAGCATCAGGATCTTGTCCCCGACATTCTGGTCTTTGCCCCAGGCACCCATCACGAAGGCGTCATTGACTGAAATGCACGCCACCGTATCTACGCCCTTGCCCTTGATCGCTTCGATGTTGGCCAGAAAACCTGGCACATGCTTTGCGCTTCAAGTGGGAGTGAAGGCGCCCGGCAGGGCGAAGGCCACGACCTTCTTGCCGGGTGCAAACAGCTCCTCTGTCGTCATCGTCTTCGGACCCTCCGGGCCCATCATCCTCAGCGTCGCGCTGGGGACCTTGTCGCCAACATTGGCCATATTTGTCTCCGCTCCTGGCAGTTAGACGGGCGGACCATAGGAGGAAAGTCCGGTTTTTGTCCATCCGGCACCGTTCACCGGCAGCTATCCCTATGGCCGCCTTGATCTTTGGCCAGACAATCCCCATGCATTGAGGGGAACATACACATCATGACCTCCAGCTCTCCTGCCGCCACTCTCGTCGGCCGCTTCCTGGTCGCCGCACCATCCATGCCGGACGGGCGTTTCCAGAAGAGCGTGGTGTTCGTCTGCAAGCATGACGACGACGGCGCGCTTGGCATTATCGTCAACAACAAGGTCGACGACCTGCCGCTGGGCCAGGTCTACAAGCAGCTCGGCATCGATGGCCCGAAGGCCGCGGCACTGCAACCAGTGCTGTTCGGGGGCCCGGTCGAGACCGCGCGCGGGCTCGTGCTGCACTCGGCCGACTACCGGCGCGACGAGACGATGCTGATCGAGGGCGGGCTGGCGCTCACTGCGTCGCTCGAGATCCTCAAGGACATGGCGGGCGGGACTGGCCCCAGGCAGGCGTGGCTCGCACTTGGCCATTCGGGCTGGTCGCCGGGTCAGCTCGACCGCGAGATGCAGGACAATGCCTGGCTGGTGGTCGATGCCGACCCGACGCTCGTGTTCGACACAGATCTCGAAGCCAAATGGCAGCGCGTGCTCGACCGCCTTGGCGGCAAGGGCGGCGGGTCGGGCGGCAAGTTCGATCCGGCCTTCTACTCCCATCAGGTCGGCCGAGCCTAAGAGGCGCATCGAGGCTGCAGTCTGCGACCTCAGATTGTACTGGCCAATCCGCCTCACGTGAGTTTATACGCAAATAGCGCCTCTGCATCCCTCCCTGATGAGGTGCTGCGTACCCGGGACGTCGTTGTTCCTCCGCATCCCATCGGGATCAGCGGCGTCCCTCCCTTGTCGCGGCGTTGGGATCGGAGGCGCCGCACAAGAACCTCATGATCCCATCGTCGGCGTATGATGCCGACACCTCCCCTTCGCGGAACCCGCGAAGGGGAACAGAGGATAAGAGCTACTCCGCCGCGACTTTTTCTGTCGCAGGCGAGCGGTAAGCAGCGAGCAGGGACGCTTCGCGCTCTTTCGCGGCCTTCACGTTCTTTTCCTTGATGTGGCCGAAGCCGCGCATCGTCTCGGGGATGCCGGCGATCTGCACCGCCATCGCGTGGTTGTTCTGGTCGAGCGTCGCGAGGATCGAATCGATCGTCGCTTCGTACTCGGCGATCAGGCGGCGCTCCATCTTGCGTTCCTCGGTGTAGCCGAAGACGTCGAGGGCCGTGCCGCGCAACCGCCTGAAGCCGGCGAGGATGCGGAAAGCGGTCAGCATCCAGCTCCCGTACTCCTTCTTCTTGAGCTCGCCGGTGGCCGGATCGCGATCGGCGAACAGCGGCGGCGCAAGATGGAAGGAGAGGGTGTAGTCGCCCTCGAATTGCGCCCCGAGCTTCTTCAGGAACTCGCCGTCCGTGTAGAGGCGGGCGACCTCGTACTCGTCCTTGTAGGCCATCAGCTTGTAGAGCGACTTGGCGACCGCTTCGGCGAGGCCCGAGCGGCCGCGGGCACGTTCCTTTTCGACCACCGACACACGCTCGACGAAGCGGCTGTAGCGGTCGGCATAGGCCCTGTCCTGATAGGCGGTAAGCAGCTCGACCCTCTTGGCGACGATCTCCTTCAACGTGCGCGCCACGGTCTTCTCGACCCGCAGGGTCGGCTTGGCGGCCGCCTGCACGGCGGCGAGATTGTGGGCGGCAAGCCGGCCCCAGGCAAAGGTGCGCTTGCTGGTCTCGACGGCGACGCCGTTGAGCTCGATGGCGCGGTTCAGCGCATCGAGCGACAGCGGCACCAGGCCCTTTTGCCAGGCATAGCCCAGCATGAAGAGATTGGTCGCGATCGAATCGCCGAGGATGGCCGTGGCCAGCCCGGTGCCGTCGACGAACGTCGTGGCCTCGTCGCCCGCGGCGTCGCGGATCGACTTCATCATCGACTCGGCGCCGAGATCCATGTCGCCGTTCAAGACGAACGCCGCGACCGGCTGCATGTAGCCGTTGATCACCGCCTTGGTGATGCCGGGCTCGATGCGCGACAGTGCTGCGGGTGCCGCCGCCACCACCATGTCGCAGCCCAGCACGAGATTGGCGCCGCCGGCCGCGATGCGCACGGCATGCAGATCCTCCGGGTTCGGCGCGAGCCGGATATGGCTCATCACCGCGCCGTTCTTCTGCGCCAGCCCGGTGAAGTCGA
Organism: Enhydrobacter sp.; assembly: GCA_026126105.1. Classification (GTDB taxonomy): domain Bacteria; phylum Pseudomonadota; class Alphaproteobacteria; order Reyranellales; family Reyranellaceae; genus Reyranella. The sequence continues at coordinate 50,588 of JAHCJV010000025.1, forward strand.
GCACCGTGCAGCCCTTGCCTTCGAGATGGGCAGCCATGCCGATCAGCGCGCCGACGGTGATCACGCCAGTGCCGCCGATGCCGGTCACCAGGATGCCGTAGGCCTCGTTGAGCGGGCGCAGGGTCGGCATCGGCAGCGACTCGAACGGATCCTTCTCGACCACCTTGAGCTGCGGCCGCTTCGCCTTGGCGGGCGTGCCGCCATGCACCGAGACGAAGCTCGGGCAGAAGCCGTTCAGGCAGGAGAAATCCTTGTTGCAGTTGCTCTGGTCGATCTGGCGCTTGCGGCCGAGCTCGGTCTCGAGCGGCTTGACCGACACGCAATTGCTCTTCTCCGAGCAGTCGCCGCAGCCTTCGCAGACCGCGTCGTTGATCACCACGCGCTTGGCCGGATCGGGGAAGGTGCCGCGCTTGCGGCGGCGGCGCTTCTCGGCGGCGCAGGTCTGGTCGTAGACCAGCACGGTGAGGCCGGGGACTTCGCGCAATTCCCGCTGCACGGCATCGAGCTCGTCGCGATGGCGGATCGTCACGCCGTGCGCGAAGCCGGCATTCATCGGGTACTTGTCCGGCTCGTCGGTGACGACAATGATCTTCTTGGCGCCTTCGGCTTCGACCTGGCGGGTGATCTCGGGAACCGTCAGCGGGCCGTCATGCGGCTGGCCGCCGGTCATCGCGACCGCGTCGTTGAACAGGATCTTGTAGGTGATGTTGATGCCCGCGGCGGCGGACTGGCGGATCGCCATCAGGCCGGAATGGTAGTAGGTGCCGTCACCGAGATTCTGGAAAATGTGCTTCTCGGAGGTGAACGGCGCCTGGCCCACCCAGCCCACGCCTTCGCCGCCCATGTGGCTGATGAGCGAGGTGCGCCGGTCCGGCATCCAGATCGCCATGCCGTGGCAACCGATGCCGGCCATTGCGCGGCTGCCCTCGGGCACGCGCGTCGAGGTATTGTGCGGGCAGCCGGAGCAGAAGAACGGGGTGCGCGCCACCTTGCCCGGCGGGGCGTTCAGCAACCGCTCCTTGGCTTCGAGGCGCGCCATGCGCTGCTTGAGCTCGGGCGAGTCACCGGTGTGCTTCATCAGCCGGTTGGCGATCACCATGGCGACGCCGGTCGGCGACAGCTCCCCCTCGCTTGGGAACAGGATTCGGTTGTCCTCGTCTGTCTTGCCGATCACCAGCGGCCGGCGGTCGGCCGGCGCGTTGTAGAGGATGCGGACGAGCTGGTCTTCGAGGTTGGAACGCTTCTCCTCGATGACGATGACCTCCTGCAGGCCTTCGGCGAAGCGCCGGGCGCCCTCCGGCTCGAGGGGCCAGGTGACGCCGACCTTGTAGAGGCGGATGCCGAGCGACTTGCAGCGTTCCTCGGAGAGGCCGAGATCCTCGAGCGCCTGACGGGTGTCGAGATAGGCCTTGCCCGTGGTCATGATGCCGATGCGCGCCCGGGCCGGCTCGATCACGGTGCGGTCGAAGCCGTTGGCGCGCACGAAGGCGCGCACGGCGGCCATCTTCGGCCCGTGCAGGCGCTTTTCGGCCTCGAGCGGCGGATCGGGGTTGCGGATGCCGAGGCCGCCAGCGGGAAGCTGGAAGTCGGTTGGCATCATGATCCTGATGCGCTCAGGATCTACCCACACCGAAGCGCCCGATTCCACGGTCTCGGAGATCGCCTTGAAGCCGATCCAGCAGCCCGTGTAGCGCGACATGGCGAAGCCGAGGATGCCGAAGTCGAGATATTCCTGTACCGTTGCCGGATTGACCACCGGGATCATCGCGGCGGAGAAGACCTGCTCGCTCTGGTGCGGCAGGGTCGAGGACTGGCAGCCGTGGTCGTCGCCGGCGAGCGCGATGACGCCGCCATATTGCGAGCTGCCGGCGGCATTGGCGTGCTTCAGCACGTCCATCGAGCGGTCGACGCCGGGGCCCTTGCCGTACCAGATGCCGAACACGCCATCGACGGTGGCGCTGGGGAAGAGATTGGTCTGCTGGCTGCCCCACACCGCCGTCGCCGCGAGGTCCTCGTTGAGGCCGGGCTGGAAGTGGATATTGTTGTCCTTGAGGTAGCGCTTCGCGCCCCACAGGGCGTTGTCGTACATGCCGAGCGGCGAGCCGCGGTAACCGGAGATGAAGCCGCCGGTGTTGAGCCCGGCCTTAAGGTCGCGCTGGCGCTGCATCATGGGCAGGCGGACCAGCGCCTGGATGCCGGTCAGATAGACGCGGCCCTTGTCGAGGCGATAGCGGTCTTCCAGGGCATAGTCGCCAAAGACGAGGGGAATGGAAGTGTCGGCGCTGCTCATGGTCGTGAACCCTCCCGGGGCGGCGGCGTGAATGGGCGTTTATGCCGCAAGCATAGCGCCATGTTGGGCGGGGTGCACCCATCCTCCGCGCGGCTGGCGACGGGCTGAATTCCCCTGACGTGATGCGCGGCATTGACGCACGGCTCCTGCGGGTGCGCCGTTTTTGCTTGCTGGCTTACGGCACCTTGTCCAAGGTCACACCATGCGCGCGAACGTCAACTCCCAGCTCAGGTCGGTAAGCCTGTTCGTCGCGCTCGTTGCCGTCACGCTCAATTTCCTGCAGCCGCTTGCTCACGCCGCGGCGATGCGTGATGGTCTGGCTTCGGCCCTCTGGACGGCCTTCTGCAAGTCTGCTGCTGCGAGCGATCCGCAAAGCGATGGCGTTCCGGTTCCCGGAGGCGCCAGCCAGCACGAATGCTGCCTCGGTTTGGCGCATGCCGGCACCATTGCGGACCCGCCGGCGACCTTCGTCTCGCTCGCTCCGCTGGCGGCCCTCGCGCACCCGCCGCGGCCCGCCGAGCGACTCGCCTCGGCAGCCATCCGCGACGGGCCGGCCCAGCCGCGAGGCCCACCCTTCATCGCCTGACGACCCAACCACGGCGCGCTTTGGCGCGTCGCGTTTATTGTTGTTCCGGTCGCCGGTGCTCACTGGGTCCGGCGTGGGGCCGTGCTGAAGGAGATCAGAAAATGCTTCGTTTTTGCTCGTGGGCGCTCGTGGCCCTGCTGTCGATCGGCATCGCGGAAGCCCGCGACTATCGCCTCGCCAATCTCGAGATAAACACGCCGTGGACCCGCGCCACGGCTCCTACGGCGCCCGCGGGCGGTGGCTTCGTCGTAATCAAGAACACCGGACCGACGGCCGACCGGCTTGTGTCGGCGCGCAGTGCCGCTGCCGAGATGGTGCAGATCCACGAGATGAAGATGGACGGCAACGTGATGCGCATGCGCGAGCTCGAAAACGGGCTCGAGATTCCCGCAGGTGCCACGGTGACCCTCGCACCGGGCGGCTTTCACCTGATGCTCATGGGGCTCAAGCAGCCATTGAAGCAGGGCAGCGCCGTGCCGGTGACCATCGTGTTCGAGAAGGCCGGCAGCATCGACATCGAGCTCGCCGTCGAGGGGCCGGGCGCCGCCAAGGCGTCGGAGCACAAGCACTGACGCGCCGTGACGGTCAATCTTTCAGCCGTGCATCGCGCGGGACGGACGTGACCTGGTCCGGCGCAACCGCCGAGGACCAAGTCTGGCACGGCCCGACCGGCCGCGCTCCAGTCGCGCGGCTGCTCGGCCGAGACCCTCCGCGTCGGCAGTGAGGCCTGGTGGCATGCCACAGCACGGGCGAGTCTGCCGCACAGGTCGAGGGATGAGCCCCGCGCGTCGCCCGCTCCTGCAGGCGTGCACGCTGTTCCTTGCCCTGCTGGCCGTCACGCTCGACTTCGTACAGCCTCTGGCGCACGCCGCGTCCCTGCGGAACGGTGGGCCCGGTCTGGCGTGGTTCGTCCTCTGCCGTGCGACAAGCGCCGATCCCGAGCGCGCCGATGCCGACAACGGCTCGACACCGGTTCCGGCCCGCTCGGCCGGATTTCACGACTGTTGCCTGGGGCTGGCGCACGCGCCGCCGCTGCTTGCGCCGCCTGTCGAATTCATATCGCTGCCGCCCATCGAGACCGCGTCGGTGTCTCCGCTGCCGGCCGATCAGCGCCCCTCGATCGCAATTCGCGACGGCCCGCCCCGACCGCGCGGTCCTCCTTTCTTCCCGATGACCTGAAAGCCCGCGCGGCGTCTCGCAGCCGCGCGTTCGTTCGTCATGTAAGGGGGAAAAGAGATCATGCCCGTTTCCATTCATGTTGCCACGGCCGTCGCCGTCGTGGCCGTCGCCTCCGTGCCGATCTTGGCTCGAGCCCGGTCCGTCGCGGAGTCGCAGATGGCACGGCAGCAGATGCCAGCCGTCGCGGCGGTCGCGCTGTGGGGCGGGCCGGAATCGCCCCCCGTGTCGCTGCAGGTCCGGACCTGGCGCGGCAATTCGAGCGCTGTACCAGCCGCTCGCGGGCCGGGTCTTGGTGGGCTGCCTCCAGGCGACCTTCTGGAAATCGCGCCTCGCCTATAGCGCCGGCGGCTCTCCAACCGTCCGAACGCTCGGGTTCAGGCCCAGCTCCGAAAATCGCGACGCGCAGTCCGCATCGCTGCGCGCCACTCGAGAGGGATAAGGCATCGATTCGTCTGCAACCGCAGGTCGTGTCTCATTCCTGGCGTAGTCGACTCCGATTCAACGATCCACCGTGAAGGCAAAATTGCATGACCAGCAACGATCCTCGGCATGGTTCGCCAGGCCGCAATCCTGATCGCGCCAGAGTCCTCCTTGCATTCGGCTTGATGATTCCGGCAACGCCGGCAATAGCACAGACTGCGGTCCCTCCGTCGGCGACGCTCCCTCCTGTCGTCGTTCAGGGAAGCACCATACCGATTGAAGAGACGACCGCGGGTCCGGTGCAGGGCTTCCGCGCGCTGACGGCGAAGTCGGCGACGAGAACGTCGACGCCACTCGAGCAGCTGCCTCAGAACATCGTGGTCATTCCCCGCTCGGTGATCGACAGCCAAAGCAACGTGACCCTGAGCGAGACGCTCAGGAACGTAAGCAACGTTTACCCCATGAACTCGCTCAATATCGGCAATGTGGAGCAGGTGCCGTACAAGATAAGAGGCTTCGGCGCCGAGCTGTGGACCGACGGCTTCGGCGGCAATCTCTTCGTCGCCGGTGACCGCGAGGGGCTGGTGAATGTCGAGCGGGTCGAGGTCCTGAAGGGTCCCAACGCCATCCTATATGGCGGAGGCGGCGGCGCCCCGGTCGGCGGCGCCATCAATATCGTCTCCAAGCTGCCGACGGACAAGGCGAGATATGAGGCCGGCATCACCGCCGGCAGCTACATGTTCGCGAATCCCTATATCGACTTCAATCAGCCGCTGGATGCCAACAAGAACGTGCTGTTCCGCCTCACCGCCGAATACACCGGCAGCAACAGCTTCATACAGGTCCTGAACACGCGTCGCTTCAACATCAACCCGACGCTCACCCTGACCAATCGCGACGGCACGTCCCTGACGGTCCAGGGCTTCATCTCGGAATACCACCAGCAGTCTTATCCCGGCCTGCCTGTAACCGGGACGATCGTCGGCGACTACCGGATCGACCGCTCGATATTCTTCGGCAACCCCGACATCATGAGCAGCTACTCCAAGATGTCCGGCATGACGGCGACGTTCGATCATCGGTTCGACGAGACCTGGTCGGTCAACGTCAAGGGGCGGTGGAGCCAGTCCGAGATACTGCAGAACTCCCAGAGCCCGTTCCTGGATGCGAGCGGGACCGGCGGCACGCCGTTCATTCCGCCCTCGACGTTCGACGTCAACAATATCCAGATGTATGACGCGCAGCAGGAATTCGTCATCAACCCGACGATACAGGCCAAGTTCGCAGCCGGTCCGAGCCAGAACACGGTGCTGATCGGCGGCGACTACAGCCGCGTCACCGAGGTCGGGATCATGCCGGTCGATACGCTGGGAAATTTCTGTTTTCTCCTCGGATTCGGATGTACGCCGTCCACCGTAAATCTCCAGAATCCATTTTTCCCCTACCGATACACCTTCCCCCAGATCGGGGTCGGCGAAGCCGCCGCGCTCTTCAACTACAACGCGACCTACGTCACGAAAGGCCTCTACGGGCAGCTTCAGTCGACGCTCTACGACCGTGTGCACTTGCTGGGCGGGTTGCGGGTGGGATCGATAGACATCACCTACAACGAGTACGCCACCGGAACACTCGTCCCGTACATCACTTCCGCCACCCGCGTGCTGCCGCGGGCGGGAGTCGTCGTCGACCTGACCAAGGGCCTGTCGATCTACGGCAACTACTCGCAGGGAATGAAGTGGGTACCGTTCTCGCAGACCTTCGCCCAACCGGCACCGGAGTTCTCCACGACGTTCGAAACCGGCGTCAAGCTCAACATCGACGATGCGCTCACCGGTACGCTCGCGCTGTTCCAGATTCAGCGGACGAACGTTCCGGTCAGAATTTCCGCCGTCGTCGCCAACCTGACGCAACAGACATCGCGTGGCTTCGAAGCCGACCTCGTCTACCAGCCGAACCGTAACTGGAGCGTGCTCGGCAGCTACGGATTCACGGATGTATTCTTCGCCGGTCAGGCCGGTGCCAACATTCCGGCCGGCAACAAGATACCCTACGTTCCGGCGCATACGGCTCGCCTCTGGGCGACCTACAAGTTCGATGAAAGCGTGCTGCCAGGCTTTAGCTTGGGAGCTGGCGTCTATGCGGCTTCAGGCCAGTACGTCGATCCTCAGAATCTCTGGAGGACCGGCGGCTACTATACTGTCGACGCGAAGGTTGGATACGAGAACGAACACGTTCGGGCCTCCATCTCGGCCAAGAACCTCACCAACAACCAGTATTACGTCCCCTACACCTGGTTCGGCGGGCAGGTCGCTCCGGGAGCGCCGCTGATGGTCTTCGGGCAACTCAGCTTCAAGCTGTAACGGGAGGTATGCAATGTCGATGACACGCCGGCAGTTCGCTGCCCGCACCGCGGTTGCGGCGGGCATTGTCCATACGTCGACGGACGCTCCGGCCCAGCCGGCAGGCGGCAATGCGCCTACCGGCCGCACCGCAACGGTCGACCCGGGGCATGACATGTCTTCCATGCCCGCGCACTGGATGGGGGCGGAGCAGATCGCGTTCCTGATCTATCCGCAGTTCACCGCACTCGACATGGTCGGCCCGCATCACATGCTGGCGGGCCTGATGGGCGCGACGGTTCATCTCGTTGCCAGGACACGGGACCCGGTGCGCAGCGACACCGGTCTCGTCTTCGTCCCGTCAGCGACCTTCGAGGAGTGTCCGCAAGACCTGGACATCATCTGCGTTCCCGGCGGGACACGCGGCACTCTTGCGGCGATGAAAGACGAAGCGACGATGGGCTTCCTCAAAGATCGCGGCGGGCGCGCCAGGTACGTCACGTCGGTCTGCACCGGGTCCCTGATTCTCGGCGCGGCAGGGTTACTGACCGGCTATGCGGCGACGTCGCATTGGGCCACGAAGGCACTGTTGCCGATCTTTGGAGCCATACCGGCAGATGGCCGGGTCGTCGAGGATCGCAACAGGGTCACCGGCGGCGGCGTAACCGCAGGAGTCGATTTCGGCCTGACTCTCGTCGGGCGGCTGCGGGATCGTCAGTACGCCGAAGCCGTCCAGCTCATCGCTGAATACGACCCCAAGCCGCCGTTCGCGGCGGGCAGCCCCGGGCGGGCGCCCGCGGAGGTCAAGGCTCTGATTGACGGTATGTTCACCGATTTCATCGAACAAGCCAGGGATGTCGGACAGGCCGCGTTCTCGAGGTTCGGCCCATGAAGAGTCTTCATCTGATCATTCTGTCGTCGGCCGTAGCCCGTTCCGGCTTCCCGGCATCCGCCCACGACTACGCTTTCGGGAGCCTGAAGATCGGCATTCCCTGGGCGGGTGCAGTGCCGCCTGCGTCCCCGCCGGGCGGCAGCTTCCTCACGGTCACCAACACCGGCGCGGCTGCCGACCGGCTGGTCTCCGCCACCAGCTCCGCCGCCGTGCAGGTCGAGGTCCACGAGATGAGAATGGATGGCAGCATCAGCCACCTGCGCGGGCTCGACAACGGCCGCGCTGTCCTGCCTGACGCAACCGTTACCCTGACGCCCGGCGGCTTTCACCTGATGATGATCGGTATCGAGGAGCCGCTCGAGGAAGCGGCGGGCGTGCCGGTCACGCTGGTCTTCGAGAAGGCCGGCAAGATCGACGTCGAGCTCCAGGCGATGACGCTGGGCGCCTCCTTCGATGCCTATCGGCATTGAAGTCAGGAACCCCGTCGAACCCGACTTGCTTGCTCCATCTCTTCCACCTTCGGCCAAGGAGACGTCAGCCATGACCCGGCAAGACCGCATTCTGATCGCCAGATTCTGCGGCGTCCTGATCAACGCCATCCTATGCGCGGCGCTGGGCGCCCTCGCTGGAGGATTGACCGGTGCCCAGATCGGTCTGGTCCTCGGCATCTGCCTTTCCGTCCTGCCAGGCTTGGTTCGCCTCCTCGCGCGGCTGCTCAACAAGCCGAAGGGCATGGTTCGCTTCCTCGCGCATGAAGTGGCGGAGGCGATCCTGCGGGTTGCCGGCGTGTTGGTGGATCGCCTCGACGCGTACCTGTCTCCGGTTGCCGCGGCATTGCGCGGAGTGGTGCTGGTTGGGCGCCTGATCGCAGACCTCGTCGCCGGCCTGCTCGGCCCACCTCTCGCCCGGATCGGCAGCGCCATGGCGACGCCTCTCGGCCTCGCCAATCTGGCCGCGCTCGCCGTGATCGCCGCCAATCTCGCCGGACTCGATTTTGCGGCGCCTGTCGCCTTTCTCGGGCTCGGCATGCTCGTCCTCGTTCTGATCGTCAGCGAACACGAAGCCCGTACTGCGCACGATGGGCGGGCCCAGGGAGAAGAACAGTGAAACACGCACTCACAACAGCCTGTCTCGTTGCCTTGACCGGAATGATTGCCCCTGCGGCGACAGCCGAGTCCGACAAGAAGATCACCATCCGATTCGCCGCTATGGTCGGTGACCAACCCTATGCCTGTGGAAAGACCTACGACGGCATCGGGGCCACCGCCTCCACCGTGACGCCTTCCGACTTCCGCTTCTACGTTTCCGACGTTCAGTTGCTGGCTAAAGATGGCCAGGCGGTGCCGCTCGCGCTCGAGCAGGACGGCCGCTGGCAGTACGCCAATGTCGCCTTGCTCGACTTCGAAGACCACACCGGTCCCTGCCTGACAGGAACGCACGAGACGAGAGGCGTCGTAGTCGGTACGGCACCGGCAGGCACCTATCATGGTCTCCGCTTCACTGTGGGCGTGCCATTCGCCCTAAATCACGGCGATTCGACGATTGCGCCATCGCCGCTCAATCTCACGTCGCTCTTCTGGAACTGGCAAGCGGGTTACAAATTTCTGCGAATCGATCTCGCAACCGTCGGCCGGCCGCAGACCATTCAGCCCGGTGACGCACCGCGCTTCGGAGACCGCGCGGGCAGCCACCGGTTGGGATTCGCCATTCATCTCGGCAGTACAATGTGCGCTTCAAGCGGGCCGACGGTGGCGCCCGGCGCCTGCGCCAACCCGAACCGCCCGACCGTGGAACTCACGGGCTTCGATCCTGCAAAAAGCGTGGTGATCGCCGACCTCAAGGCATTGCTCGAAGGCGTCAATGTCGACGTGAACCAAGCCGATTCACCGGCCGGCTGCATGTCGACGCCGAGCGATGGGGATTGCAATCCCCTCCTGGGCAATCTCGGAATCGGGCCGGGTGGGACTGCCGTCCAGCAAAAGTTCTTCCGGAGTGGCCCCTGACAGTGTGGCGCGCGCTGCTGCGGGTCGCCTTGATCCTGCTCGCCTGCAGCGCGACGGCTGTCCTTGCGCAGCAGCCCGCCGGCTACCGCTGGCGCGTGCCGCCTTGGCTTCCTCCCCCGGTCGTTCCAGCCGACAATCCGATGTCGGACGCGAAGGTGGAGCTTGGCCGGCGGCTGTTCTACGACAAGCGCCTGTCGGCCGACGGGACGATGTCCTGTGCGACCTGCCATCAACAGGCGCGTGCCTTTGCCGATGGAAGAAGTGTCGCGGTTGGGATCACGGGCAGCACGCATCCACGCAACGCCATGTCGCTCGCCAACTCCGGATACCTGCCGGTGTTGACGTGGGCGAACCCGCTCCTGACGCGACTGGAGCAACAGGCGCTGGTCCCCTTGTTCGGCGAGACGCCCGTCGAGATGGGCCTTGCCGGCCAGGAGGACAAAATGTTCGCGCGGCTGCGTAGCGAGGCTCTATACCCGGGCCTGTTTCGGGAGGCGTTTCCAGCGCGAGGTGGAGCGATCGATCTTTTCGCCATCACACGGGCGCTGGCCGCGTTCGAGCGCTCTCTGATCTCGGCGGACGCGCCTTACGACCGCTACCGCTATGGTGGCGATTCCAACGCGATCTCTCCTGCCGCCAAGCGCGGAGAAGCGCTGTTCTTCAGCGAACGGCTGGAGTGCTTTCACTGCCACGGCGGCGTGCACCTCACGGACAGTCTTGTCCACTCGCGAAAGCCCTTTGCCGAGTATGCATTCCACAATACGGGTCTTTACGACCTCGACGGTCGCGGCACATACCCACCCAACAACATCGGCCTCGCCGAACACACAGGCAGAGCCGAAGACATGGGTCGCTTTCGAACGCCGAGCCTGCGCAATGTCGCCCTCACCGCTCCGTACATGCACGATGGCAGCGTCGCCACGCTGGAGGGTGCGATCACGCACTATGCAGCCGGCGGAAGGGCGCGCAGCAGGCTCACGAGTCCTTTTCTGCCGGGGTTCGAGCTGACGGGGAACGAGACCCTCGACCTCATCGAATTCCTCAAGACGCTAACCGATTCCAGCTTTGTGACGGATCCGAGATTCTCCAATCCATGGAGTGTGGAACCTCGCTGAGCAGGCCGGCGCGGTTTCGACCGGCGGGATCGGCGCTACTTCACCCGGCGCTTCGCCAACTTGCGCGCCAGCGTCCGACGATGCATGCCGAGCTGTCGGGCCGTCTCCGAGACATTGAAGTTTGTATCGGCGAGCATCTCGTGGATGCGTTCCCACTCGAGGGTCTTGAGCGAGGTCGGCCTCGTTCCGAGTGGCACGGAAGCGTCGCCCTCCACTCGGCGAAACGCCGCTTCGATGTCGTCTGCATTTGCCGGCTTCGCAAGGTAGTGACAGGCGCCGAGCTTGATCGCCTCGACGGCCGTCGTGATGCTGGCGAAGCCGGTGAGGACGACGATCCGTGTCGCCGGGGCGCGACCGGCCAGGATGCGCAGGCATCGCAGGCCGGACTCGCCATCGAGCTTGAGGTCGACAATCGCGAAGGCCGGCGCATGGCGGGCGAGAAGGTCGCGTAGCGCTGCGATTGTGGCACACACTTCGACGTCGTAGCCGCGCCGCTCGAACGAACGCCGCATCACCGCCGCGAAAGCCGCATCGTCGTCGATGATCAGGAGCGTGGGCCTATCGGACACCCGAGGCCTCGATGGCCAGAGACGCCAACGGCAGGCGGACCTCCACGCGGGCACCGCCGCCTGGCAGGTTCTCGGCACTGACATCGCCGCCCAGCTTTCGGATCACGTTCACGAGCAGGAACAGGCCAAGCCCGCTGCCCGGCCGAGACTTTGTCGATTGGTAGGGCCTGCCGAACTGAGCCAGGACGGCTTTCGCGAACCCCTTGCCACGATCTTCTACCGCCAAGACCATCGTGTCGAGATCGCGATCGAGCGAGATCCGCACCCAGTCGGGCGAAGCCTCGAACGCATTGTCGATTACGTTCACGATTCCCTGTCCAAGCACGAGGTCCGACACGATGGCCTGGTCGGGGGCGAACTGGTTGTCGTAGTCGAAGTGTGCCGGCCGGCGGCTGCTGCGCCAGACCGCAATGAGGTCGTCGACGAACCGCACCATTGTCGTAGGTGCGGCCCCTTCGCCGCGCAGCTCGCCGGACGAGGTCAGAATCCTGGAGACGATCGCTTTGCAGCGCAGCAGCTGCTCCGCCATCATCTCGAGGTCTTGGAGGAACTCGCGATCGCGCTGCAGCGCCGGCATCTTCTGCCAGTCATTGACGATCACCGAAAGCGTGCCGAGCGGCGTGCCGAGCTCGTGCGCGGCGCCCGACGCCAGCAGGCCGATTCTGACAACCATCTCCTCCTCGGCGGAGCGCTGACGCAGGTCCGCCAGATGCGCGTCGCGCTCCCGCAGGTTGCGGTTGATCAGAGTGACGAAGAACACGATCAGGCCGGCGGCAAGCACATAGGCGATGAACATGCCCTGCACATGGAGGTCGAGGAACTCATCTTCGCCTCGATGCGGCAGATGAAGGGGGCGGTTGATCGCGGTGAGGCCGACGAAGCATGCCGTCGTGAGGGCGACCAGCGTCCAGGCGGCCCACGGCTCGAGCAGGACAGCCGCCAGCATGACCTGCAGGAGGAAGAGCGAGATGAAAGGGTTGGACGCACCGCCGCTGAGGTAGAGCTGGATGGTGAGCGCGGCGACATCGAGAAGCAGCTCGAGCAGCAGAGCGGAGGCGCTGGCCGTGCTGAGCGTATGGTGGCGCACGAGGCCGATCACGTTCAGCACGACCAGAAATGCCGCGACCGCGAGCATCGTTTGATATGGAAGCGGGACGCCCAGCACGAAGTGCGCGAAGCAGATGGTCGCGACCTGCCCCAACACCGCGATCCAGCGGAGCTGAATCAGCAGCAGGAGGTTCTTGCGGTTCGCCGTTTCCTGGACCGAAATCTGAACTCTCCTCGCCTTCCTTGCGGAACGGCTGCCTGCCAGCCGCCCCCTGCATCGTCAGGGGCGCCGACCTTCGCCCTCCACCCCGGCTGCGCGGTTGGCCTCAGCCGCGCGCCGGGCGAAGTCCTCGGTCTTTGCCCGTACCAGTTCGCGATGCGGCGCGATTGCCGCTTCGCGATAGACGTGGCGCCCCGTGCCCATCAGGCCGACTATGGCGAACATCAGCGCACAAATCGCCGCGAAGCTCGCGCCGATGCGGCCGGCCGGGCGCCGGGTCTCTACATACATGAGCATCGTCATCCAGATCGAGAGCAGCATCGCCGCGCCGAACATCGGCATCAGCATCCTTGCCGGCTCCGCCGTCTCCGGCAGGGTTAGCAACACGACCGGCCCAACGACGAATTGCGCCACCGTCGGCCAGAGCGCCCATCGATAGCCGGCACGCACTAGTTCGTCGCGCTGCCAACCCGTCTCGACGAGCGCGGCGGCACTGCGGCGCCGGAACATCCAGACCATGAGCAGGCCTGTCATCGCGGGGCAGGCGAGCAGGAAATGGAAGTAACGCGGCAGGACGTTCGGCAGCGCGAGGGCCGAGAAGAAGCCACGCACCGTCGGCCATTTCTCCGGGAACAGCATCAAGTTGACGTTGGCGAGGAAGATCAGCGGTATGAACAGGAAGATGGCGCATGCTGCCAGGATCAGCACGACATGCAGGCCCTTCCGGTTCTCCATTCGGTGCCATAGATACTTGTGGGCGTAGGTCAGTAGGAACGCGATCACCACCAAGGGGATGATCGAGATCCAGAACGTGCCGGTCAGGGCATTCGCTGTGTAGAAGTAGACCGTATAAAGTGTGTTGATCGCGAGTAGCGGGCCGACGCCCAGCACAACTGCGATGCTCTTGTTCGCGGTGATGGTCGAGGCGATCTCGTACGCAAGTCGGACGTAGCGCCGCTCGCGCAGGCCGCGCAACTCATAATATGCCGAGATGATCGCGCCACCCACCATGAAGTTCACAAACACGATGTGCATCAGGAAGAAGACGATCAATAGGGCGACGAGCAGTGGCTCTGGCGCCGGCAGGGGCAGTGGGAGATCGCGTGGAACGGGAACCGGGTTCATCGCCGCTCTCCCACCGCCAGCTTTGAGCCGCTCTCCGGGCGGACGGTAATGCCGGCCTGCTGCGCGCCCGGCACGGGCTCGCGGTTGGCCTGTAGCTGCTCAAGGTATGTGGAGAGAAAGCCCAGCTCAGCCTGCGAGCCTGGGAAGGGCGGCATATAGGGCTGCGCATTGTGCATGTTCGCGAGGTAGTCGCCGGTGAGATCGGGCGTCCAGACACGGTTGCCGAACATGCGGTGGAGGTGATCGGCGACACCGTTCACACCGTGAGTGGTATGGCAGCGCGAACAGGCGTTCATGAAAACGTCCTTACCTTTTTGCAGGCGATCGAGCGCGGCTGCGCGCTCGGCTGGCGGCAAAGCGGCCGGGACCGACGCCTGCTCCGCTGGCGTCAGGGGATTGGAATAGGTGGCGTATGCGAGCAGGCCGTCGCGGCGGAGGAGCGCGTAGTCGTCGACGCGAAGGCCGTTGGCGTACATGTAGCGGCCGATCACGTAGGGCTTGCGGATGAATTCGCGGACGCGCTCGAAATGAGCCGTGAGCCAGAGGATTGCGAGCAGGGGCAGGACCAGGGCGGTTCGCGGCACGAGGCCCGGACGGACGATCGCGACCTGGACAACCACGACGATGGCGATCGCGGTGCCGACGACGAGCAACAGGAACTCGTCAAGCCAACCGCTGAACTGCAGGGTCAGGACGGAGACGGCGAGGTTATCCTTCATCGCTTCCGGTACTGCGCCGTAGTACCAATAGCCGCCTGCGACGATGAAGGGGCAGAACAACAACGTCCACACGGCAACCGCCCGAATCGCCTCACGGCGAAACGGATCGTCTCGGCCGACGAAAAACGGCACCAGGACGAGCGCGATCACCCCGGCCATTGTCGCCGCCAACGGCGTACGGAAGGCGAGCTGCGGCAAGTAAACCGGATTGGTGAAGCCGCTGAAAAGCGTGTTGTCCGCCAGCCAGTTCCCCGGATCCATCATGAATCCCAGGATCGATACGATGATCGCCATGGTGATCCAGGAGAAGAGGCCCAGAGCGAAGCCGAGACGGATGTGACGACGCTTGGCAGCGCCCTCGCGCCATGTCTTCCAGGTCAGCGTATAGGCGAGGATCAGGCAAACTTCGGTGATGAAAACCAGCCATTCGACGAACCACGCCCAGAAAAACACCCGCAGCAGGCTGCCGATCGAATAGGGATTGACCAGCGAGACTGACAACCAGATTCCGACGCCCGTGAGGGCCCCGGCCGTGGTCGTGACAATGAAGGCGCAGAACAGGATGCGATAGGCGAGCGCATCCCAGCGTGCATCCCGCTTCCTGTGTCCGTACCATTCCATGCACGCTACGAGCGGCATCAGTCCGACCGCCAGGCCATGATTGATCAGCACGTGCAGCACCGCGATGCCCGCGATCAGGCCCCGATTGCCGAGCACATCGAGATGGAAGACGGGAAAATCCATGGTCAACCCTTCGAGACGCCTGCGGTGCTCGGGCGTTCCGACGGCAAGACCAACATCACGAGCTCGAAAGCGAAAAGCACCAGGCCCAACGAATGGGCGACGCTGCTGGCCGGGTTCTCGACGATCAGCAAGAGCGCGACCGCGCACATTCCGAGCGCGGTGGCGCCAGGGAGCCAGATAGCGATCCTGTCGAGCGGCAAGTGCGACCGGTCGGGCGATGCCATCGCGCGCATGGCACGTCGGAGGCCGCCGATCGCGGACACGGCGATCGTTGCCGCGCCCACGCAGAGCAGCAACGCCGTGTTGCCGATCATGCCGAGCAACAGCACAAGCATGACGATATTGAGCACAGGGCCGCGGTGCGGCGCGGCATCCATCCAAGACAGCAGGCGCACGACTTCTCCTTCACTAAGGGGTGCGCGCAATGTCGAGAGGACGGGGTGTCGGTTAAACTGGACAAACTGTCCAAGCGCGCTGTGGCGCCGTAGAGTCGCTTCCCGCGCGCCATGCGCGCGGGTAGCAAAGCGAAACGATCAGGGGCGGTGCGCCGGCGGATGCGGCGCGCCTCCCATCTCCATGATTCCCCCGAACGAGTCGAGACGGGCGACCCGTTTGGCGTCCAGGATTGCCTCGGCCACCGCCAGTCGTGCCGTCAGGCGCGCGGCCTGGTCGCCGGGTACGCCCAAGCGTTTCAGCGTGCCGACCGCTTTGAAGGCAGCGCCCGCACAGGCGATGATCGCCCACTGTCCGCCGGTCAAGCGCAGCAGGGCGCGGCCGGCCATGTCTCCCTGGATCCAGCCAACGACCGCCGCATCGCCCTCGACAATGACGGGATCGAGCGACAGCGCCGCCTCCGGGCGCGCGAAGGTTTGGGAGAGGAGCTGCCGGATGGCAGCCTCCTGGCTCGTCGGCGATTGCGCTCCTGTCGGCGATGCGAGCCCTAAGGCGGGCATCGCTGCGAGGACCAGGCGGCGGGAAGCGATAGGCAGGCTCATTTCGCTCTCCTCGAAGAGTCGGCTGCCGCTCAGAACCGCGCCTTCAATCCGGCGAAGACCGTGAAGGGCGTGCCCTGCAGCGGCGGATTGAGGCCCGAGTTGTCGGCAATGTAGTACTGGTTGAACAGATTCTGGACGTTCACGAAGGCTTCGGCGCGACGGCCGAAGCTGTAGGCGGCCGACACGTCGAACACGGTGAAGCTGTCGAGCGGCAGAGTGTTGTCGTTGTCGCCCCAGGACTGGCCGATCCAGCGAAAGCGTGCCATCGCGCGCCAGCCTCGCGGGTCGCTGTAGGAGAGCGTCGCCGCCGCCTGTTGCGTCGGGATGCCGGCCTGCTGGCGTCCGATGCTCAGCGGGTCGTACTGGTTTTCGGCGATCTTCGAGCTCACCGTTGTGTAGTTGACGTCGGCCTTCCAGCCGGGTGCGATCTGCCAGCCCAGCTGCGCCTCGAGGCCTTGCACGATTGCCTTGGCCGCGTTGATGTTCTGGGTCCCGAAGAAGAAGCCTGGCGGCAGCTGGCCAGGACCCAGATTGCGCGCCGTGATGAGGTCGCGGACCTCTTGATAGTAGGCCGTAAACTGGCCTGACAGCGGCCCGAAATTGACGTCGAAGCCGCCTTCGATACCCCACAGCCGCTCCGGCGACA
>JAHCJV010000026.1 GCA_026126105.1 Enhydrobacter sp.
CAAGATCAGGAGCCCCGAGCCGCGCGAGGTGTTCGAGGAGGGGCTGCAGATCCCGCCGATGAAGATGATCGCGGCGGGCAAGACCGACGAGACGCTGGTCGCTATCATCCGCAAGAACGTCCGCACGCCGGACCAGACGATGGGCGACCTTTACGCACAGATCGTCGCGCTCGACGTGATGGAAGACCGGCTGCGCGTGCTGATGGATGGCTACGGCCTCGACGACCTTACCGATCTCGCGCGCGAGATTCAGGGCCGTTGCGAGGCGGCGATGCGCGCGGCGATTCGCGAGCTTCCCGACGGAACCTACCGGAGCGAACTCAAGACCGACGGCATCATGGAAACGCCGATCACGCTGAAGCTCGAGCTCACGATCAAGGGCGACCAGATCAGCATGAACTTCGCCGGCACCGACGCCCAGGTCGATCGCGCGATCAACTGCGCGCTCTGCTACACGACAGCGATGGCAATGTACGGGGTGAAGGTCTGCACCAGCCCCAACCTGCCCAACAACGAGGGCGCCTTCCGGCCGATCTCGCTCAGCGCGCCACCGGGCTGCATCGTCAATCCGCAGTTCCCCGCGCCGGGCGGCTCGCGCATGCTGATCGGCCACTACGTGCCGATGCTGGTGTTCGGCTGCCTCGGCCAGATCGTGCCGGAGCGGGTGATGGCTGCATGCGGCAGCCCGATGTGGGGCATGAACCAGTCGGGCGTGCGGGAAGGCGGCAAACCCTACGCCAACATGTTCTTCTACAACGGCGGCATGGGCGGCAACGCGCAGCGCGACGGCATCACCTGCCTGAGCTGGCCGTCGAACGTCTCCTCGACCTCGATCGAGATCAGCGAACACATCGCGCCGTTGCGTTTTCATCACAAGAGGCTGCGGCCGGACTCCGGCGGCCCGGGCCGTCACCGCGGCGGGCTGGGCCAGGAGATCCTGATCGAGAGCCGCAGCGAAACGCCGATCGCCGTCTCCTTCCTCGCCGAGCGCACGATCTTTCCGGCTTTCGGTATCGAGGGCGGCAAGGATGGCGCGCCGGGCGAGCTGCGGATCAATGGCAAGCTCACCGATCCGAAGAAGCAGTACGTGCTCCAGAAGGGCGACACTGTCTCCCTTGGCACGCCAGGTGGCGGCGGGCATGGAAATCCGACAATACGGAGCGACGCGGCCCTGGCGACCGATGTCGCCGGGGGCTATGTGTCGAATCGTGCTTCATATGGCCGATAGGACGGTGCGCTTAGCGTGTTGCGCAAGTTTATGGACCAGCCGAGCCTGGCTAGAACTTTCTCGACCATTTCAGGCTAACATTCAGCTCACGCCAAGTTTCGCCGTCCCAGTCATACCGATACCCGCTGAACTCGGCCCCAATCGTACCTCTCGCGACGCTCCCGATCTCCTGACGGAGGGTGAGACCCGTGAAGTTGGCTGAGCCCGCGGCAATACCCGAAAGGGTAAGGCCCGCGTAGCTCGTTCGGCCCGCTGACAGCGCGACCAGAAATCCGCCGCCCGACCAGGAAGCCTCCAGCGCAGCCGTCTTGCTTTGAAGTTGGTTGTATTCCGCCGGTCTCGCTGTGCGGCTAGAATCCATGCCGAACACGCCAAAGGAAAATCCGCCCAGATCGCGAAAGTTCGAAAGCTCTACCGTAGCGCCCTCCGGATCGAACGCGGCGGCGCTACCGCTTGAAAAGGCGGTGAAGAGGAGCACTGGAAGGAGGCGATTCATCGCGGCCATCAGCACCTCCATCGCATTGGCGACG
Organism: Enhydrobacter sp.; assembly: GCA_026126105.1. GTDB lineage: Bacteria > Pseudomonadota > Alphaproteobacteria > Reyranellales > Reyranellaceae > Reyranella. The sequence goes on from JAHCJV010000026.1 coordinate 1,759, forward strand.
GAGGTGCCGACAAGTCCAGACGCGCGGTTAACGGCCGCGGCCGCGACGGCGACCGCGTTGATCTTCACCCGCCTCGTTCTTGCGGCCGCGGCTTTCGGCCTCGCGATTCAACTCCTGCATTCCGGACAGCGAAGAGTCCTGCGTAACGAGGTTGTCGGTATCGAACGCGAGGTGGCTTTCGAAGCTGGCCTCGACCGTGCTTGCCGAAGCCGTGCCGGCGAGAGCGCTGATGCCGACGATGATGGCGGCGGCGGCGACGAAGCGATTGGCGATCATTGGGTAGTCCCTTTAGACAGAACCGGAAAAGCCCGGCACTGCCTCAGGAGCACCCCACGTGCCAGCCCGTTGCGAACCACCTAACTCATTGATTTGGCGCGATAATCATCTATGCAGGTCGTGGGGGTTGGGTGGGGCTTTTCGCCCGTGTGGGTCTTCTCGCCAAGCCGCATGGAAACCACGGAATTACACGAATTCCTCGCGTCGGAGAGCATGCTTGTCCATGCGATAACGCAAAGTGTCTCGCGATACACCGAGCGACTTTGCCGCGAGCGTGACGTTGCCGTGGACCTTCCGGAGAGCGGTGACGATCAGGTCGCGTTCGATGTCGCCGAGCGTTGCGCCGTGCGCTTCCGGTCGCTCCGTTGAGCCGATTGCCACGACCTCGCGCAAACTCAGATCCGCCGGCTCAATGCGGTTTCCCGCGGTTAGCATACATGCCTGCTGGATCACGTTTCTGAGTTCCCGAACGTTACCGGGCCAGGAATGTGCAAGTAGCGCCCCCTCGGCAGCCGGAGTCAGAGTGAGGTCGCCGCGTCCATAGCGGTTGCGCCATTCCTTCAGAAAGAGACCTGCAATGCTAAGGATGTCGCCGCCTCGGCTGCGCAAGGGGGGCGAGCTAATCGTGATCGTGTTCAGGCGGTAGTACAGATCGCTGCGGAATTCGTTTACTCGAACCTTGTCCTCGAGGGATGCATTGGTCGCGGCGATCAGACGGACATTGATGCGCCTGTCGCGCACGCCGCCCACGGGACGGATGACGCCGTCCTCGATCGCTTTCAGGAGCTTTGCCTGTGCCTGGAGTGTCAGCTCGCCGACCTCGTCCAGAAAAAGCGTCCCGGTATCGGCAGCCTGGAAAAGCCCGACCTTGCGTTCGCGCGCGTCGGTGAATGACCCTTTCTCGTGACCGAAAAGCTCCGACTCGACGAGGTGCTCGGGTAGTGCGGCACAGTTCACCTCAACGAAAGGTGCCTTGCGGCGTGGGCCGTCGAAGTGCAGCGCCCGCGCAATCAATTCCTTTCCCGTTCCTGTTTCGCCAAGAATCAGCACAGGCGGGCCCGGCTGCGCACCTGATGCGCCGCTGTCGGCACTAATGACCATTCCGATTCGCGTCTTCATATCCCGGACCACCGAAGAGTCGCCGACGATGCGGTCCAGTCCGCTGCGCCTCTCTTCCTTTGTCCTGAAGTAGGAAAGCGAACTTTCCAGCTTCGACTGCTCGACCAGCCTCTCGAGAAGCAGAGCGATCTCGTCGAGTCCGACCGGTTTGGTAAGATAGTCGTCGGCGCCAGACTTCATCGCCTCGACCGCGGTTTCCACGCTGCCGTGCGCTGTTATCATCACCAGCTTCGTTGCCCGGTCGGAAGACCTGATCGCCTTGATCAGGTCCATCCCGACGCCGTCGGGAAGGTTTTGGTCTATTAGAACGGCGTCAGGCTGCAGTTCTTCATAGAGCTTCGCGGCGCTGCGCACCGTAGCGGCCACAACCACCTCGTATTCGCGACGTTCGAGGTAAGTCTTGACGTTGCGCGCCAGCAGTGCCTCATCTTCTACGAGGAGAACTAGGCTACGCACCGTGCAGCACCGTCTCGAGAGTAATCGTGACCGAGGTCCCTGAACTGACGCTGCTCGAAATGGAAAGGCTTCCGTTCCACCTCTCTATCACGCCTCGCGCCAGCGCAAGCCCAAGGCCAAGCCCCCTGGACTTGGTCGTGAAGTAGGAATCGGAGACGCGATAGAGCAGCTCCGGGGGTATGCCCGGTCCGTTGTCGGCTATCTCGATCGACACTTGTCGCCCCTTTGCCTTTTCGGAGATCGCGATGTCGAGCGTTCCGCCATCTCCCATTGCCTCGATTGCATTGTCCACGATGCTCGTTACCGCATGCTCGAATAGAACGGGATCGATCAGGCTCGTCGAACGACGCCCACGCTGATCGGTTCGTTGTACGGCGATCCGACTTCTCTCCAAGGCGCCTTTACGCTTGGCGACCGCCAGGTCGACGATGGTCATCGGATCGAATGCCTGCATGTCGGACGGTTCGGGACGGGCATATGACAACAGATCCCGGACGTATCCGTCCATGCGGTCCACTTCGCGTATGACGTCTTCGGCGACATCGGCGCGACCTGGCGGCAACTCGCTGCGCCACAACTCGGCAGTGGAGCGGATTGCTGCCATGGGGTTCCGTAGGCTATGCGCGATAGCACTGGCAAGTTGCCCGATCATGGCGAAGGACTGAAGCCGGGCCAGCTGCTGCTGCTGACGCTCGATCTCGACGGCACCGCGTTGGACGATCCAGAATAGCGTGAGATAGAGCAAGACCGCGGCGCCAAACGCAAGCAGCCAGATCATTTGGCGTGCCTGGTCGATGGTGACGTTCAGCGCCGTCGGAAACTTGTAGAGCTCAATTACACCGATCACGTCGTAATCTGCTTGCGTCGAGCGTATCGGTAAATATGCTTCGATGAAGCGTCCCGATTGTTGCAAGGCGACGTACTCGCTCTTGTGGTGATCGATCGAGTTGATCTCGGTGATGCGCTCACCCTTCAACGCCTTCTCGAGGTCCGGGTTGTCGGCAAATGTTTTGCCGACCAGCTGCTTCTCCGTGGACCACAACACCTGGCGATCGGCAGAGTAAATGTTGGCGCGCATCATGCCCGGCGTTTTGACGAGGTGCCTGACAAACTCCCTGAGCGCCGGGTTCTCTGGTGCGGGCCCGCCGAACACGGCGTCACCCTCGACCTCAACGATGCTCTGAAAGAATTCCTGCGATATTTCGCTCTCGCGTCCCAGAAGACTGCGGGTGATGAACTCGGCGACCCAATAAGCGGATGCGCCGCAAATCACGCCGACCAATCCCAGCGCGACGACTGCGAACCACAGGCGGATGTTAAAGGTGCGCTTCAAACGGGTGCCCCATGCTCGTGGCCATATGCGATTGCGGCCTCAGACCTCTGCCTCGCGTATTCACAGTTCCCCTCATGCCTGGCTGTTTGCTGCAAGCGACCATTGATTGCTCCCCACCCTTGGATACCGGCAAGAGCAGACCGCATGCCAATGCCACACAATTTCCACAACAATTGACCGGACGCGCTTGAATGCATCTCATTCACGAGCGTTGGCTGGTGCATTTGCCCCATTCTGGGGCATATCCCCACCCGACGCGATAAGCGGCAGAGGCGAGGGGGCGATAGGGATCACGCGAGTATTATCCACGGTGAACCCTACTCCAACACGTTCTTCTACGATGACGGCAAGTACGGCACGCCCGGCGAGTTGCGATCAACGGCGAACTGGCGATCCCAGGAAGCGCTACTTATCCGGAAGGGTAACAGCGATTCTTTCGGCACCCGGGCGAGCGGCGCGATAGGGGCGACCCGAAGCTGCGCGCGGAGGTCGCGCTCGCGGTGGATGTGGCCCGCTGGATATGTCACGAAGCCGAAGGCGTATCGTTGTGAGCGCTTCTACGCGTCGCGCAGATCCCGGCGCCGATGGATCTCGTCAATACGCTCGCCCTGGCCGCCGACCATCAACTCGAGGTGGGAATCGGCTTCTGCGAGCGCGATCAGATCGCGACGCACCCCATTGAGTCCGGTTGCGTTCGCGCGCATCGTCGCGCAAGCGGTCGATCTTTTCGTCAATCCTTCGCAGGTACGCCAAGACCAAGTTGTCCGGTTCGATTGCCATGAGTAAAAGATTGGCGTTTCTTCCAGCAGAATGAAGGCCGTTGCTGGTTATCGGCCCGTCGGGCGGTCGAGCCGCTCGCGCGAAGTCGCGAGACTGGAGACACTCGTCGATAGTGCGCAGCGGCGTGGAGCTGCCTGGCTGGTCAAACCGCCACTGCTGCAGATGACCGGTTGATAGGGCTACGCGCACAAAAGCGGTGAAATTGATCGAGAACGATGAGCATGATGCAGTCCCTATCGGAGGAGATCGATGAAACTCGCCTACTCGCCTGCCAGCCCCTACGTCCGCAAGGTCACCGCTTGCGCCATCAAGCGCGGTATCAACGACCAGGTGGAGCGGATGAAGATCGGCACGACCGATCCGGAGCTGCTGAAGTACAACGCCTTGTCCAAGGTGCCGACGCTGATTACCGACGACGGGATGTGCATCTTCGACAGCCCGGTGATCTGCGAATATCTCGACAGCATTGGCACGGCGCCGAAGCTCTTTCCGGCCGCGGGACCTGCGCGCTGGAAGGCGCTGACGCAGGAGGCGCTGGCCGACGGCATCCTCGATGCCACGCAGCCGCGCCGCCGAGAGATCGCCTTGCCGCAGGACGAGGGGCGCAAGAGCTATATCGAGCTGCAACAGGGCAAGGTTGCCCGTGCGCTCGACGAGTTCGAGAAGCAGGCCGATTCGCTCGGCAACCTCGACACCATCGGCGAGATCACGATCGGCTGCGCGCTGGGTTACCTCGACTTCCGCTACGCCAACGAGCCGTGGCGCCCGGGGCATCCCAAGCTCGAAGCCTGGTACGCCAAGGTGGTGAAGCTGCCGCCGCTCGCCGACACCATGCCGGTGGGCTGAACCGATGTTCGACTTGCTGCTGCGCAAGGCGGCCGTCGCGACGATGCAGGACGGCTCGCCGTTCGGCCTGGTGTCGAAAGGCGCGATCGGGATTGCGGGCGGCAAGATCGCCTGGATCGGGCCGGACGCGGAAGTGCCGGCGTCGGGGGCCGCGAAGGTCTGGGACCTCGGCGGAAAGGTCGTCACGCCAGGGCTAGTCGATCCGCATACCCACATCGTCTACGGCGAGGAGGGGCTGATCGACTTCGAGGTGCTGAGCCAGGGCGGCCAGCGCTGGGATCTCGAGCCGCGCGGCGGCGGGGTCGGCGCCATGGTGAAGCGCACGCGGGCGATGTCGGAGGACGCGCTCTATGCCGCCAGCCGCGCCCGCATGAGCCGGCTGCTCGCCAATGGTGTGACCACGGTCGAGAGCAAGTCCGGCGCCGGCCTCGACAAGGATGTCGAGCTGCGCCTGATGCGGATCTCGCGCGCGCTCGGCAAGGACCTGCCGATCACCGTGATCTCGACCTTCCTCGGCGCGCACGGCCTGGCGCCGGAATATGCCGGCCGTCGCGATGACTACGTCGACTTCATGTGCAACGAGGTGCTGCCCGAGGCGGTGAAGCAGGACCTCGTCGATCAGGTCGACGGCTTCTGCGACAAGGTCGGCTTCAGCCACGAGCAGATGGGCCGCCTGTTCGGCAAGGCGAAGTCCTACGGGCTGGGCGTCAAGGCGCACTCGGACCAGTACACCGACTTCGGCGCCGGCGCTCTCGTCGCCAAACATCGCGGCCTGTCGGCCGACCATCTCGAATTCGCCTCGCTCGCCACGGTGCGCGCCATGGCGGAGGCGGGGACGGTGGCGACGTTGCTGCCCGGCGCGCACTTGACCTTGCATGAAACGCGCAAGCCGCCGGTGGAGATGTTCCGCGAGATGGGCGTGCCGATGGCGCTGGCAACAAACTCCAATCCGGTAAGCTCGCCCACGGTGTCGCCGGCGTCGCAAATGCACCTTGCCTGTTACCTTTTCCGGCTGACGCCGGAAGAAGCCTTGCGCGGCTTTACGGTGAACGGCGCGAAGGCGCTCGGTATTGCCGACAGGGCCGGACTGATTGCCGTCGGACGTTCCGCCGACCTAGCCGTCTGGGACACCGACGATCCGCGCGGCATCGCCTACGCGATCGGCGGGGCAGGGTGTCTCGGTGTCGTGAAGAGCGGTGTCGTGGTCCACAAGGCCATACTTCCGGAGTTTGCCAGAGCATGAGCGCACGCGAGAAACTTCTGGGATGGCTCGACGCAGAGCGCGACCGGCAAGTCGAGTTCCTGCGCGCGTTCACGCGCATCGACACCTGCAATCCGCCCGGCGACACGACCGAGGCAGCCGACTTCTTCCGGCGTTTCCTAGACGCCGAAGGGCTCGCGCATCGCACCGAGGCACCGCAGGCGTCGATGCCCAACCTGATCAGCAGCTTCACGGGCGCCAAGCCGGGGCGGCACCTGATTCTGAACGGTCATCTCGACGTGTTTCCGATAGGCGATCGCTCCGTGTGGAAGGGGGATCCGCTCTCCGGCGAGATCCTCGACGGCCGCGTCTACGGCCGCGGCACGGTCGACATGAAATGCGGAACGACCGCATTGCTTTTCGTCCACTCCTACCTGCATCGGCTGAAGGACGAGCTGCCCGGCAAGGTGACGCTCACCGTCGTTTCGGATGAAGAGACCGGTGGCAAGTGGGGTGCCGACTGGCTGGTCAATAATTGCGCCGACGAGGTGCTGGGTGACTGCGTCCTCAACACCGAGCCGAGTGGCCTTCACACGGTGCGGTTTGGCGAGAAGTCGATGCTCTGGGTGCGCTTCCGGGTGAAGGTGCCGGGCGGGCACAGTGCCTACCCGCACACCAGCCCAAGCGCGAACAAGATCGCCGCGTCTCTCATCAAGGAGCTGGAAGCGATCGAGAGGATCGAGCCGGACGATCCGGAAGTCGTGCGCAACACGCTCACGCGAACCGATGTGCGGACGGCTGCGGACAAATCGCTGGGCGTCGGCGCCGCCGATGTCGTGCGCCGCGTGTCGGTCAACGTCGGCGTGATGCAAGGTGGCGTGAAAGTGAACATGTTGCCTGCCGAATGCGTGCTGGATGTCGATTTTCGCTTGCCGGTGGGCATCACACGCAAGGCGGTGCTCGATGCGATCGCGGGAATCGTCGTGCGTTATCCGGCGATCGGCTTCGAGGAGCTGCTGAAGGGCAATCCGGAAGCCAACTGGTGCGATCCGACGCACGAAATGGTCGGCCATCTCACGAGAAATGCTGCTTCTGCATTGGGTTATGAGCCGAAGCCGATCGTCAGCCTCGGCGGCACGGATACTCGGTTCTGGCGAATGAAAGGTGTGCCCGCATATGTCTACGGTTGCTCGCCAGCCGGCATGGGCGGGATCGACGAGGCCGTAAGCATCGCGGAGTTCCATCACGTCCTGCGAACGCATGCGCTCGCAGCCTTGGATTACCTGGTGGCTGGCGCCTGATTGGCGCTGGTTCTATGGTACGGATATTGCGGTGGGGAATGACATGCACACACATCTGACTCGACGGGCAACGATTGCCGGCCTCGCACTCTCGACTTTCGCGTCGAGTATGGCGCGCGCGGAACCGGTGAAGGGCGGCGTGCTCAACGTCGCGCTCTTTCCCGAGCCGCCGATGGCGGTGTCGGCGTTCAATTCCTCGACCTATGTCGGCCTTATCTCGACCAAGATCTTCGACGGTCTGGTGACCTACACCTACGAAATGAAGCCGGAGCCGCTGCTGGCGACGTCGTGGGAGATCGCGCCCGACGGACTCACCTACACCTTCAAGCTGCGGCCCAATGTGAAGTGGCACGACGGAAAGCCCTTCACATCGGCGGACGTGAAGTACTCGCTCGAGAAAGTGTGGAGCAAGATGCATCCGCGCGGCCGCACAACGTACCAGAACGTGACGTCGGTCGAGACGCCGGACGACCTGACGATCGTGCTCAAGCTCTCCAAGCCGACGCCGATCCTCATGAAATCTCTGTCGAGCTACGAATCGCAGGTCATCCCCAAGCACATCTTCGACGACGGCACCGACCTCGCCAAACATCCGGGCATGAATGCCCCGATCGGCACTGGGCCGTTCGTGTTCAAGGAGTGGAAGAAGGGCGAGTACATCCTGATGGAGCGCAATCCCAACTATTGGGACCAGCCCAAGCCCTATCTCGACAAGATCGTCTGGAAGATCATCCCCGATGCGGCGGCACGCGCGGCCGCGCTCGAGACAGGCGAAGCCGACTTTACGGCATTCAGTGCAGTCTCGATCTCCGACATCAAGCGTCTCGCCTCGTTGCCAAAGCTCGCGGCCGAGACCAGGGGCTACGAGTATCTCGCGCCGCTCTTCCTGCTCGAGCTCAACAACCGCAACGAGTATCTGTCGAAGGTCGAGGTGCGGCAGGCGATCAGCCACGCGATCGACCGCAAGTTCCTGATCGACAATGTCTGGGAAGGCTACGGCACCGCGCTGACCGGACCAATTCCCCCGACCAACGTCGAGTACTATACGAAGGACGTGCCCGACACGGTCTCTTACGATCCGAAGAAGGCCGCCGAGCTGCTCGACAAGGCCGGTTACAAGGTCGGCGCGGGCGGCAAGCGCTTCAAGCTGCGGCTCGAGGTCGTGGCCGTGTCCGACACGATGGCGCCGTCGGGCGAGTACATCAAGCAGGCGCTCGGCAAGGTCGGGATCGACGTAGAACTGCGCAACATCGACCTCGGCGGCTTCATCAAGCGAGTCTACAGCGACTACGACTTCGACATGACGATGAACGTCATCTACGCGATGCCCGATCCGACGATCGGCGTGCAACGGCTCTACTGGAGCAAGAACATCAAGCAGGGTGTGCCGTTCGCAAACGTCTCCGGCTACTCGAATCCGGATATGGACAAGGCCCTGGAGGGCGCGCAGACCGAGAACGACCCGGCCAAGCGCAAGGCGATGTTCGTCGAGATGCAGAAGATCGCTGCCCGGGACGTTCCGTTGACCGATCTTTTCTACATCAAGTACGTGACGCTCCATAACAAGCGCGTCATGGATCACACCACCGGTGCCGAAGGCACCTACGCGAACTTCGCGAAGGTCTATCTCGCGAAGTAGTCAGGCAGGTCATTTCCTGCCTGTTGCAGACGGCGCAACAGGCGGGAAGGTATAAGGGCGATGTATCGCGTCATTCGTATCGTTCGGCGGCGCCTGCTGCAGATGATCCCCGTCGTCCTCGGGATCGTCGTCTTCAACTTCGCGCTGCTCCATCTGGCGCCGGGCGACGCCGTCGACGTGATGGCGGGCGAGGCCGGCGCCTCGAACGCCGAATACGTCGCCCAGCTGCGCCAGCAGTACGGGCTCGACAAGCCGCTGCCGGTACAGCTCGGCAACTATCTCTGGCACGTCGTGCAACTCGACCTCGGCTACTCCTACCGCCACAACAGGCCGGTCCTTGGGCTGATCCTGGAACGCCTGCCGGCAACCTTGTCGCTGATGCTGACAGCGCTCTCGCTGTCGATCCTGCTGGGAGTGGGGCTGGGCGTGCTGGCAGCGTGGCGGGTACGCACCGCCACCGACACGGTGATCTCGATATTCGCGCTCCTGTCCTATGCGACGCCGACGTTCTGGATCGGCCTGATGTTCATCCTGCTGTTCGGCGTTACGCTCGGCTGGCTGCCGACCACGGGCATGGAATCGGTCGGCGCCGGCTACAAGGGCCTCGACCGGGTGGTCGATATCGGTCGGCATATGCTCTTGCCCGCGGTGACCCTCGCGCTGTTCTACATGGCGATCTACACGCGATTGATGCGCGCCTCGATGCTTGAGGTCTATGGCCTCGACTACGTGCGCACCGCCCAGGCCAAGGGCCTTGCCGGAGGCAAGATCGCCTTCAAGCATGTGCTGCGTAACGCGCTTCTGCCGGTCGTGACGGTCGCGGGCCTGCAGGTCGGCTCGCTGCTCGGCGGGTCGGTGCTGGTCGAAACGGTGTTCGGCTGGCCCGGCCTCGGGCGGTTGGCCTATGACGCGGTGTTCCAGCGCGACTTCAACACCCTGCTCGGTATCCTGCTGCTCTGCTCGATCGTCGTCGTGCTGGCCAACCTCGTGGTCGACATGCTCTACGCCGTGCTCGACCCGCGGATCGAATACCAGTGAGCAGGCTCATGGCCTTTTGGCGGCAGTATCGCCGCAACGTCGCCGCGGTAATCGGGCTCGCGATCCTGCTGGTCGTCGTCGTGATGGCCGTCTCCGCACCGCTGCTCTATCCCGGAGATCCGTGGGACATGGCCGGCAAGCCGTTCATCTGGCCGTTCCAGAGCTGGAAGTTTCCGCTCGGCACCGACCGGCTGGGACGCGATGTGGCTGCCTGCATTTTCCATGGCGCACGCGTGTCGCTCCTGATCGGACTTGTCGCAACATTGGTTGCCGTGGTCGTCGGCATCGTGGTCGGCGCCTTCGCCGGCTTCTACGGCGGCAAGGTCGACGACGTGCTGATGCGGCTGACCGAGATCTTCCAGACCATCCCATCCTTCATCTTCATTTTCGTCGTCGTCGCGGTCTTCACCCCCACAGTCCCGATCATCGTCCTGGCGATTGCAATCGTCTCGTGGCCGCAGCTCGCGCGGCTGGTACGTGGCGAGTTCATCGCGCTGCGCGGCCGCGACTTCATCCAGGGCTGCATTGCCATCGGCATGAGCGATCTCCGGATCATATTCTTCCAGGCGTTGCCCAATGCGCTTGCCCCTGTGATCGTCACTGCTTCCGTGACGGTAGCGCTGGCGATCCTGGCCGAATCAGGCCTGGCCTTCCTCGGTCTGGGCGATCCGAACGTCATGAGCTGGGGCACGATCATCGGCGCGGGGCGCGCCGTCCTGCGCCAGGCCTGGTACCTGACGGCAATCCCCGGTGTAGCCATCCTGCTCACGGTGCTGGCGCTCAACCTGATCGGGGACGGGCTGAACGATGCGCTAAATCCGCGCCTGCGGGGCCGGCGATGAGCGCAATCCTCGAGGTGCGCGATCTGCGCACCGAGTTCCGCTCCGAAGCCGGCACCGCACAGGCGGTCGACGGCATCAGCTTGCTGGTCGGCCGCGGCGAAACCCTGGCGCTGGTCGGCGAATCCGGCTGCGGCAAGTCGATGACCGGCCTATCGCTGCTGCGTATCGTGCCGAAGCCCTACGGCCATATCGTCGGCGGCGAGATCCGGCTCGACGGCCGCGACCTGCTGAAGCTGCCGGAGGCGGCGATGCGGCAGGTGCGCGGCAACGAGGTCGCGATGATCTTCCAGGAGCCGATGACGTCGCTCAATCCGGTCTTCACCATCGGCAACCAGATTGTCGAGGCGATCCAGACCCATCGGGACGTCGGCAAAGCCGAGGCGCGCCGCCTGACGGTCGAACTGCTCGATCAGGTCGGCATCCCGGATGCCGGCCGCCGGCTCGACGATTATCCGCACCGGCTTTCCGGCGGCATGCGCCAGCGCGCCATGATCGCCATGGCGATCTCGTGCAAGCCCAAGCTGCTGATCGCGGACGAGCCGACCACGGCGCTCGATGTCACGGTGCAGGCCCAGATCCTGGCCCTGCTGCGCCGGCTGCAGGACGAGCTGGAGATGGGCATGATCCTGATCACGCACGACCTCGCCGTGGTCGCGGAGACTGCCAGCCGTGTCGCCGTTATGTATGCCGGCCGCATCGTCGAGAACGGCACGGTGCGCGAGGTGCTGCGCCATCCGCGTCACCCCTACACGCAGGGTCTGCTGCAGGCGACGCCGCATGCCCGCAAGGCCGGTGGGACGCGTCGCAAGCTGGCCGAGATCACCGGGCTGGTGCCGTCGCTTTACGACATGCCGCCAGGCTGCGCCTTCGCGCCGCGCTGCCCGAAGGCCCAGGCGGTCTGCCGGTCGACGGTGCCGACCCTTGCCGTAGGAGGAGGCAATGTCGCCTGCCACTTCCCCGGCTGAGCCGCTGGTCTCGGTCCGCGACCTGGTGAAGTCGTTCCGCGTCTCGGGCGGGACGGTGCGCGCGGTGAACGGCGTGAGCTTCGATGTCGCGCGCGCCGAGACCGTGGGGCTGGTGGGCGAATCGGGCTGCGGCAAGTCCACGCTTGGCAAGACGATCCTGCGCCTGATCGACCCCGACAGCGGCTCGATCGTGCTCGCGGGCGCGGAGATCGGCCGGCTCAGCCGCAGCGCGCTGCGTCCCCACCGGCGCCGCATGCAGATGATCTTCCAGGACCCTTATGCGTCGCTCAATCCGAGGATCACGGTCGGCCGGCTGATCCAGGAGCCGATGGACGCGCACAAGGTCGGCACGGTCGCCGAGCGCAAGGACAGGGTGGTTTGGCTGATGGAACGTGTCGGGCTGCGGCCCGAGCATGCGGAGCGCTTTCCGCACGAGTTCTCCGGCGGCCAGCGCCAGCGCATTGGCATCGCCCGCGCGCTCGCGCTCAACCCGGATCTGCTGATCTGCGACGAGCCGGTCTCGGCGCTGGACCTCTCGGTGCAGGCGCAGGTGCTCAACCTGCTGGTCGAGATCCAGGAGGAGTTCAAGCTCTCGCTGTTGTTCATCTCTCACGATCTCTCGGTCGTGGCTCATCTCGCCGACCGGATCATGGTGATGTATCTCGGCCACATCGTTGAGATCGGCACGCGCGACGCGGTGTGGGACCAGCCGCTGCATCCCTACACCCGCGCGTTGATCAGCGCGGTGCCGCGGCTCGATCCCGACGAGGAACGGCCCACGAAGATCGTGTTGACCGGCGATCTGCCCAGCCCGATGGATCCGCCCGCCGGCTGCCCTTTCCATACCCGCTGTCCTGTGGCAGTCGGGCGCTGCTCGAGCGAGATGCCTGCCTTGCGTGTTTTGGCTGACGGCAGCCAGGTGGCCTGCCATCTTGTCACTGGATGACAACTAAGGGCGGGATGGAATGCCGGCACGGACGGGCGAGCAGTTCCTCAAAGGGCTGAAGTGCCCGCGCGCCGTCTGGGTGGACGGCGAACGGGTGAGCGATGTCGTCAGCCATCCCAAGCTGTGCGGTGCGGCCCACGCCTTGGCCGAGATCTACGACCTGCAGCATGTCGAGGCGGATACCTGCCTCATGCCGGATCCGGAGACCGGCGAACCGATTCCCGTCAGCCACATGATCCCGCGCTCCCGGGAGCACCTGGCGGCGCGGAGCAGGGCGCTGCGCAAGGTGGCCGAGTATTCCGTCGGGCTGATGGGCCGCACGCCCGACTACATGAACGTGACTTATGCGGGCTTTGCCGGACGCCCCGACGAATGGGGCTCGCACGGCAACGAAGCCGGCGCCGAACGGCTGGTCGCCTACCAGAAGTTCCTGCGGCGCAACGACATCTCGCTGACCCACACGATCGTGCAGCCGACCGTCGACAAGGCGACCGGCGATGCACCGGTGGCCGGCAACGAGCATGCCTTGCGCAAGGTCGGCGAGACGGAGCACGGCATCGTGGTGCGCGGCGCACGCGTGCTGGCGACGCTGGCGCCCTTCGCCGACGAGCTGGCGGTCTATCCGGCGGCACCGCTGCCGCAAGGCGCCGACGATTATGCGCTGTCCTTCTGCATTCCGATGGGCGCGCCGGGCCTGAAGTTCCTGTGTCGCGACAGCGTCTCGAGCGCCGGCAGCCGTTTCGACCATCCGCTGTCGAGCCGCTTCGACGAGCAGGACGCCTTCGTGATCTTCGACGACGTCGAGGTGCCGCGCGACCGGCTGTTCATCGATTGCAACCTCGAGACCTACAACACGGTGATGACCACGAGCTGGCCGCCGAACATCCAGCAGCAGACCATGATCCGCGCCTCGGTGAAGCTCGACTTCGCCTGGGGCGTGGCGCTGCGCATGGCGGCGGCGATCAATGCCGCCGACCCCGAGACGATGCGCATGATCGGCGAGATCTGGAGCTATGCCGAGCTGACGCGCGCCGCCGTGGCGACGGCCGAGGCCGAGGCGCGGGAGTGGCCGGGCGGGATGTGGACCTGTGCGGCCTCGCCCCTTCACGTGCTGCGCGGAATCCTGCCCATCTGGTTTCCGCGCGTGAACGAGATCCTGCGCCTGATCGGCTCGCACAACGTGTTCGCCACGCCGACGGCGGCACAGATGGCCGATCCCGATTTGCGCTCGCTGATCGACCGCTACCTGCCCGGTGCCAAGGGCATGGCCGCGGAAGAGCGTATTCGCACCTTTCGGCTGGCCTGGGATTTCGCCGGCAGCGCGCTGGCGAGCCGCAACGAGCAGTATGAGCGGTTCTACTTGGCGTCATCCGCCCGCAACATGGCGCGCCACCTGGCCTTCACCGATCGCAGCCGCGCCGACCGTTTGGTTGACCGGTTTCTCAAGGAGCCGTACTAGACCCTTCTGCCATGACAGAGGTCATGCTCTTGCGGGACGCTCGCGGTCCCAAGAGCATGAGAGGGGAAGAGGGACCATGACAATCGATCGCCTGTCCCGACGCCGCGCCGTCGGTCTGATGACTTTGGGCGGCGTGGCCGTGTCGGCGGTTGCACCGGTCCGCCGTGCACGCGCCCAGTCGCTCGACAAGATCAGCTACCAGACGAACTGGCGAGCCCAGGCAGAGCATGGCGGCTTCTACCAGGCGCTCGCCACCGGCCTCTACAAGGAAGCGGGGCTCGACGTCGAGATCCGCCAGGGCGGGCCACAGCTCGACGTCAACGCCCTCCTGCTCGCCGGCCGCGCCGATGTGGTCGAGACTGACGCCTTGCGAACCTTCAACTTCGCCCGCGACAACGTTCCTGCCGTCACGATTGCCGCCGTGTTCCAGAGGGACTTGCGGGCGCTTCTGTCCCATCCCGGCGTCGGCAACGACTCCCTGGCGGCGCTCAAGGGCAAGCCGATCCTGATCGGCGCCGCCGGACGCACCTCGTTCTGGCTGTGGCTCAAGGCCAAGTACGGCTACAGCGACGACCAGATCCGGCCCTACACCTTCAACTTCGCGCCGTTCCTCGCCGACAAGAACATGAGCATGCAGGCCTTCATCACCAGCGAGCCTTATGCCATCCGCCAGGCCGGCGTCGATCCGGTCATCCACCTGCTGGCCGACAACGGCTTCGTGAACTATTCCGACATACTGGTTTGCCTGCCCAGGACGGTGACGGAGCGGAAGGACGCGATACAGCGGTTCGTCGATGCTTCGATGAAGGGCTGGAAGAGCTACCTCACTGGCGATCCCGCGCCGGCCAACGCCCTGATCAAAGCCGCCAATCCCGACATGACCGACGACAAGATCGCTTACGGGATCAAGATCCTGCGCGAGGCCGGCATCATCGGTGGCGGCGACGCGGCGACGCTCGGCATCGGGGCGCTCAACGCCGATCGCTGGAACGGCTTCTACAAGGACATGGTCGACTGCGGCGCGCTTCCGGCTGGCTGGGACGTCGCAAAGCTCATGACGACCGAGTTCGTGAACAAGAAAGTCGCGATGCTCTAGGTGGCGGCAATCGTCACCTGCCGGAACATCGCCAAGCGCTTCGCCAACGGCACGCTGGCGCTGGATGACGTGTCGCTCGACGTGGTCGAGCATCAGTTTCTGTCCCTGCTCGGGCCGTCGGGTTGCGGCAAGAGCACCTTGCTGCGCCTGATCGCAGGCCTGAGCGAGCCGAGCGCCGGAAAGATCGACTGGCAAGCGGGCGCCTCGGGCCTGTCCTTCGTTTTCCAGGAGCCGACGCTGATGCCGTGGGCGACGGCACTCGACAACGTGCTGCTGCCCCTGCGTCTGGCTCATGTGCCGACCGCGGAACGCCAGGACCGCGCAACGGTGGCGTTGGCGCAAGTCGGATTGGCCGGCTTCGAGAAATCCTATCCGCGCGAGCTGTCGGGCGGCATGAAGATGCGCGTGTCGATCGCCCGGGCACTGGTCACGCGGCCGAAGGTGCTGCTGATGGACGAGCCGTTCGCCGCGCTCGACGAGATCACGCGCTTCAGGCTCAACAACGACCTGCTCGAACTCTGGCAGCGGGAGAGCCTGACGGTGGTGTTCGTCACGCATTCGGTGTTCGAGAGTGCGTTCCTGTCGCAACGCATCGCCGTGATGGCGGCCCGGCCGGGCCGTGTGATCGAAGACATCGCCGTCGATGCGCCCTATCCGCGGCTCCCCGATTATCGGACCTCGCTGACCTACAACGAGCACTGCCGCCGCGCGTCGGCGGCCCTCGAGAGGGCGATGGCCCATGGCTGACGGCCGACCCACGACCGACTGGTCGAAGTTCGTGGCGCCGCTGGTGCTCGGCCTGGCGGCGCTCGCCTTGTGGGAAGGTCTCGTGCGGGCCTTCAAGATTCCGCCCTATCTGCTGCCGGGTCCGATTCTGATCCTGCAGACACTGGTCACCGACTGGCAGACGCTGATGGAATCATGGTGGATCACCATGTCCATCTCCCTAGCCGCGCTAAGCGTCGCGGTGATTCTCGGCGTGGCGCTGGCAGTGGCGTTCGCCGCGTCGAAGTGGATCGAGCGCTCGTTCTTCCCCTATGCCGTCGTGCTGCAGGTGACGCCGATCGTGGCGATCGCGCCGCTGATCATCATCTGGGTCAATGACGTGAAGCTTTCGCTGCTGATCTGCGCCTGGATCGTCGCCTTCTTCCCGATCCTGTCGAACACGACCGTCGGCCTCAACTCGGCCGACCGCAATCTGGTAGATCTCTTTCGCCTCTACCGCGCCAGCGGCTGGCAGACGCTGCGCTATCTCAAGCTGCCGGCGGCGATGCCTTATTTCCTGGCCGGCCTGCGCATCTCCGGCGGCCTGTCGCTGATCGGTGCAGTGGTCGCGGAGTTTGTTGCCGGCACCGGAGGCAGCCAGTCCGGCCTCGCGTATCGCATCCTCGAATCAGGCTACCAGCTTCGCATCCCCCGCATGTTCGCCGCCCTCGCGCTGATCTCGGCCTCGGGCATCCTGCTCTTTCTGGCCCTGAGCTTGCTTTCCCATCTGTGCCTGCGCCGCTGGCACGAGAGCGCGCTCAAACAGGAGAGCTGAAATATGCCGGTCACCGGCTTCTTCGACCCGCCCGCGGCCTCCCGCTATGCGCTGCGCCGGGTACATGTGCCGGCGAGCATCCTGGTTGACCCGCCGCCGGGTCCGGTCGACCGTGACGATCTCGTCTTCTGCGACCTCGTTATCGAGGACGACAAGGTCGCCGAGGTGGTGGCCGCCGGCAGCGCCGCACCCGAGCTCGGCCCTGATCTCGACCGCTCGCTGGTCCTGCCCGGGATGCTCGATGCCCACGCCCATCTGGACAAAGGCCATATCGTGCCACGTGCTCGCAACCAGACAGGCGATCTGCTGGGCGCTTCGGCTGCCTCCGGGCCCGACCGCTCGTCGCGCTGGCACGCCGAGGACGTCCGCCGGCGGCTCGAATTCGGATTGCAGACCGCCTATGCCAAGGGCGTCGTGGCGATCCGAACCCACCTCGATTCACAGGCACCGCAGCCCACGACCACTTTCCCGGTGTTCGAGAAGCTGCGCGCCAAGTGGGCCGGCAGGGTCGAGCTGCAGCCGTCGACGATCTGTCCGATCGACACTTTTCTTACCGAAGAGGGCCGGCAACTCGCCGACCGGGTGGCCGACATGGGCGGGAACCTGGGCAGCGGCACGCGCTTCGTGGCGCCGGTGTCGGCGGTGGTCCCGCCCGAATTCGACGTGGCGATGGACCGGATCTTCACGCTCGCCGAGGAGCGCGGCCTCGACCTCGACATGCATGTCGACGAATCGAGCGATGTCGAGGCGCGCACCCTTATCCGGATCGCCCGCATGGCAGTGAAGCGCGGGTTCAAGGGCCGCATCCTGGCCGGTCACTGCTGCGCGCTGGCCCTTCAGACCGACGAGCTCATCCGGGAAACGATGGACGCCTGCAAAGACGCGGGCATCGATATCGTAAGCCTGCCGGCGGTGAACCTGTATCTCCAGGCGCGCCCCGCGCAGGGCGGCAATGCGGCCCGCAGGACGCCGCAGTGGCGTGGTGTCACGCTGCTGCACGAGCTCAAGGCGCACGGGCTGAATGTCGCGATCGGCGGCGACAATGTCCGCGACCCGTTCTATGGCTACGGCGACCACGACATGCTCGAGAATTTCAGCCAGGCGGTGAAGATCGCCCATCTCGATCATCCGCACGACGACTGGATCACCGCGGTGACCTCGGTGCCGGCCTCGATCATGCAGCTGCCGCAGTTTGGGACACTCGGCCGGGGCCGGGGAGCCGACATGATCGTGACCCGCGCCCGCGACTGGCACGAGCTGCTGTCCCGCTTCCAGGCCGACCGGGTGGTCATCCGGCACGGAAAGGCCATCGACACGACCCTCCCGGACTACCGTCTGCTGGACGACCTGGTTAGAATATAGCCTCCCTCCCGCGTAGGAGCCGGCCGATGAGCGACAACGACATCGACGTCCTGAAACCGGAGACCATCCTCAAGCCCAAGATCGAGCAGCCGCGCCTCTACAAAGTGGTGCTGCTGAACGACGACTACACGCCGCGCGAGTTCGTGGTTCAGGTGCTGAAGGCCGTCTTCCGGACCACCGAGGATCAATCCTATCGAATCATGATGACGGCACACCAGAAGGGTGCTTGCGTCGTCGCGACCTTCACGCGCGACGTCGCCGAGAGCAAGGCCAAGGAAGCCACCGACCTGGGCCGCCAGAAAGGGTACCCGCTCGAATTCTCGACCGAGCCGGAGGAGTAGTCATCGTCTTCCGGACCGCGAGCGTCCCGCTCGCTCATGAGCATGAGCGGGCGGGACGCTCGCGGTCCGGAAGAGCATGAAGCGATATCAGCGCAGGTCCGCGCAGAATTCCTGGATGCGCTTGCAGCCTTCGCGGAGGCTCTCGAGATCCGTCGCGTAGGAGATGCGGAAGTAGGGGCTCATGCCGTAGGCCGTGCCTTGCACCGTGGCGACGTGGCGCTCCTCGAGCAGGGCGGTCACGAAGTCGGTGTCGGTCTCCAGCTTCTTCCCGGCCGGCGTCGTCTTGCCGATGCAGCCGGCGATGTTGGGAAACACGTAGAACGCGCCCTCGGGCTTGTGGCAGGTGATTCCCCTGGCCTCGCGCAGCCAGCCGACCACGAGGTCGCGTCGATTCTGATAGTCGTCGCGATGGCTTTGGATCAGGTCCTGCGGGCCCTCGAGCGCCGCGAGCACCGCGGCCTGACCGATCGTCGACACACCGGCGGTCGCCTGGCCCTGCATGTTCATCATCGCCGAGATCATCGCCTTCGGGCCGCCAGCATAGCCCACACGCCAGCCGGTCATCGCATAGGCCTTCGAGGCGCCGTTCACTGTGAGGGTGCGGTCCTTGAGCTTCGGCTCGACCTCCGCGATGGAATGAGCCTTTACGCCGTCATAGACGAGATGCTCGTAAATCTCGTCGGCCATCACCAGCACGTGCGGATGCTGCACCAGGACGTCGGCGAGCTCCTTCATCTCCTCGCGCGTGCAGACCGCGCCGGTCGGGTTGTTGGGAAAATTCAACACGACCCATTTGGTCTTCTCGTTGATCGCCGCCTCTAGATCGGCCGCCCGCAGGCGGAACTGGTTGTTTTCCGGGCAGGACACTGGCACGGGGACGCCGCCGCACAGCTTCACCTGGTCGGCGTAGCTGATCCAGCCGGGGGCGGGGATGATCACCTCGTCGCCCGGGTTCACGCTCGCCATGGTGGCGCCGAACATGATCTGCTTGCTGCCGTTGCTGATCATGATCTCGTCGAGCGCGTAGTCGAGATTGTTGTCGCGCTTGAATTTCTTCTGCACCGCCTTCTTCAGCGCGAGCTGGCCGTCCTGCGGCGGATACTTGGTGTCCCCGGCGAGGGCAGCCTGGTGGGCCGCCTCGATGGCGTTGGCCGGCGACTTGAAGTCGGGCTCGCCCGACGAAAGCCCGACGATCTTGACGCCCTGGGCGCGCAGCTCGCGCACCTTGCGGGTCATGGCAGCGGAGGCGGAGACTTTGACGTTCTTCAGTCGCTCGGCGGGCTCGAACATAGGTCCTTCCAGAATGGCCGGCGAGCATTAGGCCCGCCGGCGCCCGGGCGCAACCCGCGCGGGGAGACGCCCTTTCGACCCGTAGAACCGGCGCGCCGTCGACTAACCCCAGGTAAGACCCGCCGCTTCGACGCCGGCAATGCAGACCGCCTCGTCCTCGTCGCCGGTGCCGCCCGAACCGCCCGCCGAGCCGAGCACGTTGCCGTCCTTGTCCTTGATCAGCACCGCACCGGTCTGCGGCACGAACTTGCCTTGGCCGACCGCCGCAAGCGCGCCGTAGAACTGCGGATTGTCCTTGGCGCGCTGCAGCAAGGTGCGGCTCGACGCGCCCATGCCGAGGGCGGCCCACGCCTTGCCGATGGCGATGTCGTTGCGGAACATGTTGGCGCCGTCCTCGCGCTGCAGCGCCTTCACATGGCCGGCGTCGTCGAGCACGGCGACGGTGAGGGGCTTTGTCTTCATCTCGCGCGCCCTGGCGAGGGCGGTTTCGACGATCTTGTTGGCCTGGGCGAGCGTCAGTCTGGGCATGTCTTCGTCCTCTCGATGGCTTCGGCTAAGCTGCCGCGCATGAAACCCTATGTCATCTGCCACATGGTTTGCAGCGTCGACGGTCGAATCCACGGCAGCCGCCAGCGGCCAAAGGCGAACGTCGTGCCCAATCTGTTCGAGCGCCTGCACGAACAGCTGGGCGGCGGCTCCTGGCTGTGCGGCCGGGTCACCGCGCAGGAGTTTGCCCGAGGGAAGGGGCTGATCTATCCGCCGACCGACCAGGTGCTGCCGCGGGAGAACTGGTTCGCGCAGCGCAAGCCGCAGGCGTGGGGGATCTTCCTCGATGCCCATGGCAAGGCGGTGTGGCACCGCTCGGACATCGGCGGCGACGCAATCCTGGTCATCCTGACGGAGGCCGTCCCGGATTCGCATCTGGCCGGCCTGCGCGGCGACGGCGTCTCCTACATCTTCGCCGGCAAGACCGAGATCGATCTTGCCGCCGCCCTCGAGACGCTCAATCGCGAGCTCGGGATCGAGCGGCTGCTGCTGGAGGGAGGAGGCGGCGCGAACGGCGCGCTGCTGCGCGCCGGGCTGATCGACGAGCTCAGTCTCGTGATCAATGCCACCATCGACGGCAGCTCCGGCGCGCCCAGCGTCTTCAACTCCGGCGACCGGGATCTCGGCCCCCCGCCGATCGAAACAATGACACTTACCAGCCACGAGGTGCTCGACGGCGGCGCGGTCTGGCTGCGCTACAAGCTCACGTCGGGGCCGGCATGACGCTGCTCGCCGGCTTCAACGTCGTTCAGATTGGCGGCGGCTGCGCAGCCGCGGTCTGCGGCCGTCTCATGGCCGACGTCGGTGCGCAAGTGACCTGCATCGATCCGGGTAGCGGCACCACCCTGCTGGCCTACCTGAACCACGGCAAGCCAATCGCCGCGCTACCAGCGGAAGAACGTGAGTGTCTTGTAGCGGCTCATCTGATCGTGCGGGAAGGGCAGCCGGATGACTGGGCTGGAAGCCCCCATGACCTGCCAGAGATTCGGCGGATCAGTGCGTCGGCGGTCGTCGTCACGATCTCCCCCTACGGCGTGACGGGTCCGCAGGCAGACGATCCGGCCACAGACCTCACGCTGTTCTATGCCAGCGGCATTGCGCGCCAGCTGACCGGCCAGGTCGACGATCTCTCGGAGGCGCCCGTGCGTCCCGTCGGCGAGCAATCTGCCTTCATCGCGGGATTGGCTGCCGCCTGTGCCGGGATGCACGCGGCGCAGGGCAACCAGCCGGGCGCGTCGGTCGATGTCTCCATCCACGAAGCCCTCGCGACCCTCTCCATGACCGAGCTCACCCGTGCGGGGCTGAGCGGAAAGAGCTGGGACCGCAAGCGCCTGAGCGACGGCAACGGTGCCACCGTGACGATCCTGCCGGCCAGCGACGGCTACGCCGCGATCTCCCCGCGCGAGGAGAAGCAGTGGACGGCTTGGCTGGGCGCGATGGGATCGCCGGCCTGGGGCGCCGATCCGCGCTTCGTGCCCAAGGCGAATCGCGTGAAGAACTGGGACGCCCTGCATACGCTGATGTCGCAGTGGAGCCGGCAGCACGACAAACAGTGGATCGCCGACACGGCGCAGCGTGCACACGTCCCGAGCTTTCCCCTGCGTGAGGTCACCGAGCATCTGGACACGCCGCAGATGCGGCACCGCCGATACTACAGATCGAGCGATCTTGCCGGAAAGCCGATCAGGATACCGAGTCCGCCTTTTGGCCTGACCTTTACCGCGTCAAAGCAGAAGCATCTCCCGTCGAACGGTCCGATGCCGTTGTCCGGCATACGCGTCCTCGATTTCAGCTGGGTGATCGCCGGTCCGACGACGACACGTTATCTGGCGGCGATGGGGGCGGAGGTCATCAAGATCGAAGCGCCGGGACGGGGCGACCCTGGGCGTGAATCGGAACTTCATACGGTGCTCGGCCAAGGCAAGAAGAGCGTCGTCCTCGACCTGAAAAAGCCTGAGGCGGTTGAGATCGCGCGCGCGCTCGCCGTGAAGTCCGACATACTGATCGAGAACTACGCAACCGGCGTCATGGACCGGCTAGGCCTGGGCGCCGAGGCACTGAAGGCGGTGAATTCGGATCTGATCTATATCTCGGCATCGGGGATGGGGCGGACGGGACCGGAGTCGCACGCCGTGGCCTACGGGACGTTGCTGCAGTGCTACGCCGGATTTGCCGGGTTGAACCGCCATCCTCAAGTCGCGCCGCGGATCGGCTTCGCCTGGCTCGATCCCATGTGCGGCCTGATGCTGGCCTTCGCCGCGGCCGCGGCGCTGTGGCATCGGCGCTACGCCGGCGGCGTGGCGAGGGTCGATTTCTCGATGATCGAGGCGATGCTTTGGACCATGGCCAAACCGCTGATCACGGCGCAGCTCGGCACGCCGCCGAAGCCGATGGGCAATGCCTCGACGCGCTACGCGCCGCATGGTGCCTGGCGTTGCGCCGGCGACGACGACTGGATCAGCATTGCCGTCCGCACGGACGAGGAGTGGCAGGCGCTGTGCCGCCTCATGCCCGGATTGTCGGATTTGGCCGCGCACGATCTCGACCAGCGAATCGGCGCGCAACGCACGATCGATGCAGCCCTGACCGCGTGGGCAGCCCCTCGATCGGCATCGGCGGCTGCTGAAACGCTGCTGAAAGCCGGCATCCCCGCGGCTGCCCTTGCACGCCACGGAGACCTCGTGAAGAGCCCGCATCTCGCCGCGCGCGCGTTCTGGGACGAGCACGAAGCAGGCGTGCTGCCGGGATTGCCCTGGCGCACGAGCTTCGGCCGCACGGCTGGCCACGCGCCGGGATTGGGCGCCGATACCGATCACGTGCTCACCAACGTGCTTGGACTCTCGTCGGAGCGTATCGCCGGTTTGCGCGTCAGCGGGGCCGCCGGCTAAGCATTCGCCCTTCCGCGTACGAAAGCGTGAATCGGGCGAATCCCGCCAGCTTCAATGGCTGTTAAGTGGCAACGGTCACAAATTTGTTTTCGCACGCTGCTGGCACGACGGCGCATTTCGCCGCGTAGAGCAATCCAGGGAAGGATAATCCGTCCCGTTTGGAGCCACATGAAAAGCCGTCTCCTCTGCACCGTCCTCGCAATTGCCGTCCCGATCCTGTCGGTATCGGCACTGTTCACTCCTGCTGCCGCACAGATCAGCATCAACATCGATCTCGCGCCGCCGGCGCCGCGATACGAGGTGATGCCGGCGCCTCGTCCAGGCTACGTCTGGGCGCCGGGCCACTGGAACTGGAACGGCCGCGAGTACATCTGGATGCCTGGCCGCTGGGAACAATCCCGCGCCGGATACAGGTTCGTGCCCGAGCGCTGGGAGCGCTACGACGACAACGGTCGGGAGCGGTGGCGGTTCGTCGCCAGCCGCTGGGACCGCGACGGCGATGGCGTTCCCAACATCGTCGATCCGTTCGACAATCGCACCGGCGCCTTCATCGTGGACTTCGCGCCACCGCCGCCCCGATACGAAGTCGCGCCGCCGCCACGCCCAGGGTTCGTCTGGGCGCCGGGTCACTGGCAGTGGAACGGAAGCCAGTATGTCTGGCGCGAGGGACGCTGGGAGCAGGTACGGGCTGGATACCGCTTCGTGCCCGACCGCTGGGAACGTTACATGGATAATGGCCGCGAGCGCTGGCGCTACGTGGCCAGCCGCTGGGACCGCGATGGCGACGGCGTACCGAACCAGTTCGACCCGATCGACAATCGGGGCGGGCCTCTGTTCATCGTCGATCTCGCGCCGCCGCCGCCCCGCTACGAGCCCGTCCCGCCGCCGCGTCCGGGCTTCATCTGGGCGGCAGGACACTGGAACTGGAACGGCCACCAGCACGTCTGGGCGCCTGGCCGCTGGGAGCAGGCTCGGCCTGGCTACAAGTTCGTGCCCGAGCGCTGGCAGCGTTACACGGATAACGGGCGTGAGCGCTGGCGCTATCAAGCGAGCCGCTGGGATCGCGACGGGGACGGCGTGCCCAATCAGTTCGACGCCAATCCCAACCGCGCACAGGGCTCGGGCGATCGCGATCGGGACGGCATTCCCAACCGTGTCGACCCCAATCCGACGCGCGCGCAAGGCTCGGGCGATCGCGACCGGGACGGCGTCCCCAACCGCGTCGACCCCAATCCCAACCGCGCGCAAGGCTCGGGCGATCGCGACCGGGACGGAATTCCCAACCGTGTCGACCCCAATCCCAGCCGTGCCCAAGGTTCGGGCGATCGCGACCGGGACGGCGTTCCCAACCGCGTCGACCCCAATCCCAACCGCGCCCAGGGCTCGGGCGATCGCGACCGCGACGGTGTTCCCAACCGTATCGATCCCAATCCGAACCGCGCCCAGGGCTCGGGCGATCGCGACCGCGACGGTGTTCCCAACCGTGTCGATCCCAATCCGAATCGCGCCAAGGGCTCGGGCGATCGCGACAAGGATGGTGCTTCCAATCGCAAGGACACCAACGACAAGCGTGCCCAACTATCGGTCGACCGCGATCGGGAGGGCAAAGCGGAGCGAAATGACAAGGACGACGATCGTCGCCGCTGATGAGGTCGGCGTTTGCCGACGGTGTTGGAGGGGCGCTCGTCCTGCGGGCGCCCCTCGATCTGAATGCGGTCTGAAAGTCAGAACTCGCCGCTGCGATAGGCTTCGTCGAGGCGCTTCGCGTCCTCTTCCGATAGCTCCGGCCATGCCTCGCCACGCTTGCGTAGCTTGCCCTCGAAGTTCGGCTTGCGCTTCTCGTTGAACGCCTGCCGGCCTTCCTCGCCGTCGATGGTCGTCTGGATGAGCAGCGAGTTGATCAGGTTCTGCACGTGCCACGCCTGGTCGGTCGGCAGATCGCCGAAGCGCACCACGAACTCCTTCATCATCCGTACCGCCGTCGGGGGCAGGGTGCAGATGTGCCGCGCGAGCGTCTCCGCGCGCTCGAGCAGCTGGGCGTGCGGCACGACCTCGTTGACGAGGCCGATGCGAAGCGCTTCTCGCGCGTCGAACGGTTCGTCCGTGAGCAGGATCTTCATGGCATCGATGTAGCGGAGCTGCTTGGCAAGCAGGCTGGCGCCGGGGCCATGCCCCAGCCAGCCTTGCGTCAGCAGCGCGAATTTGAAGCGCGCTTGCTCGGCGCTGGCGATGCGGATGTCGGTCGAGGCCAGCAGGATGTAGAGGCCGGCACCGGCGGCCCAACCGTTCACCGCCGCGATCACCGGCTTCCAGACGCGCGGATAATGATCGCCCATGCGTCCGTCGACGCCGGTCCTCTGACCATGCACCGTTCGCGCCAGCGGCCAGAAGATGCGCTGGGTACGGAGGTACTCGCGCTCCTCCTCGGTGATGTTTTCGCGGGGCGCGAGATTGTGCCCGCCGCAGAAATGCGTATCGCCCTTTCCGGTCAGGATGGCGCAGCGGATCGAGCGATCTTCCCACATGTCGATCCATGCCTCGGAGATCGCATCCGACGTCGGCTTGTCGAGGATGTTCGCCTTGGATGGATTGTTCAGCGTGATATATGCGACGCCGTTGCGCTTTTCGTAGTCGATGGCCAAGCGATCGTCCTCCCTGCGGTGCATCTCTTATGCTCTTGCGGATCGCAAGAGCATGAGCAAGGGGCGGACTTTAGTCCGCCGCTTCCTGGTCGAGGAAGGTCAGCATGCCGTCGCTGCGCTCGCCCTTGAGGTAGCGGAAGGTGCCGGCGCCGGTGGCGATCAGGTCGTTGTCCTGATCGTAGATCTCGGTCTCGGCGGCGAAGGTGCTCTGGCTGGCCGAGGGCCGCCAGGCGCCGAGGATGGTGAGGACGTCGCCCTCGCGCGCCGCCTTGATGAACTGGGTGGTGAAGGCGAGGGTGACGGAGAGGCGCCGGGCAGTCGCCGTCTCGTTGAAGGTGCAGGCAAAGCCGCTCGCCGAGTCGAGCAGCGTCATTAGAACGCCACCGTGCAGCAGCCCGTTGGCATTGCACAGCTCAGGCCGCACTTTGAGACGCATCTCCACGAAGCCGTGCTTCCAGGCGACGACCTCGTGACCGATGAGTCCGTTGAAACCGCGGAACGCGTGGGCGGCGACCGGCCGGGCATCGGCCGGTCGTTGGATCGCCATCGGTTAGCGGCGTGCCATCGCGGCCATCGGCGGACGATGACCGTTGGTGGTGAGCATCTGACGCGCCGACGAGACGGGTGCGGTAGCCGCAGTCGAGGGCTGGGCAGCCATGCCGGTGCGGATGTCGCGCGCGACCTTGACCAAGCGCGGGCCCCAGTCGGCTTCGAGCCGGTCGCGGCTGATCTGATAAATGGGCGCCGACGCGTTCACGGCATAGGCTGCCGTCCCATCGGTGTTGCGGAGTGGAACGCCGACGCCGCAGAGCTCTGGCAGCCACTCGCCCCAGGTCACGCAGAAGCCGCGGTCGGCCAGCTCCTTGAACGAGCGCTCGATGCCGGTCTTGACCTTGGTCCAGTCGTCGCGCCAACGGCGGCGGATCGCATCGATGTGCTTGTTTCGGTCGACGTCGGGCAGCGAGAAGAGGTAGGCGCGGCCCATCGCCGTGCTGGCCATCGGGACGCGGGTGCCGACATCGTGAGTGATCGCCACGACCGAGGGCCCGCGGCAGGCCTCCAGATAAATCATCGAATGGCGGTCCCGCCCGCCCAAGGCAGTCGAGGCATTCAGAGCATGGGCCAGCGTCTCGAGCGGTTGGCGCGAGGCCCGGCGCACGTCCATCGAGGAGATCGCGGCGTAGCCCAGGGCCAGTACCGAGGCACCCAACTCATACTTGCGGAAGCGGCGGATGTAATTGAGGTAGCCCAGCTCGGTGAGCGTATGGGTAAGACGGGCGACCGTCGGCTTGGGGAGGCCGGTACGATGGGCGATCTCCTGGTTGCCCAGCATGCCTTCACCGGCGTGGAAGGCGCGTAGGATGTCCAGACCACGAGCCAAGGCGGTGACGAATTGCCGGTCCTTGCCGGGCATCGCCTCGCCGAGGCCGCTTTCGGCGGTGCTTTGCAGGGCAGCGGTTCGCGTGACGAGATGGCTTACATTACCCACGGGCGTCTTCTCCTGAATGGCCGTTTATTTTCTGCGAAACGGAAGCTGCCACCGGCTTTTCCCTACCGCAATGCGCTGGGAGAGGATTTTGGCGTGCGAACGTGCAAAGCCGCCATGTCACAAATGCGGGTTTCGGCCGCAGGAGTTGTGCAAGCCGACAGGCGCTCGCGAATCGCACGATTCTGGCCGCGTACCGAATTCTGGAGCCTGCTGGTCCGAGAACACCGGCGCGGTTACAGTGCCTGCCTCCCTTCAAGAGGCGTCATATGGCCAAAGAACCCAACGAAACTAAGGACATTGTCAGCCTGTCATTCGAAGATGCGCTGAAAGAGCTCGAGGGCATTGTCCAGCAATTGGAGCGAGGCCAGGTGAAGCTCGACGAGGCGATCGGCGCCTACGAGCGCGGCTCCCTGTTGAAGCGGCATTGCGAGCAGAAGCTGGCCGAGGCCAAAATGAAGGTCGAGAAGATCGTTTTCGCTGCCGACGGTTCGGTCACTGCCCAACCGTCCGATCTCAGCTGACGCCCGTTATCATCGATGCCTTTGTCATCATACCGCCAGTTCGAGCCGGCCTTGGCCTTTGCCGCTCAGTCCACCGAAAGGACGATGGAACGTCTCTTGCCCCGCGGCGAGGAGGGTGAGGCCCGAGTGTTCGACGCCATGCGCTATTCCAGCCTGGGCGGCGGCAAGCGCCTGCGGGCATTCTTTGTGCTAGCCGGTGCCACGGTGTTCAAAGTCGGCGCAATGCCGGCACTGCGCACTGCCAGCGCCATCGAGTTCGTGCACGCGTATTCGCTTATTCACGACGACCTGCCGGCGATGGACGACGACGCTGTGCGCCGCGGCAAACCCTCCTGCCACAAGGAGTTCGATGAGGCGACAGCGATCCTGGCCGGGGATGCGCTGCAGGCGCTCGCCTTCGAGGTCCTGGCCCACGAGGCGACCCACGGCGACCCGGCGGTTCGCGCAGCGCTGGTGTCGGAGCTGGCCAAGGCAGCCGGCGCCCATGGCATGGTGGGCGGGCAGATGCTCGATCTCCTGGCGGAAACACAGGCCCCGGACATGTCGATCGGGGCCATTACCCGCCTTCAGCGCCTGAAGACCGGTGCGCTGATCTCCTTCTCGTGCACGGCAGGTGCGATTTTGGGAAAGGCTGCGGAGCCGATGCGCGCTGCCCTGGCCGCCTTTGCGCACGATCTTGGCCTTGCATTCCAGATCGTCGATGACCTTCTCGACGTGGAAGGCGATGCAGCCGAACTCGGCAAGGCAACGAACAAGGATGCCGCTGCCGGGAAGGCGACGTTCGTGTCGATACTCGGTGTAGAGCGTGCCCGGGCGCAAGCCTCACTGCTTGCGCAGCAGGCGGCAACGCATCTCGAGCCGCTGGGCGCTTCCGCCGATCTGCTGAAGCAGGCGGCGAAATTCGTGGTACAGCGCCGCGTATGAGGATGTGACAAGAGTATAGTGAAATCATGACCGGGCAGAGCACGACGCCAATTCTGGATACCGTCGACGTTCCGGCTGACATTCGTCGGCTGAAAGAGGGCCAACTGCGTCAGCTTGCCGACGAGCTGCGCCAGGAGACGATTTCGGCTGTCTCGGTCACCGGCGGTCATCTCGGTGCCGGCCTGGGCGTGGTCGAGCTCACGGTGGCGCTGCATTATGTGTTCAACACGCCTCACGACCGCCTGATCTGGGACGTGGGCCACCAGGCTTATCCGCACAAGATCGTTACCGGCCGCCGCAGCCGAATCCGTACGTTGCGTCAGGAGGGCGGCCTGTCAGGTTTCACCCGGCGCTCGGAAAGCGAATACGACCCGTTCGGCGCCGCCCATTCCTCGACCTCGATCTCGGCCGGCCTGGGCATGGCCGTGGCGCGCGATCTGGCCGGCGGCAGCAACAACGTGATCGCCGTGATCGGCGACGGCGCGATGAGCGCCGGCATGGCCTACGAGGCGATGAACAATGCAGGCGCCCTGCGCAGCCGGCTGATCGTGGTGCTGAACGACAACGACATGTCGATCGCCCCGCCGGTCGGTGCCTTGTCGGGGCATCTCTCGCGCCTGCTATCGGGCCGCCCGTATGTGTCCTTGCGCAATCTCGGCCGCAGTTTTGCCGAGAACCTCCCCCGGCCGCTCGAGATGGCGGCGCGGCGCGCCGAGGAGTTCGCCCGCGGCTTTGTTGCCGGCGGCACGCTGTTCGACGAGATGGGCTTCTACTATGTGGGCCCGGTCGACGGTCACAACCTGGAGCACCTGTTGCCGGTGCTGAAGAACGCGCGCGACAGCAGCCTCGACAAGCCGATCCTGGTCCACGTCGTCACCAAGAAAGGCAAGGGGTACCCGCCGGCCGAGGCGAGCGCCGACAAATACCATGGTGTCGTGAAGTTCGACGTGGTGACCGGCAAGCAATCAAAGCCGGCGGCTAACGCGCCGGCCTATCAAGCGGTGTTTGCGAAGGCGCTGATCGCGGAGGCCGAGGCCGACAGGAAGATCGTCGCCATCACCGCGGCAATGCCGTCGGGCACGAGCCTCGACAAGTTCGCGGAGCACTTTCCCGAGCGCACGTTCGACGTCGGCATCGCCGAGCAACATGGCGTGACCTTTGCGGCCGGTCTCGCCTGCGAAGGTTTCAAGCCGTTTGCCGCGATCTATTCGACGTTCCTGCAGCGTGCCTACGACCAGTGCGTCCACGACGTCGCCATCCAGAAGCTGCCGGTGCGCTTCGCGATCGATCGTGCGGGCCTGGTTGGCGCCGATGGCGCAACGCATGCAGGCTCGTTCGACGTCGCCTACCTGGCCTGCCTGCCGGACTTCGTCGTCATGGCCGCGGCTGACGAGCTCGAGTTGATGCACATGGTGGCGACGGCCGCCGCAATCGACGACCGCCCGTCGGCGTTCCGCTATCCGCGCGGCGAGGGCGTCGGAATTGAATTACCGGCGCGGGGCAAGCCGCTCGAGATCGGCAAGGGCCGGATCGTGCGCGAGGGCACCAAGATCGCGATCCTATGTCTCGGCGCGCGGCTCGGTGAGTGCCTGGTCGCCGCGGAGGATCTCGCCGCCAAGGGCCTCAGCACGACGGTCGCCGATGCGCGGTTCGCCAAGCCCCTCGACACCGACCTGATCCGCCGCCTCGCGCGCGAGCACGAGGTGCTGATCACCATCGAGGAGGGCTCGGTCGGCGGCTTCGCCAGCCACGTGCTGCAGTATCTCGCGACGACCGGCATGCTCGACAACGGCCTCAAGGTCCGGCCGATGGTACTCCCTGACCGGTTCATCGACCATGCCTCGCCTCAACGGCAGTACGCCGAGGCGGGTCTCGACGCGGCGCACATAGTGGCGACAGCGCTGGCTGCGCTCGGCGGACAGGCTGAGCGCGCACGGGGCTAGCTCATCCTCGTATCAAAGGGTCCAGCATGTATCGCCGTTCGTTGATCAGCGCCGCCGCTTTGGCGGCCGGCCTGTTGCCGGCCGTCGGCCGGGCGCAGGCTTTTCCGTCGAAGCAGTTGCGGTTGCTGGTCGGCTTCGCGGCAGGCGGCGGCGGCGACATCGTTGCCCGCATCCTGGCGCAGGAGCTGACGAAGAGCGCCGGTCTGTCGGTTATCGTCGACAACAAGCCCGGCGCAGGCGGCAATCTCGCGACGCGTGAGATGCTGCGCGCGCCGGCTGACGGCCATACGATCATGTTGGCCAATGTGGGCGTCCTGGCGGTCAATCCTTACGCCATGAAGGATGCTGGATACGATCCGCGCGATATCGCACCGGTGTGTCTGGCGGTTGATTTCTCCAATGTCCTTGTGGTGCATCCGAGCGTTCCTGCAAGATCCCTCACCGAGTACCTCGCTCTGGCCAAGCCGCCAAACGGCATGAACTACGGTACGTCGGGCGTCGGCGGTGCCGGCCATCTCGCCGGTGAGCTGCTGAAATCGCGGAGCGGCGCGCAGCTCAATCATGTGCCGTTCCGCGGCGGTGGGCCAGCGATGAACGACCTAGTGGCTGGCCATGTGCCGTCCCTGATCGCCAGCGCGCCGACGGCGACCGGGTTCATGCGCGACGGCCGCATCCGCGCGCTCGCCGTCACCGGCGCAAGGCGCTCGCCGTTCGATCCGGAGATTCCGACGATCGCCGAATCCGGTTTCCCCGGCTACGCTGCCACCAACTGGTACGCCATCGTCGTCTCATCCAAGGTGCCGCCCGAGAACGTCGCCACTCTGAACGCCATCATGACGAAGGCGCTGGGCGCGCCGGAGGTTCGGGCAGCATACGGTCAGCAGGGGATGGAAACTCTGGCCGGCACGCAAACCGAGGCTGCCGCCCATATCGCGCGCGAAACCGAGATCTGGAGAAAGGTCATCGCCGACGCCGGTATCCGCCTGGATTGATCCCGGCGGGCCGCTTCAGGACTGGCGAAACTCCTCGTTCATCCGATCGGTCACCAGCATGTGCCCGGCCTTGTGGGTGATGCAGAACCGCGGCCTGGCCGCTTCGACGACCGCCTGCGGCGTCACCCCGCAGGCCCAGAACAGCGGCACTTCGCCGGGCCGGATGTCAGGTTCGCCGCCATACTCGGGCTTGTCGATGTCGGCGATGCCGATTGCCGCGGGATCACCGAAATGGATCGGCGCGCCATGCACCCGTGGAAAGCGCGACGTGATCTCGATCGCCCGGATTGCATTGGGCACGGTGAAGTTCCGCATCGACACCACCATGTGGCCATGCAGGCGGCCGGCCGGCACGGTGTCGAGCCCGGTACGATAGGTGCAGACCTTCTTGCCTTGCTCGATGTGGCGGATCGGCACGCCGGCGTCGAGCAGCGCCGCCTCGAATGAATAGGAGCAGCCCAACGCGAACGCGACGAGGTCGTTACGCCACAGGGCGGTGATGTCGGTCTCTTCCGAAACCGCGACGCCGTCGCGGAACACCCGATAACGTGGCAGATCGCTGCGGACGTCGATGCTGGCGCCCAGCGTCGGCAAGGCCGGATCGCCGGGCTCGGTGCGGGCAATCAGCGGGCAGGGTTTAGGGTTGGCAACGCAAAACGCCTCGAATTCATCGGCCCAGTCGGCTGGCAGAATCACCAGATTGGCCTGCAGATGTCCCCGGGCCATGCCGGTGGTCACCGCCGTATGGCGGCCGGCGCGTATCTCATCCCGCAACAATCTCGCTTCAGTGACAGTCGACAGAGTCGGTGGCGCGTTCATCCTCGATCTCCCGCGGACATGCACAGCTTGGCAACCTTGGCGCCATCTGTGCTGGGCCGCCGAAGTTGAAAGACAGGTGCCAGCGGCGCCTCCAAACCAAGCTTGGAGCTTCTTGAGTGCGCCGCCGGAAACCGGTTGCCAGAAGCCGACCCGCCTTACTACTGTTCATGTATTGTGAAATACGTCGCGCGCCGTCGCCAGGGAAAATTTTAGTGAGGGCGCCGCACGCACTCGTGCTTGTGCTCGTTGCGCTGCTGCTTGCAACGTCCGCGACATTCGCGATGCCCGAGCTGACGCAAGAGACATCGCGCCTGAAGGGGCAGGTCGAGCTGGCCCGCGATCCAGGCGGGACACTCACGCTCGCCGACATACTGGCGTCCGAGCAGGCGCTGCATTTCGTGCCTAGCCGCGACGACGCGCCCGTCTTCGGGCTCGATCGCGCTGCGGTATGGGTTCGATTCGCCGCGCGCCTGCCGGCGGACGAGGCTTGGACCTTCTCGATCCGCAACTCGTCGATCCGGGATATCACGGCATTCATGCCTTTGGGCAATGGCACCTACACCCGGATCGACAAGGGGGTCGCGCAAGCCGTGTCGGAGGGCACGCGGTGGGCATTCGCCTTGAGCGAGGCTGCCAAGGCAGGACAGGTGGTCTACCTCAGGATAACCAGCGGCAGCACCATCCGCCTGCCGATGACTCTCCAGAGAACGAGCTCCTTCCTGAGAGATGTCCTGCAGGAAATGATGTTCCTTGGAGTTCTCTTCGGATTGCTGGCGGGCGTCGGGCTTTACGTTTTCGCCGTGTGGCTGGCGATGCGCGATCGTGCCCAGCTACGGCTATGCTTTCTGATCGCTGCCATCCTGCTATGGGTCTCGGCGAACACCGGCTTCCTGTCGGAGTTCCTCTTTCCGTCGCATGCCCTCGCGGCTGCCGTCGTGGCCGTGCCGAGCGTGATCCTTCTTCTGTGCGCTGCGGTTGCATTCGCGAGCACAATCCTTCTCGTGCCAGAGCGGCTGCCGAGGATCGCCAGGGCGATGGCGGCTTTCGCGGTTTTCCTGGCGGCGATGGCGGCGATCGCGGCGTACGATGTGCTGTTCCTGGATGGCTGGACGCGGCGCGTGGTCGTGTATCTGCTGTTCACGACCCTGATCGGAATCCTGGTCATTGGCATTCACGCCCTGGTGAAGGGCGTTCCCACGGCGCGTCTCTTCCTGATCGGATGGACCCCGACCCTGGTCGTGGGCCTTGCGCGAACGCTGGTCGACTACCGGTTGGTTCCCCTGAATGTCTTTACCAACAACGCGGTCTTCGTCGGCCTCGCCATTTCGGTCCTGAGCTTCGCCGTGACGCTGGCGATGTTCATCCGGCAGCGCGACAGGATGGCGGCGGAGGCGTTGATGGAAGCCACGCGAAAGCGCGCCGAACGCGAGCGGATGGCTGCCTTGGGCGAGGTCGCCGGGGGAGTGGCCCATGAAGTCAACAACCTGCTCCACCCGATCGCGAACTTCGTGAAGGAGGCCCGGCTGGCGCTGCCACCGGACGCCCAGAGAGTCGCTCCGCTGCTCGATCGGGCGTCACGGGCGGCGCTGAGCGCCGGTGAAATCGTACGCAAGATTCTGGACTTCGCCCGGCAAGTCCAAGGGGAGCGCGATCCGATCGACTTCAGAAGCGCTGTGTCCGATGCCCTGGCCACGCTGCGGATAAACATGCGTTCTGGAGTCGCCGTGGATGCGACCCTTTGCGACGACAAGCTGCCTGTGGTTGCGACCCGGACCGAGGTGATGCAGGTGCTGGCGAATGCTCTCGCCAACGCCTCTTACCCGGCAAACGAGGCGTCGCGAATCGAAGTCACCCTCGTGCGCGCCCGGATCGCCGGGGGCGACATCGCAGTACTCAGCGTGGAGGATGATGGCCGCGGCATCGAGCCGGACTTCAAGAGCAGGGTCTTCGAGCCGTTCTTCACGACCAAGCCGATCGGTGAGGGCACCGGCCTCGGGCTTGCCCTCGTATCGGCGACCGTGAAGGCGTGGGGCGGGTCGACCGAAGTCGAGGCAGGTGGAACCGGAGGCGCCCGCTTCGTGTTCAAAGTCCCGCTGACGCCCGAGACGGAGCGGCGTACCGAAATAGGCGCGAACTTGGTCATTCAAAGGGGGACTTCGTGATGGGCGCGCCGGTACGGGTGCTGGTGGTCGACGACTCGGACGACGTCCGAGATTCGATCCTTCTGTCGCTCAAGCGAGCAGGCTGTGCGGTGAACGGTTGCGCGCGCGGGGAGGAGGCCGTGCGAATGCTGGCTCAAGAGGCTTACGATGTCGTGGTGGCGGACCTCTGGATGCCGGGGCTGGATGGCGTCGAGCTTACCAAGATCGTGCGGCGCGACTATCCCGGCACACGCGTCATAGCAATTTCCGGTGGTGGCCCCGGGATTTCGCTGGAGGCCAATGCAGCCCTGGTGGAGGTGTGGGGTGCGGAGGCGACGTTCGTGAAGCCGTTCGACAACGAGTTGTTGATCGCGCAGATCCTCAGTCCTGCAGCCGATCGGTAGAGTTGGCGCTTTCCGACTCATTGCCCGAAGAGCCGGTGGGAGCCACGAGAAGATTTCGGATCACCGATTCAAGAGCCTGGGCGAGGGCCTCGCGTTGCGTGGGCTCGAGACTGGACATCGCCCGGGAGATGCGTTGCGCCGGATCGCGTTCCATCAACAAGCGACCGGTATGGGTGAGGGCCAGCGTCTCGGTTCGACCGCCGACGTCGACGCGCTTCAGGAGCCCCTTGTCGATCAGCGTGCGGACCGTGCGGGACACTGGCCCCAGACTCATACCCTGGAAGCGTGCCAGACGGGAGGCCGTGGGCGGAGCGCCGCGTGAATTGGCGACGAAGCGAAGCGCCGTCCATTGCGCAGGATATAGTCCCTCCGCGTGCTCCGATGAGTGAGTCAGCCGGAAGGCCTGCTCGAGAAGCGTCGCGAGCGCCTTCTCGGCAATGACTTTCTGAGGCATTCCGCAACTCTGGTTGACGGCATGCACAAGCTCAAGCGATAAGTAGGTACTCAGTGAGCATGTGGGCTTACGGGATGCGTGCTCCGTTCTTCTTTGCGTGTGGCGTCGCGACGATTGCGCCGACGGCGATGCGTCGACCGGCAATGGTTTGGTCGATCGCCTCCTGCGCGCCGGGATTACCGATGCGTCGAAGATCGGGACAATGAACTGGGGATAGGGAGCGTGGGCTATGGCAAATGTCACCGAAACGACCGACGCTGCAGCTGGCGTCGGGACGAGCTATTCGCTGTCCGCTGGGCAGACCGCACAAGGTACGATTGCCACGGCGGGTGATCGTGACTGGTACGCGGTCAGCCTGACCAAGAATCAGACCTACACGGTCGCGCTGGTCGGGACTGGGGCCGCCAATCTGCAGAACCCGATACTTCGTCTCTACCGTCCCAATGGCACGCTGATCACCCTGGACGACGACGCCTTCATTGGTGAGAACGCCATATTCACTTTCACCGCGTCTGCCAACGGCACCTTCTATCTTGAGGCCGCGGCCAGCAACGGCAGCGATACCGGCCAGTACGGACTGGCCTTCGGCACTGCCGCCAAACCTGTGTTTGACGAGGCCATGGGCGGCGGCTCGCTCGACAGCGACTCGTCTTGGAGCGCGCCAGGCGCGCCGGCCACCATCACCTACGGATTTCGGCAAAGCGCACCGGGCTACACCTACGATGTGACGATCAACAACGTCAGCGTAAACGTGCTGGCGACGTTCGCCCGGACCTCCGACAGCAACGTGCAGGCTGCCATCCGGTCGATGATCCAAGGCTTTCAGGACGTAGCGGGCCTGACGTTCGTCGACGTCAATCCGAGCGGATACACCGACAACGCCACGATCCTCATTGGCGACTACACCAATGCCAACGACGGCGCCGGCGCCTTCGCCTACTCTCCTGGGCCGACGGCCTCCGCCGACAGCGCCGGTGACATGTGGCTGAACAGGACGGCGATCTCCGGCGCCGCGATCGGCTTGGGCAGCTACAGCTACTGGGCGGTGATGCACGAACTCGGTCACGCGCTCGGCTTGTCCCATCCCGGTGCCTACAACGCCGGTCCGGGGGTTACTCTGACCTACGGCAATGCCGCGCAGTTCCAGCAGGACTCGAGCCAGTACTCGATCATGAGCTACTTTGACGAGTCGAACACCGGCGGGCAGCTGAACGGCGACCCGAGCGGCCTGCAACTCTACGATATCTACGAGCTGCAGCGGATCTACGGCGTCAACACAACGACCCGCACAGGAGCCGACACTTACGGCTTCAATACCAAGCTCAGCGCACAGTTCGACCTCAGCAGGAATCCCAATGCGGGATATGCGATTTGGGACGCCGGAGGAGTCGATACGATCGACGCCTCGCTGTTCGGTGGCAACCAGAGGATCGACCTCGGGCAGGGCAGGTTTTCCAACATCGGCACAGGAATCGGCAATCTCGCGATCGCCTTCGGCGCCGTCATCGAGGACGCCGTAGGCGGCTCCGGCGTCGACACGATCATCGGCAACGACGTCGACAACCGGCTCGAGGGCGGTGCGGGCGGCGACACGATCGACGGCGGCGGCGGCCGTGACACGGTTAGCTATCACGGCTCCAGCGCGGCGGTTGACGTGGATCTGAGCCGTCTGGCGCCCGGCCCTGGCCAGTACTTGCCGCGCGGCGGCGATGCCCAGGGCGACACGTTGATCAGCATCGAGAACATCATTGGCAGTGCTCACGACGACCGCCTGCTTGGCGTGGCCTTCGGCGCGCAGGGCAGCGAAATGGCCGGTGGCTGGGGCAACGATACGATCTTCGGCACTGCCGGCGACGACGTGCTGCATGGCGGCGGAATCAACCTGGTACGGAATGGCAGCTTCGAGCTGAACGGGACCCTGACGGCCGGATCTGCCGGCTACTTTCTCGCCGGCTCGGTCGACAGCTGGACCGTTCAGGCGGGTGCAGCGCAGATCGAGCTGTTCACTTCCGCCAGCGGCAGCACCCCGAAAACGGGACAGTTCGCGGCCGATCTGTCAGCCGCGCCAGGGAAGACCACCATTGCGCAAACCGTCCAGGGGTTGGAGGACGGCGTGCTCTATCGCTTGGCCTTCGATGCCCGCCGCCTCTCCGGGTCCGGCGCCAAGGTCGAAATTTCGTTCGATGGCGTGGCCTGCGGCACGATCACGCCGGGGGCGAACTGGGGGACTTACTTCGTCGATGTCTACGGAAACCGCGGGAGCGGCCCGAATCGGAACCTGCTGACCTTCAAGGAGGTAGGAGGCTCGGACTTCGACGGAACGCACCTCGACAACATCCGCCTGTTCGACGCAAGCCTGTCCGACCCGATCTACGACGGCAACGACCTGCTCATCTCGAACGGTGGCAATGACGTCGCCTACGGCGATGGGGGCGATGACAATTTCTGGGCCAACGGTGTGCCCACCGGCGTGTTTACCCAGCAGTACGATGGCGGGGCTGGCACGGACAAGCTCACCATGGACTGGTCGGCCGCCACATGGGCGGTCCGCTATATGGCAAGCAATACCTTGCTCGACGCGCCGGTGATCGGCGACGCGGCAGCCTATGCCACGGGCGAGACGTTTGGAAACAAACTGTACTTCCGAGATGTCGAGGTCTTCGACCTTACCGGCGGTGCCAACGCCGACCTGCTCGTCGGCGGGGCGAGGGATGACCTGCTGAATGGCGGGGACGGCAACGATGTCCTGATAGGAAACGGCGGCGTCGACGTTCTGAACGGCGGACTTGGCATCGACAAAGCCATCCTCGACACGACGACGCTCGGCGGCGTGCGCATCGTGCTGGCGGATCTGCTCGGGGGCGGCTCAGTTGTCCTGTCGAACGGGACTCGGCTGACTTCGATCGAGGCTGTCGAGCTGGCGGCCGGCGACGGCGACGACTATCTCGACGTGCGCGGCACTGTGGCGTACGACCCGGTCACCCCTTGGACGACGGCCCAGTCCACGACCTTTGCGGGCCGTGGCGGCAACGACACGCTCGCTGTCGATCTCGCCACATCGTGGAGCGCGAACTTCGACGGCGGCACGGGCGATGGCGACCTCCTGGTCATGGATTGGTCCGCAGCCGTTTCGTCGATCGACCTATACGAGGCCGGCACCGCCTCGGCCCACTATGCATCATACGCTTGGACTTACATCTACCAGGATCCCCAGGGGAACCAGTTCGCGACGGAATACTATTTCACGGCGGGCTTCACCGACGTCGAGCGTTTCGACCTGACTGGCGGACGCTATGCCGACAAGCTGTATGGCGGCTCCGGGGACGACGTGCTCAACGGTGGCTCCGGCTACTTCGACAGCATCAGCGGCGGCGCCGGTGTCGACACCCTGAAGGTGCGCTGGGCGGGCGGCGACTTCGGCTATGGGACGCATGCCTGGGGCGGCGACGCCGCCGCGGGGTATTCCGGCACCTACACGGCGTTCCGGACCGACCGCAACGAGGTGCGTTTCACCGGCGTCGAGAAGTTCGATCTCGTCCTCGGGGAAGGCGGCGACGACATCCGCACCGGCGACTACGACGACATCGTGGTAGGCAACGGCGGCAACGACACGTTCCGCACCGGCAAGGGCGCCGACAACGTCAGCGGTGGCGACGGTGCGGACCGCTGGTCGGGCGACAAGTCGAACGCCACGGCGGCTATCAACATCGACCTGACGGCAGTATCTCAGTCGACGTACAAGATCGGCAGCGTCAATGCGACGGTCACCGGTATCGAGGCGCTGGGCGGCAGCGACGCCGACGGCGACCGCTTCGCCACCGGCTCGGGCAAAGACGTGCTCGTGACGCGGTCGGATTTTTATGCCGACTACATCGAGACCAACGGCGGCAACGACACGGTCACGGTGGCGGGCGGCTATGCCGACATCGTCCTGATGGGCGGCGGCATGGACACCCTGAAGGTGCGCTGGGCCGGCGGCGACTTCGGCTTCGGGACGGCGGGTTGGCTGGGCAACGCTGCTGGAGGCTACTCTGGCACCTACACGGCTTTCCGGACGGATCGCAACGAAGTGCGCTTCACCGGGGTCGAGAAGTTCGATCTCGTGCTCGGCGAGGGCAGCGACGACATCCGCACCGGCGACTACGACGACATCGTGGTGGGCAACGGCGGCAACGACACCTTCCGCACCGGCAAGGGCGCCGACAACGTCAGCGGTGGCGACGGTGCGGACCGCTGGTCGGGCGACAAGTCGAACGCCACGGCGGCGATCGACATTGACCTGCTGGTGACTGCGCAATCCAGCTACGTGATCGGCAATGTCACGGCCACGGTCACCGGCATCGAGGCGCTGGGCGGGAGCGACGCCGCAAACGACCGCTTCGCCACCGGCTCGGGCGATGATGCTATCGTCACGCGGTCGGAGTTCTATGCCGACTACATCGAAACCAACGGCGGCAACGACACGGTCACGGTGGCGGGCGGCTATGCCGACATTGTGCTGATGGGCAGCGGCCTGGATACGTTGAAGGTTCGCTGGGCCAGCGGCGGGTTTGGCTTCGGCACAGCGGGTTGGGGTGGCAACGCGACCGACGGATACAGCGGCACCTACACGGCATTCCGGACGGATCAGAATGAAGTGCGCTTCACCGGGGTCGAGAAGTTCGATCTCGTCCTCGGGGAAGGCGGCGACGACATCCGCACCGGCGACTACGACGATATCGTGGTGGGCAACGGCGGCAACGACACCTTCCGCACCGGCAAGGGCGCTGACAACGTAAATGGCGGCGGCGGTGCGGACCGCTGGTCGGGCGACAAGTCGAACGCCACGGCGGCCATCAACGTCGACCTGCTGGTGACTGCGCAATCCACCTACGTGATCGGCAATGTCACGGCGACAGTCACCGGCATCGAGGCGCTGGGCGGGAGCGACGCCGCCAACGACCGCTTCGCCACCGGCTCGGGCAACGATGCTATCGTCACGCGGTCGGAGTTCTATGCCGACTACATCGAAACCAACAGCGGCAACGACACGGTCACGGTGGCGGGCGGCTATGCCGACATCGTCCTGATGGGCGCCGGTGTCGACACCCTGAAGGTGCGCTGGGCGGGCGGCGACTTCGGCTATGGGACGCATGCCTGGGGCGGCGACGCCGCCGCGGGGTATTCCGGCACCTACACGGCGTTCCGGACCGACCGCAACGAGGTGCGTTTCACCGGCGTCGAGAAGTTCGATCTCGTCCTCGGGGAAGGCGGCGACGACATCCGCACCGGCGACTACGACGACATCGTGGTAGGCAACGGCGGCAACGACACGTTCCGCACCGGCAAGGGCGCCGACAACGTCAGCGGTGGCGACGGTGCGGACCGCTGGTCGGGCGACAAGTCGAACGCCACGGCGGCTATCAACATCGACCTGACGGCAGTATCTCAGTCGACGTACAAGATCGGCAGCGTCAATGCGACGGTCACCGGTATCGAGGCGCTGGGCGGCAGCGACGCCGACGGCGACCGCTTCGCCACCGGCTCGGGCAAAGACGTGCTCGTGACGCGGTCGGATTTTTATGCCGACTACATCGAGACCAACGGCGGCAACGACACGGTCACGGTGGCGGGCGGCTATGCCGACATCGTCCTGATGGGCGGCGGCATGGACACCCTGAAGGTGCGCTGGGCCGGCGGCGACTTCGGCTTCGGGACGGCGGGTTGGCTGGGCAACGCTGCTGGAGGCTACTCTGGCACCTACACGGCTTTCCGGACGGATCGCAACGAAGTGCGCTTCACCGGGGTCGAGAAGTTCGATCTCGTGCTCGGCGAGGGCGGCGACGCCATCCGCACCGGCGACTACGATGATGTCGTGGCGGGCAACGGCGGCAACGACACCTTCCGCACCGGCAAGGGCGCCGACGCCGTGGATGGCGGCAACGGCGTCGATCGTTGGCAGGCTGACAAGTCGAACTCGACTGCTGCCTTCACTATCGATCTGAACGCGGCGTCGCAGTCCACTTACAGGATCGGCAAGGCCAAAGCGAAGGTCATGGGAATCGAGGTTCTGGGCGGCAGCAACGACGACGGCGACCGCTTCGCCACCGGCTCGGGAAAGGACGTCATCGTCACGCGGTCGGAGTTCCTTGCCGACTACATCGAGACCAACGACGGCAACGACACAGTGACAGTGGCGGGCGGCTACGCCGACGTTGTCCTGATGGGCAGCGGATTCGACACCTTGGTGGTGCGCTGGGCCGGCGGCGACCTTGGCTATGGCACGGTCGCGTGGGGGGGCGATCTTGTCGGCGGTTACTCCGGCACCTACACGGCGTTCCGCACAGATCGCAATGAAGTACGTTTTGCCGGCGTCGATAAGTTCGATCTGGTTCTCGGTGATGGCGGCGACGATATCCGCACCGGCGACAATGATGACAAGGTCTCAGGGCAGGGCGGTGGCGACCGGCTGAATGGTGGCGGCGGCAACGACGAGTTGTGGGGCGACGCTGGGTCCGACACATTGCTTGGGGGCGCCGGCAACGATCAGCTCGACGGCGGCACGGGCGTCGACAGCATGTTCGGCGGCGCCGGCAACGACACTTACTTCGTCGACAATGCTGCGGATGTCGTTCGCGAGGACAGCGTCATTGGCGTAGACGATGGCGGCTTCGACACCGTCTACAGCTCGGCGAGCTTCATCCTCGGCAGCTTCCTGGAGCGGCTGCTGCTGACGGGTGGCGATGCCATCGACGGCACCGGTAACGAGCTTGCGAATACGCTCGCGGGTAACGGCGGCATCAATCACCTGTTCGGCGGCGGCGGCGACGACACGCTGGACGGAGGCGCCGGTGCCGACATTCTCGACGGCGGCGAGGGAAGCGACACCTACAATGTCGACAAGCTCGATACTGTTCAGGACACCGGGACCGCCGGCACCGATCAGGTCATAACGAATGGCTCATTCACCCTCTCGTCGGGCAGCGGCATCGAAAGGCTGAGCGCCAAAGCTGGCACCGGGGGCAATTTTGTCCTGGTTGGTGATGAAGCCGCCAACAAAATCACCGGCAACATGGGCAGCAACGCCCTGCGCGGTATGGCCGGCAACGACACGCTGCTCGGGGACGACGGCGACGACAAGCTGACAGGCGGGCTCGGCCGAGATACCATGACCGGCGGCAACGGTGCCGATAGCTTTATCTTCAGCGCAGGCGACAGCCCGGCCTCGCTGTACGACACCATTACAGACTTCGTCTCCGGCCTGGACATGATCGACTTGCCGACAGTGGGAGGCGGCGGGCTTGCCGCTTCTGCCTTTGCGGCGATCAGTGTCGCCTCGGACAACTTCAACAATGTCTTCAGCGCCGCCACTGCGGCCATGTCGGGCGGCGACAAGTCAGCGGTCTTCGTTGCCGGCGTCACCAATGGCTGGCTGCTGTGGAACACCGACAGCAACCTCCACACGCCCGACGAGGGTGTACGGCTTATTGGGGGGAACAGCCTCGCCGCCTTTGCCAGGACCGATATTGTTTAAGGAACTGCGCGCCGTTCAACTCCCCGTCGAGGCATAGCGAGCCATGCCGGCGCGCCAGGCGAGGAAGGAGAGGGCGAGGAAGGCGAACCCTGCGAGCGGCGTCAGCGGCAGGATCCAGTCGGGTGCGCCGAGCGGGTCGGGGCGCTTAAGGATGGCGAGCACCGGATAATAGGCGACGCAGGCCAGCGGGACGCCGAACGTGAGGACCTTTCGAAACCAGCCGGCATAGATGCTGAGCGGATATTGCGCTGCCTGGACGCCGCCATATGTCAGGACGTTGACGATCTCCAGGCCCTCGACGGTCCAGAAGGCGAGGGTGGCCTGCAGCACCAGGATGCCGACAAACAGGGCCACGCCGCCCGCTACGGCCCAGACGGCAATGGTCACCGCCGCTGCATCCCATTCGATCGGAGCGAGCCTCGTCGCGATCGCCACCACCGCAAGGCCCTGGAGCATGCGGCCGATGCGCGACAGGCGGATCTCGTGGCCGATCAGCTGCAGCGCGGCCGCCCGAGGTCTGAGCAGCAGACGGTCGAACGCGCCGGTACGGACGAAATCGGAGCCGAACACGTCGAAGCCCCGGCTCAGCAGGTCGGCGATCGAGAATGAGATATTGATCAGCCCGTAGAACAGCGCCACCTCGCCGAGGGACCATCCTTCGACGTGGCCGAATCGGTGAAAGAGCGCGTACACGCCGAGTATCTCGATCGCCGTGGCCGCGAGGTGGCCTGCGGTGAGCAGCAACGTCGCGGCCGGATACTGCGCCTGCGCGCGGATCGAGGCGCTGACGTAATTGAGGTAGAGGCGGAATGCATTCATGGGTCAGCCGCCCTGCATCTCGAGGCGTTGCATCATGCGCGCCATGGCGAAACGACCCACGCCAATCAGCGCCAAGGTCCATGCCGCCTGCAGGGCCAGACCCTGCACGGCCGCGACGCCGCGAAGGTCGGCGAAGTAGATCCGGAAAGGAATGTCGACGAGGCCGGCAAGCGGCTGCAGATGCAGGAGCGGACGGACAGCGTCCGGAAAGAAGTCGAGCGGCACCAGGCTTCCGGAGAAGACGATCACC
Source organism: Enhydrobacter sp. (assembly GCA_026126105.1). Lineage (GTDB taxonomy): Bacteria > Pseudomonadota > Alphaproteobacteria > Reyranellales > Reyranellaceae > Reyranella. The sequence goes on from JAHCJV010000026.1 coordinate 45,934, forward strand.
AGCGGCGTCAGCACGGCGTTGACGCCACGCTCGTTGAGGCACGCGGCGACGACGACGTTCGCGAGCATCAGCACGGCGACCGCGAGCATGACCATGAGCACGAAGGCGGGAACGAAGAGCAGCGCCGCTTCGGCGTTCGGGGGCGGCTGCCAGGCCCAGGCCTCCAGCCCCACGAGCGGCAGGACGATGCCCGCCGCCACGAGCATCAGCACGGCGCGCGGCACGGCGCGGGCGACGATCCAGCCGAGGGTGCGCGCATACCAGTAGCTGTAGGTGTCCAGCGGCCGCAATCGATCGTAGCCAACTCCGCCGGTGCGGATCGCCGAACCGACCTCGGGGTCGGCCACCCAGGGCAGAAGCGCGAGAAACGCCTGGCCCAGCCAGGTATAGGTCACCACGTTCGGCAGGCTCATCGGTGCCGCCGCGGCTGCCGACTCGTAGAACGCCGCATAGACCATGATCTTGATGGCGCCCCACCAGCACTGGGTCGCAAAGCCCGCCAGCGCAGCGACGCGGTACTGCAGCATGAGCAGGAAGCGGGCCCGGAACGCCGCAGTGTAAGGGCGGAGCCAAGCCTGCACCGTCAAGCCTCGCTCGAGTAGTGGAGGTCGTAGAAGCGCGCGATCACTTCCTCGATCGCAGGCTCTTCGACATGAATGTCGTCGACGGCGTGCGCGGCGGCGATGGCAGCGATCAAGCTTGCTGCCGGGATCTTTGCCGGGTCGAAGGCGAGCTCGAGCGAGCGGGCCGTGCGTGCTCGCACCTGCACTCCCGGCATATCCAGGGCAGGCGCTTGCTGTGCGAAGTCCACCCAAAGCCGCCGCTCGGCGAAGACACCGGCGCGGAGCCTGTCGAGCGAGCTGTCGGCAAGCAGCCGCCCCTGGCCGATGACGATGACGCGTTCGGCCAGCGCTTCGACATCGTGCATGTCATGGGTCGTCAGCAGGACAGTCACGTTCTGCTCACGATTGAGACGCTTCACGAAGTCGCGAACGGCAAGCTTCGACGGCGCGTCGAGACCGATCGTCGGCTCGTCGAGGAACAGAATCTCCGGCTCGTGAAGCAGGGCTGCCGCGAACTCGGCGCGCATGCGCTGGCCGAGCGAGAGCTGGCGGACGGGCTGGGCCAGCAGCGAATCGAGGCGCAGCAAGGCCACGAGCTCGTCGCGTCGCCGGCGATAACGCACGGGCGCTATCCGGTAGATGTCGGCCAGGAGATCGAAGCCGTCGAGGACCGGCAGGTCCCACCACAGCTGGCTGCGCTGGCCGAAGACCACGCCGATTCGCGCCACGTGGCGCAGGCGGTCCTCGTAAGGGACGAGACCGGCGACCTCGACCCGCCCGCTGGAAGGCCGCAGTATTCCCGACAGGATCTTGACGGTCGTCGACTTGCCCGCGCCGTTCGGCCCGATGAAGGCGAGCAGCTCGCCGGCTTCGAGGCTGAAGGAGAGGTCGACCAGTGCCTTCACTTCACGCGATCGGCGACGCAAGAGTCCGTTCAACGCTCCGGTGAGGCCGGGCGCCCGTTCGGCGACGCGGTAGGACTTGGCCAGCCGCTCAACCAGGATCTGGGGCATGACGCCCCTCAGTTCATTGAAAAGGGCGCGGAACCTATGCGGCGGGGATTGTCCCGTCAAGTCGGTCCGCTCTTCTAGAGCGCACGCGTTCAGCTCGCTCGTGATCTTTGCCGGGACCACGGGTAAGGGACTCGCTTACGGTGGCGTATCGGACTTGAGAAGGATATCCGTCGGATAGCAAACCGTCGGCATACCTTGGAGTGGATATGAACGTCGCGCGCATGTTGCTGTTTGCTCTTCTAGGCCGCCTGAAGGTGCTACTGGGGGGTGCCCGGGTACGGGCTGACGGCCAGCCGATCGACTGGTCGCGAGTTTCCCTCGATGACATCGGCGGCGGGCTGATGCCTACTAAGGACTTCAGCGGTCGCGTGGTCCTTCTCGTCAATACGGCATCCCGGTGTGGCTTCTCCGGCCAGTATCGCGGCCTGGAACTGTTGTGGCGCCGCTACAGGGATCGAGGTGTCATCGTGCTCGGCGTGCCGTCGAACGACTTCGGCGGGCAGGAGCCTGGCAGCAACGAGGACATCAGGCGGTTCTGCGACACCACGTTCGACATCACTTTTCCCCTGTCCGGCAAGCAGGTTGTCACCGGCTCCTCGGCCCATCCGCTCTATCGCTGGGCCGCCGCCCAGACCGGCATGCTCGGAACGCCGAGCTGGAACTTCCACAAGCTGCTCATTGGTCACGACGGCCGCCTGATCGACTGGTTCAGCGCCGTAAGCGGTACGGGCTTGAATCTCGATCGCGCCATCGACACGGCGATTATCGAACGCCGATAGCTGGGTCCCCGGAGAGGCTGCATGACCCGAACCATCCACATGACTGCGAAGATTTTCGATAGCCGCCGGTATGGCTTCGCGCAGGTCGCAATCGTGCCGGCACCGTTCGGTAGCTTTGTTCACGTCTCCGGGCAGGTTGCCTGGGACGCAGAGCAAAGAATTGTCGGGGCAGGCGACATCGGTCGCCAACTCGAGAAGAGTCTCGACAATCTTGCCGCAGCGCTCGAATCGGTGGGCGCGACGCTCGATCAGGTCGGCGGGTTACGGCTCTATATCAAGCAAGGCCACATGCACGAAGGCAAGGCTATCAGCGGCGCGCTCAGGGCGAAGTTCGGCGACAATCCGCCGTGTTCGACGTGGGTTGGCGTACCGGGCCTCGCCGACGACGAGTTCCTCATCGAGGTCGAGCCGTCGCCGGTTTTCCTGATGAGCGAACGTCCCAGACTGTGAGGCGGCCTTGCCAAGCCTATGACGATCGTGCCGATCGGTCGGCGACCATAGCCGCGACGCGTTCGAGGTCGTGCCGGAAAGCCTCCGTGGCTTGCTGCTTCGCGGCAGGGTCGGGCAGGCGCAGCAGATACGATGGATGCACCGTGGCGTAGCCGGAAAAAGCGCCGAACTTCATCGGGCCGCGCTTCTTCATCACCGACAGCGGCTTGCCGGTGAGGCCGAGCAGGGCAGTGCCACCCAGCGCCACGACGAAGTGCGGCCGCACCAGCTCGAGCTCCTTCAGAAGCCACCAGCGATAGCGCTTCACCTCGCCGGGATTCGGTTTCTTGTGCAGGCGCCGTTCGCCGCGCGGCTCATACTTGAAGTGCTTCACCGAGTTGGTGACATAGACCTGGGTGCGATCGATGCCGACCTCGGACAGCACGCGGTCGAGCAGCCTGCCGGCAGGACCGATGAAAGGCCGGCCTTCGCGGTCTTCCTGATCGCCAGGCTGTTCGCCGACGAAGGCGATGTCGGCACCGATCGGCCCTTCGCCCAGCACCGCGCGATCGGCGCCCGGCGTGAGCGGCTCCGATGCTGCAATCAGGCGATTGAGCTCTTCCAGGCTGTGCGGCTCTTGGTTGGCCATGGCGGCGACCGCGAGAGCGGGATCGCGTTTGGTCGGCAGGGCGGCGCCGCGGGCGATCATCTCCTGGGCGCGCTGCGGCGCGGTGCGCAGCATCTCCGGGATCGCCTCCGTCTCCGGCAGATTGCGCCAATACTTCGTCGCCATGTGCTGGCGCATTGCCTTGGGATTAGCCCGCGCGGGATTGAAGGTGCTCTCGTAGTAGCGACGCCATGCCGCCTCGAAGGAGTCGCTGTCAGGGGCATCGCTCTTCTTTGCCGGGGGGCCGAAGGTCAGGCTCTCGCGATCCCAGTGCAGTGAACCGGCCGGCGTCAGGATCGACCAGCGCATCGAGCGGAAGCGCTCGACAAAGAAATCCGCCGTGGCGGCGAGGATGTCGTGCTCGGGCTCGAACCAGGCGACGAAACGCTCGCCACCGTCGGGATCGGTCGTCTCGCGGAAACGCAGGAATGCATGCATCTTGTGCAGGTCGCGCAGCACGGACTTGCGCATCGCCTCGAGGCGATGGACCAGCGGATCGCTCCGCACCTCGAGCAGCGCCCGCTCGCCGTGCAGGAGGCGCCAGATCAGCCGGTAGAGCAGGGCGAAGCGCTCGGGATCGCGATGGCAGACGACCAGCTCGATCAGTTCGCCCGCCGCGCGGGGCAGCGACAACGGCGGCGCGGCCGCGTAGCTCTCGATCGCCTCGCCGAACAGGCTCGTTTCGGTGCCGGCGTTCCATTCGACGGCCTCGGGGGGCACACCGTGCGCTATCAGCCGCCGTGCGGCGCGGCGGAAGCCGTCGAGGTCAGCGCCGGCCTGTACCGGCATGCGCACGATCTGCATCAGAACAGGCTCCCTTGCTCTGGCGGGGCGGCGAGTTGCGGACGAAGCTCGGCCTTGTCTGCGATAGTCGTCGCGGGGCGGTAGTCGGCGGCGATTAGGAATGGCAGGAGCCGCTTCACGCTGCGTGCCAACCGGCCGACGTCGGCGAGCCGCAGCCGTGTGTGGCGGCGCGCGGCGAGGATGCGGTCGACCGATCGCGCGCCGAGCCCCGGCACGCGCAGCAGGGACTCTCGGTCGGCCGTGTTGACGTCGACCGGAAAGCGCCCGCGATTCTTGAGCGCCCAGGCCGACTTTGGGTCGACATCCAGCGCCAGCATGCCGTCCTCACCGCTGTCGGCTACCTCCTCGGGTGTGAAGCCATAAAATCGCAGCAGCCAGTCGGCCTGGTAGAGGCGGTTCTCACGCTGTAGTGGGGGCGCTTTGAGTGGCAGCACTGCTGACGCCGCCGGAATCGGGCTGAACGCCGAGTAGTACACTCGGCGCAGGCCATAATCCTTGTAGAGCGCGGCGCTGGTCGACAGCAGGGCGGCATCGGTCGTGCTGTCGGCACCGACGATGATCTGGGTGCTTTGCCCTGCGGGCGAGAATCGTCGCTTGTCCTCCTTCGCCTCCTCTATGCGCTCGTGCATCTGGCCCATGGCGCCGGTAATGGTGCCAGCGTTCTTCTCGGGCGCCAGCGCCCGCAGGCTCTCGGCGGAGGGAAGCTCGAGGTTGATCGAAAGCCGGTCGGCGAATAGCCCCGCCTGCTCGATGAGCCAGGGGCTCGCTTCCGGGATTGTCTTGAGATGGATGTAGCCGGCAAAGCCCTCGTCGCGGCGCAGCTTCTTCGCGACCAGCATCATCTGCTCCATCGTGTAGTCAGGCGACCGCACGATGCCGGAGGAGAGGAATAGCCCTTCGATGTAGTTGCGCTTGTAAAAGTTAACCGTCAGCGCAACGACCTCGTCGACCGTGAAGCGCGCCCGTTCGACGTTGGAGGAGCGGCGGTTGATGCAATAGGCGCAATCGAACAGGCAATAATTGGTCAGTAGGATCTTGAGCAGCGAGACGCAGCGGCCATCGGGCGTGTAGGCGTGACAGGTGCCGTTGCTCGTGGAGCCAATGCCGCCCGGCGCGGCGGCGCGCTTGGGCGCTCCGGACGACGCGCAGGACGCATCGTACTTGGCTGCATCAGAGAGGATGGCAAGACGTGCCGCGAACTTTGGATCCAGGACAGCCTCATGGAGTGATTGATGTTCCTTATATGTTCCAACGGCCGTCTCTGCGCAAGAGTTGCTGCCCACACAACAAAAGCGGCGCTCGCGCGCCGCTTTTCCGTGGGCTCCGGGAACATTCTGTTGGTTATTTCGGCATCGGCACGATGCGCAGATAGGGTTTGGGCGCCTTCCAGCCGTTAGGGTACTTGGCTTTGGCGGCTTCGTCGTTTACCGCCGGCACGATGATCACGTCCTCGCCGTTCTTCCAGTTCACCGGCGTCGCCACCTGGTGCTTGGCGGTAAGCTGGCAGCTTTCGAGCAGGCGCATCACCTCGTCGAAGTTGCGGCCGGTGCTCATCGGGTAAGTCAGCATCGCCTTGATCTTCTTGTCTGGGCCAATGATGAAGACTGAGCGCACGGTGGCGTTGTCGGCCGCCGTGCGGCCTTCCGAGGTGGTGCCGGCGCCCTCGGGCAGCATGTCGTAGGCGGTCGCGACCTTGAGCTCCGGATCGCCGATCATCGGATAGGTCACGGCGTGGCCTTGTGTCTCCTCGATGTCCTTGGCCCACTTTTCATGATTGCCGACCGGGTCGACCGACAAGCCGATGATCTTGGTGTTCATCGCGTCAAACTTGGGCTTGAGGCCGGCCATGTAGCCCAGCTCGGTGGTGCAGACCGGGGTGAAATCCTTGGGATGCGAGAACAGGATCGCCCAGCCGTCGCCGATCCACTTGTGGAACTCGATCGGCCCTTGGGTGGTCTCGGCGGTGAAATCCGGCGCGGTGGAGTTGATACGCAGAGTCATGGAAGCCTTCCTTGGCTGCTAAGGTGCGATAGCTAACGCAAGCAATCCGCGACGGGTCAAGCCTTGGCAGGAATCCAGCTCATCAGCCCGAGCCCGCCGTCGACTTCTACCGTCGTTCCGACGACGTAACGACCAAATCTCTCCGACAGGATGGCGATCGCGACCTGAGCGATATCGTCGGGCGTTCCCGCCCGCCCGAGAGGGATTTGTGCCACCAGCTCGCCGAGATTGCCGGCCACGAAGCCGCCGCCCGGTATGGCGTCCGGCGCGATGGCGTTGACGCGAATGCCATTCGGCGCCAACACGCGCGCCAGTTCCTTCATCACCATGGTCATGCCGGCCTTCGAGGCGCTGTAGTGCGGCAGGTTGCGGGGCGTCTCGCGATGCTGGGAGGTGATCAGCAGAATGCGCCCGGGCGCCTTGTGCTCGATCATGTGCCGGCCGACCTCTCGCGCGAGGAAGAAGCCCGAGCGAAGGTTGATGCCGGTCATCGCATCCCAGCTTTCCTCGCTGACCGAGAGTGGCGTGTCGGCTTCGAGACGGCGCGGGCTGGCGGCGTGGACGAAAAGGGAGATCGACCCGAGTCTCGCCACGGCGCCGTCGAGCAGCATGCGCCAACCGTCGCGCCTGGAGAGGTCGCCGGCGATGAAGTCAATGCCGTCCTCGGCAGGCGGGGCGACGATGTCGCTGCCCAGCACCTTGGCGCCCTCGGCCATCAGCGCCCTGGCGATACCGCGTCCGATGCCGCCGGCGCAGCCAGTGACCAGGGCGCGTTCGCCCTCGAGAAGTTTCATGCTCATGGCCGCCATGCTAGCAGGTGACGGATGGCGGCCAAGACCCGATTGGATGTGGCGCTGGTCGAACGCGGCCTCGCGGAGACGCGCGCGGCCGCACAGCGCCTCGTCATGGCCGGTCTGGTGTTCTCCAACGACAGGCGACTGGACAAGGCGGGGCAGGGTGTCGCCACGGACGTGCCGATCGAAGTGCGCGGACAGCCGCATCCCTATGTCTCGCGCGGCGGACTGAAGCTCGAGAAGGCGCTCGACCACTTCGCGATTCCGGTCGCGGGCCGCATCTCCCTCGATGTCGGTTCCTCGACCGGCGGCTTCACCGACTGCCTGCTGCAGCGCGGCGCTGCGAAGGTCTATGCCGTCGACGTCGGCACCAACCAGCTTGCCTGGAAGCTGCGCTCCGACCCGCGCGTGGTGTCGATGGAGAAGACCAACATTCGCGACATCGGCCGCGCCCAGATCCCCGAGCCGATCGATCTCATCGTCTGCGACGCCTCGTTCGTCGGCCTGCGCCTCGTTCTGCCGCCGGCGCTCGCGCTTGCCGCGCCAGGCGCGCATCTTGCCGCGCTGATCAAGCCGCAGTTCGAAGTCGGCAAGGGCCGAGTCGGGAAAGGCGGCATCGTGCGTGAGCCCGAGCTGCATAAGGAGGTCGTCGAGACGATCTCGTCATGGCTGGCCGCGCAGCCCGGCTGGCACGTGCTGGGCGTGACCGAAAGCCCGATCACCGGCGCGGAGGGCAATAAGGAGTTTTTGATTGCCGCCTCTCACGACCAGTTATGATCTACGTCGCCGAAAGACCTCCGCCTTCGGAGCCAGCGCCGGTGCGGCGATCGCTTTCGTAACCTTGAACCTGTTGTTGTCGGCCAAGGTTTCGAACGAGGCGAAGTTGGCCCTGAGCATCGGCTCGTAGGGCAGCCCACGGTTGGCGACCATGTAGAACCGCCCGCCCGGCTTCAGCGCGCGCGCGGCGGCCTCGATCATGTTCTGGCCCAAGGCCGGCGTCGAGGCGCGGCCGGTATGGAACGGCGGATTGCAGACGATCGCGTCGTAGGTCGCAGGCGCGGTCTCGCGCGTCAGGTCGAGCCAGTTGAACGACGCGCGCGGGTCGGTGATGTTGGCGCGCGCCGCGTCGAGGGCGAGATGCTCGGCGTCGATCAGGTCGATGTGCATGACGGCCGGCTGCAGCATCAGTCGCGCGAGATAGCCCCAGCCGCAGCCGAAGTCGGCAACATGTCCCGAGAGATCGTTCGGCACATGGGAGGCGAGCAGGGCCGAGCCGTCGTCGATCCGATCCCAGGAGAATATGCCGGGCCGGCTGAGCCACGTGCTGTCGCCGACCGGCTGGAGTCCGGCGAGGCCGCGCCAATAGGCCGGCGGCTCGGCGTCGCCTTTGATGGCCCAGAACACGCGGCAATGGAACTTCGACAGCGTGCCGCCGAGGCCAAGGGCCTTGCCGACCTGCTTTTCGAGGCTGGCAGCGCCGTCGTCGTTCGAGCCGCTGCAGACCAGGTTTCCGCCGGGTTCGAGCAGCGCCCAGGCGCGCGCGAGGTTGGCGAAGTTCTCTTCCTTGTGCTTGGTCATGAGCACGAGTCCGAGTGGCCAGGTGCCGTTCTCGATCCGCGGCGTGGCGCGCCTGAGCTTCAGGAAGTCCGGACGGAAAGATTGCTCGCAATCGATGTCCGCGAACGGCGGATCCTCGGCCCGCAGGAAGAACGCCCGCCGCTCGGCGAGCGCTCCGGTTTCGAAGGCATAGGCGAGAGCGCGGCTGGCCTGGCTCACGGGACGAGCACGGCGCGTCCCATGATCAGGCCCTTGCGCAGCTCCTGGAGCGTCGCGTCGGCCTCGTCGAGCGTGCGCTTGATGACGGGCACCGGCTCGGCCTTGCCGGAGGTCGCGAGGTCCATCATCTCCTTCATCTCGGCTGGAGTGCCAGTGACCGAGCCCATGATCTGGTTTCCGGTGAAGGCGAACATCGGCATCGGTGTCGAAAAGGTGCCGCCAAACAGGCCGACCACGATCAGCCTTCCGCCGCGGCCGAGCGCGCGCCAGCCGAATTGCGCCGAGGACTCGGCGCCGACGAAGTCGATCGCCGCGGCGACGCCCACGCCGCCGGTCAGGTCCATGATCTGCTTGCGGGCTTCCTTCTCGCGCGGATCGACCACGGCGCAGGCGCCGTTGGCCAGAGCGAGCTTGCGCTTGTTCTCGTCGATGTCGGCCACGATCGGCTCGCGCCCGAGCACCGCCTTGGCGAAACGCACGCCCATCAGCCCGACGCCGCCCGCGCCGATCACCAGGATCGGGCGGCCGGCGTCATGGCCTTGCGCCTTCTTCACCGCTCCGAACGCCGTGATTCCCGAGCAGGCATACAGGCAGGCGAGCTCGACGGGGAGGTTGCCGTAGGGATAAAGGTACCTGGCATGCGGCACGAGAACGTGGTCGGCGTAGCCGCCGTCCTCATTGACGCCGAGCGCATGCGGCGTCGGGCAGAGGTTCTCGGTGCCGTTCTCGCAGTACCAGCACTTGCCGCAGCCGATCCACGGATAGACCACCGCCTTGTCGCCGACCTTGGCGCCCTTGGAGTCCGGTCCGAGGGCGACGACCTCGCCGACGATTTCATGGCCCATGGTGCGGGGCGGGTTCATCGTCCTGGCGGTCGAGTACTTGTTGCCGCCGCCCATGTCGAAGAAGCCTTCCCACAGATGGACGTCACTGTGGCACACCCCCGCCGCCGTGATCCGGACCAGCACCTGGGTGCCCTTGGGCGTCGGGTTGGACTCCTCGACCTTCTGCAGCGGCTGACCAAACTCGACGACCTTGTAGCTCTTCATTGGGCATTCCCTCGTGGCAGTAGGCGGCCAAACTAGTCCGGGAAAGCTGCTGAGTTAAGAGGCACCATTCTCAAGCGCTCATCGTGGTCATGTGTTTCGAAATACCGCAAACTTTCGAAAATTCGTTTACATGCGCCTGCCGTTATTCCAACATCGTCACAACGGCGCTGTCCAACAATGCGCCGAGTGGAGGAAACAATGGTCGATCGGATGGGCGCTTGGAACCGTCGTCATGTCTTGGCCGGAATGATGGGAGGAGCGGCGGCGTTTGCCGCCCCGTCGATCTTGCGCGCGGCGCCCTCGGGCAAGCCGGTAAGGGTCGGCGGCACGCTGTCTTTGACCGGTTTCCTTGCTCAGACCGCCGTGATCCACAAGATCGCGTCGGAGATCATGGTCGAAGAGATCAACGGACGGAATGGCTTCCTCGGCCGTCCCGTCGAATACGTGCTGCTCGACGACCAGTCCAAGCCAGAGGTGGCCCGCAGCCTCTACGAGAAGCTGATCACCGTCGATAAGGTCGACCTGATCCAAGGGCCTTATGCGACGGCGCCGATCCTGGCGGCAATGGGCGTCGCGCAGCGCTACGGCAAAGTCATGGTCCAGAGCAGCATGGGCATTCCCAAGCTGCAGACCTACGACCGCGCCTTTCCCGCCACACCCTTCGGCCCGGAGCCGAACGTCACCTATCCCAACGTCATTCTCGATGCGATGGCGAAGTTCCCGACGCCGCCCAAGTCGATGGTCGTGCTGACCTCGAAGTTCCCGTCGGCGCAGTTCATGGCGCTGGGGATGAAGGAGCAGGCCGAGAAGAGGGGCGTGAAGGTGCCGCTCTATCTCGAATACGAATCGGGCAATCGCGACTTCGGTGCCATTGCGGCGCGCGTGAAGGAAGCCAACGCGGATTTCCTGTGGGTCGGCTCGCTCGGCCTGGAAAGCAACCTGCTGCTCGAATCGCTGCGCAAGCTCGATTACACGCCGAAGAATCACTTTCATCTCTACCCGGCGCCGGGTCCGCTTGCTCTTTCGCCCGACGGCGACAAGGCGCTGTGCTCGACCTTCCTCGAGCCCGACGAACCGTTCATGAGCCGGCCTGGAGTGAAGCGGATCGCCACCGAGTTCAAGGAGAAGGCCAGCAAGGCGAACCTGCCCTACAGCACGATCGATGCCCAGGCCGCCGGCATGGTGTCGGAGTGGCAGATCCTCGAAGCCGCCGTGAACGGGGCGGGCACGCTGGACGATGAGAAGATTGCGGCGTGGCTCAAGAAGAACAGGGTTACCACCATCTACGGCACCATGCGCTTCGACGGGCCGTACAACCATGGTGACGCTGCCCAGCTCATCAAGCAGGCACAAAACAAGGAATGGAAGGTCGTCTGGCCGACCGAGTTCGCCGCGCCGGGCGTGAAGCTGATCGCGTCGTAGCCGGCGGATGCCGAGCGCGACGCTTCTCGGGCAGGCGCTGATCTCGGGCGTGCTGGCGGGCGGGCTGTACGGCCTGCTCGCAATGGGCCTCAGCCTGAGCTGGGGCCTTCTGCGGCTGGTCAATCTCAGCCATTTCGCGCTCGCCTTCCTTGCCGCCTACATCGTCTACGAGCTCGGCACGACCTATCATGTCGAGCCGTGGTGGTCGGCGGCGATGGTCGTGCCGCTGATGTTCGTCATCGGTGCCGGACAGCACTGGCTGTTCGACAAGTTCAAGGTCAACGAACTCGCCTCGCTTCTCATGACCTTCAGCTTCGCGGTGATCCTCGAGGTCGGGATCCAGCTCTACTGGACGGCGGATTTCCGCCGCTACGAGACCGAGTACGCGACGCGCTCGATCAAGGCCGGGCCATTCTACATCCCGGTAATGGAGCTGATCCTCTGCATCGTGGCCGGCCTGCTTGCCTGGGGCACCTGGCTGTGGTTGCGTCGGACCTATGTCGGCAAGGCTCTGCGCGCCGCCGCGGAGGATCCCGAGATCGCGGCGGCCTACGGCGTCGACCACAAGAAGCTGGCCTATCTGCTGTCGGGCATCGGCGCGGCCTATGCCGGGGTCGCCGGCACCTTCATTGCCTTGATCGCGACGCTCGCGCCGGCGCAGATCTGGGCCTATCTCGGCGTAGTCTTCGCCGTGGTCATCATCGGCCGGCTGGGCAACCCGCTGGGTGCGCTGATTGCCGGCATGCTGATCGGCGCCAGCGAATCGATCGCCATGGCGGTGCTGAGCCCGGCCTGGGCGCCGGTCGTGTCGTTCTCTGTGCTGATCGTGATCCTGCTCTGGGATCCGGACTGGCTATGAACGCCACGCGCGATCTTTCGAGGCTGGCCGCCGTGATCGCCATCGGCGTGCTGGCCTTTCTACCGATGGCACGGCTGCCGGCCTTCTACGATTCGTTCCTCTACATCGTCTTCTTCTGGGTGTCGCTGTCGACCAGCTGGGCCTTGCTGAGCGGCTTCGCCGGCTATTTCAGCTTGGGCCATGCCGCCTTCTTCGGCACTGGCCTGTACACGACGGCCGTGCTTACGACCAAGTTCGGTTGGCCGTTTCTCCTGACCCTTCCGGTTGCGGCAGCGATTCCCGCATTGCTGGCAGTCGGTATCGGTGCGATCGTTTTCCGCCTGCGCCGGCTGCGCGGCGAGTTGTTCGCGCTGCTGACGCTCGCCGTCACATTCGTGATCGCGACCATCATCCTAAACACGCCGATCGACGGCGGCGGCGGCATTTTCATGAGCGCGGTGCCGCTGCCCGCGATCGTGGCGACTCCCAACGGCACGATCTACGTGCTGGGCTTCGTGCTCTGCGTCACGACCCTGGCGATCGCCTGGGCCGTGGCGCATTCGCGGCTCGGCATGGGCCTGTTTGCCATCCATGACGACGAGGACGTGGCCGAAGCCAAAGGCGTGCCGACGCTCCGCTACAAGCTGATCGCCTTCGCTCTGTCTGCTGGCATCGCAGGCGCCGTGGGCGGTGTGCATGCGATGTATGTCGGCTTCATCACCGTGTCCGGCACCTTCGAGCTCACCGTGCCGCTCTATGTCGTGCTGATGAGCGTGCTCGGCGGGGCTCGCAGCTGGTTCGGGCCGGCGATCGGCGCCACCGTCATCACCTCGCTGCTCTATGCCTTCATCAGCGGGGGCGAGGCGATGATCGGCCGCGCCATCGTCGGTGTAATCCTGATTTCGGCGATCCTCTGGCTGCCGGACGGGGCGGTACCGGCGGCGAAGAAGTTCCTGGCCAAGCGCCGGCGCGCGCCGGTCCGCGCGGCAAGCGCCGAGGTGGCGCCGGTCGTGCCGCCGGCCAGGCCGGTCGGCGACCGCGTGCTGCTGCAGGTGCGTGGCGCGACCAAGCGCTTCGGCGGCCTGCAGGCGCTGGGCGGCGTCGACCTCGACGTTCGCGAGGGCGAGATCCTTGGGCTGGTTGGTCCCAACGGCTCGGGCAAGACGACGCTGATCAACGTGATCTCGGGCTTCTATCCGCTGACCTCGGGGAGTGTGACCGTGGCCGGCGTGGAGATCGGCAATCTGCCGGCCCATGAAATTGCCAATCGCGGCGTGGCTCGCACCTACCAGATCCCGCGGCCGTTCGTGAACATGACCGTGCTGGAAAACGTCGTGCTGGCGGCGACCTTCGGCAGTCCCGCCAGGTCCGCCGTGGAGATTCGGAGCGAGGCGCTGCACTGGATCGGCTTCACGGGCCTGTCGGGCAAGGAGGACGTGCTGCCGGCCGGACTGAACCTGCATGAGCGCAAGTTCCTCGAGCTGGCTCGCGCGCTGGCGGCCCGGCCCAAGCTGCTGCTGCTCGACGAGGTGCTCTCCGGTCTCAACCCGGCCGAGATCGACAACGCCATTCGGCTGGTGCGGGCGATCCGCGCCCAGGGCGCCACCATCGTTTTCGTCGAGCATCTGATGCGCGCGGTGGTCGAGCTGTCCGACCGGGTGGCCGTCCTGAACGAGGGCAAGCTGTTCGCGCTCGGCGCGCCTCGCGAGGTGATGCGCGATCCGCGCGTCGTCAGCATCTATCTGGGCAAAGCCTATGCTGCTTGAAGCCCGAAACCTGCATATCGGCTATGGCGACGCGCCCGCGGTGTGGGACGCCTCGCTCGACGTCGACGGTGGCGAGATCGTCTCGGTGATCGGTCCCAACGGCGCGGGCAAGACGACACTGATCAACACCATCGCGGGCTTGCTGCGCTGCCGCCAAGGCAGCCTGAAATTCGATGGCGCCGACATGACGAAGGTCAACGCACACGACTATTGCAGCCACGGCATTGCGTTGGTGCCGGAGGGGCGGCGCCTGTTTCCGAAAATGTCGGTGGAGGAGAATCTCGAACTCGGTTGCTATCTGCCGTCGGCGCGGGCGGCGCGGGCGCAGTCGCTCGAGCGGGTCTACGGCCTGTTCACGATCCTGCGCGACAAGCGCCGCCAGCCGGCCGGCGAGCTGTCGGGCGGGCAACAGCAGATGGTGGCGATCGGGCGGGCGCTGATGGCGCGGCCGCGCATCGTGCTGTTCGACGAGCCCTCCTTGGGGCTGGCGCCGACCATTGTCGACGACATGTTCGACATCATCGTCAAGGTGCGCGACGATGGCGCCGCGGTGTTGCTGGTCGAGCAGAACGTGCTGAAGGCGCTCGGCATCGCCGACCGGGCTTACGTGCTCGAGCAGGGCCGGATCGTGGCGCACGGGTTGCCCGACGACCTGCTGAAGCAGCCGCACATCCGCGAAGCCTATCTCGGAGTCTGAACCGCATGGCCAAGATCCTGAAGATGCCCGATGCGCCCGACCGGTCGGCGACGACCGCGCCGCAGGACGTGTTGCGCGAGGACGCCGCGACGTTCGACGTGCTGCGGCAGATGCGCGAGGACATCCTGTGCTGCGTGCTGAAGCCCAACGAACGGCTGCGCTTCGGCGAGCTGCGCCAGCGCTACGATACGTCCGTCGGCACCCTGCGCGAGGCGCTGTCTCACCTGGTATCGGAAGGGCTGGCGCGCACCGAAGCGGGCAGGGGCTTCACCGTGGCGCCGATCTCGCTCGCCGATTTCCTCGACCTGTCGGAGCTGCGCGTCTATCTCGAGACCCGCACACTCGCCGACGCGATTCGCAACGGCACCGACACTTGGGAGGCCGAGATCGTCAGCTCGTATTTCCTGCTCAACAAGCTCGCCGCGCCGCGCCAGGACGACCCGGTCAGCGTCAAGCGTGAATGGCGCAAGCGGCACAAGCGCTATCACGATTCGCTGGTCGCCACCTGCACCTCGCCGTGGTCGCTGCATTTCCGCAGCGAGCTGTTCGACCAGGCGCAGCGCTACCACTGGCTGACCATGATCCATGCCCGCTCGCGTCGGCGCAACGAGCATCTCGACCTGCGCGACGCCGTGCTGGCGCGCGATGTCGATACGGCGTGCGGGCTGATCGAAGCGCATATCCGCACGACGGTTGAGCAAGCGGCGTCGGAAGTGCCGGGACTGACTTTGGACATGGCGCGCACGACCAAGCGCCGGAAAGCGTAGGAGGAACGTATGGACACGATCACCAAGGAAGCGGCTACCACGAGCACATCGAGCTATGACATCGGCGGGGTGCGTTATCCGCAGCCGTTCAAGATCCGGCGGCTCGGCCATTTCGGCTTCAATGTCGCCGACCTGCAGGGCGGCATCGATTTCTATTCCAAGCTGCTCGGCTTTCGCATCACCGACACCCGCGATCTGAAGAAGATCCCCGGACGCGAGGAAATGGCCAGGCGGCTCGAGGACGGTCGCGTCGTCTTCATGAGCCACAATTCCGACCATCACGCCTTCCTGCTGGCGCACAAGTCGCTGGGCGCGATCTTCGGCGACGATGCGGTGAGCAAGGACATCACCGTCAACCAGATCACCTGGCAGGTCGGCACGATGGAGGAGGTCTTCGCCGCTGCCGATTACTTCCAGGAGAAGCAGGTTGAGATCCGCCGGGTCGGCCGCGACATGCCGGGCAGCAACTGGCACACCTATATCCGCGATCCCGACGGTCACACGGTCGAGCTCTATTACGGCATGGAGCAGATCGGCTGGGACGGCCGCTCCAAGCCCGAGACGCTGTACTATCGCGCCTTCCGCGAGCGCCCCGAGCTGCCGCAGATTTCCGAAGAGCAGGAGGTACGCGACGCCGTTGCCAAGGGCATCGACATCAATGCCGGCAACACGATCCACGATCGTGGCGACGAGGATTACGTCGTCGCGGGCGTGACGCTGCCGCGGCCGTTCAAGATCACCAACATCGGGCCGATGAGCCTGTTCGTGGCGGACGTCGGCGCGTCCGAGGCGTTCTACATCCAGACCATGGGCTTCGTGCGGACCGAGGTGATCACCTACAAGGGCCATCGCTGTGTCTACCTTCGCAATGGCGGGGAGCATCACAGCCTGGCCCTGATGCCGAAGCCGCTGCGCGGTGAGCTGGGACTCAATCCCGCTACCACGGTCGCCTCGATGGGCATGCAGGTCGGCAGCTATCGCCAGCTGCGCGATGCTGTTACCTTCCTGAAGAAGAAGGGGGTGCGCTTCACGGACGCGATCCCGCCGGAGCTGTATCCGGGCGTCGACTATGCGGCGCACATCCTCGATCCCGCCGGGCATGCGCTGATGCTCTACTACTACATGGAGCGGGTTGGGTGGGACGGCCAGCCGCGGCCGGCCAGCCAGCGTCGTGCGGTCGCCAAAGTCTGGCCCGAAAGCCTCGAGCCGATGTCGGACACCTACGCCGATCCCGCCTTCATGGGTCCGCTGGGTTAATCGTCATGAAGCGCAGAACTCTCTTGGCTTCCGCTGCCGCTGCCGCGACGCCCACGGCACCGTCCGTCGTGCGCGCAGAACCTTCCGGCCGGCCCGGTGCGCTTGATCCACAGCTACGACGCGCTCGCGGATGTCGTGAACCAGTCGTAAGGTAGGCGTCATGAGCAAGTACGGAATCGGTCAACCAGTCCTGCGTTTCGAGGATCCGCGTCTGCTGCGCGGGCAGGGGCGCTATATCAACGACGTCAACCTGGCGGGCCAGGTCTACGCGGTGTTCGTGCGTTCGCCCCATGCCCACGCGAAGATCAGGTCGATCAACGTTGAAGCCGCCAAGGCAGCACCCGGCGTCCTCGCCGCCTATTCCGGCGACGACGTGAAGGCCGACGGGCTCGGCATGCCCAAGGCCAACATGCCGCGCAAGCGACCCGACGGTAAGCCGATGTTCGCGCCGCAGCGTCCACCTCTGGTCACCGACCGAGTCCGCTATGTCGGCGATCCGGTGGTGATGGTCATTGCCGAGACGCTGGCCCAGGCCAAGGACGCCGCCGAGCTGGTCGAAATCGACTACGAGCCGCTGGCGTCGGTGACGACGACCGAGGACACGGTGAAGCCCGGCGCGCCGGTGGTATGGGACGAGTGTCCCGACAACATTTCCAACAACGTCGAGCGCGGCAAGAAGGCCGAGACTGACGAGGCGATCCGGACCGCCGCCAAGGTGGTCAAGCGGCGCTACGTGATTACCCGCGTGCATGCCCAGTACATGGAGCCGCGCGGCACGCTCGGCAGCTACGATCCGGGCGAGGACAGGCTGACGCTCTACGCCGACGTGCAGTATCCCCACCGGGTGCGCAACATGCTGGCGCAGAGCGTCTTCAAGGTGCCGGAGAGCAAGATGCGCGTAATTGCGCAGGATGTCGGCGGCGGCTTCGGCACCAAAGGCTGGCAGTATATCGAGCATCGCCTGACCTTGTGGGCGGCGCGCAAGCTGCTGCGGCCGGTCAAGTGGACGTGCGAGCGCTCGGAAGCGGTGATGGCTGACGAGCACGGCCGCGACAATGTCGGCGAGATCACGTTAGCGCTCGACAAGGACAACAGGTTCATCGCGCTCAAGCTCGAGATGCTGGCCAACATCGGCGCCTATGTCGGTTCCGACCGCAACCTCCTGTCGCCATTCGGCATGATCGGCACGGTGCTGGGCGTCTACCTGATCCCGAAAGCCTACATCAACGTCGTGGGCGTGCTCAGCAACACCAACCCGACGGCGCCGTATCGCGGCGCAGGCCGGCCGGAAGCGATTTATCTCATCGAACGTCTGATCGACGACGCGTCGCGCGAATTGGGCGTCGATAGGGTCGAGCTGCGGCGCAAAAACATGATCCCGGAATCGGCGCTGCCGTATCAGAGCCCGGTCGGGCCGTACTACGATTGCGGCGAGTTCGAGAAGAACCTCGACATGGCCCTGAAGCTCGCCGACGTGGCGGGCTACGAGGCGCGCAAGGCGGAGTCGAAGAAGCGCGGCCGGCTGCGGGGCTTGGGGATCGTGAATGCGATCGAGCAGGCTGCGGGGCCGGCGCAGCCCGAGTACGCCGAGATCCGCTTCAATCCGAGCGGCACCGCGGCGCTGCTGATGGGCACGAAGAACCAGGGGCAGGGCCACGAGACCATGTTCAAGCAGATTCTGAACGAGAAGCTCGGGATCGATCCGGCCGAGGTCCAGTACATCGACGGCGACACCGACCGCGTCGCCTTCGGCATGGGCACCAACGGCTCGCGTTCGACCGTGCTGGGTGGCTCGGCAGTGTTCAAGGCAGCCGACAAGGTCATCGCCAAGGGCAAGCTCCTCGCCGGCCACATGCTCGAGGCCGGCGAGCAGGACATCGAATTCAAGGATGGCCACTTCACGGTCAAAGGCACGGACAAGACGCTGCCTCTGAAGGAGGTCGCGAAGGCGGCTTTCAATCCGGTCAAATGGCCAAAGAATTTCGAAGGCGGTCTCTACGAGAACGCGACCTTCAAGGCCGAGAAGGATACCTATCCGAACGGCTGCCATATCTGCGAGCTCGAGGTCGATCCAGAGACGGGCGACGTCACGATCGACCGTTACGCGGTGGTCGACGATGTCGGCACAGTGATGAATCCGATCGGGCTGAAGGGCCAGATCCATGGCGGAGTCGCGCAGGGCATCGGGCAGATCCTGTGCGAGCAGGTTGTATGGGATCGCGAGAGCGGACAGCTGCTGACGGCGAGCTTCCTCGACTACGCCATGCCGCACGCCGGGATGATCCCGAACATGGAAGTGAAGAGCAATCCGGTCCCGACCAAGTTCAACCCGCTCGGCGCCAAGGGTGCAGGCGAGGCGGGGACCGTCGGCGCCATGCCGGTGGTGATGAACGCGGTAATGGACGCGCTGGCGCCGCTCGGTGTCACCGACGTGTTGATGCCGGCATCGCCGCTCAACGTCTGGCGCGCGATCGAGGCCGCAAAAGCAAAGTAGTCGCGGTCAATAGGTTTCAGGGGGAGCAAGATGAGCGTACTCGAAGGGCCGCGCAGGGAAGTGCGGCGTGTCATCAAGGACGGCAGCGAGCATTGGGTCGAGTTCAGGGACGGGCGGATCGTCTTCGCCGACGGCCGCACCTGCTCGGAGGACGAGGTCGTGCACCTGCCGCCCTGCCTGCCGACCAAGATCATATGCGTCCACGTGAACTACATCTCGCGCTACTACGAGTTCAACAACACGCGTGTGCCGCCCAAGACGCCGACCTACTTCCAGAAGCCGCTGACCGCGCTCAATGCCCACAAGGGCGAACTGATCAAGCCGGCCGGCTACCAGTACGTGAACTACGAAGGCGAGATGGCGCTGGTGTTCGGCAGGGTGACGCGCAACGTCACGCGGGAGGAAGCTTGGGACTGCATCGCCGGTTTTGCCCCATCGAACGACTTCGGCTGCCATGACTTTCGCGATACCGACGCAGGCTCGATGCTGCGCGTGAAGGGCATGGACGGCTTCTGCCCGATCGGGCCGGGGCTGGTGTCGGGCGTCGACGTGCGGCAGTCGACCTTGCGCTCCTACAAGAACGGCAAGATGGTGCAGGAAGGCGCGGTCAGCGAGCAGATCTTCGACTGCGGCTATCTTGTCGCCGACCTCGCGCGCCACATGACCTTCCTGCCCGGCGACATCCTGCTGACCGGCACGCCCGCCAACTCGCGCCCACTGGCAGTCGGCGACACGATCGACGTCGAGGTGACCGGCGTCGGCCGCCTGTCGAACAAGGTGGTCGAGATTCCCGCACCGCGCGCGACAGAAGGCTTTCCCTCCAGCCCCGACAGCGACGGCGTCCGCCGCGTGGCGCTCGGCAACGATGAGCGCCTGCCGGACAAGCTTCGGAATCGATAGGCGGGCGGCTATGGCTTCAACGCGACAGGGGACGCCGTCCACACCTGTTGAAGACAACCTTCGGTCGTCCTTGACGAATTTTCATAACTGCATCAAATAGACTCGGGC
>JAHCJV010000027.1 GCA_026126105.1 Enhydrobacter sp.
GATCGTCCCGCGTGGGCCTTCGCTACGCTCAGGACGACGCGGGCGCGCGCTGGGAGATCAGGGCCACACGTCTCGTCGGTCCAAGGGGCGGCCTCCGAGCCGGTCGAGGCCGATTGCGATCAGCGTGAATTGTGTCTTGCGCAAAATTTGCGATTATCGCAATATATTTTTTGCCGAAATGGCAAAGGGAGCCGCCATGCCTAACGCCGCCGCCGACTGTTCCGGCCACAAACGCTGTGTCGGCGACTCGATCGTGGCAGCGCGGGAGAGGGTCCGCGCGGAGCGGACCGCCCTTCCGGGCCAGGCCTTCGGTGGCGGCGATCTCCGCCGCCGGGCGATCGCGGCCTGCACCGCCGAGCTCGAGCATGCCGAGCGCGAGGCGCTGGAGCTGGTCGTGCGCCACGGGCTGGGCGCCTTCATAGACCGTCGCGCGGATTCGACCTGGCATACCG
Organism: Enhydrobacter sp.; assembly: GCA_026126105.1. GTDB lineage: Bacteria > Pseudomonadota > Alphaproteobacteria > Reyranellales > Reyranellaceae > Reyranella. Next base: position 453 of record JAHCJV010000027.1, read on the forward strand.
AGTTCCGGCTGGCGCACGAACATGCCGCTGCTCTGGTGCTGAACTGGGCGAGCCATCTCAAGACGCAGGAGGGCCTCATCGTCGGGCCATGGTCGCGCTGGCACCTCAACGACCGCGCGGGTCGGCGCGCGCTGCTCGCTACGAGGCGGCGGATCAAGCGTGGCTTCCTTGCGACGGTCGCGGCCTACCGCGCCGCGCGCGCCGTCCTCGATGCCCAGGCGGCGGCATGATGCGCCGGGCCGCGCGCCCGCCCCGTCAAGGCCGGTGTCACGCGACCTCGTCGATCAGCGACCGCTCCTTGTTGCGCGGATTGCCGACCCGGCTGCCGACCTTCCACATCCTCAGCCACGCGTCGGGGCAGGGCTTCATCAGCCCGGGCAGATCGCCGTCGCGCTCGCCCAGCCAGAGGTCGACGGAGTCGGGCGCGAGGATCACCGGTATCCTAGAATGAAGCTCCGCCATCCTCGAGCCGGGCGCCGAGGCCGTGGTCAGGATCGTGAAGCTGCGCAGCGGTGGGCTCTCCGCGTCGCCCCCGAGGTCGCCTGCCGGCGCCTTCCACGTCTCCCAGAGGCCCGCCAGCAGCAGGGGCCCGCCGTCGGCGCGCGCCACCGCATAGGCCTGCTTGGCGGGCTTCTTGCTGTCGTCGAGCGGCTTCCATTCGTAGTAGAGATCGGCCGGAACGATGCAGCGCCGCGACTTGTACGCGGCCCGGAAGCTCGCCGCCTTCTCGACGCTCTCGCAGCGCGCGTTGAACGTGGCGTAGTCCATCTTGCCGGTCTTCGAGAAGAACGGCACGAGCCCCCACTTCATCACGGTGATGGCCCGCCTGCCCGTGGCCGGATCGATCCGCACGACCATCGCCGTCTCGGTGGGCGCGAGATTGTAGTTCGCCGGCACGTTGTCGGCGAAGCGATCGATGTGGAAGAACTGCTCCAGGTAGCTCGAGGGAAGATACTGACCGATCCTGCCGCACATCACTCGTCGCTCCGCATGAACCTGGTCACCGACGATCGGCTCCAGAACTTCTCGAGATGGACGTTGCACCTGCCGCAGCGTTCGCATCTGAAGCGAAGAGACGACAACAGGCGCGGTTTGTCGAACCTCGCTTTCAACGCCTTTGCGTCGATCAGCGCGCGATGAAGGCAGTGGTTGCATCTGACGCCGAGCGGAAAGCCCGACGCGGCGATGGTGTGAACGGTATCGGTGGGTTCCAACCACCCGCGCCCTAGAAGCTGGGGGACCACAGCCCGTTGTCCTGCCCTTCCGCCGCGGGCTCGTCTCCGGCGAGAAAGGCGGGAGCGTCGTCGGGCGTCTCCAGCAGCACCCTGAGGACGGATTTCGACCCGCAGCGACAGAGCAGCGGCAACCGGCGCAGCTCGCGACGGTCTGATGCATGGGCTTCGAGCTGCGCGGCACTGAGAAGCACCCTGTGGGAGCATCGTCGGCATGCGATCCCGAGCAACGGGATGGCGCTCCGGAAGAGAGTCGAACCGGTATCCCCGCTCGTCGCGTTCCGCATCAGTGGCACCTCTTCGAGCGACTCATACGGGAACATAACAGGAACGTCGAGTCCCTAGCCGCGGCGCGTGCCCGAAATTCGTCAGCGCTAGCACTCGCGCGGGAAGCGCCGATTTCTCCAGAGATTGCAGCAACGTAGCACCGTCCCCTGCGTTCTGTTGCGGTTCAAAGCAGGAGAGTGCCGTGGGCTTGTTCGACGTTCTGACGGGAATGCGGAATGGTCCGCGTGGCGGCAGCGGGTTTGGCGGAGGCCGCAGTGGCGGCATTTCGCCGATCATTCTCGCTGCTCTCGGCCTCCTTGCCTACAAGGCGGTAAAGAGCTTCAACGGTGCCCCCCAGCCCGCCGAGCGCTCCCAAGGTAGCCCCCGGCCGGATGCTCCGGCGCAGAGCGACGGGCTGGGCGGCCTGCTGCAATCCCTCGGGCTCGGCGGCGCGGCAGCGGCCGGCGGCGGCCTGGGCGGCATCCTGAGCGGCGGTCTCGGCGATCTGGTCAAGCAATTCCAGACGGCCGGCAAGGGCGAGACGGCCGAATCCTGGGTCGGCAGCGGCGCGAACAAGACTATCCCGCCCGCCGACCTCGCCGAGGTTCTGACGCCCGAACAGTTGGATTTCCTGATGCAGAAGACCGGCCTCAGTCGCGAAGAGCTTCTCGCCGGCTTGAGTCAGGAGCTTCCCGACGTCGTCGACAGGCTGACGCCGCAGGGTCGCCTGCCGTCGCCGCAAGATATCGACCGGGCATAGGGGTAGACGCATGCTCTGGATCATCCTCATCGGCTTCGTCGCCGGAATCGTTGCCCGCCTGGTGTCGGCCGGGCCAAACAAGCCGACGGGCTTCCTGCTCACCACGGCGTTGGGTATCGCCGGCGCGTTTTTCGCCACATTCGTCGGTCAGGCGGTAGGCTGGTACCGGGCCGACCAGGGCGCGGGCTTCATCGGCGCCACCGTCGGGGCTGTCGTGGTCCTGTTCGTCTGGAACCGCATTGCGGCATCGCGAAGCCGAGTAACCTGACGGATTCCGGCGCTCTCGGGCGCTGGACTCGCGCGCACCGACCGCCGCAGACTATCGACGCCAGTAAAGGAGGCACGTGATGGCTACAGGCACAGTCAAGTGGTTCAACGCCACCAAAGGCTACGGTTTCATTCAGCCCGATGGCGGCGGCAAGGATGTGTTCGTGCACATCAGTGCAGTCGAGCGCGCCGGCCTGAACGGCCTCAATGAAGGACAGAAGATCACCTACGAGGTCCAGCAGGACCGCGGCAAGGATGCTGCCGTAAATCTCAAGGCGTGACGGGCCCGAGGGGCGATGACGGCTTGTCCGTCATCGCTCGCCTGCCCCGCCATCGCTCGGTAGTGCCGCACCCGGGACCGTCAATACGATGAAAGCTTCGGCGGCACATACGTTTCATCTACGGGCCGAAATTCCGCGGCGCGCTGCTCCAGGACCGCGGCCAGCACGCCGGTGAAGAGGAGGGCTGCCAGCAGCATCGCCAGGCCCAACAACAATCGAACTGTCATACTGCGCATGAAATCCCTTCGTGACCCGGTAAACGGATCGCGAGGCACCAACGTTGCGGCGAGATATGCGTCTGCGCATGGGAACCAATCCTGCGCATCGTGTGAGAAGGGCCTTGCATCCGTGGCCCATTCGGATGACGAAAGACTTGGAAAGTGTCGCGAGGCACTGCAGCCCAGCAACCAGTTTGGTCATCTGTCGTGAATACGAACCCCGCCGCCGAAGAAGGCAACCCACACCGCGACGTCGCTCAGCGTATCGGGCGATTCTTGCGCGGCCTCGAACGCGCGCGCCGCCAGCCCAACCGCCGCGAGGCCTATCACCTGCGGCTCGCCCTCGAGCATCTTCGCGCGGCGCAATATGCCGACAGCGACGTGGCCATGAAGGATGCCGAACGCTGCGCACCGCTGCCGGCGCAGGTTGCCAGCCTGATCACCACGAACGAGTCCGTCACCGTCGTCCAGCTCCAGAACCAGCTCGAAGAGGTCATTGCCGGGAAGTCTTGAGCGAGGCTCGGTCGTTCCGGCCTCATGCTCCCTTCGGGACGACGCTCGAGCCAGCAGGCCCGGGCCTCAGAGCTTGATGCCGGCCGTCCTGATGATCTCGCCGAACGACTTGCGATCGGCCTCGATGGTGGCGGCAAAGGCCGCCGTGTCCTGGAAGCTCGCATAGTTGCCACTGGCGACCAGCTTCTCGTTCACCGCCGGGTCCTTGGCCGCCTCTCCGATCGCTTTCGAGAGTCTGTCGATGGCCTGCTGCGGCGTGCCCTTCGCCGCCAGGATGCCGTACCAGGCGTCGCCGCCGATCTTGCCCAGCCCCTGCTCCTTCAGCGTCGGCACGTCCGGCTTGCCGGGCCAGCGCTTGTCGCCCAGCACGGCGAAGCATTTCAGGCGCCCGGCCGCGATGTGCGGCAGGGTCGTCGGATCGAACTGCACCTGGATCTGGCCGGACAGCAGGTCGTTGGTCGCCGGCGCGCTGCCTTTGTAGGGCACGTGCACCATCTTGACGCCGGCCTCGATGTTGAAGATCTCGCCGTAGAGCTGGGTGATGGTCGCGAGCCCCGCCGAGCCGAAATTGATCTTGCCTGGATTGGCCTTGGCGTAGGCGATGAACTCCTGGAGATTGTTGGCCGGCACCTGCGGGTTGACGCCCATCCCGACCCACGATGTCGCGGTGCGCGCCACCGCCACGAAATCCTTCGCCGGATCGTACGGCAGTGGCTGGAGGTGCTGCGTGATGCAGACCATCGCCGTCGTGGTGGTGAGGAAGGTGTAGCCGTCGGCCGGCGCATTCTTGACGTGCTCGGCGCCGATCGCGCCGCTCGCGCCCGCGCGGTTGTCGAACAGCATGCTCTGGCCGAGCAGCGCTCCGGCGCGCTCGAGCACAAGCCGCGTGGTGATGTCGGACGGCCCGCCCGGAGGATAGGGCACGACGACGCGGATCTGGCGGTTCGGCCACTCGTTCTGCGCCGACACGATGGCCGGCGCGGACACCATGCCCGCCGCCGACGCGGACATGAAAAGACGACGACCGATCGCGGTCCTGGACATACTCATGGCATTTGCCTCCCGGCACGTTCTTGTTGCCGGGATCATACTATGGCGCGGCCACCGCGCGCTCCTTATCTGCGAGCCGTCAGACGAAGTTCGCGAACGAAAGACCGGCGAGGTTCACCGGCGTTGCCATCTCGAACACGTAGTCCTTGGTGACTTGGAGGCCTGCCACCCCGTTCGCATCCGCGATGAGGAAGGTGCGTCCGGCCAGATCGCCCGACGATGCGGTGAACAGAACCGCATGGTTGGCCCCTAGCGCCGCCGCATTGACCAGGGCAGTCATGTCGGCGTTGAACGTGGCAGCGTTCAGAGCCCCCGAAACGAGCGCGGCGTCGACGCCCGTTATGAAGACATTCAAATCGAACGAGTCCTGCGAGACATCGAATCCGGCGACGGTATCGCGCGTCACCCCCCGCGAGTGAGAGACCGACGTGAAGGCGAAGACGTCCGCTCCCGTGCCGCCGTCGAGGAGGTCGATTCCCGCACCGCCGATCAACTTGTCGTTGCCGCCGCCGCCGACGAGCGTATCGTTGCCGCCGCCGCCGTCGATCACGTCGTCTCCCGCGCCGCCCGTCACGGAATCGTCCGCGGCGCCTGCGGTGACCTTGAAGCGCCCATCGGTCTCGGCGGAGCCGTTGAAGACCAGGGTATCACCGGGCCCCAAAGCACCCGCTGCCACTGTGAGGAGCGATCCGGCGGCGACCGTGGCGTCGTGTGTCGTGAGATCGTAGTCGAACCCCGCGCCAAGCTTCAGGGTCTCGACGTCGAGGAGGGTCGTCGCGCCGAGCACCAGCGGTGCGGAGGCGTAGTCGCCCAGCAGATTGACGGTGTCGCCGTTGGCGCCGCCGTCGATCCGGTCGTTGGCATTGAGCGTCGCGCCGAGGTTCATGGTGTCGGTGCCGGCACCGGCATCGACCTTGTCGTTGCCGAGCCCAGTCACGATAGTGTCGTTCCCGTCGCCGCCCGCGATCTTGTCGTTGCCATCGCCGCCGTCCAGCGTGTCGTTGCCGGCGCCGCCGTCGATCCTGTCGGCACCGAGCCCGCCACTGATCGTGTCGTTCTTGGCGCCACCCATGATTCGGTCGGTGCTCGCTCCCCCCAGGACGACGAGCTTCCCGTCGGTTTCAGCCGAACCATCGAAGATCAGCTTGTTGTAGGAACCCAGCGACGCTCCGTCGATCGTCAGCGTGTTGCCGCTCGCAACCGTCGTGCCGTTCACGTGGAGATTGTAACTGTTGGCGCCGTTCCAGGACGACTGCAGCAGGACATACTCGACGTTGGTCAGGCCGGCGACGATCTCGGTAAAGCCCAAGGTCATATAATCGCCGTCGAGGACAACTGTGTCGAACCCCGCACCTCCGTTCACATAGTCCTCGTAGCCTCCGAGGTCACCTCGTGCGAAATGGAAGGTGTCGTCCCCTGCGCCGCCGGTCAGCAGATTTTTTCCCATGCCGGCATAGACGACGAAGGAACCGTCTGTCTCGGCCGAGCCGTTGAAGGTCAAGTTGTCGGCGCCGCCAAGGTACGATCCGTCGACCACCAGCTGCTCGCCGGCGGCGACAGTCGCGTCGTGGGTCTTGATGTCATAGCTGTAGTTGGTCGATAGGTCGTACTGCCCGCGGCTGCCGGTCAGCAGGAGAAACTCCACATTGACCATCGTAGCGGCACCGAAGACCAGCGCGTTGCTTCCCGTGTAGTTGCCGTGCAGGCGGACGAGGTCACCGCCTCCGCCACCGTCGATCTGGTTGGCGGCATTGAAGTTGTGCGGCTCGCTGGGGTAGCTGAAGTCGAAGGTGTCGCCGAGAGCGCCGCCGATCAGGGTGTTTATCCCGGGCCCCGCGTAGATGAAGAACCAGCCGTCGGTTTCGGCCGAACCGTCGAACACGATTGGCCCCATCGGCGAATTCTGGCCCCAGAACGTCAGCTGCTCCCCTTCGGCAACCGTCGCGTCGTGCGTCACGATGTGAAAACTGTTGTTGATCCAGCCGGGCACGATGTTCTCGACGTTGATCATCGTCGTGGCATTGAACGTCAGGCTGATGACACCGCCGTATGCGTATTGCCCGATGCTGAGGGTGTCGTCGCCGTCGCCGCCGTCGATCTTGTCGTCTGCGGTGTGCTCGAGGCCTAGCAAGAACGTGTCGTTACCGGCCTTCCCGTCCAGCGTATCGTCGCCGCCTTGTGTGAAGTTGAATTGGTCATGGCCGCTCGTTCCATTCTGAACGTCGTTACCCCCGGTTCCCCAGTAGAATGTCATCGCTTCTGCTTCCCTTCCCCAAGTGCTTCCGCGCAGGACTATGTCGCAAATGACGTGCAGATACAAACGTCAGTCGAAACATGCTACCCGATTTACCCGCAGAGAGTGTTCCCGGCGAGATGCACGGCGTGCGGAAGGATGGCGATGTTTGGAATTGGCTTGTCGGCTGGTAGGCTTCCGCGTGCCGCGACGCCGATAGACCTTGCCACGCCAGTTTCCGACCCCCGCCGGCTCTGCAGGAGGACGTGATGAAGTTCAGAATTGCCGGAGCCGCCGCGGCGCTGATCGCGGGCGGCTGCGGGACATCCGAGGACGTCAAGAGGACCGGCATCGTGTGGCAGGGCACCGTTGCCGCGCGCTACGACCAGCTGGCGAAGTGCCTGTCGACGCAGACGACGCTGTATTACAAATCCGCGCTTCAGTTCGACACGGCTCGGCGCCGCGCCACCGTCACGTTCTCGATCCCGGTGACCGGCATTCCCGTCGAGGTGTACGACGTTCGGCAGGTTTCCGACGAGGCGACGGAAGTGTCATGGTCGACGCGCCTGGAAAGGGGACGACAGCAGGTCGGCAAGCCGTATTATCTGCTGGACCAGTGCGGGGCGACGCCACTCCCGTCATCTTCCGCAGCACCACCCCCGCCCGTACCGCCTGCGCCCTCGAGCGCACCGCCCGGCTCGCAGGAGCCGAACTGGGCGCCGGAGCCGGAAACTGACGGACGCGGCGGCCGCTGAGGCTTCATCGCGCGTACCGGCTCTTCATGAAGAATTCGATGGCTGCGTCGCCATTCACGCTCTCGCTCACCGTCCAGCCGCCGGGCGAATCGACGGTTCGTCCGATCGTCACCTGGGAGTCGGGGCACGTCACGAGATAGACCTGGAATCCGGGTTGAGGCCGAGACACGCTGCATTGCGCCCGTGCAGGCGCCATCTCGGGTATCGTTTGCGCTTGCGCGGCAGCGGGACGGGGCGCCGCGGGTTGGGCACGCGACGGTGCAGGCCGCACGGGCGGTTCGGGCACTGCAGGCAGTGTAGCCGGTGTGGGCGGTACGGCGCTCCGCGTCGGCTGCGGCGGCGGTTCGGGTCCGAGCGTGGCCGATTGTGGCAGCGAGGGCTCGGGCTCTGGCGGGGCGACGACCTTCCGCGCAGGCGCGCTCGTCTCGACCGATGCGCCAGCGCTGCGTCCCTGGTCGCTCTTCGGCGCGCGCGCGACCGCTGAGCCGCCGTCCGGTGGAATGCTTGCGACGGATGGCTTCGCCGGCTCGGACACACCTGCCGAGATGCCGTCCACCGTGACGCCCATGAAGTCCGCCACCAGACCCCACGCGACGATGGCCGTGACCAGAAAGACCCCTGCTTGCGCCGCGCGTGCGTATGAAAAGGGGGAAGAGACGGGAGGGTAAGTCGGGGGCGGCTCCTCATGCCGCCTTTCCGGTTGCGGTTGGGGTTGGGGCTGGGGCTGAGGCGGGGGCCGGGGTTCCGGTTCCGGCTCGCGCCGCGGAGCCGCCGCCTCCTGCGCAGCTTCCTGCAACGCCTGTCGCATCTCTTGCTTGCGCCGGTTGCTGACCTCCGCGAGAACGACGTGCCGCGCCGCATGGCGCAGGCGTTCATTGATTTCCTCGAACGTGGACCCGTCCAGGGCGAAAAACCCCTCCTCCTCGTCGCCGTCCTCCGACTCCAGGACGATCCGCTCGAGTCCCCAGGTCTCGAGCATGCGGCCCAGCTGCCTCTCGACCCACTCGGGGTCCATGCTGCCGTCCAGCCTGTAGCCGCGCACCTCCTTGCCGCCCAACCCGTAGTCGCGGCGGTAGTCGCTGACGTGCTGTCTCGGATCCTCGGCATGCCCGACCTTGACGGCATTCAGCCCCCGGACATGCCACCAGTAGACATACATCCGCGCAGTTTATCTCAAACCGCACCGCTCCCGAAACGCCGCCAGAGTCCGGACAGCCCGAACGCCAGCGCCAGCGCGCCGCCAATCACGAAGCCGGTGCCGTAGCCGCCAGTCAGCGACAGGGCGATGGCGGCGCGGGAGCAGGATAATCGCCTGCTCCGGCTTAGATGAACCAAGCACCGACAGGAGCTGTGCTGCTATTGACGACTATCTGCATTTCGGACCCAGAGTCGCTGTCGGTGTTGAAATGCAGTCTGTACGTGTTGTTACCTTCGAATGTCGCGCGGATCTGGGCGATGGAGGTAAAGTTGCTCTGGATACCTGCGAAATCGAAAGTCTGGCGCCCCGATTGCAAGGAGTTTGCGTCGAGACCGGACACGTGGATGCGATCGCCTTCCGCAAAGTTGAAGTCGGCGATCCTGTCGAACCAGCCCGTCGCTCCGTCGGAATCCGAAACGCTGTCGTAGACGAACCTGTCAGCGCCTGCATTCCCCGTCAGAAGGTCTCCATCGTACCCGCCTCTGATGACATTATTCGCGGAGTTGCCGGTGATGTTGTTGCGCATTTCGTTACCGGTCCCGGAAAGCTTACCAGAGCCTCGAAGCTCCAAATTTTCAGTTCCTACGCCCAAAACGTAGTTTATCGACGATCTGACGGTGTCGTTTCCTTCACCCGGCGCTTCGATGACCCGGTCGCCCGCCTCGTCGACAGTGTAGGTGTCGTCCCCACCACCGCCTATCATCGTGTCGGCGCCTGTACCGCCATCAAGGCTGTTGTTGGCGTTATTCCCTGTCAGCGTGTTGGCAGCCTCGTTGCCCTGGGCGTCAATGGCCGAAGATCCGGTTAGGACCGCATTTTCTAGATTAGACTTAAGGATGAAGGCGATCGAGCTTCTGACCGTGTCGATGCCACCGTTCGCCGCTTCGACGACGACGTCGGCTACGTTGTCGACGACGTACGTATCGTCACCAATGTCACCGTTCATCGTGTCGGCGCCGGATCCGCCGTCGAGCCAATCGTTCCCGGCCCCGCCTATCAGGTTGTCCTGGCCATCGTAGCCGAAAAGCTTGTCATCACCTGCCAAACCCGACAGCTGGTTGGCGCCATTCGTGCCCCAGATCAGGTTTCCTAGCTCGTTGCCAGTGCCGTTTCTCGCACCGCTGTCTATGTAGCTGTGGAAGAGCTGGAGATTCTCCAGGTTGCTGCCCAGCGTAAAGGCTGCGAGTGCGGTTCTCACCGTATCCACGCCCGCCAAGGCGAGCTCGACGATCACATCCAGAGCACTTTCGACGACATAAGTATCGTTGCCGAGTCCGCCACGCATCTCGTCGGCACCGGCGCCTCCGTCGAGAACGTTGTCACCGTCGTTGCCGACCAACAGGTTGGCCAGACTATTCCCGTCGGCATTGATGTCGTCATTCCCTGTCAGGGTCAGGATCTCCACGTTTGCCCCGAGAAAATATCCGACAGACGCAAAAACCGTATCGATCCCGCCATTGATGTTTTCGTTGACCTGATCGTTCCTGCTGTCGACGAAATAGGTATCATCACCCAACCCGCCAGACATGCTGTCATTGCCCGCGAGCCCGTCGAGGGAATTGGCAAGCTCGTTCCCGACCAGAAAATTGTTGCGGCTATTGCCCGTTGCCGAGGTGGCGCTGCCGTAAAGCTCGAGCGCTTCGAGCTTCGCACTGAGCGTATAATTCAGCGACGCACGCACCGTATCGTATCCGGAGCCCTCCTCGACGATCACATCGTTAAGGCTGTCGACGATATATGTGTCGTCTCCTTGACCACCCATCATGGTGTCTTCGCCCACGCCGCCGTCCAGGAGATCGTTGCCGGCCAGTCCCTTGAGGATGTTGGCCGCACTGTTGCCGGTCAGCTGATTGGCAGAAGCATTGCCGGTAGCGGAGATGGCAGCGGTTCCGGTCAGCAGGACGCTCTCGATCGCATCCGACAGTGTGTAGCTGATCGACGCTTCGACCTTGTCGTTGCCTTCACCGGCACCTTCGACGACGAGATCGCCGGCATCGTCGACAACGTAGGTGTCGTTCCCGGACCCCCCAATCATGGTATCGGCCGCGGCGCCGCCATCGAGTCGATTGGCGCCACTATTGCCCGCGATCCGGTTCACGGTGGAATTGCCCATCCCGTTAATGTCGAGATAGCCGAGGAGAAGCAGGTTCTCCACGTCAGCGCCCAGCGCATAGGACACTGTGCTGCGTACGGTGTCGGTTCCACCGTTGGCCGCTTCTGTCACGACGTCGGCGACATTGTCGACCGAATAAGTGTCGTCACCGACGTCACCGCGCATCGTGTCGACGCCGCTCCCACCTTCCAGCCAGTCGTTTCCGGTGCCGCCCTCGAGTCTGTCGTCTCCCTCCTGACCATAAAGATTGTCGTCGCCTGCCAGGCCCGAAAGCACATTGGCGCCGCGATTCCCCCAGATCGTATTCGCGACTGTATTTCCCGTCCCCGAGCGAGTGACGGAATCCGAGCTGCTGCCGATATAGAGCTGGAGATTCTCCAGTTCCTTGCCAAGCACGTAGCTCGCGAGCGAGGTCGTGACGGTGTCGAGCCCACCGTTCCGCGATTCCGTCACCATGTCGCCCGCATCGTCGACGGCATAAGTATCGTCTCCGGCACCGCCGCGCATGTCGTCTGCGCCGCCCCGACCATCGAGATAGTTTTCGCCGCTGTTCCCGATGAGGATATTGGCAAGGGCATTGCCCTCGCCCGACACATCCAGATCGCCCGTCAATGTCAGGTTCTCTACGTCGGTGCCCAACGCATACGTGGCCGAGGAGATGACCGTATCGTTGCCCGCGTTGGCCGCCTCGGTGACACGATCGTTCCTGTTGTCGACGTAGTAGGTATCGTCACCCAGGCCGCCTGCCATCGCATCCGCGCCGCCCAGGCCGTTCAGCTTGTTGTTGAGTTCATTACCCGTTATCGCATTGTCGAGATCGTTTCCCGTACCGGTCGTGGCTGCACCGACAAGCTGGAGTGCCTCCAACTTGGCGCCCAATGTGTAGTTCACCGCGGACCTGACGGTGTCGTAGCCGGAGCCTTCTTCGACGATCTTGTCCTTCGTCGAATTCACCACGAAGGTATCGTTGCCAGCCCCGCCGTAGAGAGTGTCGTTTCCGGCGCCACCATCCAGGATGTCGTCGCCGTCGAGGCCTTGCAGCACGTTGCCCGCACTATTGCCTGTGATCTTGTTGGCGCTGGCGTTGCCAACGCCGGAAAGCCCCGCACTGCCGAGCAGCACGAGGTTCTCCAATGGATCGGCGAGCGTGTAGGCGATCGAGGAACGGACCGTATCGTTTCCCGCACCCCTGCCTTCGATCACGAGGTCCGCGGCGCTATCGACCCCATAGGTATCGTTCCCGTCCCCTCCGGCCATGACGTCCGCACCCGCCCCGCCGTCGAGCCAGTCGGAGCCCGCCCCACCTTGAAGGGTGTCGCTGCCTTCGCCGCCATCCAGAAGAAAGTTGGCTTGGGTATTGGTGTTGAGGGCCGAGAGCCGATCATCCCCGCCCTGGCCATAAATGGCTTGAGCGCCACCCGTGAGCACCAGGGCCTCAGCCGCATCCGTACCCATGTAGACGCCGTTCTGGGTCAGTACGGCGACACCCGCGGGAAGGGCATGAACACCCTGTTCGAGCAGGGTCGCGAACGGCGCCAGGCCTGAATCGGCCAGTGTGGCGGCGATCAGCGCCGAATAGACGGCGCTGCTTGGCAAGGTACCTGTTTCCTCCAGCGTCTGGCGCGCAAGGGGCAGCGCCGCCGACCAGTAGTTGGCGACGGCGAGCGTCGAGCCGGTGGGCGCCCCCTGCTTCAGCTCTGCAAGCAGCTCTTCGGCTGTGGCAATGGTGAGGATGCGATCGGCGGACGGTATGTAGGCCACCGACTCCCCGACTACGTCGCCAACAGCGCCCGACAGTAGCAGACGGGCCAACACGCCCTCCACCAAGCCGTCCCAGGAACTCTGAAGGCTGGGGACCGCCGCCTGCGTGGGATTCGTAACCCCCTGCACCCGATACGGAGTCCCCAGAAACTTCTCCAGCGTCGCGAGCTCGCGGCCGTCGAACAGGCCACCCCGGGATGCAGGATCGACGTTTATCGTACCCGCCCAGCGGAAAAGAATCTGCTCGACGACGCCACGAAGGCCGCCGAGTTGATCGGTACGGCGGTTAACGACATCGGACACCAGAGAGGTCAACGTGCCGTTGGCGGCCATCGCCGCACGGAGGGAATCCACGTCACCATAGCCGCGAATGTCGGGCAGAGCGTCGATGGCGGCGTTGCCGGTCGTTGTCACACCGGAGCTGGTGGCGACGTTGGAGACATCGAACCAGGCATCGACCACCGTTCCGGTCTGACCGTTAGTCCATTCGAAGGTCGATTGTTCGTGGATCCGGTTGCCCTCGACCTCGAACCCGACATCGGTGAAGCGCAGATCGAAGGACTTGATGCCCGCTTCCGCCATCGTTTTCAGCTCGCCGGCGTCCGTCAGCCCATTGCTGTTCGCGTCGATCCAGGCCCTCAGCTTGCCAAAAATCGCATCCTTCCTGTCGATGATCCTGTCGCCATTCAGATCGTAGCTCGCCAGCTCGACGGAGCCTGACCGGACAAGGTCGCCAATCAGCTCGTTGATGTTGTCGATCGTGCCATTCTTGTTTTCATCGATGGCGAGCAGCGCGTCGTCTTTCCCGAGCCAGCCGGTCAATTCCTTGATGCCGTCTCCGTCCATGTCGAAATAGACGTTTGCGGCCGCCCGAGAAACCAGCTCTACGCCATCGCCGTCCATGTCGATAACGATAGGATCGAGAAGCCGACGCAACGCTGCAGAGATTGCCGCCGCGAACCTGTCCTGAATTCCCGCGGACCAGCCGCCGACGCCATCGAATAGGTCGGCAAGGGAGTTGGCCGCCCAGCGGCTGAATGCTTCACCGCCCAGCCCTCCTCCGATCGCCAACGCGGCCGCGAGTCCCCAGCCCACGGGGCCTGACAAGCCGAGCAATCCGGCGATGCCGATACCTACCGCGCCGCCCCAATAACCTCCAGCGAGACTACCCGCAAAGCCAGTAAGCTCGGTGATCGCGCCCTGGATATCGCCGGCTCGGTACAGATCGTAGGCTCGAGCCGCAGAAAGGGCGCCGTCGAGCAAATCACCAACGGGTCCAAGGTATTTAACGGCTGTACCGAGAGTATTCCCGACATACTTAGCGCCGTCGCCGCCGACGTCCAGCAGCCACGGAGCGGACCTTGTGATTCGGCCGAGATTTTCACGTGTAATGCTGCCGAGGCCATCGATGTATCTGCCGAGAGCCGTCCCCGGGGATGCGGTGATAGGGCCGACGTCAAGAATCCCATTGGACCGCAGGAAGCGCTCTCCAACGGAGATAGCAGAACCGTCGGGCGCAAGCCGGATATCAGAAGTAATGCCGTCGAGAAGCGACTTGGTCATCAGATGATCGCGGATTTCGGAGTAGGCAGCCGCTTCGCCTACACTTTCAGTTAATGCCGTATAACGAGCGAGAATGGATCCGCGCGTGATGCCATTAATGCTGGAGACGTCGGCATTGTTCAGCAGCGCTCGGAGTTCGGTCTGCGACCAGATACGTCCGGCATCGGCGAAGGGCACGACCGAAAGGACTGGTCCGGTCAACTGGCCGGCGAAACGGGCCGACGTTGTGTCCCACAGCCCGCCAAGATCATAAAGACGGCTGTCGACGACCGCTTCATTTGCCCCGTTGGCGCGCAGCAATACCTCTCTCAGATCATCGCCGCCCAAGATTCTCCCGGCATCAGTGTTGTCGATGACCCCGATTCGACCTTCGGACTGCCGCGCGAGCGATTCTGCCAAATCATGGGCATCCACCAATTCATCGGCATCCAAGTCAGCACCGGCTATCCCCAGCGGTCCCCCATAGAGGACAGTGGATGTGCTTCCGTCTAGCCTAACCGAAAGTTCGGCGATCAGAGCATCAATCTGCGCATTGGTAGGAGCCGTTGCTGACGTCTTCCAGATATCAATCTGCTGTTGGGCTTGGGCAAAGGTCAACGGCATACGAACTACTCCAAGACTTCTAGAACTAAAGTTCGCGGGGAAGCGCGATAGATCAATCGCGGCCAAATTTCACTTGGACATTCCCCGCGTTCTTACCGTAGAAAGTCCCGAAATCGCGGAGCGCATCGCTGATGAGGTTTAGCAATTGTGAATCGCATGTTTTCAAGTGGAGAACGACCCAGTTTTCAGCTCCCACTCCCTTTGCAAGCAATCGCAGAACACGCCAAGTGGGGATTCCATTGAAATTGATCTCACACTTAAATAAGAAACTACCGAATGGACCAACCATTGAAAACTGACGAACTCCGTCACGGTTAGTCTTCGCAACGGTAAGCTTAATTTCTCCGTCACTGGAGACCATAGCGTATTCCCCATTCAGCCTATTGAACTTCACGCTTAGTCCCCATCGAGTGCAAAGCTGTGGGTCACTGCTGTTGTCTCCCCCGCCCCGCCAGTCGGAAAGCGACAAGCAAGAAATTCCTAGTAGCCCGTCAGCGGCGACTGTTAACTAGAATGAGTTACCCGCCGAATATGACAGGGCGTTCTCCAGCCAACGCACGACATCGCCGGGGGCGCGAATCTACCCACGATTTCGCAAAATGTAACTTCCCCAGTTTTATCCCCATACACCATCGAACGTATATGAGTCGAGGTGCGTCTACAACCAAATAGTCGATTTGCTGTCGCATTCTGTGGGCTCTGATCGCGCCAGAGGCGTTCACGCGGAGAAGCCGGTCGGCAATCGCAGTGGCACATTCGACAGATCTGGATGGCAGTCGCGCCAAGGTGAACCACGCTCAGTCATTTCCGGTGCCGAAACGCCGCCAGAGCCCGGACAGCCCGAACGCCAGCGCCAGCGCGCCGCCAATCACGAAACCCGTGCCGTAGCCGCCGGTCGCCGACAGCGCGGCGCTGAACAGCAGCGGCAGGACGAAGGCGCCGGCGTCGCCGAAGGCCAGCACCGCGCCGGTGGTCGAGCCGATGCGGCCGGGTGGCGAGAGGCGCGCCACCTCGGCCAGCAGCACGCCGTGCCAGCTTACCGCGGTGGCGCTGAACAGGCTGGCGGCGACGGCGGCGAGCCAGGTCGGCCAGGCCGGGTCCATCGCCGCCGCAAGCACCGCCGATCCCGCCATGCCGACGCCGAGCAGCGACAGCAGCGTGGCGGGGCGTATCAGGTGCGAGGCGAGCCAGCCCCAGCCGATGCGGCCCGGCACGGCCACGGCGACGGCGATCGCGAACACCAGGCCGGCGCGTTCGAGCTCGTAGCCCAGGCCGCGCACGAGATAGAGCACGAAGAAGCCGGTGAACAGCGACTGAAGCCCGACGAAGCTGAACATCGCCACACACATCGCGCGCAGCGCCGGCTCGCGCAGCACCGACGCCACGTTGGCGCGGATGTCGGCCGGCGACAGCGGATGGCCCGCGATCCGGTCGACGTCGAAGCGCCGGCGCATCGGCTGCAGCGCCAGCGCAGTCAAGGCGCAGGCGCCGCCGATCACCAGAAGCGCCGTGCGCCAGCCCATCTCGGTGGCCAGCATCGGCGTCAGTACGCCCGCCAGCATCAGACCCGCCGGCACGCCGGTCTGCTTGATCGAGAAGACCAGCGGCGCGCTGCGCGGCGGCGCGAGGCGCCCGAGCAGGTGGGAGCTCGACGGCGTGGAGATCGCCTGCCCCAGCCCGCCGATGAACGCGCCCAGCGCGAACAGCGCCAGCAATCCCGTCGCCGGCAGCGACAGGCCGATGCCCAGCGCCAGCATGCCGACCTGCGTCATGCGCAGCGCGCCGTAGCGCACGATCAGCCCGCCGCAGCCCATCGTCGTCAGGAAGCCCGCCACGGCGCCGATCGCGACATAGACCCCGACCAGCGCCGGATCGACGCCGAGACCGGCGACGATGGCGGGCGCGATCAGCGGCACGGTCGAGCGCCCCATCGTCGCGAAGGTCTGCTGCACCGTCATCGCGCCGAGCGCGAGGTAGAGATTGAAGATGATACGCTCCCGTGTGCGGTGGTCATCCTAGAGCGGATTCACCGCCGCGGCTCAATCCCACGATCGGCAGCGTCCGAAAATGCCCTCGGCCCAGCCGCAACGCGAACCGGCCATCGACGTTGTGAACGGGGCGGTCAGCCCGATTGGGGAAGTCGAGTGAACCTTGAACCGTATTTCTCGCCCGTGAACTGGGCAGAGATCCTCTTCCCGACGGAATCGATCCTGGAGACCGTCGTCCGCGCCACGATGATGTACTTCATCATTTTCGTGCTGCTCCGAATCGTCCTGCGCCGGCAGGTGGGCGGGCTGGGAACGTCCGACATCCTGGTCGTCGTCCTGGTCGCCGAAATCGCCGGCAACGGCATCACTGCCGACTCGTACTCGGTGATCGGCGGCGCCGTCTCGGTCGCCACGGTGCTGTTCTGGGCCTACGTGATCGAATGGCTGCAGTATCACGTGCCGTTCGTCGAGCGGCTGACCCGTGAACCGAAGCTCAAGCTGATCGCCGACGGCAAGCTGCTGCGCCGGAACATGCGGATTGAACTCGTCACCGAGGAGGAGCTGATGGTGCAGCTCCGCAAGCAGGGGGTGGACGATTGCGCCAAGGTGAAGGCGGCGTACCTGGAGGCGGACGGTTCGGTCAGCGTCGTGCGCGTCAAGGACGAAGACTAGAAGCCGCTTCTTCAGACCAGCCTGAGATACCCAGGCGAGCGGGCTCGTCTCAGGGCGCGCTCCAGCTGCTCCCTCTTCCGTTCCCACGATGCCTCTTCGGCGGCCGCCTTCCTGTCGAGCGCCGAGCGGGCCTTTTGCAGTTTCGCCACTTGTGCCTCATGGGCCTTCCTCGCGCTTTCGAGCGCCGCCTCGGCGGCCGCGACGGCGCGGTCGCGCCGCTCGCGTTCCTTCTCGCGCGCGGCCTCCTCCTTGCGCGCCTCGCGCTCCCGCCGGTTCCGCTCGCGCTCGTAGGCGAGAGCGGCCTCGCGCGCAGCCTTGTCGTTGGCCGGATCGGTTGACTTCGGCGGCTCGAGTGTCTTGGGCGGCTTCGCCGCCTTCGGCCGATGTGCGGCACGTGCTCGCCCGGCCTTGCCGATCGGCAGGTTGGTCGGCAACTCGGCATTCTCGCTAAACGGCGCGTCGGTGCCCACCGCCCGCCGCAGCACGACGCCGGGCCTGGCCATCGCAGCGGCAACGATCTCCGGATCGTCGGATTGCCGCGCGAACCCCTGGTGGAAGAGATTGTTGCTCGAGCCCCACGCCTCCAGCGCGGCCTTCATCGAAGGGGCCGCGACGGCGAGGTCGAAGAATCCAGCCGAGGTCGTATAGGTCTTCAGCTTCCTGGCCATCCCGCACTGTAGCCGCGAGCGAAGCTAGCTCAAGCCGGCGGCGATCCGGGCGAGGAGGCGCACGTCCTCCAGCTCTTCAAGACGGTCGACCGCATCGATCAGACACTCGGCCGTCCCGGGCGCCAGCGGCGCCACGGAAAAGTCGAGGCAGCGGCGGAACTTGGCGAGATGCTGCTCGCGCGTCAGCGGCCGTGCCGGATTGGCGAGCATCGTCTCGCAGCGCCATGAGAGCGTCCTGCCGTCCTTCAGATGCGCGGTGACGGTCTGCGGCGCCAGCGTATTGGGATCGGGGTTGCCGTCGTCGCGCGTCTCGACGAGTGTCGCAAGCGCGTGCGTAGCGGGATCGGCCAGCGCATCGCCGCGAAAATCCGCGAGGTCGATCGATCCCTTCTGCAGCACTTTCGCCACCGCGTAGGCAATGCATAGCCGCGCGTAGCTCGCGCCGGCATCGGGCAGCAGCGGCCGTCCGACGAGGCGTACGATCAGCGGCGGCGCCGCGATCTCGACCCGCGCGACGTCGGCGGCGGCGAAGCCGTGCTCCGCCTGGAGGGCCATCACGCCTTCGATCCCGCCATGGGTGGCGCGGCCGGCCGGAAACGGCTTGTGGCTGAATTCCGCGATCCGCCACTCGCGGCCGAGCACGTCGAGAAC
This sequence comes from Enhydrobacter sp., assembly GCA_026126105.1. Lineage (GTDB taxonomy): Bacteria > Pseudomonadota > Alphaproteobacteria > Reyranellales > Reyranellaceae > Reyranella. Next base: position 19,246 of record JAHCJV010000027.1, read on the forward strand.
CGGCTCCAGCGCGAAGGCGCCCTCGAAGACGCTCAGATATCCATACGGACCTTCGAACACCGCGCGCGCGGGCTCGAACCCCAGCGTCGCGAGCTCGCAGGATTGCAGCGCGGCGCGGGCGTTGAACGCGAGCTGGGCCGGCAGAATGGGGCTGCCCTCGGTGTGAGCCTGCATCGTGCCGCTGGCTTGCGCCAGCTGCCACGCGAAGGCCGCTTCCAGCGTGCGCTGGTCCAGGCCGAGCACACGAGCGGCCGCCGCGACCGCGCCGAATCCGCCCGCTGTGGCGGGACGGAAGAAGCGGAAGCCGGCCTGCGAGGCCATACCGAGGCCCGCGGCGATGTCCACAGCGACCGCGATCGCTGCAATCAGCTCCGCACCGCTCGCGCCGCCGCGCAGCTCGGCGGCGGCCAATGCCGCGGGCAGGGTCGTGGCCATGGCATGGACGACGGCGGCCTCGTGCAGGCAATCGTATTCCTGATTGTGCATCTGCCAGGCGTTGACGAAGGCCGCAGCCGGCGGGGACAGCCGCATGGCACGCCCCCAGACCGGCACGCCCGGGTCGCCCCAGCCGGAGGCGACGCGCACCAGCCCTTCCCCACCCTCGACCGACGAGCCGGCGATCCCGACCCCGAGGCTGTCGAGCACGTAGACCCTGGCGCGGTCGACGGCAGCCGCCGGGAGGTCGGCGAAGCGCGTCCCCAGCGCATGGGCGGCGAAGCGTGCCGCAGCGGTCTTGGTCGTCAATCATCCCTCCCGAGGCGCCGCCGGTTGCCGGTGCCGATCGCAAGGTAGGACCCGCGGGCGACGGAGGGCAAAAAGAATCCGGCGCCGAGCTTGAGCTCGGCGCCGGCAGGTATCCCGTGTCGTTGAGAGCTAGATGACGACGAACTCGTTGTTCGTCATCGCAAGCCCGGTACTGATCGTCGCGAACTGAACCTGGGCGCCCGCACCGTTGCCGTCGGCATCGTAGAAGAGCGCGCCGGTTGCCGAGTTGTAGATGATCCGGTCGTTGCCGTCGCTCGCCCCGGCACCGGTGTTGAACTGCGCCACCGTAAGGGTGCCGACCCCAAGCCCGCCGCCGGAGAACACGGCGTTGTCGATCTGGATGACGTCGTCGGCGACGACATAGTTCTGGATCGTATCGACGTTGTCGATCGAGCTGAGAGCGGTGGTGAACCTGAACTGATCGTTCTCCGTACCGCCGTTGAGGGTATCGTTTCCTGCACCGCCGTCGAGCCTGTCGTTGCCGGCATCGCCCTGCAGATAGTCGTTGCCGGAACCGCCCACCATGGTGTCGACATCCGCGCCGCCATACATCGTGTCGGCGCCATTGCCGCCGTTCAGGTTGTCGTCCCCATTCCCGCCATTGAGCGTGTCGTTGCCGCTGTCGCCGGTGATGGTGTCGTTGCCGTCCTCGCCGATCAGGTTGTCGTTGCCGTCGCCGCCATTGATCGTGTCGTTGCTGGCATCGGCTGCGCCGCCGGCATTGCCACCATAGATCGTGTCGTTGCCGTCGTCGCCATACAGCGTGTCGGCCTGGCTGCCGCCAGAGATCCAGTCGTTGTCGTCGCCGCCTCTCAGCGTATCCGTGCCGACCTCACCATAGAGAGTGTCGTTTCCGGCGCGCCCGCTCAGATTGTCGTTGCCGTCATTGCCTCGGAGCGTGTCGTCGCCGCCGGCGGAAACGATGGTGTCGTTGTTCGTACCGCCCCAGAAACGGAACAGCTCGATGGACGACACGACGCTGCCGTCGTTGGCCGCGCCGCCATCGAGCGTCAGGTTGAGAGCGCCGCCGTCAGTCGTCCGCGTGAAGTCAAGCGTATCGAAGCCGTCACCGCCATAGACTTTTTGCGCAAGGAGACCGACCGCGAAGTAGTCGTCGCCGCCATCGCCGTTCAGGGTGTTGGCCCCGAGGCCGCCATAGAGCGCGTCGTTGCCCTTGCCGCCGGACATAGTGTCGTCGCCGTCCTCGCCGTAGAGTGTGTCGTCGCCGGCATCGCCGTTGATGACGTCGTTGCCGGCCTCGCCGTGGAGGCTGTCGTTGCCGTCACCGCCCTTGATCGTGTCCTTGCTCGCATCGGCCGCGCCGCCACCGGTGCCGCCGTAGATCGTATCGTTGCCGTCGCCGCCCTCGAGTTGATCGATATCGGCGCCGCCGATCATGTAGTCGTTGCCGTCCTCGCCGAACATCTTGTCCTGGCCGACTTCGCCATAAAGCTGGTCGGCACCCTCCTTGCCGTACAGCTTGTCACCGCCGTTGGCACCGCGAAGGATGTCGTCCCCGCTTCCGCCCTTGACCGTGTCGTTGCCGGAGCCGCCGAAGTAGCTGAGCCGCTCGATGTTCGACGTCGTGGTGTTCCCGGCCGTGGCGTTGAGCGTGAACGTCTGGTTCGCCGCATCCGTGGCGCGATTGACCTCGAGAAAGTCGAAGCCCGACCCGCCATTGATGTTCTTGTTGCCGATGCCGGCATAGATCGTGTCGTCTCCGTTGCCGCCGGTGACCGTGTCGTTTCCGATACCGGTATAGATGGTATCGCTGCCGTTGCCGCCGTTGATCGTGTCGTTGCCGTCCTCGCCGTACAGGCTGTCGTTTCCGTCGTCGCCGTTGACGGTGTCGTTGCCGAGTTCGCCGTGGATGGTGTCGTTGCCGTCGCCGCCGCTCAGCACGTCGTTGCTCGCATCGACCGCGCCGCCAGCGTTACCGCCGTAAATGGTGTCGTTGCCGTCGTCGCCATTCACCACGTCGGCACCGGCGCCACCGATCATGTAGTCGTTGCTGGCGCCGCCATTGAGGAGATCGGCATCGTCCTCACCGTAAAGCTGGTCGGCACCCGCGCCGCCATTGAGGGTGTCCTGCCCGTCGGCGCCATAAAGGTAATCGTTCTCGTTGCCGCCCGTGATGTTGTCGGCTCCCGAGCCGGCGTAGAAACGCAGCTGCTCGATGGAATTGGTCGAGCTGCCGTCGGAATTACCCGCTGCAGGCCCGTTCAGAACGAACGTGGAGTTGGCGCCCGACGTGCTGCGGTTGATTTCGAGATAGTCGAAACCGGAGCCGCCATTGATCGTCTTGACGCCGAGGCCGGCGTAGATCACGTCGTTGCCTGCGTCGCCGTTGACCGTGTCGGTTCCAACGCCGGTGTAGATCGTATCCGCGCCATTGCCGCCGGTCAGCGTGTCGTTGCCGTCCTCGCCGTACAGGGAGTCGTCGCCGTCGTCACCGGTGATGGTGTCGTTGCCGGCCTCGCCATGCAGGTTGTCGTTGCCGTCGCCGCCGTAGATCTTGTCGTTGCTCGGATCGATCGCGCCGCCCGCGGTCCCGCCATAGATCGTATCGTTGCCGTCCTCACCGTAGAGATTGTCCGCCCCGTCATTGCCGACGATGTAGTCGTCGATGTTCGAGCCGTGAATCGTGTGTGCGCCAGGCGTGTCGATGAAGTTCGGCATATAGTCCTCCAGATTGGTAGAACGAGTTGAAACGACGGGCGTCAGGCGACGTGCCGGCAGCCCGCGGCAGAACCGGAATTGTCTCGATCGGTACGAACGCTCATCTCCCCAGTCTTCGTCTTGTAAGCAGGTACTTAGGTCAAACCAGTTTCGAAATTGCTGCACGCATTTGCCGAATTGTTTCGTTCATTTCGTCCGGTTGCCTGGGGCAATCGCGCAATATGGCCAGGGCACCGGAGCAGTTCGCTGTCGGCAACATCGACCCACGATGCCAGCCGACAATGGCGAAATCGTGCCCGTTACGTGGTGAGACAAGCGCATTGCAGACCCTACGATAGGACCATAAGATCGCTGCGCGAGCGGTTGGCGGGGGAGCCGCGGGCCGTAGTGGGTTAGTGGCCAGCATCGGAGCATCAGTGCGATTCGCCGACCATCGTTACTGTCGCCGCCTTGCGCTGTCCGTCGCCACGATCTTCACATTGTCGGGATGCGGGCTGCTGGGGCCGGACTACAAGCGGCCGCCATTGCCGGACGGCGCCGGCTATTCCGAGGTACCTGTTCCGGAGCAGACCAGGCCGGCCGGCGAGCGCGGCGCAGACGTCCAGAGATTCGTCTCGGGCCGCGATATTCCGGGCGACTGGTGGAAGATGTTCGGGTCGCAGGCTCTCAGCGACCTTGTCAACGCGGCCTTCGCGGCCAGCCCCGACGTCGAGGCGGCCAAGGCGACCCTGAAGCAGGCCCAGGCCAACACGCGGGCGGCCAATACGAGCTGGTTTCCCACGGCCAATGCCAGGCTCTCGGCCGACCGCGTCGGCATTTCGAGCGCGATACTCGGCCAGGAGATCAGCGAAGTCTTCACGCTCAGTACCGGGCTCGTCACCGCGTCCTATCCGATCGATGTATTCGGCACCTTGCGCAAGGTGGAGGCTTCCAATGCGCAAGCGCTGGACCAGCGTTTCCAACTCGAGGCCGCCTACCTCACGCTGAGCTCAAACATCGTCGTCGCGGCGATCCAGGAAGCCTCGCTGCGGGCGCAGATCGCGGCGACCGAAGCGCTGATCGCCACCAAGCGCCGCCTCTACCGGCTGATCGAGAAGCAGTTCGAGCTGGGCGGAGCGACGATGGCAGACGTGCTGGCCCAGCAATCCGCTCTCGCCCAGTCGGAAACCAACCTGCCGCCGTTGCGCAACAGCCTCGAGCAGCAGCGTACCCTGCTGCGCAACCTCGCGGGCCGGTTCCCCAGCGATCCGCTGCCCGAGACGTTCTCGTTCGCCGACCTGCGCCTCCCCGAGGAGCTGCCGGTCTCCTTGCCGTCGAGCCTGGTCGAGCAGCGCCCCGACATACGCTCGGCCGACGCGCAGCTGCGCGCCGCCTACGCGCAGGTCGGCATCGCCGTCGCCAACATGCTGCCGCAGATCTCGCTGAGCGGCGTTGGCGGCAGGATCGGCATCAGCTCGGTCACCCTCGGCATCTGGGATGTCGGCATCACCCTCAGCCTGCCGATCTTCGACGCCGGCAAGCTGATCTACCAGCGGCAGGCCGCCGACGCCGGCCTGGACGCTGCGAAGGCGCGCTATCGCAGCACGGTGCTGCATGCCTTCCGAAACGTCGCCGATTCGCTGCAGGCGCTGCAGTCGGACGCCGACTCTGTGGCGGCCCAGCGCCGGGTCGAGCGCATCGCGGCGGCCAGCCTCAACGTCGCGGAAAAGCAGTTCGAGGAGGGCAGCGGCTCGGTCCTCGGCCTGCTCAACGCCCAGACCCAGTACGATCAGGCCAAGATCGGGCTGATCCAGGCGGAAGCCCGCCGCCTCTCCGACACCGCCGCGCTCTATCAGGCGCTCGGCGGCGGCTGGTGGAACCGGCCCGGCCCCGAGACCCCGTCGACCTTCTCGCCCTACGTTCCCGCTGCCGCTCCCGCCCCGGCGGCCACACAGGTCTCCAAGCCATGATCCTGCGCATGCTCATCATGCTGGTGCTGGTCGGCGCCCTCGCCGGAGGGCTCTACTGGTTCCAGAACTTCAAGACGACGATGATCGCCAAGGCGCTGTCGGACTATGCGGCGGCACCGCAGACCGTCTCTGCGGTCGAAGCCGGCTACCAGCAATGGCAGCCGCAGCTGCGGGTCATCGGCACCTTGCGCGCCAGCCAGGGGGTCGACGTCTCGCCGTCCGTTCCCGGCGTGGTCGAGGAGATCTCCTTCGAGTCCGGCCAGGACGTCGAGGCCGGCGCGCTGCTGGTCAGCCTCGCCCTGAACGACGCGACCAGCCGGCTGAAGCAGCTCGAGGCGGCGGCCGAGCTCGCCAACACCAACTACCAGCGCAACCTGCGCCAGCTGCGCGAGAAGATCGTCAGCCAGGCGTCGGTCGACAGCGACGCGAGCAGCGTGAAGTCGGCGCAGGCCGACGTCGAGGCCCAGCAGGCCCTGATCGCCCAGAAATCGGTCCGCGCGCCGTTCGCCGGCCGGCTCGGCATCCGGCAGGTCGACAAGGGCCAGTATCTCAACCCGGGCGTGGCGATCGTCTCGCTGCAGGCGATCGATCCGATGTTCGTCGACTTCCTCCTGCCGCAGCAGGCGCTCGGCCAGATCGCCGTCGACCAACCCGTCATGGTGAAGGTCGACGCCTTCTCCGATCAGACGTTCGCCGGCAAGATCGTCGCGATCAACGTGCGGGTCGACACCACCACGCGCAACGTCCAGGTCCGCGCCAGCCTGTCCAATCCCGGCCGCAAGCTGCTGCCCGGCATGTACGCGACGGTCGAGATCACGACCGGGGCGCCCAAGCGCCTCCTGACCCTGCCGGTGACGGCGATCACCTACAACGCCTACGGCAACACGGTGTTCGTGGTCGAGGACGCGGGCAAGGACGACAAGGGCAAGCCGGTCAAGCGGGTGAAGCAGACCTTCGTCAAGACCGGCGAGACGCGCGGCGACCAGGTCGCCGTGCTCGACGGCATCGAGGAAAAGCAGACGATCGTCACGGCCGGGCAGCTCAAGCTCACCAACGACACCGCCGTGGTGATCGACAACACGGTGCAGCCGGACAGCCGCGCCGTGCCCATCCTGCCGCCGCGCTGAGCCGGCGGACGCCATGAACATCATCGAGATCTTCGTCCGCCGGCCCGTGCTCGCGATCGTCGTCAGCCTGGCGATCGTGGTGGTCGGACTGCGCGCGGTGACCGAGCTGCCGATCCAGCAGTATCCGCAGACCGAAAGCGCCGTCGTCACCGTCACGACGATCTACTACGGCGCCGATGCCGCGACCGTGGCCGGCTTCATCACGACGCCGATAGAGCAGGCGATGGCCCAGGTCGACGGCATCGACTACATGACGTCCAGCAGCAAGAGCGGGCTCTCCGTCATAACCGCCAACCTGCGGCTCAACTACGATTCTCGCGCCGCGCTGTCGGACATCAGCGCGCGGGTCAACGCGATGATCAACCAGCTCCCGTCGGGGACGCTGCAGCCGGCGATAACGGTCGCCAACGCCACGACCGTCGATGCGATGTACATCGGCTTCTACAGCGACACGCTGCAGCCCAACCAGATCACCGACTACATCATCCGCGTGGTCAAGCCGCGGCTCGAGACGGTGTCGGGCATCCAGACCGCCGAGATGCTGGGTGCGCAGAACTTCGCCATGCGCGCCTGGCTCGATCCGCAGAAGCTCGCCGCGCTGAATCTGACCGCGACCGACGTCGCGACCGCGCTGTCGCAGAACAACTACATTTCCGGCCTGGGCAGCACCAAGGGCAACATGGTGCAGGTGCTGCTCGCGGCGGAGACCGGGCTGCATTCGCTCGACCAGTTCCGCCGGCTGGTCATCCGCCAGTCGGGCGGCGCCATCGTTCGCCTGGAGGACGTGGCCACCGTCGCGCTCGGCGCGGACGACTACGAATCGCAGGTCTGGTTCAACGGCAAACGCTCGGTCTACGTCGGCATCCAGCTCACGCCCACGGCGAACCTGCTGAAGGTCATGGGCGAGGTGAACGCGATCTACCCGGAGATCAAGGCGGCGCTGCCGCGCGGCCTCACCAGCGCGATCATCTACGACGCGACCGGGTTCGTGAAGAGCTCGCTCGAGGAAGTCATCCTGGCGCTGGTCGAGGCGCTGGCGATCGTCGCCGCCGTCGTGTTCGTCTTCCTCGGCTCGCCGCGCACGGTGATCATCCCGATCATCGCCATCCCGATCTCGCTGATCGGCACCTGCTTCGTGATGCTGGCGTTCGGCTTCACCCTCAACCTCCTGACCCTGCTGGCGCTGGTGCTGGCGATCGGCCTGGTGGTCGACGACGTCATCATCGTGGTCGAGAATGTCACCCGGCACATGGAGGCCGGGCTGTCGCCGATGGACGCCTCGATCAAGGCCGGGCGCGAGCTGGGCGGGCCGATCGTCGCCATGACGCTGGTGCTGATCGCCGTCTATGTGCCGATCAGCTTCCAGTCCGGCCTGACCGGCGCCCTGTTCACCGAGTTCGCCTTCACTTTGGCCGGCGCCGTCACGCTTTCCGGCATCGTGGCACTGTCGCTCTCGCCCATGATGTGCTCGCGCCTGCTGCGGCTGCGCACGCCGGCCGAGCTGAGCTGGATCGAGCGCGCCTGCGCGGCGTTTTCCCGATGGTTCGACCGTCGCGAGAAGGGCTACGAACGACTGCTGGATCGCAGCCTGAACTACCGCCCGGTGACCTACACCTTCGCCGTCCTCGTGCTGTGCGGCATCTATTTCCTCTATACCGGCGCCACCAGCGAGCTCGCCCCGCAGGAGGACCAGGGCCTGGTGATGACCCAGTCGGTGCCCGCCCCGAATGCCACGCTCGATCAGCGCGAGCTCTACTCGCGCCAGCTCTACGGGCTGGTGAAGGACATTCCGGAACTCGACAGCATGTTCCAGATCGACGTGCCGGGAACCTCCGTCGGCGGGCTGGTGCTGAAACCGTGGGACGAGCGCACGCGCACCGCCACGCAGCTGCAGACGGAGATCCAGACCAGGGTGAGCAAGATCGCCGGCGAGCAGGTGGTGGCGTTCCAGCCCCCCACCCTGCCGGGCGCCTCGGGCCTGCCGGTGCAGTTCGCCATCACCACGACCGGCTCGTTCGAGCAGCTCAACGAGGTCGCCAACGCTGTGCTGGCCGAGGCCAAGAAGGGCGGCATGTTCGCCTATGTCGTCTCCGACCTGAAGATCGACCAGCCGCAGGCCACGGTCGTCATCGACCGCGACCGGATCGCCCTGCTCGGCCTGACCATGAGCGAGGTCGGAACCGCACTGACCTGGATGCTGAGCGGCGCCAACGTCAACTACTTCAGCCTCGACGGCCGCTCCTACAAGGTCATGCAGCAGGTCGACCAGAAGTTCCGCCAGACTCCCGACGCGCTGCTCGACTATTACATCCGCGCCGCGGACGGCACCTCGATCCCGCTGTCAACGGTGGCGACCATCACCAACCAGGTCGTGCCCGAGTCGCTCAACCATTTCGATCGCCTCAACGCGGCGACGATCCAGGGCGTGCCGGTACCGGGCATCGCGCTGGGCGACGCGCTGAAGTCGCTGCAGGCAATCGCCGACCGCGTGCTGCCGCCCGGCTACACCGTCCAGTATGGCGGCTCGTCGCGCCAGTACGTCTCCGAATCGAAGGGCATGGTGGCGATCTTCGGCTTCGCGCTGATCGTGATCTACCTCGCCCTCGCCGCGCAGTTCGAAAACTTCCGCGATCCGCTGATCATTCTGGTGTCGGTGCCGATGTCTATCGCCGGCGCGCTGATGTTCGTCTATATCGGCATCGGCGTGTCGCTGAACATCTACACCGAGGTCGGCCTGATCACCCTGATGGGGCTTATCAGCAAGCACGGCATCCTGATCGTCGAGTTCGCCAACACGCTGCAGGAGCAGGGCGTCGAGAAGCGCGAGGCCGTGCGCCGGGCCGCCGGCACCCGCCTGCGGCCGATCATCATGACGACCGCCGCGATGGTGCTCGGCGTCGTGCCGCTCCTCGCCGCCTCCGGCGCCGGCGCCGCGTCGCGTTTCAACATGGGCCTGGTGATCGCCACCGGCCTCTCGATCGGCACGATCTTCACCCTGTTCGTGGTCCCCGCCTTCTACACCCTGATCGCCGCCGACCGCCGCCCGGCCCGCCCCGCTTCCGCCACGAGCCCTGCAGCCGCGCCGGCCGGTTGATCCTGCATCAGGCGGATGCCGGAAGCATGGGTCATGTCACCGCATCACCGGTTGGCGTCCGGCGACGGCCATTCTCGCAGTAGCCGTCGATCCAGGCGGTGCGTCTTCCGTCTTCGGTCCAGAGCAACGGGAAGAAGCTCTCGTCGAGCGACGCATCGTCGGTCCGCTGATAGCGCCGATAGATGTAACCGCCCGGCCGATCGCTGAACCGGGCGCTGCATGGCAGCATGTGGATGCCGATCGAGCGGCGCATGCGGTCGCCGGTCCTGTTGGGACCCGAGCCGTGCCAGATTTCCCCGGCATGGAACACACAGGACCCGGCCGGCACCTCGATGAAGATGGGCTCCGGCGGATCGACGCCGGCGGCGGCCGCGGCCGACCTCATCTGCGCGCGGTAATCGTCGGGGCCGTGGAACGCCTCGGGCAAGGGCGTGATCGGCCAGCGATGCGAGCCCGCAACATATTCCAGGGTCCCCGCCTCGCGATGGGTATCGTCGAGCGCCACCCAGCAGGTCACGGTCGCGGGCGGATCGAGGAAGTCCATGAACGACGAATCCTGATGCAGGGCGATCGGCTTGGCGTTCGGCACCTTCCACCAGATCGTGTCCTGCCCGAGCCGCACGCCGGGCCATCCCGCGAGCCGGGCCGCTGCGCGGCCGACATCCGCCGAAAGAGCCAGCCGCGCGATCGCGAGATCGGCCTTCCAGGCGTTCGCCATGTGCCTCGTCACGTCGGGAAGACTCATTCCCTCCCGCCAATACCATTCGTCGGGATAGACGCCGGTATCGAACTTGCCGGCAAAAAGCCGGGGGAAGCGCTCGCGAAGGGCTGCAACCCGCTCTTCGGACAGGAACCGCTCGACGATCAGGAAACCGTCGCGACGAAACCGCTGGATGTCGTCGTCGGAGATCCCGGCGAGCCGGGGCAGGTCGAGGGCGCTCATGGACAATCGTCTGTCAAACCGCTCATGCAGCGATAGTATCGCCGGCATGACCACCGATCGAACGAATGAATTCCTGCATCCGGCGCAAGGCGCCGGCCTCGACCGAACGGATATCGGCATACTGGCCCTGTTGCAGAACAATGCACGCCTGTCCGTCAAGGAGATCGCCGCGGCGATCGGGCTGGCGCCGTCCTCGACCCATGAACGCATCCGCCGGATGCGCGATTCCGGGATCCTGCTCGGCACCCATGTCGAGGTCGATCCGAGGGCACTGGGCATCGGGCTCGAAGCCCTGTTCATGATCGAGCTGGCGAAGCACAAGCGCGGCACGGTCGACAGGTTCATGGACGACGTCGTCAAGGTGCCCGAGGTCAGGTCCGCCTTCCTCGTCACCGGACGATACGATCTGGTCGTTCACGTCATGGTGCGCGACACGCGCCACCTCAAGGACCTCGCCCTCGACCACTTCACCAACCGGCCCGGTGTCACCCGCATCGAAACATCGATCATCTTCGACGCCAGGCGCCGGTATGAGCTTCCCGTCTTTCGCCACCACGACGATCCCGTGCGCCGGTCCACGCCGAGGTCCCGGCGATCGCGGACCGGCATCGATGGTGCCCGCCAAGCCCGTGAGAGAGCCACAAGCCGATGACGTGGGCACGGGACTGATCTCCGGGGCGTCGCGCTCGACTATAACTTTCCTGCTCGCATCATCCGGTCCTTTGGCGCCCTGACCTATGTCAAGGCGGCGCCTCCACCGTGTCCATTAGGAATGCGCCTTGGAATGTAGTGCGGCGCCGGTTCGTCCACAGGCGCCAGGTGAACACGCTCGATCGGGACAGCTGAAATGAAAGTCATAATCGTCGGTGGGGTAGCGGGTGGGGCCTCGTGCGCGGCACGTTTGCGCAGGCTGGACGAGCGCGCCGAGATACTGCTGATCGAGCGCGGGCCCTACGTTTCGTACGCGAACTGCGGCCTGCCCTATCACATCGGCGATGTAATCCAGAAGGAATCGCGCCTGCTGGTCGCGAGCGAGAAGCTTTTCCGCGAGCATTTTGCGATCGAGGTCCGCACCGGCAGCGAAGCTGTCGGCATCGCTCCGAAGGAGAAGCAGCTCACGGTGCGCGACGTGAAGACCGGCGAAGTCTCCGTCCTGCCGTACGACAAGCTGGTACTGTCGCCTGGCGCCGCTTCGGTCCGGCCACCGCTACCGGGCATCGACCTTCCGGGCATCTTCCACGTTCGGACGATCCCCGATGCGCGGGCCATCCGAGACTGGATCGAGCGCGGCAGCGAGTTTCTGACCGGCATGCACCGGTACTCCGGCTTCCAGACTGTGAAACCGAAGGCGCGCGCGGTGGTGGTCGGGGGCGGCTTCATCGGCCTCGAGATGGTTGAGAACCTCGTCCATCGCGGCTTCGATGTGACCCTCGTAGAAATGCTCGACCAGGTGCTGCCGCCGGTGGACCGCGAAGAGGCGCGCGCGGTCGAGGCTCATCTGAGACGGCACGGTGTTCATCTCGCGCTCGGGGACGGCGTGGCGGCTTTCAGGCCTGCCGCCCATGGCGCCATCGAGGTCGAAACCAAGAGCGGGAAGATCCACCCGGCCGACCTGGTGATCGTCGCTCTCGGCGTTCGGCCCGATACCGCGCTGGCCAGGACCGCCGGGCTGCGACTCGGCGAACGCGGTGGCATTCACGTCGACGACCGGATGCGCACCAGCGACCCCGACATCTTCGCCGTGGGCGATGCGATCGAGGTCGCCGACTTCGTCACCGGCGAGAGGAGCCTCGTCGCGCTGGCCGGGCCGGCCAACCGGCAGGGCCGGATCGCCGCCGACGTGATCGCCGGCCGCGATTCGCGCTACCGCGGCACCCAGGGCACGGCGATCGTCGGACTCTTCGGTGCCGTGATCGCCTGGACCGGCGCCAGCGAGAAGACCTTGAAGCGGCTCGGCCATACCGACTGGGAGAAGATCTACCTCTATCCGAACTCGCACGCGGGCTACTATCCCGGCGCCAAGCCGATCGCGATGAAGGTGCTGTTCCGCAAGACCGACGGCCGCCTCCTGGGGGCGCAGGCACTGGGCGAGGACGGCGTCGAAAAGCGGATCGACACGCTCGCCGCCATGATCCAGATGCATGCGACGGTGTACGACCTCGAAGAGGCCGAGCTCTGCTACGCGCCACCCTTCGGCAGCGCCAAGGATCCGGTCAACTTTGCCGGAATGGTGGCGGCCGATGTCCTGCGCGGCGACATGCCGATTAGCCACTGGACCTCTCTCGACGACGGGTTCCTGCTCGACGTGCGCGACCCGGTCGAGCTCGCCGTCGAGCATGTGCCGGAAGCCGTCAACATTCCCCTCGCCGAGTTGCGGGCGCGACTGGACGAGCTTCCGCGCGACCGGGAAATCCAGGTCGTCTGCAGGTCCGGCCAACGGGCCTACATTGCAGCGAGCGTACTGCTGCAGAACGGTTTCAAGGCCCGGACGATGTCCGGGGGAATGCTCTCGCGTGCGCAGAACTTCCTGCTGTAGGCCAGAGCCAGCCGGCAGGCATCTGTCTCCAGCCGGCGACGTCCCTTGCCTGCCGAAGGCCAGTCGCCTAACCCGCTCGGGCTCCAGAGTGAGGATGACATCGTGAGGAAGCCGCCGGCCGGGAGCAAGCGATGCGAATCCTGCTGATCGAGGACGAGGCCGACCTGGCGGCGCGCCTTCACAAGGGGCTGACGGCCGCCGGCTTCAGCGTCGACCATGCCGCCGACGGCGAGATGGGCTGGTACATGGGCGCCAACCAGGACTTCGACGCCGCGGTGCTCGACGTCGGCCTTCCACGGCTCTCCGGGCTCGACGTCCTGAAGCGCTGGCGCAAGGCGGGGCGCACCCTCCCCGTGCTCCTGCTGACGGCGCGTAGCGGCTGGGCCGAGCGCGTGGCGGGCCTCAACGCCGGGGCCGACGACTACCTCGAGAAGCCATTCCACCTGGAGGAGGTGGTCGCGAGGCTGCGTGCGCTGGTACGACGTTCGGCCGGCACCGTCAGCCCCGTCCTTCGCCACGGCGACCTGGAGCTCGACACGACCGCTGGCAGCGTCAGTCGCGACGGCCGGCCGGTCGAGCTTACCGCGCAGGAGTTCAAGATACTCAACTACCTCTTTCATCGGCCGCGCCGCATCGTGTCCCAGGACGAGCTTCTCGATCATATCTACTCCTACGACGAGCCCCGTCAGTCCAACACGGTCGAGGTCTACGTCGCCCGCCTGCGGAAGAAGCTCGGCCACGACTCGATCCGCACGGTGCGCGGCCTGGGCTATCGGCTGGGACCGGGAGAGCATGCTGCGCAATAGCTTCCGCGCCCGCCTGATCGTCGGCGCCGTACTGTGGATTTCGGCCGGCCTGCTGCTCAGCGGCCTCGTCCTGTCGCAGCTTTTCGAGGAGCTGGTGGTCCGCCAGGTCGATCACGATCTGCTCGATCATGCCGAAGAGCTGCGGATGTCCGTGGAACGCCGTGCGGACGGCTCCATCGAGGTGGTGCGCGGCCTGAGCGACGCGCGTTTTGCGGTGCCGCAGTCCGGGCTCTACTGGCAGATCGACAGCCCGACCGGCCAGACGCTGCGCTCGCCGTCGCTCGACAGCGCCCGGCTGCCGCTCGAGAAGACCGGCGCCGACGGCCTGCAGCAGATGGCGACCGAGATCGGCGTACTGCGGATCAACCAGCAACTGGTGCACACACCGGGTCTCGAAGCCCCCCTGCGCCTGGCCGTCGGCATGGCCCAGAGCAGCGTCGATGCCGAGCTGGCACATTTCGATCGGACCCTCGCGGCATCGCTGGCCGTCATCGCGCTTGGCTTGACGGGAGCTGCCGTACTGCAAGTCACCGTCGGTCTGTGGCCGCTGGCCCGCGTGCGACGCTCCCTGATGGCCGTGCGCACCGCCCGCGCCGAGCGCCTGCCCGACGACCTGCCGCGCGAGGTCGCCCCGCTGGTCGACGATTTAAACGCGATGATTGCGAGCAACGCCGAGATGCTGCGTCGGGCGCGGACCCAGGCCGGCACGCTGGCTCACGCGTTGAAGACACCGCTCGCCATCCTGCTCGACGAGGCGCGCCAGCTCGAGGCCGCTGGCGAGACGCGCACAGGCCGGTTGATCCAGGAGCAGTGCCTGAAGATGCAGCGCCAGATCGACTTCGAAATGGCCCGGGCGCGCGCTGCCGGCCGCAGCACCCCCGGAATCGCCACCGCCGTGCAGCCGACGGTGTCGAGCGTGGTCGCGGCCCTGTCGCAGCTCAACCGCCAGCGCTGCATCGCCTTCCGCTACGACGCGCCCGACGACCTCACGGTGGCCTGCGACCCGCAGGACTTCACCGAGATTGTCGGCAACCTCGCCGACAACGCCGCCAAGTGGGCACGCTCGCGCGTCTCGCTGTCGGCGTCCCGCACTGGCGCGGTGGTCATGCTCAGCGTCGAGGACGACGGCCCGGGCATTCCCATGGCGTCCCGCGAGGCGGTGTTCGACCTCGGGGCCCGGCTCGACGAGACCGTGCCGGGCTCCGGCCTCGGCCTCGCCATCACCCGCGAGCTGGTAGCGCATTACGGTGGCCGAATCTGGCTGGGCGCCTCGCGCCTCGGCGGGACGCGGGCCTGCGTCGAGCTGCCCACGGTCGCCGCCTGATCGCCTGCGTGTTGTCGCCTACACGATGCGGAAGTCGCTCGACGCCAGGCCGGCGACGCCGCTGAGGGTCGCGACGGAGACGGCATCCGCACCGCTGCCGCCGGTCGCGTCCCAGTAGAGCGTGCCGAGCCGGCTGCCGGCGTTGTCGAAGATGAAGTAACCACCCGCGCCGCCGATCGCCGTGTCCTTGCTGTCGGCGTTCAGCACCGTGGGCGAACCGCCCGCGACCAGCCCGCCGCCGAAACCGGCTGCCGCGAATTCCAGGAAATCGGTGCCCGACGCGAAGTCTCCGATCTTGTCTCCGGCCTCGGCCAAGCTGCCGAACGCGAAGGTGTCGATGCCGAGGCCACCGGTCACCGAGTCAGCCCCGACGCCGCCGACCAGCCGGTCGTCACCGGCGCCGCCGACAAGGCTGTCCTTGCCGGCGCGGCCGTCCAGCACGTTGGCGCCGTCGTTGCCGACCAGGCCGTTGTCCAGAGCGTTGCCACCCGCGTTGATGGCGGCGCTGCCGCTCAGGCTCAGCTTCTCGACGAACTGCACGCCGTTGCCCGCCGCGAGGTCGAAGGACACCGAGCTGTAGACCCGGTCGACGCCGCCGGCGTCGACCATATCGGCCGGATTGCTCGTCACCGTCTCGAACACCCGATCGCCGAGATTGTCGACATAGTAGGTGTCGTTGCCGGCGCCGCCAGCCATCGTGTCCGCACCGGCCTTGCCGTCCAGCACATTGTTGCCGGCCGTGCCGAGCAGCGTGTTGTCGAGCGCGTTGCCGCGGCCGGACAGATCGCCGGTACCGGTCAGTGCCAGGTTCTCGACGAAGCGCACACCGGCGGAGGCATCGAGATTGAACGACATCGAGCTGTGAACCCAGTCCAGGCCGCCGCTGTCCGCCGCGCCCGAGGACTTGCTCACCGTCTCGTAGACGCGGTCGCCCGCGGCGTCGACGACGTAAGTGTCGTTGCCGGCGCCGCCCCACAGCGCATCGCTGCCCGCTCCGCCGTCGAGGCTGTCGTTGCCGGCACCGCCCCACAGCGTGTTGTTCTCGACGCTGCCCTTCAGGGTGTCGTCGCCGCCGCCGCCGACGGCGTCCTCGATGTGGGTCGTGGTGACCGCCGTCATGCCGGCGGTGATGGCCGAGACGATGTTGCTGCTGTCGCCGGTCAGCGTGACCACGGTCCCGCGGCCCAGCCCGCTCACGAGGCCCTGGTACACCGACTCGTAGCTGTTGGCGATGGCGAAGATCGGAATGATGTTGGCCGCCTCGAGTGCCGACTTGACCTGCGGGATCAGCGGGTAGTCCTCGAGGGCGCCGTTGCCGGGTGTCTGGTTGTCGCCGTTGTTGGGCGTCGTGATCCCCCCCGCCGCGCCGTCGCCGGCCTGGTGATAGGGCGCATCGGTGAACAGAACGACGAAGCGCGCCGAGTCCGCCCGGTATCCGGTGTCGACGGCGTGCAGCGCCAACTGCATCAGGCCCTCGATCTGGGACTCAGGTTCGTCGGCACCGTTGCGGATGGCGAGAGCGTTGTAGGTCGAGCCCAGCGCCGTCGCGTCAGCCGTGAGGCCGAGCTCCAGCTTGTAGACCCACTCGCCCAGCGCGCCGAACGGCGAGACCGGCTTGTCGACGAACGATGTCACGCCGAAACGGCTGTCGACCTGAACGGTCCGCAGCGCAGCCACGATCTGCGGGACCAGCCCACGCACGTTGGCGATGTCGTCGCCGAACGAACCGCTGAGGTCCTGCAGGAACTGCACGTCGAGCGGCGCGGCGCTCGTCCCGCCTCCCTGCAAGTGGCAGATCTCGTTCTCGATCTCGCTTTCGGTCTCGCCGCTGAGATCGATGTAGCAATTGCCGGTTGCCTCGCTGGCATCGAGCGTGTCGTGGCCGAGGAAGTCCTCGATGTCGACCGCACCGCCCGCGACCTTGTACACGTCGTCGCCGGCACCGCCCGAAAGGGTGTCTTTCCCGGCACGCGAGATCAGCTCGTCGTCGCCGTCGCCGCCGAGCTCGAGGTCGTCGCCGCCGCCGCCGTCGAGCCGGTCGTCACCGCTGCCGCCCGACAGGCGGTTGCTGCCATCGTTGCCCACCGCCGAGTGCGCCCCGCCGGTCAACCGGATGTTCTCGATGTTGGCCGGGACCGCCACGAGATCGACGCTCGTCACCACGGTGTCGATGCCGCCGGCTACGTCCTCGACGACCACGTCGCCGGCGTTGTCGATGACATAGGTGTCGTTGCCGGCGCCGCCCTGCAGGATCTGGGAGCCCGCGCCTCCCGTGAGGACGTTGTCCAGGGCGTTGCCCGTACCCACCCGGTTGCTGCCCGAAATCTCCAGGTTCTCGACGTTGTCGGCCAGCGTGACGCTGAATGTCGCAACCGCGGTGTCCGTTCCGCCGCCGATTGCTTCCGTCACGATGTCGGAAGTCGCGCGCAGGATATAGCGGTCGTCGCCGGCGCCGCCGATCAGCGTGTCGCCGCCTCGTCCGCCGTCGAGCGTATCGTTGCCGGCACCGCCCGTGATGACGTTCTTGCGGGTATTGCCGGTACCGACATGAGCCGATCCGGTCAGGGTGAGGTTCTCCATCTCGCCGGCCGCAAGCGTGTAGTCGACCGAGGCGACGATCGTGTCGGTGCCGCCACCGCCCACCTCGACCACCGTGTCGAGCAGGCTGTCCACGGAATAGGTATCGTTGCCGGCGCCACCGATCATCGTGTCGTCGCCAGCCTTGCCGTCCAGGGTGTCGTTGCCGCTGGTGCCGGTCAGCACGTTGGCCAGCCCATTGCCGGTCGCGACACGGGCCGTTCCCGTCAGGGTCAGGTTCTCCACCTCGTCGGCCAGCGTGTAGTCGATCGAAGCCGTCACCGTGTCGGTGCCGCCACCGGCCGCCTCGACGACGACGTCGCCCCCGTTGTCGACGACGTAGCCGTCGTTGCCCAGGCCGCCGGTCATGGTGTCGGCGCCTCCGGCACCGTCCAGCGTGTCGTCGCCCGTCGTGCCGGTGAGGGCGTTGGCGAGCGCGTTGCCGGTCCCGTGGCGGGCCGTCCCCTTCAACACGAGGGCTTCGAGTTCCGCCCCCAGTACGTAGTCGATCGACGCGCGCACGGTATCGTAACCGCCGCCCGAGGCCTCGTTTACAACGTCGCCCAGGTTGTCGACGAGATACGTGTCGTTGCCGAGGCCACCGCTCAGTTGGTCGGCTCCGGCGGCACCATCCAGCGTGTCGTTGCCGTTGGTACCGGTGATACCGTTGTTGAGCCCGTTTCCGGTGCCGGCATGGGCGCCGCCGGTCAGAACGAGGTTCTCGACCTCGCTGGCAAGCACGTAGCCGATCGAGGCGTAGACTGTGTCGGTGCCACCGCCGGCTTGCTCGACCACGGAATCGAGGGCCGAGTTGACCACATAGCTGTCATCGCCGGCACCGCCGGTCATGACATCGTCGCCTGAGCCGCCGTCCAGCCAATCGTTACCCGCTTCGCCGTTCAGCGTATCGGTGCCGGCATTGCCTTCTATGGTGTCGTTGCCGCCGCCGCCGCTGATCGTGTCGTCGCCGCCGAGGCCGAGAATGCTGTCGTCGCCGGCACCCACCGTGTGCACGCCGCCGTAGCCAACGCCGATCACGTCGTTGCCGCTGGTGCCGTAGATATTGTTGTCGGGCTGCCAGCTCGAGTCGGAGAACAGCACGTAGGCGCTCTCGCCCGTTCCCGGAGCGCCGATCATCAGGTCGGCCGTACTGTCGCCGTCGACGTCCGAGGTGATCGCCACCGTGGCGCCGGCCAGGCTGCCCGCGCTGCCGACGACCTTGGCGCCGCCGATTCCCTGAGCGACGAGAGCCAGGTCGACGGTTCCGCTGCCGCCGCCCCAGACGACATACGCGGCGCCGGCATGGACGCCGCCTTCGCCATTGTCGGGCGTGCCGATGACCAGGTCGTTCACTCCATCGCGATTGAGGTCCGCGCCACCGGCGACGGACAGCCGGGCAAGATCGCCCGGCTGCTCGGCAATGATCTTGTAGCCCCCGACGCCAGCAGCCACGTTGGCCAGGTCGACCTGGGCGGTCCCGCTCTTGCCGAAGACGACGTAGGCGCTGTTCGAGCCCGGCGCGCCGACCAGGATGTCGGCATTGCCGTCGCCGTTGACGTCGCCGAGCCCGGCCAGCGCGGCGCCCGCCTGATCGCCGGCCATGCCCTTGATACGGAATCCGCCCGTCCCGGCCGTGATGCCGGCCAGCGACACGCTGGCCGTCGTGCTCTTGCCGAACACGACATAGGCCGCGCCGGACTGTGCTCCGCCGGCATCGCTGCCGTCCGCGCCGACCAGGATCTCGGCCTTGCCGTCGCCGTTCATGTCACCCACGGTGCCGACCACGCGGCCGACGCCGTCGCCCGCCGCCTCGCCGACGATCTTGAAGCCACCCGTGCCCGTGGCGACGTTGCTCAGCCGGACGACCGACTCGGACGACTTGCCCCAAACGACGTAGGCCGCGCCGGCGTCTGTCCCGCCGGCATCGTTGCCCGGGGAGCCGACGATGATCTCCGCCTTGCCGTCGCCGTTCAGATCGGCGATCGAGCCGAGCGCCGTGCCTGCCGCGTCACCGGCGGCCTCGCCTTTCATGACGAACCCGTCGCCATTGGCGGTGAACGGATCGCCAAGATCGACGCCCCCGGCCGCCCCTTGCCCCCAAACCACGAAGGCCGCACCGGCATCCGTCGCAGTGCCGTTCTCCATGCCGGGAGCACCGATCAGCATCTCGCTGCGACCGTCGCTATTCAGGTCGGCGATCGACCCGACCGCCGCGCCCGCCCGGTCCCCGGCATGAACGCCATCGATGATCACGGTCGTCAGCGCGTCAGCCACCACGGTGCTGGTACCCGGCGTGGCGGCGCCGAGGTGGACGAAGACGCGCCCGGCGTCGACCGCCTTGTCATCGTCACCTGGCGCACCGAGAATGAAGTCGGGAACGGAGTCGCCATCGAGATCGGCGATGCCAGAAAGCCAGGCCGGACTCGGCGACGCTGATACAGTCTGGCTGAAATCGCCGCTCGCGTTCGGCAGGAAACGCACCGCCCGAACCGCGGCCAACGCGGCGCTGAGAGTGATTTTGGTTTGCGGAACGGGCATCGGGAGCCTCCGGAGCTTGCAATGGAGGTCGCTTAGGCCCCGAACCTGAACGCAAGCTGAAGGGCTTTCCGCGGCCGGTGCGCGGATCGTCGCGGCGGGGGTCTATCGCCAGAACGGCCAATAGCGAGATAGGCTTCGGGGCTGAGAAGAAGGAGCGCGCCATGGCAGAGAAGGTCTGGGAGCTGAGCGGCCAGTACATGGAAAGCTGCAACTGCGACTATCTCTGCCCCTGCATCTACACCAACCCGCAGGAAGCGGCGACGCACGAGCATTGCTACGCGCTCATGGTCTACCGCATCGATCGCGGCCGCAGCGGTGGCGTTTCACTGGACGGCCTGAAGTTCGCGCTCGTCATCCGCTCCGAACGGGTGATGTCCGACGGCGGCTGGGTCTTCGGCGTCGTCGTCGACGAGAATGCGAGCGAGGCGCAACGCACGGCGCTCGCGCGGATCGTGAGTGGCGAGGCCGGCGGCCCGCCGCAGATGATCCGCGACAACCTGGTGAAGGAGTTCCGCGGCGTCGAATACAAGCCCATCGAGTTCACGGCCGACGGCCTGAGGCGTGTGACCGATATCCCGGGCGTGCTGGCCTTCGAGATCGAGGGCGTCGCCTCGCGCAATCGCTCGGGCGAGCCGTTCTACATCGACAACACCGCCCATCCCGCCAATCGCCGGCTCGCCCTCGCGCGGTCGAAGAAGACCGAGGTGCGGGGGTTCGGCCTCTCGCTCAGCCTCCTGGGCAAGGGCAACAACGGGCATTTCGCGCCGTTCGCCTGGGCTGCCTGATTGGACCTGCTGCCGCGTCAGCGCGTCGTGACTGTCGCCGCGCTGGCGGCCGTCGTCGCCCTCGCCTGGTTATATCTTCTCCTCGCCGCGGCCGAGATGGAGGTCGCGATGGCCGGCATGGACCGCACCATGGTCATGCCGCCCAAGGATGCGGTCGAGCTGCTCCTGTTGTTCGCCATGTGGTGGGTGATGATGGTGGGCATGATGCTGCCCAGCGCCGCGCCCATGATCCTGACCTTTGCCAGCGTCAACCGGAACCGCCGGGCGCGTGGTCAGCCCTACGTGCCGACCGCCCTGTTCGCGGCAGGCTATCTGCTGGTCTGGGGCGGCTTCAGCGTCGCCGCCACCCTCGCCCAATGGGCCCTCGAGAGGGTGGCGCTGCTCTCCGCCATGGACATGGCGACCGACAGCCGCCTGCTCGGCGGTTTGCTGTTCCTCGCCGCCGGCCTCTACCAGTTCACGCCGCTCAAGCAGGCCTGCCTGCGCCTGTGCTGGTCGCCGCTCGACCTGATCGCCAACCACTGGCGGGACGGCTCCGGCGGCGCCCTGCGAATGGGTGCGACTCACGGGCTCTACTGCCTGGGCTGCTGCTGGGTCCTGATGTTGTTGCTCTTCGTCGGCGGCGTGATGAACCTTCTCTGGGTCGCCGCCCTGAGCATCGTGGTCCTGATCGAGAAGCTCATGCCGGGACCGTGGATCAGCCGCATCGGCGGCGTGCTGCTGGCCGCCTATGGCATCTGGCTGCTGGCGACAGGGTAGGTGCTGCGACCTGCACACGCCTCACCCGACGGGCGCGCCTGGCGCGAGCCCGCATTTGAAAGCTTGACGGGAATCGGTGCCGGCAGCATGACGGAGAACGTCGAGCCGCGCGAGATCATCTCGTCCACGGCGGCCAGCGGGACGTCGAGCGCCCACGACGCGAGTTGGCGCGCCTCCTCTACCCGCACGCAGCCGTGACTGAGAGCCCGGTCGTCACGCTTGAAGAGACTTCTGTCGTTGGTGTCGTGAAGATAGATCAGCTGGTCGTTGTCGAGCTCGAACAGGATCCGCCCCAGCGGGTTGCGCGGTCCCGGCGGCGTGTAGCGCGCCCCTTCGTTGCGGATCATCGCGGGAGTCGGCGTCCACGACGGGTTGAACTTGACGGCGTACATGTTGGAGGTGAGTTCGGGCGTCGGCGTGCCGGGCCGACCGACGATGACCCTGCTGCGAAAGACCGGAAGTCCATCCTGCAGGGCGACGAGCTCGAACGCGGCGATGTCGACCAGGACCGACTTTCCGGGCGCAGGAACAGGTCGGGTGCCGGAACCCTCGTGAAGGCTGGCCTCCGCGAGAGGAGGCGCGGCGCCCCGGATCGGTCGATCGTCCGTCGTACAGGCCAGAGCGAGAAAGGCGACACCGGTAGCGGCCAGCAGTCGTACGAAGTATGCAGGGAGCGAGCGATTCGTCCGCGGTGTCGACATCGCGCGGTTTGCGTCCACGGTTGGTCCAGCCGTCGGCAAGCTCATCCTCCCGGAAGCGACGACGGTCTCGCCGGAAGAGCCAGACGATCGTCGCCGCGGATCGGCCTACGTAATACCCCGTAGTTGGGCCGGTACAAGCAACCCGCTAGAAACGAACGCCCCCGACCTGCGACGGCACCCATGAATGCCGCGCCATCTCAGAGTGAGAATGCGCACCAATTTCCTGTTCAGATGTCCGCGCTTCGGGTTGCTGGTCCAAGGCAGCGTCACGGATGCGGCGCTCCCACCGGTGGGAGTATCGATGCCCTACGACTGTCCGGCCTGCGGCACCATGCATCTCGTTGATCCGAGAAAGTCGGAAGGCCCCGAGATCAGATCGCGGCCGGACACAGACTGACTTCGAAGCGGACGAGCGATGTCGAGAGCCCCCGGAACGGGCATCGACGTGATCGCTTTCCGGGCTTCCTTCGGCTGCCCCGCGCCTCCGCGAAGAAGGCGCAGGCCGTTATCTCGGTCGCGGCTCTTCAGGCCGCGGCCTTGACCTCGATGGTCTTCGCCGCCGTGGAGGCTTCCGGAGTCTTCGGCAGCGTGACCGTGAGAACGCCCTGCTTGACGCTGGCCTCGATCTTGTCGCGATCGACGCCCTCTGGCAGGGGGAAGCTGCGCTCGAACGAGCCGAACTCGCGCTCGCTGAGGTGATAGCCCTCTTGCTTCTCTTCCTTCTCGGACTTGCGCTCGCCCTTGATCGATAGCGAGCCGTTCACGACCTTCACCTCGATGTTCTTCTCGTCGAAGCCGGGCACGTCGGCGGTAAGCTCGTAGGCCTTGTCCTTCTCGACGATGTCGACGGCAAGGCTCATGCCCGTCATCGGCCGCCGGAAGAACGGCTCCTCGAACAGGCCGCGGCGCGACGGCCACAGGCCCGGAAAGCCGAAGTCATCGAACAACCGGTCGACCTCGCGGCGCAGGGTTTCCATCGGGTGCCGCGCGGCGGTGACCGCGGACCTGGACTTCTCTTCGACCTTGGCGGGAGTCTGAGTTGTATCAGCCATGGCAAGTCTCCTTTCCAGTTTTCACCGCGCGCTTTCTCGCCGAGACGTTCTTCGTTCGCGTTGACCCAGATCAATTCGCTGCAATTTCTTCGAGGGTAAGCTGGCGCCCACCTTTCCGAGGAGACCGTCATGGACGATATCGCTCTCAGGAACGACGTGCTGGAAGAGCTCGAGTTCGAGCCGAGCGTGTACGCTGCCCATATTGGCGTGGCCGTCAGCCACGGCATCGTCACCCTGACCGGCCACGTCGGCAGCTTCGCGGAGAAAGCCGCGGTCGAACGCGCCGTCGGCCGCATCCGCGGCGTGCGCGGCATTGCCCAGGAATTGGAGGTGCGCCTGCCCGCCAACCGCAAGACGCATGACGACGAGATCGCCGAGCGCGCCCTGAAGATCATCGCCTGGGACACGACGATTCCCGCCGACCGCGTCCAGGTGACGGTCGAGAACGGATGGGTGAAGCTGCGCGGCACCGTCGACTGGGATTTCCAGAGGCAGGCCGCCGCCAATGCGGTGCACCAACTTTCCGGTGTGATGGGTTTGACGAACGAGCTGACAGTCGGGCAGAGCGCGAACGCGACCGACGTCAAGCTGCGGATCGAGAAAGCGCTGAAGCGCGCCGCCGAGCTCGACGCCGCCCATATCCGGGTCGGCGTGGTGGGCGGCAGGGTGACGCTGGACGGCAAGGTGCACAGCCTGCAGGAACGCACCGCCGCGCAACGGGCGGCGTGGTCGGCGCCCGGCGTTCACGTTGTCGAAGACCGGATCAGGGTCGAGTAGAGTCCCGGAGGCCAAGATGCGCGACCAGCCGAACCAGGCAGCCCCCTACCCGACGCCGGAGTCCCTGCCGCCGGCAATCCGGGCCGATCTGCCTCCCCAGGCCCACCGGCTCTACTTCGACGCCTTCACCAGCGCGTGGCAGCGCTACGCCGACTACGCCGACCGCGAGCCGTTCTGTCACCGCGTCGCCCGATCGGCGGTAAGATCCCACCAGCGATCTCTCGTCAGCCGCTTTTCGGAGGCGCGCCGTCGTCCGGTTGCGTGACGATGGACATTCCTGTTCGTCGACCTTGTCCATGCTAGGAAGGAGGCGCACGTCATCGGCACCGAAGAGGAATGATCCGTGGTGAGCAGGAATTCGTTCAAGTTCGTCATGCTGCCGCCACAGAGCGACACGACCCGCGCGTGGGCCAGGCGCCTGTCCGAGACGGTCCCGGAGGTCCGCGTCGTCGTCGCGGAGGACGCGGATGCGGCCGCGCGCGAGATCGCCGACGCGGAAGCCGCGTTCGGCCAGCTCGACAAGCAACTCCTTTCGAAGGCCAGAAACCTCCGCTGGCTCCAGGCGCCGTTCGCGGCGCCGCCCGCAGGCTTCTACTTCCCCGAGCTGATCGACCATCGCGTCTGCGTCACGAACTTCCGCGAGATCTACAACGACCACATCGGCGCGCACATCCTCGCCTTCGTTCTGGCCTTCGCCCGCGGCTTGCACATGTATATCCCGCAGCAGCTGCGCCGCGAATGGAAGAAGAGCCCGCTGGAGGCCGGCGACGTGCTCCACCTGCCGGAGACGACCGCGCTGATCGTCGGCGTGGGAGGCATCGGTGCCGAGGCCGCGCGCCTGCTCGCCGCCTTCGGCGTGACCGTGCTGGCGACCGACGCCCGCCGCACGTCGACGCCCGAGGGCGTGAGCGAGATCCATCCGGCCGAAGCGCTCGACGCGCTCCTGCCGCGGGCGGACTTCGTGATCCTGACGGTGCCGCACACGCCCGCGACCGAGGGCTTCTTCAATCGCGCCCGTTTCCAGCGCATGAAGAAGACGGCGTTCTTCATCAATATCGGTCGCGGCATGACGACGAAGCTCGACGACCTGGTCGCGGCGCTGCACGCCGGCGAGATCGGCGGCGCGGCGCTCGATGTCTACGAGCAGGAGCCGCTGCCCGCCGAGCATCCGCTCTGGACGATGCCCAACGTGCTGCTGACGCCGCACATGGCAGGACACGGTCCCTATCTCGACGACCGCCGCTTCGAGATCATCGCCGACAACTGCCGCGCCTTCGCCGCCGGCAGCCCGCTCCGCAACCCGGTCGACAAGGCATCGTGGTTCTGATCCCGGGAGAAGATCGATGATCGATCTCCTGAGGATTCTTGCGGCGCTGGTCGCGGGCTATCTGCTGGGCAGCCTCAACACGAGCGTCATCGTCGGTCACTTGTACGGCAAGGACATCCGGAACTTCGGCAGCAGGAGCGCCGGACTCACCAACGCCCTGCGGGTTCTGGGAAAGCCGGCCGCCGCGCTGGTCCTGGTGGGAGACGTGCTCAAGGGCATCGTGGCCTGCTTCGTCGGCCTGCGCCTCGGAGTCGACGCCCAGTCCGGCGCGGCGTCGGAATGCATCAGTCTCCTCGCCGCTGGTGGGGGAGCCATCGTTGGCCACAACTGGCCGCTCTATTTCGGCTTCAAGGGCGGCAAGGGCGCGCTCACCGCGATAGCGGTGCTGTTCATGATCGACTGGGTCATGGCTCTGATCTGCCTCGGCGTCTTCGCGGCGATCGTGACGGCGATCCGCTTCGTCTCGCTCGGCACCATTTGCGCCACGCTGCTGTTCGCGGTCCTGTCGTTCGTACCGATGTTCGACAAGACTTGGTACTTCTGTATCTTCGCATGCCTGATGGCGTCGATCGTCTTGATCAAGCACCGGGCCAACATCCAGCGTCTTCTGGCGGGAACGGAAAGCAAATTGGCGTTCTGATCCTGTTGCCGAAGCGACTTCCCAGCGCTCCGTTATGCTACCAGCACGATCTTCCCGGCCAGCGTCCGGCTGCTCATGAGCGCCAGCGCGCGCGGCGCTTCGGCCAGCGGCACACGCGCGGCGACGTGGGGCGCGATCTTGCCGGCTTCGATCCAGCGGCCGAGCTCGTCGTAGGCGCGGCGGATGCGGTCGGCGTCGGCATCGCGGTAGGCGCCCCAATAGCAGCCGATCAGGTCGATGTTCTTGCCCAGCGCCACGCCTGCCGACAGCGTGCCGACCTGGCCGCTGGCGAAGCCGATGACCACCAGTCGGCCCTCGGAGGCGAGGCAGCGCAGCGCGGTCTCGAAGGCCGGGCCGCCGACCGGATCGAGCACCACGTCGACTCCGCGTCCGCCGGTCAGCGCGCGCACCTGGGCCGCGACATCCTCTCTGCCGGAGTCGATGAGGTGCGCAGCACCGTGGGCTTCCGCTACGGCCAGCCGCTCCCGACCGGACGCGACCGCGATCACCTCGCCGCCGAGCACCCGCGCGACCGCGACCGATGCGAGCCCGACGCCGCCGGCCGCCCCGAACACCAGCACGCGCTCGCCCGGACGCAGCCGCGCACGCCAGGCGAAGGCGCCGTACGCCGTGCCGTAGGCCACGGGAAAGCCGCCGGCGGCGGCGAACCCGAGCGACGGCGGCATCGCGATCGCCCGTTCCGCCGGCAGCACGGCCTGTTCGGCGTAGCCGCCGAACGGCAGCATGCCCATGACGCGGTCGCCGCGCCGCCACGCCGTCACGTCGGGCGCCACCTCCTCGACAGTGCCGGCGATCTCGAAGCCGGGGCTGAACGGCAGCGGCGGATTTTCCTGATACTTGCCCGCGATCATCAGCAGGTCGGCGAAGTTGACGCCGGCCGCCGCCACGGCCACGCGGATCTCGCCGCCCTGCAGCGCCGGCGGCGTCACCTCGCCAAGCGCCAGAGCCTCGGGCCCTCCCCATCGCGTGCACTGGACGGCGCGCACGGCGGCCTCAGTACCGGCGGGCGATGTTGACCGGCGTCGGATGCTGGCCGATCTCCTTCACCAGCCGGGTCAGCACCGTGCCCGGCCCGAGCTCGACGAAATCGGGCGACGGCTCGTCCATCAGGTACTGCACGCTCTCGACCCAGCGCACCGAGTGGTCGAGCTGCTTGACCAGATTGTTGACGATCTCGTCGTCGCGGTAGGGCAGCGCGGTGAAGTTCGAGATCACCGGCACGACCAGCGGCGCGAAGCGGATGCCCGCCAGGAAGGCCGCGAACTGCTCCGCCATGGCGCGCATGTAGCGCGAATGGAACGCGGTGCGGACGTTGAGCGGAAAGACCTTGCCGCCTGCCGCCTCGAAACTCGGGCCGAGCTTCTCGAGATCCTCGGTCGGGCCGGACAGCACGGTCTGGGTCGGCGAATTGAAGTTGGCGACATCGACCGTCGACACGCCGGACTGCGCCATCACCGCGCGGATGCGCGCGGCATCGAGCCCGAGGATCGCGGCCATCCCGCCGCCCGAGATCGCGCCCATCAGCGCGCCGCGCTTCTGCACCAGGCGCAAGCCGGTCTCGAAGTCGAAGGCTTCGGCCACAAGCAGCGCGTTGTACTCGCCGAGGCTATGGCCGGCGACGAAGTCCGGCACCGGTGCGCCGTCGGCGATGTGCGCCCGGTAATGCAGCGCGTTGACGGTGAACAATGCCGGCTGGGTGAATTCGGTGCGGCCGAGCTGGCGCTGGGGGTCGCTGAGGCACAGCTCGCGGATCGAGTAGCCGAGCACGCGATCCGCCGCGACGGCAACCTCGGGAAAGCGGTCGAACAGGTCCTTGCCCATGCCGACCTTCTGCGAGCCCTGACCGGGAAAAACTGCAATGCGCGTCATGTCGCCGCCGTCACCACTCTCTGTATCGTCGTCGCGTTCTGGCCGAACTGGTCGATGGCCGGCCAGGCCGCGATCCCGGGCGCGCCGATCTGGCGCGTGAACGACGCCAGAGTGCCGGACGGACCGGCTTCGACCAGTGTCCACGCCCCGTCACGCGCCAAGGTCTCGATGGTCTCGCGAAACCGCAGCACACCCCTCATCACCGACCAGATATGCGCCGCATCGAAGCGCTCGACAATGCCGCAGGTCGCCGCCGAGATGATCGGCAGCCGCGGCGGAGCGAAGCGGAAGCCGGCGAGGAAGTGGTGCATCGGCTCGGCCAGCGCATCGATCGGCGAGGCGTGGAACGGGTAGCGGATCGGCAGGCGCGCCCAGACGACGCCTTCGCGCTCCAGCGTCTCGCACACCGCCGCGAGATCGCGCGCCCCGACCGACACGACGCAATGGGTCGGCGAATTGATCGCGGCGATCTCCGCCCCCAGCCCGGCGACGCAGCCGCGGACGCGACCGGGCTCCGCCAGCGCCGCGACCATCCCGCCGCGCGGGCCGAGCTGCTCGAACAGGCGCCCCTGCCCGTGCACGAGCCGGAATCCGTCCTCCAGCGACAGAACGCCGGCCACGACCGCCGCCACTGTCTCGCCAAGGCTGTAGCCGAGCAGCTTCTGGGGGACCACGCCGCGCTCGAACAGCGTCTGCGCCAGGGCATAACCGACCGCCAGAAGCGCCACGTTGCTCTCGCCGACGCGATCGAAATGCTCGCTGTCGCCGAGCGGCCGCGAATAGACGATCTCGCTGGCGGACCGACCGCCGAGGCCGCGCGCGATCGCATCGCAGCGGTCCATGGCCTGGCGGAAAACCGGATTTTCGCGGTAGAGTTCTCGCCCCATCTGGTAGTATTGGGCGCCCTGTCCGGGGAACATCATGATTGTACGCGGCATTCGTAATCCGGTCGGTGAAATGCCGCTCCGAGAGGGATTTTTCCAATTCAGTCGCCAGGCACCGTAACGACGGGTGTCGACCGTTGGCAACCCCTTTCGCCCCATCGTGCCGGGCTCTGGTGGTTCGCGCTCGACGATACGCCGCAGGATGCGTGGGGCCGGTGGACGACCCTGCTCGACGACGACGAGCGGGCGCGCGCCGCGCGCTTCGTGTTCGAGCACGACCGGCATCAGTTCATTGCCGCCCATGCGCTGCTGCGCCTGCTGCTGCAGGAGCTTGCCGGCGGGCCGGCCGGGGCGTGGCGCTTCACCGCCGGCTCGCACGGCAAGCCGGCGCTGCATCCCGATCATGGGCTGGACCGTCTCGCCTTCAACATCACGCACACGCGCGGCGCGGTCGCCTGTGCGATGACGCTCGACCATGACATCGGTGTCGATATCGAGGGCGTCGACCGTCGCGGCCGACTGCTGGAGATCGCCGATGCCTATTTCGCGCCCGATGAGCTGATCCTGCTGCGCAATGCGCCGCCCGCGGCGCAACGCAGCATCTTCTTCCGCCTGTGGACACTCAAGGAAGCCTACATCAAGGCGCACGGCGACGGGCTTTCGCTGCCGCTCGATCGCTTCTCCTTCTCGCTGTCACCTCCGGTCATCGCCTTCGCGCCCGGTTTCCCCGACGACCCGGCCGTCTGGCAGTTCGCGACCGAGAGTCCGACCCCGACGCACATCATGTCCGTTGCCGTCCGGCACGGCGGCACGAATACCGTTGCAGTCGCCCCGCACCGGGTGACACACTCCAACATCGACCGCTTGATGACGACTGCCACTGCCGTGGACAACGCTTTGCCCGCCGGCCAAACAATGGGATGGCGACTGTGAACGTGGTGGCAATCGACCAGCGGACCTCGACGCGATTGCTGTCGCTCAAGCCGGCAAAGATTCGCCCCAAGGTGATTCGGCGGGTCGTCACGTTGCCGGGATCGAGCCGGATGCGGCGTCCCGAGCTGGAGCCGACTCCGCTGGGGGACTCGTCGGAGCACAAGCGCATCGAGATCTTCGACGGGCCGCTCTCGGCGCGCTCCAGCATCTTCGTCGTCATCTTCGCCCTCCTCGGCCTTTTCTTCAGGATCAAATGGTTGCGGATCAAGGGCGAAGGAAGCCCGACCCGCACGGGGAAGGAGCTGCGCGCGGTGTTCGAGCGGCTCGGCGGGTTCTGGATGAAGGTCGGCCAGCTCATGTCGCTGCGCCGCGACGTGCTGCAGCCCGAAGTCTGCGACCAGCTGGCGCAGCTCCAGCATCGTGCCATCGGCTTCTCGCCCGAGGTGGCGATGCGGATCGTCGAACGCGAGCTCGGCGCCCCGATCGACGACATATTCTCCGAGTTCGACTCGCTTCCGTTCGCTGCGGCGTCGCTCAGCCAGGTCCATGCCGCCCGCCTCAGGAAGGGCAACAAGGACGTCGTGGTGAAGGTCCTGCGCCCCGGCGTGCGCGAGAAGTTCGCGCGCGACATGAACTCGCTGCGTTTCCTCGCCAAGTTCTTCGGGCAGCTCCCCAGCTTCAGGCGCATGCGTATCCCCGACGCCCTGCGCGAGCTCGAGGAGATCATGAAGGAGGAGACCGACTACCGGTACGAAATCAGCAACATGCAGCAGATGCGGCAGCGCATGCGCGGCCACAAGGTATACATTCCGTATGTCTACAGGAAGCTGTCGACGTCCAACATCGTCGTCATGGAGCGCATCACCGGCGTCCTGATGAGCGACTACATCCGCATACGGGAGGAGAGCCCGGGGCAGGTCGAGCACTGGCTCGAGGTCAACAACATCAAGCCGAAGAAGGTCGGCAGCCGGCTGCTCATCTCCTTCATGCGCCAGCTCTTCGAGAACAACCTGTTCCACGCCGACCTCCATCCCGGCAACATCATCCTGCTGCGCGACAGCCGCGTGGCGCTGATCGACCTCGGAAGCGTCGGATCGCTCGATCACGAGTTCCTGACGCTCTATCGCGGGCTGCAGCGCGCGCTCGCGATGAACGACTACAGCAAGGCGGCCGATCTCCAGCTCCGGCTATGCTCGCAGCTGCCGTCGCGCAATCTTTCGGAAATGCGGTCGGAGCTGATCCGATGCCTGCGCCTGTGGAGCGCGAAGACCAAGATCGCGCATCTGCCGTTCCACGAGCGCAGCGTCAACAACGGCGCCGCAGAGGTCAGCCGTATCCTCTACCGCTATGGCGCGCAGCAGACCTGGGAATTCCTCAAGATAGCGCGAACGCTATCGACCCTGGACGGCTCCCTCTCCCATCTTCACCGCGATCTCAACTATATCGAGATCCTGCGGAAGTACTTCGGGCAGGCATCGCAGCGCGCCGTCTTCGAGGCCATGCGGCCCAGCAGCCTCGCGCGCGCCTTCGGCGGGCTGGTGGCGACGATCGAGGAGTACCACCTGATGCTCGGCCCGACGCTGCGCTCGTCGGCCTTCAATTTCGAAGCGACCGTCTCGAAGGTGTCGCGCGTCTTCGCGACGATCGTGAAGGTGGTGTCGCTCGCGCTGGCGATCGCCCTCGCCGCGGCAATCTACCGCTTCGCCGTCTTCCACCCGGAGCACCGCTACACGATCGTCGACACGATCGTCGACGACATGCCCGATCTCGAGCGGGGCTGGTGGGCGGTCCTGATCGTCGGGGGAGCCGTCGCGCTGTTCGCGGCAGCGCGGATCGTCTGGCACCTAGTGCAGCCGGAGGCCTACCGCAGAGGCCGTGGCTAGCTGCCGAGACCGCCGGACGTAAACGCGACACGAAGGATGGTCGAAACGACACGTAGACGTCGTGTCGGTATTCGAGCCAGGCTGATGGCAGCCATGATCGCGATCTCCGAATTGTCGTGCCCACCTGAGCGATCTAACCTGCGCGCTCGATCGGTACTGGCGACGCGTGGCGCGACGAGACGGAGACCTGGGGGATGAGTGAAGCGGCAATAGCCTCGTCGGCCGTCATCGCCGGCCTTCCCCCCGGACCGCCACTGAGGCCGCTCCAGCTGTATCGCTACATGCGCAACCCCTATTCGATGCTGCGCGGTTACGCCCGGGAATACGGCAATCTCTTCACCGTGCAGACCGTGCGGGTCTGCGTGATGACCGGCCGTCCGGACCTGGTCCGTCGCATCATCGGCGCGCCGATCGATCAGTACGGCAGCCGTAACGAGCCGGGAGCGGCGCGGGTGTTCGGCAAGCGCGCCTTCACCCTGCTGTCCGGGCGTCCGCTGCGTAGGGAGCGCCGGCTGATCGTGCCGCACTTCCAGGGCGAGGCGCTGACTGCGCTCGGCGGGATGATCCGCGACGCCACGCTCGAGGCCTTCGGCAATCTTCAGCCCGGAGAGAGCTTCGTGGTCCGCGAACGGGCGCTCGACGTGGCGCTCGATGTGATTCTGCGGACTGTGCTCGGCGCGGATACGCCGGAGCGCCGCGCCGCATTCCGCGACGCCGTGCGCGCCCTGACCAAGGGTTACGGGAACCCCGCCTTCCTGATGCTCGCGGCGATGCAGATCAAGCAGGACTGGCCGCCGCCGTTCCGGCGCTTCACCGCCATTCGCCGACGGCTCGAGAACTTGCTGCAGGACGCCATGGACCGCGCCCGTCGGGAAGGGCCGGCCAAGGCAGCCATCCTCAACCGCGTGGTCGCGGCACGTTATGAGGACGGCACGCCGATGCCCGACGAGGCGATACGCGACAACATGATCACGACCCTGATCGCCGGCCATGAAACCTCGGTCGTGTCGCTCTCCTGGGCGCTCTACTGGCTGCATCGCGATCGGCGCTGCCTCGAACTCCTGCTCGACGAGCTGCGCCCCCTCGGCCCCGACGCCGATCTGGCGGCCTGGATGCGGCTTCCCTACCTGGATGCCGTGGTGAAGGAAGTGCTCCGGCTTTGGCCGGTGGTGACAGACATCAACCGGGTACTGGCGCAGCCGATGCAGCTCGACAGATACGTGCTGCCGGCCGGCACCACGATCGCGGCATCGTCGGCAATCCTCCATTACGACCCCGACCTGTATCCCGATCCCGACACGTTCCGCCCGGAACGGTTCATCGGCCGCCGGTTCGGTCCCCACGAATATCTGGCGTTCGGCGGCGGGGAGCGAATGTGCCCGGGATCGCATCTGGCAGTCTTCGAGCTCAAGATCGTGCTGGCGACGCTGCTGACCCGATATCGCTACACCTTGCTCGACGAGGGCCCGATGACGGTGCGGCGTGTCGGCGGGGCGATGATGCCGGCGACCGGCATCCGGCTCCGGCTCGATGGAACCTTGCAGCAATGACCTCGTCGATCCACGAGCCGCCGAACACGCTGCCAGCCGAATTCCCGGACGAGATGCTCACGCTCGCCCGGGAATTCGGCGCGCCGGGCTATGCGCATCTCTTCCTGCCCTATCCGGCGCGGCTCGACGCCGAGCGTCTCGGCCGCGCCGTCCGGCTGCTGATCGATGCCGAACCCGTTCTCGGCTGCAGGTTCGAGGCGACGGGAGCGGGCTCGCGCTGGCGCCGCCACGAAGATCCCGATTCGATGGCGTGGCTCGAAGTCGCCACCGCCCCCGACTTCGACACGGCGGTGTCGAGCGTCATGCTGACGGAGGAAACGCCGACCGATCGCACCGTCGTCGTGCGCCTCTTCTCGCTGCCCGAGCACGATCTCGTGGCGATCACGATCGACCACGCAGCGGGCGACGGGGCGGCGCTCGTCGAATGCGCCTACCATCTGGCCGAGCTCTACACGCTGCTGCGCGACCGGCCGGACCACCGGCCGGTCCCGAACGCCACGGCGCGCGACGGGTTCGAATGGCTGCAGGGCCTGAGCGGGCGCGACAAGGCCCGAACCGTGATCCGGGACCTGGGCGCCGTCGGGCGGGCCAGGCTGCGCCCGACCGGCATTGCACACAGCCACACCCTGGACAGCTGGATGGCCGTGCCGCGATGCGCTCCCCGCTTCATCGACCGCCGGATCGGTCCGTCGGACCTCGATGCCATCGGCCGATTCGCGAGGAGCAATGGCAGCAGCGTCTTCGCGCTGCTCGTCTCGGCCATGGCGCGCGCCTTCGTCGATTTTGCCGGTGTCGACGCGAACCGGCCGATTCAGATCCAGACCGTCACCGACCTGCGCCGTTTCGTCCAGGCGCATGAACGACCGCCGATCCGCAACATGGTCGCATCGGCGTCCCTGATCTTCCGCCCCGCCCGTCACGAACCGTTCACGGTTACGCTGGAGAATGCAAAGCGGGAAGTGGAGCGTCTGAGAACGGGCATGCGTGGCGCGATGAACCCGATCGCCGTGTCCCTGGTGCGGCGCCTGTCGCATGCGACCAAGCGGCGGCTGACCGAGAAGGCTCTCCGCGCGAAGTTCCGTGGCCCCGTCCCGCTCACGTTCAGCCATGCCGGCCGCGTGCAGGAGGAACGGGTCCGCTTCGATGGCATCGCCCCGGAGCGGGTGCTCCTCATCGGAGGATGGATGCCGATGCCGGTGCTCCTGATCGTCGGCCTCGAGTACCGTCGCACCCTGTCGCTCTCGGTCGGCTTCCAGGACAACGACATTCCGTCCGAACGGGTCCGCGGGTTCCTCGACGGGATCGTCGGACAGATGCCGGTCGAGCGATCGGAAGATGGCGCGGGACGTTCGTCGTCCGCACGAGCACAGAAGGGGTCTCCGAGCTCGACATGACCCTTTAGCTGCAACCAAAGGACGGTCGGTTTTGTTGCTTCCCACCGGGAGCGATGCTTATAGTATGGAACGACAACGGGTCGCCTTCTGAGCTATCTCGCTCCAGCAGGCGCGCAGCCAGAGGTGGGGCTATGGCACTGAAGATGGATAGCGATGTGAAGCGCGTTACCGTCCTGAAGGGTGGCGCCGGCGGCGGCGGCCGCGACGTCTATCGCCGCCGCGACGACGATGAGGAGGATCGCCACCCGATCAAGCGCGTCACCGTCATCAAGCGCGACGGTCGCGGCCAGATCGTTTCGCGCGACGCTTACGAAGGCGAGCGCAAGACGAAGAAGCAGTCGAAGGGACTTCGTCCGATCGAGCGCGGACTGCGCAAGATCCTCGAGTTCCGGGCGGACGTCATCGACAACTATCTCGAGCGGCATCGCCGCTCGAACGAGAAGAAGCGCGACGGGTGGCTGTCGGATCTGCCCAGCAACATGATCCGCGCGGTGCGCAAGTCGGAGCCTCAGAAGCTGATGCGCGTAAATCGGCTGTTCAAGGACTAGCGGCGAAGACAATCACCCAACACGTGCCCAAGGAGAGCGCGCAATGCCACCTGCGGAGACTACAGTGACGGCCGAGACCAGGCTCGAGAAGCCAGCCGATGCGATCTCGGAGATGTGCGTCGTCGATCTCGGCGAACACAGCAAGAAGTCGATCAAGAAGCTGCGCCACGGCGAAGGCCGGCTGATGGACAAGGTCGAGGATGCGATCCTCAGCCTGCGTGAGGAAGGTATCCTGGGCGCAAGCTCCCAGGCGGTCGTAATCGTCGTGCGCGAGGAGACGAGCTTCGAGTCGCTGTTCGACGATGACGACGACGATGATGACGACGACGATTAGAAGAATCGCAATTCAAGAGGCCAGCCGCCGTCTCCATCGAGGCGGCGGCTTTTTTCTGCGCCATCGCGCGACTTTGATCCCGGCGCGAGCAAGGCCATGCCCTGTTGGAACAGCAAGGAGCGGCTGCCAGCATGCGTGAGTCCGACCGCGCCCTCCCCCACGGCGCCCTGCCGCCCAACACCCTCGGCGACAGCAGCTTCAATACCGATCATGGCGTGCGCTATGCCTATGTCGCCGGCGCCATGGGCAATGGCATCGCTTCCGAGGAGTGGGTGATCCGGCTGGCCCGTGCCGGCATCCTGGGATTCTTCGGCGCGGGTGGCCTGCCGACCAGCCGGACGGCGTCGGCGGTCCGGCGGATCCGGGCGGCAATCGTTCCCGGACAGCCGTTCGGAATCAACTTCCTGCACAATCCTGTCCTGCCCGCGGTCGAGGACGAGCTGACCGACCTGCTGCTCGCCGAGAAGGTTCGTCACATCGAGGCTTCCGCCTTCATCCGCGCGACGCCGGCGCTGATCCGCTACCGCGTGACCGGCCTGCGGCAGCGCCCCGACGGCGGCGTCGAGATCGCCAACAAGGTGATGGCCAAGGTCTCACGTCCCGAGGTCGCGCGCCAGTTCTTCACCGCGCCCGATCCTGCCATCGTGGAACGGCTGCGCCGTGCCGGCGCCGTCACCGACGAGGAGGCACGCCTCGCGCGGCTGGTGCCGCTGGCCGACGACGTCTGCGCCGAGGCCGATTCCGGCGGCCATACCGATCGCCGCGTCGCCTACACGCTGGTTCCCCACTTTCGCCGCCTGCGCGACGAGATCGCCGCCGAAACGCGCCTGCCGCAACGGGTGCGGATCGGTTCGGCCGGCGGCATCGGCACGCCGGACGCGGCGGCCGCCGCCTTCATGCTGGGCGCCGATTTCGTCATGACCGGCTCGATCAACCAGTGCACGCCCGAGGCCGGCATCTCCGACACCGCCAAGGACATGCTGGCGCAGGCCGACCTGCCCGACTTCGACATCGCGCCGGCCGGCGACATGTTCGAGATCGGCGCCAAGGTCCAGGTGCTGAAGCGCGGCAGCCTGTTCGCCAGCCGCGCCAACCGCCTCTACGACCTCTACCGCACTTTACCGGACCTCGGCGCCATTCCGGCCGAGACGCTGCGCGAGATCGAGGAGCGCTATCTCGGCCGCAGCATCGACGCGGTGTGGCAGGAGACGTCCGGCTTCTATGCCGGCCGCGCGCCGGGCGAGCTGGCCGAAGCGGAAGCCAATCCGCGCAAGAAGATGGCCATGGTCTTCCGCTGGTACTTCGTCCACTGCGGCCGGCTGGCGATCGACGGCCGCTCCGACCAGCGCGCCAACTTCCAGATCCATTCCGGTCCGGCGATGGCGGCCGCGAATCGCTGGCTCAAGGGCACGCCGCTCGAGGACTGGCGTCGGCGCAACGTGGACGTGCTGGCCGACCGGCTGATGGAAGAGACCGCGCAGCTGTTCGACGAGCGGCTGAACGCCGTCCGAGACAATCGGCGCGACCAGCCCCTCACCGCGCCGCGGGTTTTGCGGCGGTGACGAGGATATAATCCGACGCCGCAAACGGGTTGTTGGGATGGCTCATCGCGCGGCGGATCATCGGATGGAAGCGGCCGGATTCCTTCGGATCGGCCAGCAGCCGGTGCATGAACTTCACGTACGGCACCGTCACGTCTTCGGCGATCGAGCGCAGGCTGCAGTCGGCGAAGCCGATCGAGCGCAGGATCTGCCCGTACCGCGTCACGCCATAGACGTTGGCGCCCGGCGTCTGCGACGCCCAGCGCTCCAGCGCCCCTTTCAGGCCGCCGGTGTTGAGCTTGCCCGACCGCTCGATCGGAACCAGGTCGATCACCGCGATGCGGCCGCCCGGCTTGAGGACGCGAAACGCCTCGTGCAGGAATTTCTCGCGCGTGTCGAAATGGAAGGCCGCCTCGAGCGAGACCACCCTGTCGACACTGCCCGCGTCGAACGGCAGCTCGGTCGCCGAGCAGACATGGTATTCGATCCGCGGATCGGCGTTGTGCTGGCGGGCATGCTCGATCTGCAGTGCCGTCACGTTGATGCCGTGGATCTTCGCCGGATTTCGCGTCTGCGCCATGCGCACGTCCTGGTCGCCGAAGCCGCAACCGGCATCGACCACGATGTCTCCCGGCGCGATGCCGGCGGAGTCGGCCAGCAGGTCGACCATCGCCTCCGCCGCCTTCGGATACTCGTTCGTGTCGCGCCAGTAGCCGAGGTTGAGATAGGTGCAGTCGGTCGAAGGGCAGTTCCGCGTCCCCATGAACTCGTAGCAGAGATCGGCCCGATTGCGGCCCCGCGCCGTGAGCAGTCGGCCAAGCAGGCCGAGCGCGCTCATCGGCGGCGAGGAAGTGCTGGCAGTCTGGCTCATGTGGTCGCAACCCCGTAGCATCTGCAACGAAAGACCCGCACAACATACCGACCCGCGTGCGTCCGAGAAAGCGAGCCGAGAGCCACGTCCATGCAAAGCTCAGTATCGTGACCGCAACGACGATCGTCCGCGGCCTGCCGCCGGGCCCGCCCTTCCAGCTGCTGCAGATGGTGCGCTATCTGCGCGACCCGTACGTGACGTTGCGCGGATTTGCCCGGCGCTACGGCAACCTGTTCACCGTGCGCACGGCGCGGGTTTGCGTCATGACGGGCCGGCCGGACCTCGTGAAGCAGATCATCACCGCGCCGGTCGACCAGTACGGCGCCATCCACGAGCCCGGCCCGGCGCGCGTTCTGGGCCTCTACGGCACGACGCGCATGGCCGGCCGGCCGCTGCGCCGCGACCGCCGGCTGCTGGTGCCGCATTTCCAGGGCGAGGCGCTCAATGCGCTGGGCGGCATGATCCGCGAGGCTGCGATCGAGGCCTTCGAGGGCTTCGAGCCGGGCGCGACGATCGTGGTGCGCGAGCCGGCGATCGCCGTCGCGCTCGACGTGATCCTGCGTGCGGTGTTCGGTGCCGACACGCCGCAGCGCCGCCAGGAATTCCGCACCGCCGTGCGCGCCTTCAGCAAGGGCTTCGGCAGCCCCGCCTTCCTGCTGTTGGCGGCAATGAAGTTCGACAACGACAACCTGCCGCCCTTCCGTCGCTTCGGCGTCGCCCGCCGCCGGCTCGAGGAACTCCTGCAGGACGCCATGCAGCGCGCACGGACCGACGGCGTCGACAGCCATTCGGTGCTGCGCCGCGTCGTCGCGGCGCGCTACGACGACGGCACGCCGATGACCGACGGCGCGATCCGCGACAACATGATCACCGCGCTGATCGCCGGCCACGAGACCTCGGTCGTGTCGTTGTGCTGGGGCCTGTACTGGCTGCATCGCGAACCGCGCTATCTCCAGACGCTGCTCGACGAGCTGGCACCGCTCGGCCCGGATGCCGATCCCATGGCGTGGGGGCGCCTGCCCTTCCTCGATGCGGTGGTCAAGGAGACGCTGCGCCTGTGGCCGGTCGTCACCGACATCAACCGCGTGCTCGCCCAGCCGATGCAGCTCGGGGAATACGAGCTGCCGCCCGGCACCAACATCGCGGCCTCCTCGGCGATCCTGCACTACGATCCCGACCTCTATCCGGACGGCGAGACCTTCCGGCCCGAACGCTTCCTCGAACGCCGCTTCGGGCCGCACGAGTACCTGCCGTTCGGCGGCGGCGAGCGCATGTGCCCCGGCTCGCACTTCTCGGTCTACGAGCTGAAGATCGTGCTCGCGACCGTGCTGACGCGCTGGCGCTACACCCTGCTCGACGAGGGCACGATGAAGGTCAAGCGCATGGGCGGCATGATGACCCCCGCCACCGGCGTCCGCCTCCGCCTCGACGGCCCGCGGCGCTGAGTCATCGTCAAGGGCCGACAGCCTTACCTCTGCGGCGAGACATGCAATTCGAGTCCCATGGCGCGGACGATCTTGAGGACAGCACCGAACGATGGATTACCGTCCTTACCCAGTGCCTTGTAGAGACCCGCTCGTGTCATGCCGGTCTTTCCGGCCAGGTTGGACATGCCGCGCGCCCGCGCAATGTCGCCCAAGGCGGCGGTGACGAAAGCAGGATCGTCGCCGCCCTCCCTGAAGCAGGCATCCAGATAGAGGGCCATGTCCTTCTCGGTCTTGAGATAATTCGCAGGATCGAACTTCCTTAGCTTCGTCTTTGACATGGACTACTCCTGTTCCTCGGCGATC
Source organism: Enhydrobacter sp. (assembly GCA_026126105.1). Classification (GTDB taxonomy): domain Bacteria; phylum Pseudomonadota; class Alphaproteobacteria; order Reyranellales; family Reyranellaceae; genus Reyranella. Next base: position 59,243 of record JAHCJV010000027.1, read on the forward strand.
TCGATCGCCCTGGCAATGTCTGCGGCTTGCGTGCGCTTGGTTCCACCGGCCAGAACAATGATCAGACGGTCGCCGCGGCGGACGAAATACACCCGGTATCCGGGACCGTGGTCGATGCGCATTTCCGACACGCCGGATCCGACCGGCTTCCAGTCTCCAAGGTTTCCCATCGAGGCGCGCCGCAGCCGGCAAGAATACGAGACCGTTGCCGAGCTCGAGCGTGGTCGCCACCTTCTCGGCGCGCGGCACGACCGGAACGCCGATGCCGCGCTCGTCGAATCCAGCTACCGTCTCATTTTGATGTTGGCATTCCCGCGGGACGTCGCTCCAGTCCGCCGAGCGCCGACGTGTCGAGGGAAAGGTACTCATGAAGATCGCCAGCTTCCAGACCGATATCGTCGTCCTGCCGGTGCAGGAGCTGATGGATGCCGTGGCCGACCGGGGCGGCACGTTTCCGTGCGTGACGCTGCGGCTGCGGACCGATGACGGGATCGAGGGAATTGGCGTCACCTTCTGGGGCGGCGCGCTCACCGGTGCGCTCAAGGCGGCCGTCGACGGATTGGCTGAGCTGGCGATCGGCGAGTCGCCAATGCGGATCGAGGCCATCCTGGCGAAGCTCGAGGCGCGGGCCGGCAACCAGTGCGGCGACGGACTCTACACCCTCGCCCTGTCGGCCCTCGACGTCGCGCTGTGGGACATCAAGGGCAAGGCGCTGGGCCAGCCCGTGTGGCAGATGCTGGGCGGCCATCGAGATCGCGTGCCCGCCTATGCCAGCGGCGCGCTGCGGCGCGGCCTCACGCTCGACCAGGCGACCACGGTCGGGCGCAAGCTCGCAGAAGCAGGATATCGCCAGATGAAGACCCAGCTCGGCCTGCCGGGAAATCCGACGGCACGAGCGGAAGTCGAGCGCGCGCGCCTCGTGCGCCAGGCGGTCGGACCCGAGGTCGAGCTGATGTGCGACATCAACCAGCTCTGGCGCGTCGAGCAGGCGATCGACATCGGGCGCCGGCTGGAAGCCGAGGGCGTCGGCTATTTCTGGCTCGAGGACGTGGCCGCCTGCAACGACTATGCCGGCCTCGCTCGCGTCAACGCCGCACTCGACACGCCGATCGCGGGCGGCGAGTACGTGTGGGGCATCGTGCCGTTCCGGCACATGATCGAAGCGCGCTCGGTCGACATCGTCATGATCGATCTCGCACGGGTCGGCGGCATCACGCCCTGGCTGAAGGTCGCTGGCATGGCGCAGGCCTTCAATCTGCCGGTCGTGAGCCACGTCTTTCCGGAGGTTCATCGTCAGCTGGTGGCCGCCGTGCCGAACGGGCTGACGGTGGAATACATGCCGCGCTTCGGCCGGCTTTTCGTCGACAGCCCCGAGCCCGTGAAGGGGGAATTCGCGATGCCCGATACGCCGGGCCTCGGCCTCGCCTTCGATCAGGCGACGATCGACCGCTACCGCGGATAGACTGCCGACAGCCCCCTCCCGAGAGCCGCGCTCGCGGCAATAGGAAGGTCTGCTTCGCCCTACCGCCCGAAGCGCTGATTGATCCGCTCGACGATATCCGGCTGGGCGAAGGTGGTCTCGTGCATCGCCTTCTCGCGCGCGATGGCGTCGGGCAAGTCCTGCAGCAGTCGCTGATTCATCGCCTGCTTGAGCAGGCGCAGGGCCACGTCGGACTTGTCGGCGAGGTCGTTGGCGAGCTTGAGCGCCGTCGCCACCGTCTCCGTCCTCGGCACGACCGGGAAGCCGATGCCGCGCTCGCGCAGGGTGCCGCCGTGGTAGCCGCGCGCGGAGAACAGCATCTCGTTGGCCAGCGCCGTGCCGAGCTTCACCGGCAGAACCAGGGTCGAGCCCATGCCCGGCGTGAAGCCGTATTTCATGAAATTTGCCGAGTAGATCGCCTCCTGCGCCATCACGACGAGATCGGCATAGAGCCCGAACACCAGCCCGCCGCCCAGCGCGTGGCCCTGCATCGCCGCGATCACCGGCACCGGACAGTCGAGCAGCGCACGATAGAAATCGTGGGCGTCGAAGGTGACCTTGTGCTCGGCCAGGGTCAGCAGCTCCTCCTGCGTGCCGCCGGCGCAGAAGATCGAGTCGTAGCCGTGGATCACCACGACCTTGATCGTGCGGTCCGCCGCGACGCGCTGCAGCGCGACGCCCAGCCCCGCGACCAGCGCGCGGGTGAAGGTGTTGCGCCCCTCGCGGTCGGCCATCTCGATGACGGCGATCGCCGAGCCGTGGCGATGGAGATGGACTACTTCTGCCATGGCGGGCGCGCGTCCTGCGCGGTGCGAGGAATTCCGGCTCGTGTCACCTTGCTGCGATAGCACGGATCGCAAAGCGGCGCGCTGCCGCCAGAACAGGCTCTACACGGCGGGCCGGCTCCGTATGTCGTCCGCGACCTTGCGCTTCTGGAACTGTCCGTCCTTCAGGTCGCCATGGAAGGCGCCATCCTGCACGACGATCTTGCCGCGCAGGATGGTGACCGTCGGCCACGCCGTCACCACGTGCCCTTCCCAGGGCGAGTAGTCCGTCTCGTGCAGGTCGGAGGCGCGGATCGTCTTCTCGAAGCCGGTCTGCAGCAGGACGATGTCGGCGTCGGAGCCGACCGCCAGGGCGCCCTTGCGCGGATAGAGGCCGAGGATGCGCGCGGCGTTGCTCGAGACCATGTCGACGAAGTGCGCCGGCGAATAGCCGCGCTGGGTGACCATCTGCGTGTACATGAGCGCGACCCTCGGCTCGACGCCGGCATTGCCGCCGGTCACGTCGTCGATCCGGCTGCCCTGCAGCTTGACGCGCAACGGACAGCACAGCTCGTCGGTGGCGATGGCCTGGATCGAGCCGCGGTTGGTCGCTTGCCAGAGCCGCTTCTGGTCTTCGGGAAACTTCAGCGACGGATAGGTGTGATACATCTGCCCGCCCGGACGCTTGTAGTCATCGGCGTTGTACATCAGATACTGGTGCAGGGTCTCGCCGTACATCGGGAAGCCGCGGCCGCGCGACGCATCGAGTGCCGCAACGCCGGTCGCCGCCGAGACATGCACCATGTAAAGGGCGGCGCCCTCGACATTCTCGGCCAGCCGGATCACGCGATTGAAGGAAAGCTCCTCGCTCAGCGTGTTGTGGACCTCGGCCATGTGCTCGAAGTTGACGCGGTTCTCCCGCATCAGCTTGTCGTACATGAACATCACGATGTCGTTGTCCTCGGCATGGATGCAGGCGATGCCGCCCTGTCGCGCCACCACCTTCAACGTCTCCCAGATGTGGCCGTGCGGCATCATCAGCTGGCCACCGCTGCCCGGAAAGATGTTGGTCGTGAAGATCTTCACGCTGGCATGGCCGTCCTGGATGGCATCGGCGATCTGGTCGAAGTGGCTCGTCGGGATTTCCCCGTTGAGCATGAGGTGAAAGCCGTAGTCGCAATAGCAGGCGTCCTTCCACGTCTTCTGCCAGAGCTCGATCGATTGCTGGATGGTCCGGTCGTGCGCGCACTGCACGAAGTCGATCAGGGTCGTGGTGCCGCCGTGCAGGGCCGCCCGGCTCACCGGCGCCGCCGGATCGGTGTAGACGGCGGGGAACCCCGGGACCTTCCACTCCAGCTGGCAATGGATGTGCGGATCGATGCCGCCGGGAATGACCAGGCGATCGGCGGCAGACACCGTCTTCGTCGCCTCGGGCAGGGTGCCGGGCCCGCCGACCAGTACGATCCGCCCGTCCTTCACGCCGATATCGGCCGCCTGGGCTCCGCCCGGCAGCACACAGGTTCCACCCGCAATCGCAAGGTCCAACATCGACGTGCTCCTGCCGGAGAGGTGAGCTTCGCGACCTTTCGACGGATCCCGTCCGGCGAGAGACCCTCTCCCCTATCCTCGCCTGCGCTCCGATAGCGTCAATCGTCATTGGCGGCTGCGCAGTGTTGCAACACTCGGGTGACAGAGTGCGATCGAGTGGTCCGCTTACTGCTTACGCCATGGCGGACGCGCGTCCTGCACGAAGCGGCGGATGCCGGCGGCCGTCTCCGGCTGCAGGATCCGCTTGGTGATCGCGTCGACCGTGAGGCGCCGCGTATCCTCGTTGACGATCCACATGTCGCGGAACATGCCCTTGAGATCGGCGACGCAGCCGGGATCGACCCGCGCGGCGCGGATCATGAACTGGCGCAGCGCGTCGGCGGGCGCCTCGGAAACCTCGTCGACGAGGCTGATCTCCGCCGCACGCTCCGCGCCGATGCGCTGCGCGGTGAGGCTGAGCCGGAATGCCGCCTGCATGCCGCAGCGGCGCACGATGAACGGCGCCACCGTGGCCGGCAGCAGGCCGAAGATCACCTCGGACAGCTGGAAGCTCGCCTGCCGGTTTGCGATCACGTAGTCGGAGGCGGCGACGAGGCCGACGCCGCCGGCCGTCACCCGTCCCGTGACGAGGGAGGCAATCACGCGGCTGCTGGTCGTGAAGCGCTCCATCAGCCCGTAGAACGCCTCGACCGTCGGCTTCAGCGACTGAAAATCGCCGCCTCCGGACGACGCCTCGACGAAATCCATTCCCGAGCAGAATGCCTCGCCCTCGCCCGACAGCACGACGAGCCGCACGACGGGGTCGGCCTCGGCCTGGTCGAGCGCCGCGTGCAACTCCGCAATCATCTCGCGGGTCAGCGCGTTGGCGCGCTCCGGCCGGTTCAGCACGACCTCGAGCATCCGGTCACGGCGTGACACGCGCAGCGTCTCGAAGGTCGCGCTCACGATCCCACCGTCATCCCGACCGATGCCGAGCGGAGCGAGGCGTAGCGGAGGGGCCTGCTCATGCGAGTTCCGCCGGTATGAACAGATCCCTCGAGTACGCTCGGGATGACGGATTTGTTCATGCCCAGCGGTACTGGCGCTGGTAGCCGGTCACGGCGTCCAGCACGAGCTTTCCGCTTCCCTTGAAATGGCTGTCGTAGATCGCGGCGAACGGCCCGGCTTCGATCGCGACATCGCGCAGCCCGAACAGCGGCTCGCGCTCGCT
>JAHCJV010000028.1 GCA_026126105.1 Enhydrobacter sp.
GATATCGTGGTGCCCTACGTCCATGAGCGCCGCCAGTTCGGCCAGGCGATCGGCGAGTTCCAGCTCGTCCAGGGCAAGCTGGCCGACATGTACACGACCATGAATGCCTGCAAGGCCTATGTGTATGCCGTCGCCAAGGCCTGCGACCGCGGCCAGACCACGCGCAAGGATTCGGCTGGCGCCATCCTCTACGCCGCCGAGAAGGCGACCCTGGTGGCGCTCGACGCGATCCAGCTGCTGGGCGGCAATGGCTATATCAACGACTACCCGACCGGCCGACTGCTGCGCGACGCCAAGCTCTACGAGATCGGCGCCGGCACCAGCGAGATCCGCCGCATGCTGATCGGCCGCGAGCTGTTCGCGGAGACGGCGTAGCCGTGGCCAAGGCGCTCGGCGCGGCGATCCGTCCCGAATGGGAGCTCGATCCGGACTTCCTGACGCTCAACCATGGGTCTTACGGCGCGACGCCGCGAGTGGTGCTGGCCGAGCAGGACCGCTGGCGCAAGCGGATGGAATCGCAGCCGACGCGCTTCTTCTTCCTCGAGCTGCCGGGGGCGCTGAGAGAGGCGGCCGGGCGGTTGGCCGGCTTCCTCGGCGCGACGGCCGAGGATATTGCGTTCGTCCCCAACGCGACGACGGGATGCAACGCCGTGCTGCGTTCGCTGCGCCTGCAGGCCGGGGATGAAGTCGTCCATGTGAGCCACGTCTACAACGCCGTGCGCAACACGATCGTGCATCTGGCCGAGCAGGCGGGTGCGAGGGTCGTGGTGGCCAATATCCCGTTCCCACGGCCCGACGCGACGACGATCCTGACCAACATCGAGCGGGCGATCACCAAGCGGACCCGCATCGCAGTGATCGACCACATCACCTCGCCCAGCGGACTCGTGCTGCCGATCGCCGACATCATCCGGATCTGCCGCGCGGCCGGCGTGGCGGTTCTGGTGGATGGCGCGCACGGCGCGGGCCAGGTGCCGCTCGATCTGCCGGCGCTCGATCCCGACTGGTATGTCGGCACTTGCCACAAGTGGCTGTCGGCGCCGAAGGGCTGCGGCTTCCTCTACGCCCGCGCCGACCGCCGCGCCGCGCTTCACCCCGTCACCATCTCGCACGGCTACGGTCAGGGCTTCACCGCCGAATTCGACTGGACGGGCACGATCGATCCGTCGGCCTACCTCGCCCTCCCGGCCGCGATCGACTTTTTCGAGCGACTCGGCGGCGAGGCGCTGATGGCGCGCAACAAGGCGCTGGTCGCCGAAGCGGCAGCCCTGCTTGCCACCCGTCTCGGAACCGAGATCGGTGCGATGCCGGACATGATCGGAAGCATGGCCTCCGTCCGCCTGCCGCTCCGTCTCGACGCCAACCGGTCCGAGGCGGTTCGCGTGCGACAGGCATTGCAGGCGGTCAACATGGACAGCCCTGTGCATCCGCTCGCCGGCGAAATGTGGCTTCGGCTTTCGGCCTATGCCTACAACGAGATCGGTGACTACGAGCGCCTCGCTGAACTGCTGCCGGGCGTGCTCAGTGGCTTGAAGGAGCTGACAGGGTAGCGCTCATGCGGCGTAGAGTCAGGCACCAGGATTTGAGGAGACCTCATGGCTGCAAGTAATATCGATACCGGCACGCAGGATTTGCTTGCCTCGCTCGAGGACGGCGTTCTCACCCTGACCTTGAACCGGCCCGAAGCGCGCAATGCCATGTCGCGGGCCATGAACGACGCGCTGGCGATCCAGCTGGCGGCGGCCGAAATCGACAGCGCGGTGAAATGCATCGTGCTGACCGGCGCCGGCAAGGGCTTCTGCGCCGGCGGCGACGTGAAGGGCATGGCGGCGCGCGGTGACGGCACGGTCGGCGACAACACGATCGACGGCGCGATCCATCTGCAGCGCGTCCATCAGCGCGCCACCGCCGGCAAGCTGTTCAAGATGCCCAAGCCGACGCTTGCTGCCCTTCCCGGCGCCGCCGCCGGCGCGGGCCTGTCGCTGGCTCTCTCGTGCGACCTCAGGATCATGGCGAGCACCGCCATCATGACCACGGCGTTCGCCCGGGTCGGCTTCTCCGGCGACTATGGCGGGACCTACTTCCTGAGCCGGCTGGTCGGCTCGGCCAAGGCGCGCGAGCTGTATTTTTTGTCCGACCGGGTGAGCGCCGAGGAGGCGCTGCGCCTCGGCCTCACAAACTGGGTCTGCGAACCCGACCAGCTGGCCGGCAGGACGCGCGAGATCGCCCGGCGCCTGGCGCAGGGGCCGAACGTGGCCTATCGCTACATGAAGGAGAACCTCAATCGCGCCATGGCCGGCGATGTCGACGATTGCCTCGACCTCGAAGCCACCCACCACATCCATTGCGGCCAGACCGAGGACCACCGCGAGGCGACCAAGGCGTTCGTCGAGAAGCGTGAGCCCGTGTTCAAGGGACGATGAGGGACCCGATGACCCGCGTCGGCATCGCCATCTCGGGTGGCCCTAACCCGGCCGAGATCGTCGATCTGGTCGTGCTGGCCGAGAGTCTGGGCTACGAATCCGCCTGGCTGGCTGAAGGCCATGGGGGCGACCAGTTCGCCATCCTCGCCGCGTGTGCCATGCGCACCTCGCGCATCCTGCTCGGGACCTCCATCAGTAGCGTCTTCGTGCGCACCGCGCCCACTATCGCCATGGCGGCGTCCTCGGTCGCCGAGCTGTCGGGTGGCCGCTTCATCCTGGGGCTCGGCTCCAGCCACAAGGCGCAGGTCGAGCCCGAGCACGGCATCGTCTATGCCAAGCCATTGACCCGCACGCGCGAGACCGTGGCGGTGGTGCGGGAGCTGATTCGCACCGGCCGCGTGCGGTTCGAGGGCGAGACCCTGCGTATCGAGAACTTCGATCTCTGGTATGCGCCGCGGCAGCGTGAGGTGCCGCTCTACCTGTCGGCGGTGTTCGCCAAGGGCATCGCGCTGTGCGGCGAGGTCGCTGACGGCATCATCCTGACGCGTAGCACACTGGCGACCGCAGCCTCGGTGCGCGCGCAATTGGCCGATGCAGCGCGCTCGGTCGGGCGCGATCCGGACGGGATCGAGATCACGACCTTGCTACAGACCTCGGTTGCCGATACGCGAGACGCCGCGATCGCGGCGCTGCGGCCAGGGCTGGCGTTCTATCTGGGGTTCTTCCCGCGCTATAACCGCTTGATGGCCGAGCACGGCTTTGCCGAGGAGGCCGCCACCATCGCCGCCGCCTGGCGGCGCGGTGATCACGCGGCCGCCGAGCGCGCGGTAGGCGACGCGATGATCGATGCCACAAGCATCGCCGGCACGCCTGAGCAATGCCGCGCCCGCATCGAGGCCTATCGGCAGTCGGGCATCGACCTGCCGATCGTCAGCCCCTTTGCCCGCGGACCTGATGCCGCCGCCCGCTTCGCCGCAACGATCCGCGCCTGCGCGCCGGCGACACGTTAGGTCGGGAACTGTAGCCGACTTCGACGAGACCGTGTCGCGGCGCCGGCATGGCTTGCTCTGGTGTTTCTCTCCAAGCTTGATCACCGGAGGGCTAGGAAACCTGCCGCCGATTGACGTCGGTCTCTTTTCAATACACACTGTGTATAGAAAATGCCCCGCTATCTCACCGAACAGGACATCGCCGACTTTCGCACGGAGCTGTGCAAGGTCGCCACCGAGCGCTTTGCCAGGCACGGCTACGAGGGCGTCACCATGCGCCAGCTGGCCGAGGCGCTGGGCTGCAGCCCCAAGACGCCTTACCGCTATTTCAGGGACAAGGCCGACATCCTCGCCACCGTGCGCGCCCAGGCTTTCGCCAAGTTCGCCGACGCGCTCGAGAGGGCGGCGGCGGGCGTGACGGACCCGTCCGAGCGCGGCCGGCTGACCAGCGAGGCCTATCTCGCCTTCGCCCTCGAGAACCCGCACGCCTATCGCATCATGTTCGAGCTCGACACGCCAGTGGACGAGAGCCATCCCGAGCTGGGGCCGCAGGCCGAGCGTGCGGCGCGCTACATCACGCGCAGCGCCGAGCAGCTGGCGGAAGCCGGCGTCATCGACGCCGATCCCAAGCTGTTCGGCTGGACGATGTGGGCCGGCATCCATGGCATTGTCATGCTTCACCGATCGGGCATGCTGAGCCATGGGCCGGACTACAAGGCGATGAGCTACTTTCTCGGCCTGACGATGATGAAGGGCGCCGGCGCCAAGATCGGTCCGCCCGCGAAGGGGAAGAAGCGATGACGGCAGGCATCACATCCGGCGAGCGATTCCGCAGCTGGCCCGAGATCCAGGCCAATGCCGCGCGTGCAGCCGGCGGCCTCGCAGCGCTCGGCGTGGGCGAGGATGACAGCGTGGCCCTGATGCTGCGCAACGACTTCGCGACCTTCGAAGGCAACATGGCGGCCGGCCAGCTCGGCGCCTACGCCGTGCCGATCAACTGGCACTTCACCGCCGAGGAGGCCGGCTACATCCTGGCCGATTGCCGCGCCAAGGTGCTGGTGATTCATGCCGACCTGCTGGCGCAAGTTGCCGAGGGCGTGCCGTTCGGCACGACGGTGCTTGCCGTGGCGACACCTCCGGAGATCGGCGATGCCTATGGCGTGCCGGCGGAGAAGCGCGCCGTGCCGCCGGGCGTCGAAAGCTGGGACGCCTTTGTCGCTCGCAACGTCCCCAACACCCAGCCGCCGAAACTCTCGCGCGGCAGCATGATCTACACCTCGGGCACGACCGGACGACCGAAGGGCGTCCGGCGGCCGCCCTCGACGCCCGAGCAGCAGGCCGGCGCGGCGGGCGAGGTCGGCAAGTACTGGGGAATCGTTGCCGATCCCTCGATTGTCGTGCTGATGAACGGCCCGATGTACCATTCGGCGCCTGCCGCCTACGGTCTCAGCACTGCGCGTCATGGCCTCGACATGGTGCTGCAGCCGCGCTTCGACGCCGAGGACATGCTGCGGCTTATCGAGCGGCACAAGGTCACGCACATGCATATCGTGCCGACCATGTTCGTGCGCTTGCTGCGTCTGCCGCCCGAGGTGAAGGCGAAATACGACCTGTCGTCGCTGCGCTGGGTTACGCATGGCGCTGCGCCCTGCGCGCCTGCGGTGAAACGCCAGATGATCGAATGGTGGGGACCGGTGATCAACGAGTACTACGGTGCGACCGAGACCGGTATCGTGGTCTGGCACGATTCGGCCGAGGCGCTGCGCAAGCCCGGCACGGTCGGCCGCGTGGTCGAGGGCGGCACGATGCGGATCGTCGACGCGCAGGGCAACGACGTGGCGCCGGGCGGGGTCGGCGAGATCTATGTGCGGGGGCCGCTTTATTCGGACTTCACCTACAACAACGACGATGCCAAGCGCCGCGAGATTGCGCTCGGCGACCTCGTGACGGTGGGCGACGTCGGCTACCAGGACGCCGACGGCTATCTGTTCCTGTGCGACCGCAAGCGCGACATGATCATCTCGGGTGGCGTGAACATCTACCCGGCCGAGATCGAGTCGGTGCTGATCCAGATGCCTGGCGTGCGCGACTGTGCAGTGTTCGGCATCCCCGACGAGGAGTTCGGCGAGCAGATCTGCGCCCATGTCGAGCCGCTGCCCGACGCCGCGCTCGATGCCGCGGGCGTGCGGTCTTTCCTCGGCCAGCACGTCGCGCGCTACAAGGTGCCCAGGGTCGTCGAGTTCGCGGCGACGCTACCGCGCGAGGATTCCGGCAAGATCTTCAAACGCAAGCTCCGCGCCCCATATTGGGAGAAGTCGGGGAGGAGCATCTAGGCCCTGCCGGCGGAGGCTTTCTGCAGATGTCTGAAGACGATGTGACGTTGTTCGGCAAGCTCAGGAGCAAGCTGATCGACAGCAAGCAGAAGTGGGCCGAGGACGGCCGCCTGCTCACTGGCAAGACGGCTGCGCATACACAGCGCCTGCCGCCCGGCCAGCGCCGGGTCGAGACCTGGCCGGTGCTGGACCTTGGCGTGCAGCCCGAGATCCCGACCCATGCCTGGCGCCTGTTCGTCGACGGCGCGGTGGAGGAGCCCACCACATTCAAGTGGGGCGAGTTCACGGACTTGCCGAAAGCGAAGCTGACCAGCGACATCCACTGCGTCACGGCCTGGTCGCGGTACGACAACAAGTGGGAAGGCGTCAGCGCACGTACGCTGATCGAGCTGGTGAAACCAAGGCCGGATGCGCAGCACGTCATCTTCCATTCCTACGACACCTACACGACCAACGTGCCGCTGGCCGACTTCGCGGCGGACGACGTGCTGCTGGCCTGGAGCTGGAACGGCGAGCCGATCAGCCGCGAGCACGGCGGTCCGTTGCGCGCCGTGATCCCGAAATTATACTTCTGGAAGAGCGCGAAATGGATCAAGCGCATCGAGTTCTCGGTGCTCGACAAGCCGGGCTTCTGGGAGCTGCGCGGGTATCATAACTACGGCGATCCCTGGCTCGAGCAGCGTTACGACGAGGAGACGTAGGATGGCCTCCGCCCACGATTTCACCTTCAGCGGCATCGACGGCAAGCCGATCGACCTCAAACAATATGCCGGTAAGGCGGTGTTGGTCGTGAATGTCGCCTCGTTCTGCGGGTTCACGCCGCAGTACAAGGACCTGCAGAGGCTGCACGAAACCTACGGGCCCAAGGGCCTCGTCGTGCTCGGCGTGCCGTCCAACGACTTCGGCGCGCAGGAGCCCAGGACCGAGCCGGAGATCGCCAAGTTCTGCGAAACGAGTTTCGGCGTGACCTTCCCGATGACCGCCAAGCAGAAGGTGGTCGGTGCCGATGCACACGGCCTTTACCGGTGGATTTCCGACGAAGGCGGCGAGGCGCTCGCGCCGAAGTGGAACTTCCACAAGTACCTGATCGACAAAGCGGGCAAGCTGGTCGGAGCCTGGCCGAGCAAGGTGAGCCCGACTTCTACCGAGATTGCCGGCGCAGTCGACAAGGCACTGGCGGGCTGATTCGCAGGTGACGCAAGCTGCCCGAGGTCCGGATTTTATCCGGTGGCCTCAGTGAGTTGGTCGGCCTCTTCCGCGTCGGGCAAGTGCTTGCGTGCCAGCACGATCAGCGGCTGCACTTCAGCCGTCCAGCACCGAGCGAATGGACCTGAACACGTCGTGAAACATCGTCGTGGTCAAGCGACCGGTGTTCGTGTTGTAGCGCGAGCAGTGATAGCTGTCGGCGAGATGAAGCCCGGTCGGCAACTGGTGTAGTCGGTTGTGGATGAAGGGGTAGGTCCCTGCGGGACGTACGGTCAACGCGCGGAGGATCTGGTCGTGCGCGCCTTTGCCCAGCGCCAGCAGCACCCGGACCTTCGGCATCACGGCCAGTTCGGCCTGGAGAAAGGGGCGACAGGCGTTGAACTCGATGGGCAGGGGCTTGTTTTCGGGCGGCAGGCAGCGGACGGCGTTGCAGATGCGGCAATCGACCAGCCGAAGACCATCCGTCGGGTCGGCACGGTAGGTGCCTCGCGCGAAGCCGAACTCGAGAAGCGTCGAATAGAGCAGTTCGCCGGCATAGTCGCCGGTGAAGGGGCGGCCGGTGCGGTTGGCGCCTTTCATGCCAGGCGCGAGGCCGACAATCAGCAGGCCGGCGTCGAGTTCACCGAAGGAACGGACTGGCGTGTTGCTCCATTCGGGATGCTTGCCCTGCAGGTCATGACGAAAGGCCACGAGCCTGGGGCATCGGGGACAGTCGAGCGGCGGCTCTTCGAACGGCTGGACAGCCACAGGCGTCGGTCAGGCGGAGCGCATCAGCGCTTCGGGCAGCGGCACGTCGCTGTTGTCGCCATTGGGGCCTGCAGGGCGCGGAGTGCGCTCCGACGGATTGCGGGCGATCAGCGGCGCGAGGTCGGAAAGCTCGATGAAATCGTCGGCCTGGCGGCGCAGCTCGTCGGCCACCATGGGCGGCGAGGACTTGATCGTGCTGACGACCGATACACGCAGGCCCTTTCGCTGCACGGCTTCGACCAGGCGGCGAAAGTCGCCATCCCCGGAGAACAGGATCACATGGTCGAGGTGCTCGGCCATCTCGAGCACGTCGATGGCGAGCTCGATGTCCATATTGCCCTTGATCTTGCGACGGCCCAAGGCGTCGGTGAATTCCTTGGTCGGCTTGGTGACCATCGTGTAGCCGTTATAGTCCAGCCAATCGACCAGCGGCCGAATCGGCGAATACTCCTGATCCTCGACCAGCGCGGTGTAGTAGTAGGCGCGTACCAGTCGCCCCTTCTCGCGGAAGACCTTCAAAAGGCGACGATAGTCGATGTCGAAGCCGAGCGACCGGGCGGCGGAATAGAGATTGGCGCCGTCAATGAAAAGCGCGACGCGCTCATTTTCGTAAAAATTGCCTCTCATGGCGTGTTATTCCTTCGGTCATCAAGTCGGGAGGGGCGGAAATAGGCAGGGGGCATTCAACGCCCAACAAAGCACACCATCCCGAGCCATGGATTACAAGAATTCTAAACCAGCGGTCAATGGATACCTCCATATTCATCGGTTTGGGTGCAAACCTGCCGCACGAGCGCTTCGGTTCCCCGCAGGAGACGCTCGAAGCGGCGCTGAAGGAACTCGGCCGACGCGGCGTGCGAACGCTGCGCGTGTCGCCATGGTACCGGACGGCCCCGGTCCCGCCCTCGGACCAGCCGTGGTACGTCAATGCAGTTGCGGAGGTGGCATCGGAGCTGCCGGCGGATGCTCTTCTTGCCCAGCTTCATGCAGTGGAGGCGTGTTTCGGGCGAGCCCGGACGGTCGTCAACGCCGCCCGTATGATCGATCTCGATCTTCTTGATTTCAAAGGGGAAATATCGGCCGGCGCGCCGGGGCGGGCGACCCTGCCGCATCCCCGAATGACCGATCGGGCGTTCGTCCTGCTTCCCCTCGCCGACCTCGCTCCGCACTGGCGACACCCCGTTTCCGGTCTTTCGGTGCGGGCCCTGATCGAGGCGCTGCCTGTCGACCAGATCGCGGTACGCTAACCCTTGTCTTTTGTTGCCATCCGCGTATAAACCCGCGCTCCTCCAAAATTCAGAGGTCTCCATGGCCCGCGTCACCGTCGAAGACTGCGTCCTGCAGGTGCCCAACCGTTTCGAATTGGTCATGTATGCTGCCCAGCGCGCGCGCGACATCTCGGGCGGCGGTCAGATCATGATCGACCGCGACCGGGACAAGAATCCCGTCGTGGCGCTGCGCGAGATTGCCGAGATGAAGCTCGACCAGAGCGTTCTCAAGGACAAGCTGATTTCGGGCATGCAGAAGCACGCCGACATTGACAAGCCCGAGGAGGTCAACGAGATGGCCGAGCTCGAGCAGGAACTCGCGGCGGCCTTGGCGCAGGGTGGCGCGGAAGCCGCTCAGCCCAAGGCCCTGCCGATGACCGAGGAAGACGACATCGGCTAGTCGGACCGGGTCGGCCGCCCCTCGTTCTGCCGGGGCCTGCATTCGCGCATTCAGCGTGGAGCGAGCGCAAACGTCCCCATATAGTGGGCGATTGCCATGATTCGTCAGTTCGAACTCGTCGAGCGCGTACATTCCTACGATCCGGATGCGGACGAGGACGTTCTGAACCGCGCCTATGTCTACGGGCTGAAAAAGCACGGCACCCAGCTGCGCGCTTCGGGCGACCCCTATTTCTCGCACCCGGTCGAGGTCGCAGGCATCCTGGCCGAGATGCGGCTCGACACGTCCTCGATCGTGACCGGGCTGCTTCACGACACGCTGGAGGATACCGACGCCACGCGCGACGAGCTCGCCCGACTGTTCGGTGACGAGGTCGCCAAGCTGGTCGACGGGGTCACCAAGCTGTCGCGTCTCGAGGTCCAGTCGGAGACCACCAAGGAAGCCGAGAACCTGCGCAAGCTGGTGCTCGCCATGTCGACCGACATCCGCGTCCTGCTGGTCAAGCTGGCGGACCGGCTGCACAACATGCGCACGCTCCATCACATCAAGGAACCGGCCCGGCGCAAGCGCATCGCGCGCGAGACGATGGACCTCTATGCTCCGCTCGCCTCGCGGATCGGCATGGAGAAGGTCAAGCGCGAGCTGGAAGAGCTGGCGTTCGGCGAGCTCAACCCCGACGGCCGGGCCTCGGTGCTGGCTCGCTTCGGCTATCTGAGGGAAAAGGGCGAGCAGATCGTTCCGGAGATCGAGGCCGAGTTGGTCAAGACCTTGGCGGACGGCGGGTTGGCCGCGCAGGTTTCGGGCCGCGAGAAGACGCCCTATTCGATCTGGCGCAAGATGCAGCAGAAGAACGTATCGTTCGAGCAGCTCGCCGATATCATGGCTTTCCGGATCATCGTGGCCGACATCGCACAGTGCTACCAGGCACTCGGCCTGCTGCACGGCCGGTTCCAGGTGCTGCCGCAGCGCTTCAAGGACTACATCTCCGTGCCCAAGCCGAACGGCTATCGCTCGCTGCATACGGGCGTGATCGGCCCCCATGGCCAGCGCATCGAGATCCAGATACGTACCGGCGAAATGCAGGAGCAGGCCGAGCGCGGGGTGGCGGCGCACTGGATCTACAAGCAGGGGGGGCCCTCGACCGACGCGCCCCAGTACGCCTGGCTGCGCAGCCTGATCGAAATCCTCGACAAATCGTCGAACGCCGAGGATTTCCTCGAGCACACCAAGCTCGAGATGTTCCAGGACCAGGTGTTCTGCTTTACCCCCAAAGGCAAGCTGATCTCCCTTCCGCGCGGGGCGACGCCGATCGACTTCGCCTATGCCGTGCACAGTCAGGTCGGCGATACATGTGTGGGTGCCAGGATCAACGGCCGCATGCTGCCGCTGCGAACCCAGCTTTCCAACGGCGACCAGATCGAGATCGTGACGTCCAAGGCGCAAACGCCGTCGCCGACCTGGGAGCGGTTCGCGGTCACCGGCAAGGCCCGGGCCGCGATCCGCCGCTTCATTCGCTTGCGGCAGCGCGAGCAATATCTGCAGCTCGGCCGCTCGCTGCTGGAAAAGACCTTCCACGAGGAGGGCTACGAGGTCACCGAGAAGGGCCTCGACGGGGTGAAGGCGAATTTCAAGCAGGCCAGCACCGACGATCTCATCGCCAATGTCGGAGCAGGTCTCGTTGGCTCCCGCGAAGTGCTCATGGCGGTCTATCCAGGCCTCAAGCAGCAGCGCAAGACCCCGGTCGGCTCCAGCGGCGGCGATGTGGTGCAGATCACCCGGGCCCGGGGGAAGGTCTCGAAGCTGCGCGACGCGGCGGCCACGGAGCACGGCCAGATCGCCATAACCGGGCTAATCCCGGGCATGGCGGTGCACTTCGCGCGCTGCTGCCATCCGCTGCCGGGCGACCGAATCGTCGGCATCATCACCACCGGCAAGGGCGTCACGATCCACACCATCGACTGCGCCACGTTGGAGAGCTTCTCCGATACGCCCGAACGCTGGATCGATGTCGGCTGGGAAGCCGTAGGCGACGGGGGTGCCGCCTATACCGGGCGCCTGAAGGTCACGGTTGCCAATCAGCCGGGCAGCCTGTCGAGTCTCTCGACGGTGATCGCCCGTCACGACGGCAACATCTCGAACCTGCGCATCGTCAATCGCTCGATGGACTTCTTCGACATGGTGATCGACGTCGAGGTTGCCGATGTGAAGCACCTGGCCGACATTACCGCGGCGCTTCGCGCGACGCCCGCGATAAACGCCGTCGAACGCGCGCGAAGCTAGCTCTCCACACTCACAAGGCCCTGCAATGTCCCAGCCTCTGCGTCTCGGCGTGAACATCGATCACGTCGCCACGGTCCGCAACGCGCGCGGCGGGCGCCTGCCCGACCCCTTGCGTGCCGCTGCCATCGCTGCGGCGGCGGGGGCCGACGGAATCACCGCGCATCTGCGCGAGGATCGACGCCATATCGTCGACGCCGACATCGAGGGCCTGATGCGCGAGCTCGATATCCCGCTCAATTTCGAGATGGCGGCGACGGCGGAGATGGTCGGCATCGCGCTGAAGCATCGCCCGCACGCCGCCTGCATCGTGCCGGAGAAGCGCGAGGAGCGCACCACCGAGGGCGGGCTCGACGCAGCGGGCCAGCACAATGCCCTCAAGCCGTTGGTGGCGCGACTGAGCGATGCCGGCATTCGCGTGTCGCTGTTCATCGAGGCCGACCCGCGCCAACTCGAGGCGGCGGTGACTTTGGGCGCCCCTGTCGTCGAGTTGCACACCGGTCGCTATTGCGAGCTCGAAGGCGAGGCGCAAAAGGCCGAGCTCGCCCGCCTGCAGAAGGGTGCAGCGACCTGCGCCAGGCTCGGGCTGGAATGCCATATGGGGCATGGCTTGAGCTATGCCGACGTCGGGCCGATCGCGGCGATCCCCCAGGTGCGTGAGCTCAACATCGGCCATTTCCTTGTCGGCGAGGCGATCTTCGTCGGTCTCGACGCCGCGATCCGCGAGATGCGCCGCATCATGAACGCCGCCCGCTCGGGCGGGACTGCCGCATGATCCTGGGCATCGGGAACGATCTCTGCGACATCCGCCGGATCGAGAAATCGCTGGAACGCTTCGGCGACCGCTTCGTGAAGCGCATCTTCACCGAGCTCGAGCAGAAGCGTTCCGAAGGCCGCGCGACGCGGGCGGCGAGCTACGCCAAGCGCTTCGCTGCCAAGGAGGCTTGCGCCAAGGCGCTCGGCACCGGCCTGCGCCGCGGCGTGTTCTGGCGCGACATGGGCGTGATCAACCTGCCCGGCGGCAAGCCGACCCTGGCACTGACCGGCGGCGCGCTGGCCCGCCTGCAGGAGATCACTCCTGCGGGACTCTCGCCGCAGATCGACCTTACCCTCACCGACGAATATCCGCTGGCCCAGGCCTTCGTCATCATTTCCGGCGTGCCGGCTCAGTGAGCGAGCGCGACAGTGGGCCAAATACATCGTCGGTGGAGCATCGAGCGTTTCTGTCGCAGCAGCGCCGCCACGAAATGATCCATTTGCCGCTCTTCCCTGCAGTGTGTGGGCGGGAGACATTGGTTGTCGGCCCTGCTACACACGCGGCTCTTGCAAACTGGTACGGCGATGACAGACGTGGTTGAACGTCGCAAGCGGGGACAGGAAAAGACCGGAGGCTGGGCGGAAACCGTCCGGACGGTGGTCTACGCTGTGCTGATTGCACTCGTGGTGAGGACGTTCGCCATCGAGCCCTTCAATATTCCCTCGGGTTCCATGATCCCGACGCTGCTGGTTGGCGACTATCTGTTCGTCTCGAAATATTCGTACGGCTATAGCAAGCATTCGTTCCCTTTTTCGCTCGGCTTCTTTTCGGGCCGGATTTTTGGCCGCGCCCCCGAGCGCGGTGACGTGGCAGTGTTCAAGTATCCCGGCGATCAGGGTCAGGGCATGAACCGGACCGACTACATCAAGCGCATCGTCGGCCTGCCGGGCGATCGCATCCAGGTCATCAACGGCATCCTGCATATCAACGGCAAGCCGGTCGAACGCACGCGGATCGGCGAGTACGTGCAGGGCAGCGGCGGCTACAGGACAGGCACGCTTTACCGGGAGGTGCTGCCCAATGGCCGCAGTCACGAGATCATCGAAAACAGTGACAACGGGCCATCCGACAACACGCCGGAGTTCCTCGTTCCCGCCGACAGCTACTTCATGATGGGCGACAATCGCGACGATTCGCTCGACAGCCGCACCAAGCTGATGGTCCGCGACCTGAGCGGCGCAACCGGTGAGCGGGCCCAGCACGGCTGGTACGTGCCCGCCGAGAACCTGGTCGGGCGCGCGGAGTTCATTTTCTTCTCGCACGATCCGTCAGTCGCAGGCTGGCTGGAACCTTGGAAATGGCCGCAAGCGGTCGGCAGCCGCATCGGGCGCTTCTTCAAGGCGATCCACTGAGGATGGGCCGCTGAGGCTGGATCATACCTTTGTGCGCCCCGAGCTCCTTGCCGAGGCGCTGACCCATCGCAGCGCGCTGGACCGCCGTCCCGACCTCAAGGCTGCTTTCCCGCACGGCAACGAACGGCTCGAGTTCCTCGGCGATCGCGTCCTGTCACTGGCCATGGCCGATCTCTTGTTGCGCCGCTTTCCTCACGAGCGCGAGGGCGATCTGGCGCGCCGTTACAGCGCCCTCGTGCAGGCGCAGACCCTTGCGGAGATCGCCCAGGCGATCGATCTCGGGCAGGACATGCGGCTCGGCGATTCGGAGGTGCAGGGCAGTGCCGTCCGTCCCACCATCCTTGCGGACGCGCTGGAGGCGGTGCTGGGGGCGATCTTCCTCGACGGCGGCTTCGGCGCGGCAGCGGCCTGCATCGAGCGGCTGTGGGGTGAGCGGCTGAGCGACACGCTCGCCGCCCCGCGCGACGCCAAGACGGCATTGCAGGAATGGGCACAGGCGCGACGCCTGCCGTTGCCCGACTATCGCGAAGTCGACCGCGAAGGGCCGGCGCATGCGCCGGTCTTCGTCGTCGATGTCTCGATCAGGGGCCATGAGGCCGGTCGCGGCCGCGCCGGCAGCAAGCGCGAGGCCGAGCGGCTGGCGGCGGCGGCATTGCTCGAACGGCTGGCAGGATCATGAACACCCCCACGACGCGAGCCGGTTTCGTGGCCATCGTCGGCGCACCCAACGCCGGCAAGTCCACACTGGTCAATGCGCTGGTCGGCTCGAAGGTCAGCATCGTTTCGCCAAAGGTGCAGACCACCCGGATGCGGGTGATCGGCATCGCCATGACCGATCTGCCCGACGGCAGTCGCGCGCAGGTGGTGCTGGTCGACACGCCGGGCATCTTCCGTGTCGCCAAGCGCCGGCTGGAGCGCGCCATGGTGGCCGCCGCCTGGCAGGGAGCGGAGGACGCCGACGTGGTCGCGCTCATGGTCGACGCCGAACGCGGAATCGGCCAGGAAACCCGAGCGATCGTCGAGCGCCTCAAGGAGAGCAAGGCGCCGCGATTCCTGCTCCTGAACAAGATCGACCTGGTACCGCGCGAGGCGCTGCTGTCGCTGACCGCCGATTTGAATGCGCTTCTGCCGTTCGAGCACACTTTCATGGTGAGCGCGCTGAAGCAGGACGGCATCGCGGACGTCCTCGCGGCCTGTGCCGCGCGCCTGCCGGTCAGCCCGTTCCTCTATCCCGAGGACCAGGCCGCCGACCTGCCGCTGCGCCTTCTCGCGGCCGAGGTGACGCGCGAGCAGGTCTTCCTGCAGCTCCATCAGGAGCTGCCCTACGAGGCCGCGGTCGAAACCGAGAAATGGGAAGAGCGCAAGGACGGCAGCGTGCGCATCGAGCAGATCATCCACGTCCAGCGCGACGGCCAGCGGGCTATCTTCCTCGGCAAGGGCGGCGCCCGCATCAAGCAGATCGGCGCCCGCGCCCGGCACGAACTCGGCCGGATGCTGGAACGCCCGGTGCATCTATTCCTGCACGTGAAGGTCAGCGAGCGCTGGGCCGAAGATCCCTCGCATTACCGCACGATCGGACTGGATTACGACCCTAAGTCATAGTCCCTTTATCAAGGCCAAGCCGGTCGCGCCCGGGTCGCCGACCTAGCGCGAACTGCCGAAACGCGTCATATCCCGCGCATGGAGTGGAGCGATCGTGGCATCGTGCTATCGAGCCGGCCGCACGGCGAGACCGGGCTGGTGACCACGCTGCTCACGCGCCACCACGGCCGGCACGCGGGTTTCGTCGCCGGGGGCATTTCGCGCAAGTCGCGACCGACCTGGCAGTCCGGCAACGTCGTCGAGGTCGCCTGGCGTGCCAGGCAGCTGGATCAACTTGGCCACTACACCGGTGAACTGCGTGAAGCCCATGCGGCCCGGGTGATGGACGATGTCGTCGAACTGGCCGGCCTGTCGGCAGCCTGCGCCCTGATCGATGCGGCGCTGCCCGACCGCGAGCCGCATGCCGCCATCTTCGACGGATTTCACGCCTTGCTGAATGCGATCGGCCACCCAGGCTGGCCCGTGATCCACGTTCGGCTCGAGCTTGGCCTCCTGCAGGAGCTGGGCTTCGGGCTCGATCTCGACAAATGCGCGGTGACCGGGGCGACGGAGGACCTGGCCTTCGTCTCCCCGAGGACCGGCCGGGCCGTATCTCGCACGGCCGCCGAACCCTACCGCGACAGGCTGATCGCCCTGCCGTCCTTCCTGTCAACCGGCCGACTGCCGGCCGGGGAGGCGGAGCTGCGGCTGGGCCTCGATCTGACGGGCTATTTCCTCGAGCGGCACGTCTTCTGGCCGCACAACAAGCCCTTGCCTGCCGCGCGGTCGAGATTTATGGAAGCGCTCAGCCGCCAATAACAACATCCACGGTCGCGGCGCGAATCGCGGCCGTTCCCCCTCACGTCCCGGTCGATGGCCAAACGCACCCCCAACGTCGTTCCGCTCGCGGCCGTCAAGCCGGTGCAATTCGGGCAGGCGCTCCAGGAGCGCTATCTTTCCTATGCGCTGTCCACGATCATGGCGCGCTCGCTGCCCGACGTTCGCGACGGCCTGAAGCCGGTCCATCGCCGGCTGATGTATGCGATGCGCCAGCTTCGCCTCGACCCGAACAGCGCCTTCAAGAAGAGCGCCCGCGTGGTCGGCGACGTGATCGGCCAGTATCACCCCCATGGCGACCAGTCGATTTACGATGCGCTCGTCCGTCTGGCCCAGGAATTCTCCGCACGCTTCCCGCTGATCGAGGGGCAGGGCAACTTCGGCAATATCGACGGCGATAACCCCGCCGCCATGCGCTACACCGAGGCGCGCCTCACCGCGGTCGCCGAAGCACTGCTCGACGGCATCGACGAGAACGCCGTCGATTTCCGGCCCAACTACGACGGTTCGACCGAGGAGCCGGTCGTCCTGCCGGGCGGCTTTCCCAATCTGCTGGCGAATGGCGCGGCCGGCATCGCCGTCGGCATGGCGTGCTCGATCCCGCCGCACAATGTCGGCGAGCTGTGCGACGCGCTGCTGCATCTCGTCAAGTCGCCGAATGCCCGCATCGAGACGCTCGTCGATCTGGTGAAGGGGCCGGATTTCCCGACCGGCGGCCTGCTGGTCGAGCCGCGCGAGTCGATCGTCGAGTCGTATCGCACCGGTCGCGGCGCCTTCCGCCTGCGCGCCCGCTGGGTGAAGGAGGAGCTGCCGCGCGGCCAGTACCGGATCGTCGTCACCGAGATTCCGTACCAGGTGCAGAAGGGCAAGCTGATCGAGCGCATCGCGGAGATCATCAACGCCAAGAAGCTGCCGATCCTGGAGGACGTGCGCGACGAGTCGGCCGACGACGTGCGCGTCGTGCTCGAGCCTCGCACCGGCCAGGTGCCGGCCGAGCTCTTGATGGAGCAGCTCTTCAAGCTGACCGATCTCGAGATCCGCTTCCCGCTGAACCTCAACGTGCTCGACCGCAACAATACGCCGAGGGTGATGGATCTGCGCGAGGCGCTGCAGGCGTTCCTCGATCATCGCCGCGAAGTGCTGATCCGGCGGTCGACGTTCCGGCTCGAGGCGATCGAGCGCCGGCTCGAGATCCTCGAAGGCTTCCTGATCGCCTACCTGAACATCGACAGGTTGATAAAGATCATCCGCGAGGAGGACGAGCCCAAGCCCGTGATGATGAAGGCGTTCGGGCTGACCGACACCCAGGCCGAGGCAATCCTGAACATGCGGCTGCGCGCGTTGCGCCGGCTGGAAGAGTTCGAGATCAAGGGCGAGCACAAGAAGCTCACAGCCGAACGCAAGGACCTCAAGGCGCTACTCAAGGAGGAAAAGCTCCAGTGGAGCAAGATCGCCGAGCAGATTCAGGAGACGAAGGCGAAGTTCGGCGGCAAGACAAAGCTTGGCAAGCGTCGCACCGAGCTTGCCGACGCGCCGGCCGGGATCGAGCATGCGATCGAGGATTTCATCGAGCGCGAACCGGTCACGGTGGTGCTGTCGTCAAAGGGCTGGATCCGCGCGGCCAAGGGCCATCTCGACGACAACCAGGCGGCCGAGCTCAAGTACAAGGAAGGCGACGAGGCGCGATTCGCCCTGCACGCCCAGTCGACGGACAAGGTGCTGGTGTTCGGCACCAACGGACGCTTCTACACGCTTGGCTGCGACCGGCTGCCGAGCGCGCGCGGCCATGGCGAGCCGGTGCGGCTGATGATCGAGCTTGCCAACGAGCACGACATCGTGGCGCTCTCCGTGTTCAAGGGCGGCCGGAAGTTCCTGGTGGCGTCCGATGCCGGCCGCGGCTTCATCGTACCCGAGGACGAGGTCGTGGCGCAGACCAAGAACGGCAAGCAGGTGCTCAATCTGGCCGACAAGGAGAAGGCCCAGGCCTTTGGGATCGTGCCGGAAAATGCCGATTCGATCGCAGCATTGAGTGAAGGCCGCAAGCTGCTGATCTTCCCGATGGAGCAGGTGCCCGAGATGGGTCGCGGCCGCGGCGTGACCCTGCAGAGATCCAAGGGGGACCGGCTGTCCGACGCGCAGGCCTTCAGGCTGGCTGATGGTCTGCCTTGGGGCAATCGCGTGCTTCCGGCAAGCGAGCTGAAGTTCTGGCGTGGCGAGCGCGCCCAGGCAGGCCGCATGCCCGAAAAGGGCTGGCCTCGCGCCAAGCGATTCAAGGACTGATCGATGGACTTCGCACTGCTTCTGAAGACCGTCGTCATCGGCATCGTCGAAGGGTTGACGGAGTTCCTGCCGGTCTCCTCGACCGGCCACATCGTGCTGGCCGAGGAGCTGCTGCAATTCCAGGGACCGCCCGGCAGGGTCTTCGAGATCGTCATCCAGCTCGGCGCAATCCTCGCGGTGTGCCTGCTCTACCATGCCAAGATCTTCGCCACCGTGGCGGGCGTCATCCGCCGCGATCCGCCGTCGCTGCGCTTCGCCATGGCTGTCATGCTGGCCTTTCTGCCCGCGGTCCTGATCGGCGTCGCATTCCACAAGCAGATCAAGGCGCTGCTCGAAAAGCCGATCGTGGTGGCGATTTCCCTCATCGTCGGCGGCGTCGTCATCCTCGTCGTCGAGCGTTACGCGCAGCGGCCGCGCGTGAAATCGGTCGACGACATCGACTGGAAAACCGCACTTGTCATCGGCTTCTGCCAGTGCCTCGCAATGATCCCCGGCGTGTCGCGGTCCGGTGCCACCATCATGGGCGCACGCGTTCTTCGCGTGGATCGCGCGACCTCGGCAGAATTCTCCTTCTTCCTGGCCATTCCGACCATGCTCGGAGCCACCGTTTACGACCTCTTCAAGAACTGGAGCACGTTGGACTGGCACGGCGGCGGACTGATCGCGATCGGCTTCGCGGCGGCCTTCCTCTCGGCCCTGGTGGTCGTGAAGCCGTTCGTGCGCTTCGTCAGCCGCCACGGTTTCGGCGTGTTCGCCTGGTACCGCATTGCAATTGGCGCATTGGCGCTCGGGCTTTTGCTCATGCGTTGACGCTTCTGCCCCTCGGGAGCGCATGTCATAAGCCGCGCAATCTTCTCGAGTACCGGAGTATTTTCATGCAACGTCGCAAGTTCATCCGCACTGCTGGCGTCGGCGCCGCAGCGGCAGCAACCGCCAGTGCAGTGGCAGCTCCCGCCATTGCCCAGTCCGCGCCCGAGCTCAACTGGCGCATGACCTCGAGCTTCCCCAAGTCGCTCGATACCCTTTACGGAGGTGCCGAGCGGCTGGCCAAGATCGTGGCCGAGGCGACCGACAACAAGTTCCAGATCCGTCCCTTCGCCGCCGGCGAGATTGTCCCGGGCCTTCAGGTGCTCGACGCGGTGCAGAACGGAACCGTCGAAATGGGCCACACCGCCTCGTACTACTACTTCGGCAAGGACCCGACCTTCGCGCTGTGCACCGTCGTTCCGTTCGGCCTCAACACGCGCCAGATGAACGCCTGGCTCACCCAGGGCGGCGGCGAGCAACTGATCAACGACTTCTACAAGGGGTTCAGCGTCTACGGCATCGTCGCCGGCAACACGACGGCGCAGATGGGCGGCTGGTTCCGCAAGGAGATCAAGACCGTCGACGATCTCAAGGGCCTGAAAATGCGCATCGCGGGGCTCGCAGGTGACGTCATGGTCAAGCTCGGCGTGGTGCCGCAGCAGATCGCCGGCGGCGACATCTATCCCTCGCTGGAGAAGGGCACGGTCGACGCCGCCGAATGGGTCGGCCCCTATGACGACCAGAAGCTCGGTTTCGTGAAGGTTGCGCCGTTCTACTACTACCCCGGCTGGTGGGAGGGGAACGCCGCGCTGCACGCCATGGTCAACCTCGAGAAGTGGAATGCGCTGCCGAAGGCCTACCAGGCCATCCTGCGAATGGCCTGCGCCGACGTGAACAACTGGACGGCCGCGAAGTACGACGCCGATAATCCCCAGGCGTTGCGCGTCCTGATCGCCAGCGGCGCCAAGCTGCAGCCATTCTCGCAGCCGATCCTCGAAGCCTCCTTCAATGCAGCGAACGAGGTCTATGCCGGCCTTACCGCCAAGAACGAGCATTTCAAGAAGATTTTCGAATCGCAGATGGCTTTCCGGAAGGACGGCGTGCTGTGGGGCCGCGTCGCCGAAAACACCTTCGACAATTTCATGGCGCGTCAGTCGGCAGCCAATAAGCTTTAGTCGCATGGCGGCACCGAATTGCCGCGACCAGATCGATGAAAGCCCCGCTTCGGCGGGGTTTTCTGCGCCGGTCCTGCTTTTCAAATTCGATTTCGCGTGTCAGTCTGCGCATGTGGAAGGGGACAGTTAATTCCCCATCGGGAGGAGATTGAATGCAGCGTAGGAAGTTCATCAAGACGGCAGGTGTGGGTGCAGCGGGCGTTGCGGCAGCTACAGCAGTGGCCGCCCCGGCGATCGCGCAAGGTATGCCGTCGGTGAAGTGGCGGTTGACCTCTAGCTTTCCCAAGTCGCTCGACACGCTTTATGGCGGTTCGGAAGTGTTTACGAAGGCGGTCAACGAGATGTCGGACGGCAAGTTCGAGATCCGTCCCTTCGCCGCGGGCGAGATCGTCCCGGGTTTGCAAGTTGCCGACGCCGTGCAGAACGGCACTGTCGAGTGCGGTCAGACGGCCGCCTACTACTACTTCGGCAAACATCCCAACTTCGTGTTCGAGACCGGCCTGCCGTTCTCGATGAACCAGCGGCAATATTATGCCTGGTTGGCGTTCGGCGGCGGTCACGACCTCATCAACGAATTCTACAAGGAGTACAATTTCCGTTCATTCACCTTCGGCGGCACGGGCTGCCAGATGGGCGGCTGGTTCCGCAAGGAAATCAAGTCGATGGACGACATGAAGGGACTGAAGTTCCGCGTCGGCGGTTTCGCCGGGCTGATCCTTCAGCGGCTCGGCGTCGTGCCGCAGCAGATCGCCGGCGGCGATATCTATCCGGCCCTGGAAAAGGGCACGATCGACGCGTGTGAATGGGTCGGCCCGTACGACGACGAGAAGCTCGGCTTCAACAAGGTTGCCAAGTACTACTACTATCCCGGCTGGTGGGAGGGCGCCTCGGTCGGCTCGCTGTACGTCAACAACGATGCCTGGGCGAAGCTTCCGAAGAATTATCAGGCGATGGTCGAAACCGCTGCAGGCCTCGTCACCTCCTGGATGGTGCCGAAGTACGATGCGGGCAATCCGGCGGCGCTGCGTCGGCTGGTTGCCGCCGGCACCGAACTGCGGCCGTTCCCGCGGACCGTGCTCGAGCCGTGCTTCCTCGAGGCCTACAAATATTATGACGAGCTGTCTGCCAAGGATCCGAAGTTCAAGAAGATCTACGACAGCCTGAAGGCCTTCCGGAGCGACGAGAACCTGTGGTTCCGCGTTGCCGAGAACACCTTCGACAACTTCAACTTCGCGATGTCGGCGCAAGGCCGGTAAACGAGGACGCACTCAATAAGAAAGCCCCGCCGGGAAACCGGCGGGGCTTTTTCTTTGTTCTCTTTCCGGCCTATTTGAAGACCGGGGGAGCTGCATCCTCCGAGGGAGGCGCCTGGAGCTCGATCTTCACCTTTGAAGGGTCGACTCCGTTGCCCTTGTCGAGATTGCCGGTGACCATCTGCGGAAAGGCGATGACCAGTCCGACCATGATCACCTGGATCACGACGAAAGGCACCGCACCCCAGTAGATCTCGGCGGTCGTGACACCTCTCGTGATCTTCTTGGTGACCTTGTCGATATACTCCCCGTCGGGCGCCACCGATCGGAGGTAGAAGAGAGCGAAGCCGAACGGGGGGTGCATGAAGGAGGTCTGCATGTTCACGCCGAGCAGCACGCCGAACCAGATAAGGTCGATACCCAGGGCTTCTGCCGGCTTGACCAACAGCGGAATGATGATGAAGGCGAGCTCGAAGAAGTCGAGGAAGAACGCCAGCAGGAAGATCATGATGTTGATCACGATCAGGAAGCCGATCACGCCGCCGGGAAGCCCGAGCAGCAGATGCTCGACCCAGAGATCGCCGCTGACGCCGTAAAAGCTAAGGCTGAAGACGCGTGCACCGACCAGGATGAAGACGACAAACGCCGTCAGCTTGGCGGTGCTGTCCATGGCCTGCTTGAGCAGATCAAAAGTGAGGCGGCGATTGGCGAGAGCCAGCAGGAGCGCACCTGTCGCTCCCATTGCTCCGCCTTCCGTGGGCGTCGCCAACCCGATGAAGATCGTGCCGAGGACGAGAAAAATCAGCGCCAGAGGCGGCATCATGACGATGACGACCTGCTGGCCGAGCCGGCTGATCAAGCCAAGCTTGAAGACCTTGTTGGCGAGCGCAATCGCATAGGCGATGAGGCCGGCACCGGCGGCGGCCCAGATGTCCTCCCAACCGAGATAGACGTGCAGGGCGACGCCGATGGCGATGACGCCCAAGATCAGCACGATCAGGGACGTATAGCCCGCGCTCCCGTCGTCTTCCTTGATCTGACGTGCCTCCGGCGGAAGGGCTGGCGCGCAGCGGGGATTGAGGATCGTACGGCCAAGCACGAAGCCGAGATAGAGGCAGGTCAGCACCAGGCCGGGGATGAGGGCGCCCTTGTACATGTCGCCGACCGAGCGGCCGAGCTGGTCGGCGAGCACGATGAGCACGAGGCTGGGCGGGATGATCTGGGCCAGGGTGCCCGATGCCGCAATTACGCCGGAAGCCAGCTTCCGGTCATAGCCGTAGCGGAGCATGATCGGCAGCGAGATCAGGCCCATCGAGATGACCGATGCGGCGACCACGCCCGTCGTCGCGGCGAGCAACGCGCCCACGAGAATGACCGCATAGGCTAGGCCGCCTGGCAGCGGCCCGAAGAGCTGGCCGATCGTGTCCAGAAGGTCCTCGGCCATGCCCGAGCGCTCGAGAATGAGGCCCATGAAGGTGAAGAACGGGATCGCGAGGAGCGTCTCGTTCTCCATGACGCCGAACATGCGGTTGGGCAGGGCTTGCATGAGGTTGGGCGTGAAGAGGCCCAGCTCGATTCCGACTATGGCGTACAAAAGACCCAGCGCGGCCAGCGAGAAGGCGACCGGATAGCCGAGCAGGAGGAAGAACACGAGAGAGGCGAACATGATCGGCGCCATCTCCGCCTTCAGCCAGGCGGCCACGGCACTTTGGGGCGCGAAGATCGACACGAGGAGCAGAGCCGCGATCGCGATCAGGAAGGCGTAAAACAGCCCGCGGAAATACTTCATGGCGGGCGCCTCAGTGGTTGGTCGGGGTTGAGCGGGGGTCGACATAGACGCCCAGCATTTCGCCGATCTGCTTGATCGCCTCCGATATCCCCTGGAGCAGCAGGAGGACAAAGCCGACGATGATCATCAGTTTGATCGGCCAGCGCAGGAGCCCGCCGGCGTTGCTCGAATGCTCGCTGATGCGATACGATTCGATGAAGTAGGGCCACGAGTAGTAGATCATGATCAGGCAGAGCGGCATCAGGAAGAAGAGGTGGCCAAAAAGGGCGATCCGCTGATTGGCTTTGACGCTCAAATGGCTGGCGACGATATCAATGCGGATATGTTCCTTGCGGAGCAACGCATATCCGGCACAGCCGAGGAAGAGCACGCTGAACAGATACCACTGGAGCTCCAGCCAGGCATTCGAACTCGCGTTGAAGGCCTTGCGGGCCACCGCGTTGGTGGCGCTGATCAAGACCGTAATGAGGATCAGCCAGTACAAGATCCGGCCGATCGTTTCCGTCATCCGATCGATCGCCGCGCTCAGGCGAAGAAGTCCAGTCACAGACGTTGCCCCCTTCAAAGAGTATTATTGATTGCCGTCGCCTCGGAGCAGAACGGGCTTTCCATCTATCAGAAAACCTTCAAGCCGGAAGCCATCTTTGAGTCACATTCGACGTTTGGCGTCGCTGCAGGCTAATTTCCTTCCATCCAATGGATATTCGACCTCAGTTCTTCGGCGTCGGCGCGAAGTTCGGCACTTCAGTCTCTGTGTCGGGCGTCTGCAATTCGATCTTGATCTTGGTCGGATCGACGGTCGACGGCGCGTCGAGGAAGTAGGTCACCGACTGGGGCAGGGCGACCACGATCACCACCATGATGAGCTGCAGGACAACCCAGGGAATCGAGCCCCAGTAGATGTCGGAACTCTTGACCTCCTTGGGCGCCACGCTGCGCAGGTAGAAGAGGGCAAAGCCGAACGGCGGATGCATGAACGAAGTCTGGACGTTCACGCAGAGCATGACGCCGAACCAGATCAGAGCCGCATCCGGGCCAACCACAGGCTCCAGGATCTTCTGCGCCACCGGCGCGAGCATGGGCACGATGATGAAGGCGATCTCGAAGAAATCGAGGAAGAAGGCCAGGAAGAACACGAAAAGATTGACGACGATCAGAAAGCCCCAGACGCCGCCCGGCAGGTTCGACATCAGATGCTCGACCCAGAGATTGCCGTCGACCCCTTGGAAGGTGATCGAGAAGCAGGTCGCCCCGACGAGGATGAAGGCCACCATGGCTGTGATCCGCATCGTCGCCTGGAGGGCCATGACGATCAGGTCGCGCAGATCCTTGACCTGCCAGGCCCGCCAGCACAGCCAGATGATGGAGGCAAACATCACCGTGAAGGCTATCTTGAAGGGAACCGATTTGAAGGCGAACAAGCCGATCACGAAGCCCAGACCGGCAGCTGCGCAGCCGACGCCGAAAGCCCATCTGTCGAACCGCGTGAGCGGGGCATTGCGTACCACGGCCAGCACGATGGCACCGATGGTGCCCATGGCGCCCGCTTCCGTCGGCGTCGCCAGGCCCATCATGATGGTGCCGAGAACGAGAAAGATCAGGACGGCAGCCGGAATGATGCCCCAGGCACACTTGATCAGCAGCGCCTTGCCGAAAAGCGTGCGAGAGACCGGCGGAAGTGCCGCGGGTTTTACCAGCGTGAGGTAGAATGTGTAGGCCGCGAACAGGACGATCTGCAGGAGGGAGGGGCCCCAGGCGCCGAGGTACATGTCGCCCACCGAGCGGCCGAGCTGGTCGGCCAGCACGACCAGCACCAGCGAGGGCGGCACGAGCTGCGTGATGGTGCCGGAGGCCGCCAGCACGCCCGTCGCATACCGCATGTCGTATTTGTAGCGCATCATCACCGGCAGGGTGATCATCGCCATGGCGATGACCTGAGCGGCCACGGTGCCGGTGATGGCGCCCAGGATGAAGCCGACGATGATTGTCGAGTAGCCGAGGCCACCCTTCATCGGCCCGAACAGCTGGCCCATCGATTCCAGCATGTCCTCCGCCAGCCCGCATTTTTCCAGGATGGCGCCCATGAAGGTGAAGAAGGGAATCGCGAGCAGCAACTCGTTGGAGAGGATCGACCCGAACACGCGGCCGGGAATCGCCTGCATGAACGGCATGGTGAAATAGCCGAAATCGATCGACAGGAAGCCGAAGAAGAACCCGACGGCGGCCAGCGAGAAAGCGACCGGGTAGCCGATGATCATGAAGACCACCAGCCCCGCGAACATGAGTGGCGGCATCCACTCCAGAGGTATGATCACTGGGTCGGCCTCTCGTAATGGGCTTCGAGGCTCTCGACTGGAATGTCGTTGAGGAAGGCCACGCGCTTGATGAGTTCCGAAAGCCCCTGCAGGGCGACCAGCACAAAGCCGACGGGCAGCACCAGCTTGATCGGCCAGCGCAGCAGGCCGCCGGCATTCGACGAGTGCTCGCCGACATTGTAGGCCTGCATGAAGAACGGCCAGCTGAGCCACGCGAGAATGGCGCAGGTCGGAATCAGGAATACGATGGTTCCCAGGATGTCGATCCAGAGCTGGCCGCGACGACTGACAACCATATAGAGCAGGTCTACGCGGACGTGTTCGTTGCGCTTCAAGGTGTAGGACGCACCGAACATCACGATGACCGCGAACATGTACCACTGGACTTCGAGCCAGGCGTTCGAGCTCATGTCATAGGCGTAACGCACCATGGCGTTGCCGCCACTGACGATGCAGGCCAGCAGAACCAGCCAGTTGCAGACGTTGCCTATCTTTTCGTTGATGAAATCAATGAAGCTGCTGAACGAGAGCAGTACGCGCATCCAACCCCCAGACGATACTTTCTTCTTGCCGCCCCCTTCCAGAGCTCCGCTTTCATAGCGTCAAGTCCGGCGGCGGGCCAGAGGCAGGGCGTATTGAAAGTTGATCCGGCGGGCGTCGGGCCGACGGTCCCTCCCTAGCCCGCTGCTGCTTCCGTCCAGCCGTCGGCACCGAAGAATTCCAGCGGCCGGAACGCGCGCTTGTAGGCCATCTTGCTGGAATCGGCGATCCAGTAGCCGAGATAGACATACGGCAGACCACGCTTGGCGGCCGCTTCGGCGAGCCACAGGATCATGTAGGTCCCGAGCCCGCGCCGCGGATCCTGCGGGTCGAAATAGCTGTATACCGCCGACACGCCGCTCGACAGCCAGTCCACGAGGCAGGCACCGACCAGCTTCCCGTCGCCGGAATCGTCGCGGAACTCGATAATCGCGGTCTCGACCGGGCTCTCCTCGACCATGGCGCGATAGTCGTCGAAATCCATGTCGGCCATGTCGCCATCGCGATGCCGCGCCATCACATAGCGCGAGAACAGCGCATACTGCTCGCCCGTTGCCAGCGCCTGGACCTCGGAGGCGTGAACGTGCTCGTTGCGCTTCATGATCCGGCGCTGGACGCGGTTCGGATCGAAGTCGCGCACGCGGATGCGCACCGGCACGCAGGCACGGCAGCCATCGCACAGAGGCTTGTAGACGAAATGGTGCGAGCGCCTGAAGCCCGCATCGGTCAGCGTGTCGTGCTGGGAGATCGCGTCCGGACCGCTCAGCTCGGTGACGAGCTTGGTCTCCAACCGGTGCGGCAGATACGGACAGCGCATCGCCGGCGTGGTGCGGAAGAAGCGAAGGGTCTGGATGTTCTGACGGATGAACATGATGCTGGAGGAGTGTAGCGCGGCCACAACCGAATGGAAGTTCTCTTCACGGCTCCTGACGCCGGCCCGCCATTCGGCGGAACGGCACAAGCGCCAAACGCACGAGCTTTGGCAGCAACCAGATCAACGCTACTACGAAGAGGGCGAGCAAGCACAAAAACGTGATCGGATGGGCGAGCGCCAGGAGCAGCCCGCCTATCACCAGCCCATCCTCGGCCAATGAGGCGGCAATGTTGCTGAATGGCTCGGGCGATGTGTTGATGAGCGAACGTGTACCGGCCTTGGCGATATGGCTGCCTGCGGCCAGCGTGCCGCCGAGCAGCCCGGCA
This sequence comes from Enhydrobacter sp., assembly GCA_026126105.1. Taxonomy (GTDB): domain Bacteria; phylum Pseudomonadota; class Alphaproteobacteria; order Reyranellales; family Reyranellaceae; genus Reyranella. The sequence continues at coordinate 27,590 of JAHCJV010000028.1, forward strand.
ATCGTCGCCACTTCCGGTCCGAACTGGTCGGCAGCACCGAAGGCAAGCAGCGCGCCGGCCGGGATGCGCACGAAGGTGTGCAACACGTCGTTCAGGCTGTCGACGAGCGGGATCTTGTCGGCGAGGAAATTGAGCGCGAATAGCACGGTGGCTGCAGCAAGCACCCACGGCGACCCAAGCACCTGGAGGTCGTGCGGCAGGCTCACCAGTCCCAGCGTCTGCGCGCCGCCCATGACGAGCACCGCGGCGTAGGGATTGAGGCCGCTCGCCCAGCTTGCGCCCAGCGCGATGGCAAGGGTCGCGAGCGTTTCGCCGCTCATGACGCCCGGGTCAAAGGGCCCGCCGCGCCTTGAGCGCGGTGGCCAGCGTGCCGTCATCCAGCCAGTCGAGCTCGCCGCCGACCGGCACGCCATGAGCCAGCCGCGTGACCGGTACCGCGCAGCCGGCGAGCCGCTCGGCGAGGTAATGCGCCGTGGTCTGGCCGTCGACGGTGGCATTGGTGGCGACGATGACTTCGCGCACGGAGCCAGCCTGGACGCGGCGCAGCAGGCCGCCGACGTTGAGTTCGTCCGGGCCGATGCCGTCGAGCGCCGACAGGGTGCCACCCAGCACGTGATAGAGGCCGGGAAAGATCTTGCCGCGCTCCATCGCCCACAGGTCGCCGATATCCTCGACGACGCAGAGCAGGCCGGAATCGCGCCGCGGGTCAGCGCAGATCGAGCAGGGGTCGGTCGTGTCGAGGTTGCCACAGGTCGAACACGTCCGGATCGCGCGTGCCGCGTCGGCCAAGGCCGCGCTAAGCGGCTGCATCAGCACTTCGCGCTTCTTCAGGAGATGCAGCGCCACGCGGCGGGCCGAGCGAGGGCCCAGCCCCGGCAGCCGCCCAAGCAGCTGAATCAGCCGCTCGATCTCCGGACCGATCATAACCGGGTTCGTGATGCGGAAGTAAATGAGCGGAATCCGAATGCCGCTCCGCCGGGCATCAAAGCTTGAAACCGGGTGGCAGGGGCAATCCGCCGGTGATCGACTTCATCTGCTCCTGCACGGTCTCCTCGACTTTGCCGCGCGCGTCGTTGGCGGCGGCGACGATGAGATCCTCGACCACGCCCTTGTCCTCCGGCTTGAACAGCGAGGCGTCGATCTCGACCCGCCGGGTCTCGTTACGCCCGTTCACGACGACCTTGACGAGACCTGCGCCCGAGCTGCCGACGAGTTCCAGCCGCTCGAGCTGGTCCTGCAGCTCCTTCACCTTCTGCTGCATCTGCTGGGCCTGCTGCATCAGGCCGCCGAGGTCCTTGAGCTTGTCGAACATCAGTACTCGCTTTCCGGAATGTCGTCGTCGGCCGGATATTCCTCGGCCGCAGGCGGTTCCTCTTGGGGGACGCCGTGGAGGCCGGCGACCATGGACGTGTCCTCGCCCTTTCGCCGTACCGCCTCCAGTCTGGCGCCGGGAAATGTCTTGAGTATGGCCTGCACAAGCGGATCGGCCTCGGCCGCGGCGCGCAGCGAATCGGCGTTGGCCGTCTTCTGCTGCGACAGGGTGGGCTTGCCCTCGGCGCTCGACACGGAGGCGATCCAGCGCCGGCCGGTCCATTTGCCCAGGAGCTCGCTCAGCCGCGACGCAAGGTCTGTCGGTGCGGTCGGCTCCGGCCGGAACTCGATCAAGCCCGGCTCGCAGCGCACCTCGTGCACGTGATGCATCAGCGAATTCACGATGCGAGGCTCGCGCCGGGCCTCGAACAAGGCCACGACTTCGGTGAAGCTCCGGGGGTTCGGAAGCGGTGCGGTCTCGACCGGCTGTGCGGCAACCGCTTGTGCCGGTTGCGGCGCGAGACGGGCTGACACGGCCCCGCCACCGCCGCCGCCCCGCGGCGCTGGAGCGGCGGGGGAAGTTGCTGTTGGCGCAGCGCCGCTCTGCAAGGCTTTCAGCGCATCGGACGGCGAGGGCAGGTCGGCGGCATAGCAGAGGCGGATCAGCGCCATCTCGGCGGCACGCACCGGCGATGGGGCCGCAAGAGTCTCCTGCAGGCCCTTCATCAGCATCGACCAGGCCCGCGTCAGCGAGGCCAGCGAGAGCTTGGCCGCCATGGCAAGACCCTGGGTCCGTTCGCTGTCGGCGTTGCCGGCACCGGCCTCCGGCGCGACCTTCAGGCGGGTCACCCAATGGGTCAGCTCGAGCATGTCCTGCAGGATCGCCACGGGATCGGCGCCGGCGTCGTGCATCTCGCCCAGCCCTGCGACGACCGCGGGCGCATCGCCGCGCATGGTCTTCTCGAACAGATCCATCACACGGCTGCGGTCGGCCAGGCCCAGCATGTCGCGCACCTGCGCGGCATCGACCACGCCGCCGCCATGCGCGATCGCCTGGTCGAGCATCGACAGCCCGTCCCGCACCGAGCCGTCGGCGGCACGGGCCACCAGGGCCAGGGCCTCGGGCGAGATCTCGACCTTCTCGAGCTCGGCGATCTTGCCGAAATGCGCGATCAGGACATCCTGCGGCACGCGCTTGAGGTCGAAGCGCTGGCAGCGGCTCAGCACCGTCACCGGGACCTTGCGGATCTCGGTGGTGGCGAAGACGAATTTCACGTGCGGTGGCGGCTCTTCGAGTGTTTTCAGCAGCGCGTTGAAGGCCGCCGTCGACAGCATGTGCACTTCGTCGATGATGTAGACCTTGTAGCGCGCCGACACCGGCCGGTAGCGCACGCCCTCGATCAGCTCGCGCGCGTCGGCCACGCCGGTGCGCGAGGCGGCGTCCATCTCGATCACGTCGACGTCGCGATCTTCCTGGATCGCCACGCAATGCTCGCACATACCGCACGGATCGACAGTCGGCCCACCCGTGCCATCCCGTCCGATGCAGTTGAGGGCGCGGGAGATGATGCGGGCGGTTGTCGTCTTGCCGACGCCACGGACGCCGGTCAGCATGAAGGCATGGGCGATCCGGCCGGTCGCGATGGCATTGCGCAGGGTGCGCACCATGGCTTCCTGGCCGATCAGCGTGGTGAAATCGACAGGACGGTATTTGCGGGCGAGGACCCGATAGGGAAGCGGTTCCTTGGCTTCCGGCATGGCAACCCCGACCCGAACTGTGCGCCGTGGCCCTTTCTGGCCCGGCGGTCGTCGCGCGCGGGCAGCCTGCGTCCGCGGCGACGGCGCGCGCCCGGCGGCAGGTGAGAGACCGGCATGACCCGAAGCGAATTCGTTACGGCTGCTTCCTTCCGGATCTGACCGGGTTGGCGACTGCTCCGCCCACACCGGCCCCTCGAGGGCGTTATATCAGGAGTCGGGGCGGCCGGCGCAAGGGGAGAGAGTTAGTTCCGCACCGGACGCTTCAGGCCGAGATGGTCGCGCAAGGTTTTTCCCGCATAGTCCGCGCGAAAGAGGCCGCGTTGCTGCAGGATCGGCACCACGCCGTCGACGAAGGCATCGAACTGGCCGGGGAAGAACGGCGGCATGATGTTGAAGCCGTCCGCCGCACCGCTCCGGAACCAGCATTCCAGCACGTCGGCGATTTGCGGCGGCGTGCCGATCACGAGCAGGTGCCCCCGCGCGGCGGCGACCCGGTAGGTGAGTTCGCGCAGGGTGAGATTGTCGCGCCGCGCCATCTCGATCAGCAGGTCGGCGCGGCTCTTGAGATGCTCGGTCGGCGGCGGCGTGGGTACCGGCCCGTCCATCGGGTAGCCCGACATGTCCATGCCGAGACGCTCCGAGAGCACGGTGAAGGCCTGCCGGGCGTCGATATTCTGGTTGAGCTCGGCAAAAGTCACCTGGGCGGCGGCCTCGGTATCACCGATGATCGGCATTACCCCCGGCATCACCAACACTTCGTCAGCGTGCCGGCCGAAGGCTTCAACCTGGGCCTTGAGCGCCCGGTAGAACGTCACAGCCTCCACAGGATCGTTCTGGGCGGTGAACACCACGTCGGCGATGCGCGCGGCCAGCGCCTGCCCGGGACCGGACGAACCGGCCTGGATCAGCACCGGATGACCCTGCGGCGCGCGCGGCACGTTCAGCGCCCCTTCGACGCTGAAGTACTTGCCATCGAAACGAGGGATGTGGAGGCTGCCTGGCCGTACGAACCGGCCGGCCTGCTTGTCGCCGATGAAGGCGCCGTCGTCCCAGGAGTCCCAGAGCAGCCGGCAGGCCTCGACGAACTCCCCCGCCATGGCATAGCGCTCGCTATGCGGCGGATGCTGGCGGCCGAACACCGCGCTCGATTTCGAGTAGGCGGTCGTCACGACGTTCCAGGCGGCGCGCCCGCCCGAGATGTGGTCGAGCGACGCGAAGCCGCGCGCCACGTGGTAGGGCTCGGCATAGGTCGTCGATGCGGTGGCAGCGAGCCCCAGCCTGCTCGTGGTCATCGCCAGCGCTGCCAGCAGCGTCAGCGGCTCAAACTTGCCGATCGTCGAAGGATGCTCGTCGTAGCCCGTGGCGAAGCCATCACCCAGGAAGAACATGTCGAACTTCCCCCGCTCGGCGGCGGCCGCGATGTGCTGCATCAGCCGCAGATTCGGCCAGTCCGTGGTGACGGCATCCGGATGCCGCCAGCCGCCGACATGATGGCCCGGCACCTGCACGAAGACGCCGAACCGCATCTGGCGTTGCCCATCCGCGGACATTCTCAATGCGCGAAGTAGTGCATGCCGCCGTCGACGGGGATGACCGCGCCGGTGATGTAGCGGGCAGCAGGCGAGACGAGGAAGGCTACGAGGTGGGCGACGTCCGCCGGCTCGCCGAAATAGCCGATCGGGATGTTGCGCTCGATGAAGCTGCGCCGCGAGTCCTCGGTGGGATGGAGCTTCTCGCGGATCTGCTCGCTGTCGATGCGGCCGGGCTGGACCGTATTGAGCGTCACGCCGTCGGCGGCGATGTCGCACGACAGGCCCTTGGCCCAGAGATGCAGCGCGCCCTTGGCCGCGATGGCGGCGTTGAGGCCGCGCGGCTCCATCGAGCCGCTGATATTGACGATGCGGCCCCATTTGCGCGCGCGCATGGCCGGGAGGAGGGCCGCTGTCAGCTTGCGGACGGCGGTAAAGTTCAGCGCGAAGGCCTCGTCCCAGACGTCGTCGCCGGACTGCGGCGTCGTGGGCCGAGAGCCGCCGGCGCAATTCACGAGGATCTCGACCGGCCCCAGCGCGGCAACGCGGTCGAGGTCGGACGGACGGGTGACATCCGCCGCAACAGCGGTCACCCCGTCGAGGCGTTCGATCTGGCCGGCGCGTCGCGCGGTTGCCACCACCTTGGCACCTTGCGCCGACAACAGGCGCACGATGCCGGCGCCGATCCCCGAGCTTGCGCCCGTCACGAGGCAGGCCCTGCCCCCGAGTTCGTAATCCATGCGGCGTTAGAGCGTGACCGACGGTTGCCGGCAAGGCGCCTGTTGAGCTGCATTGCGGCACATTCTCCGGTTCCAACTTCGTTCTTGTACGGTCGAATCGGAGCCGCTATCGGCTTTCAATGACGTCTTCCAGCGGCGGTCAAGCATCAATCGTCGAGCCCAGCCCCTCCCAGGAGATGGCGGAGCCGACCGTGGCTGCGCTGCGGCAACGCGTCCGCCAGCAGGAGGTTCTGGCATCCCTTGGGGTGACGGCGCTGCATGGTGCGTCATTCGACGAACTGCTCCAGAGCACCGCGCGCATGGTGGCGCAGGGCCTGGGCGCGGATTTTTCCAAGGTCCTGGAGTACATCCCCTCGGAAAATCGCTTCCTTGTACGCGCCGGGGTCGGCTGGGAGCCCGGCGTGGTCGGGGTGGCGACCGTGGGCGCCGACCTTGCCTCTCCGGCGGGCTACGCGTTGCGCACCGGAAAGCCGGTCATCTCCAACCACCTCGAGAACGAGGAGCGCTTCCGGACGCCCGAGATCCTGCGCCAACACGGCGTTCACCGCGCCATGAACGTCATCCTGCAGGGTGAGGGGCGACCGTTCGGGGTGCTCGAGGTCGACAGCCGGTCCGACGACGAGTTCCTCGAGCAGGATATCGCCTTCCTCCAGGGCGCGGCCAATCTTCTCGGCATGGCGATCGAGCGCGAACGGCAGGAGCGGAGCCTGCGTGCTGCCCTCGACCGCCACCAGATCCTGCTCAACGAGATGAATCACCGGGTCAAGAACAGCCTGATGATCGTCTCCAGCATGCTTCAGCTTCAGGCGAGCGAGGTCGGCGACCCGGTGCTGACGCAGCACCTCACCGAGGCGGCACAGCGCGTCACGGCGATCGGCCAGGTGCACGACCAGCTCTCGCGCGGCTCCGATGTCGAGCGGTTGGATATCGGTCGCTATATCGAGTCGGTGTGCAAGAACCTCGATGCCAGCGTGGCCCAATGTGCCGTCCGCTGCGCAACGCAGCCGGGCATCGAGATCGCCAGCGATCGTGCGATCTCGACCGCCCTGATCGTCAACGAACTGATTGCCAACGCCGCAAAGTACGCCTCTCCCGGCCGGGCCGGCGCCGAGATCCGGGTGAGTATTTCAGCCCCGGACAGCGATGCGCTCGCGATCTCGGTCCGCGACGAAGGCGAGGGGCTGCCAGCCGAGTTCGATCTGGCCCGGCCCAAGGGCCTTGGCATGCGGATCGTCATGGCGTTCGTCGGGCAGCTCGGCGGTACGATGGCGGTTCACCGGCACGATCCCGGAACGGAGTTCGTGGTCACGATCCCCCGCCAGGCGCCGCGCTGAGCGCGCGCTGGATTTCGAGCGACAGGGTCAAGGCTTCGATAGCGCGCTCGGCGTCGAGCAGCTGCGGATCGGCGCGGCCGGCGATGCAGTCGACGAAGCGCCGCAGCTCGATCTCGTAGGGGTTGCCGCTGTCCAGCACCACCGGTCGCGGCGGCGACCCGCTTGCGGCAGCCGTGAAGGTGACGCGCGGCGGGCCGTTCTCGAAGATCTGCTGCAACTCGAAGCAGCCGTCTTCGAACAGGGCGCGGAAGCCGGCCGTGAACGGCGCCCCGACAGGCATCAGGCCGCTGGCCGTGATCGTCGCATGGCGGCCCTTGCCGTAGTCGAGTAGGGCGGACACGTCGCCCCTGCCGGCGGCGGCGATCCGTGTCGGATTGCCCATCAGCCAATTGGCGAAATCGAGATCGAAGGTCATCAGCTCGGTCGTCGGATCGCTGTAGTGCGCTTTGCGATCGGGCGCATTGGATCGGAGATAGGAGCCCAGCCGCCAGGTCGAGAGGCTGAGCAGGTGACCATGCACACCGGACTCCGTCAGATCCTTGATGTACCGATAGCCGGCGACCGAGCGCATTAGCAGGCCGACCTGCAGCAGGCGGTCGGCATTGCGGGCGGCATCGCGCATCGCCCGCGCGGCGGTGAGATCGAGCGCCATCGGTGTCTCGCAGAAGACGTGCTTGCCGCGTTCGAGAGCGGGGATCGCAAAGCGGGCGTGAATCGCGCTCGGCAGGCAGATGTCGATGGCGTCTATGCCAACGTCCTCGAACAGCGCGCGTACCCGTGCCTCGTCGCGCGCCGGCGCGTGGACCAGCTCGACATCGGGTAACGTCGCGTAGGCTGCCGCATGGGTGCGTGCCATCGTGCCCGCGCCCAGCAGGCCGATCCGAATCCTGCCGTGTTTCATGAGAATCGCGTCGCATCGTTCCTCCCCGCGCTGGCGCGCAGGGAGGAGAATGACCGCGCTGCCCGATCAGGCGGCGGCGAGCGCCTGGTCGAGGTCGGCCAGGATGTCCTCGATATGCTCGAGGCCGATCGACAGCCGGACATAGCCGGGCGTGACGCCGGTCTGGGCCTGCTCCTCCGCCGTCAGCTGCGAGTGCGTGGTCGAGGCGGGGTGGATCGCCAGGCTGCGCGCGTCGCCGATATTGGCGACGTGGTAGAACATCTTCAGCGAGTCGATGAACTTGCGTCCGGCGTCGGCGCCGCCCTTCAGCTCGAAGCCGAGCAGCGCGCCCATGCCGCCCGACAGGTAGGTCTCGGCGCGCTTCTTGGCCTCGCCGGTCATCACCGTCGGATGGATCACCTTGGCGATCTTGGCATGCCCCGAGAGATGCTTGGCCACCGCGTTGGCATTGGCGCAGTGCACCCGCATGCGCAGCGGCAGCGTCTCGAGCCCCTGGATGAACATGAAGGCATTGAACGGGCTCATCGGCGCGCCGACGTCGCGCAGCAGGGTCACGCGCGCCTTGATGATGTAGGCGACCGGACCCATCGGCTTGACTGCCTGCGTCCACACCGCGCCGTGATAGCTCGGGTCGGGCGTGTTCAGCATCGGGAAGCGGTCCTTGTGCTTCTCCCAGTCGAAGTTGCCGCCATCGACCAGGATGCCGCCGATCGAGGTGCCGTGGCCGCCGATATACTTGGTCGTCGAATGCATCACGATCGCCGCGCCATGGTCGAGCGGCCGGCAGATCACCGGTGCCGCCGTGTTGTCCATGATCAGCGGCACGCCGAGCTCGCGGCCGATCCGTGCCACTTCGCCGATCGGGAACACGGTGAGCTTCGGATTGGGCAACGTCTCGGCGTAGTAGCAGCGGGTCTTCGCATCGGTGGCGCGGCGGAAGTTCTCCGGATCGGCCGGATCGACGAAGCGGCACTCGATGCCCATCGACTTCATGGTGTTGGCGAACAGGTTCCAGGTCCCGCCATAGAGATCGGTCGAGGCGACGAAGTTGTCGCCGGCGTGGCAGATGTTCTGGACCGCGAACAGCGAGGCCGCCTGGCCCGAGCCCAGCGTGAGCGCCGCGACACCACCCTCGAGCGCCGCGACGCGCTGCTCCAGCACGTCGTTGGTCGGATTCATGATGCGGGTGTAGATGTTGCCCATCTCGGCCAGGCCGAACAGGTTCGCCGCGTGCTGCGTGTCGCGGAACTGGTAGCTGGTCGTCTGATAGATCGGCACGGCCACGGCGTTTGTGGTCGGATCGCTGCGATAGCCCGCGTGAAGCACGAGCGTTTCCGGATGCTTGCTGTTGGTCGCCATAGTGTCTCTCCCTGCCTTCGGCACGGAGGACGCTATCGGTCGCAACCCGCGGTGACAACCACATGAAGATGTCATCGCGGGTGAGGAATCTTGGATTCCTTGCCGTAGAGAACGACGGTCGTGGAAAGTCTTATCCTGCCGCGCGGAGCGTCGCGGTTGCTGCTTCGTCGATCACTCCTTTGGCCGAAATCACGACCTTGTAGTCGCGTAGCGCCGTTTCGGGCGTGATAACGCCGTCGAGCACGTCGTCAGCGACCTTCTGCGGGTCGCGTTCGAGGGGGTTGCCGTAGCCGCCGCCGGCGGGGCCGTAGCAGATGAAGCGGCCGTCCCTGGCGACGTTCATGTGCGGGACCTTGGAGGGCAGGGCGCGCGAGCGGTCGCCTTCGACCAGGTCGAGCTTGGCCGGCATGCCCTCGCCGCCGCCGAGGAAGCCCCACGGGCGATAGCGATGGCCTTCACCCTCGACCGAGGCGCCGCCGTCGGAGAGGAAGGTGAACTCGCGCACCGAGCCCAGGCCGCCGCGCCACTTGCCGGCGCCCGCCACGTCCTCGCGCAGCTCGTAGCGCAGCACGCGCAGCGGCAGGTGGGTCTCGATGTCCTCGATCGGATTATTGCGCGTGTTGGCATAGAGCGTGTCGACGGCGTCCATGCCGTCCTTGCCCAGCCGCCCGCCGTAGGAGCCCTCGAAGATCTCCATGTGGACCCAGTGGGTCTCGTCCTTCAGGCCCGAGAAGGCGATGACCTTGAGGTTGCCGATGCCGGCCGAGACGTTGCCCGGCATGGCGCCCGACAGCGCCTTCATCACCGTGTCGGCGAGCTGGTTGCCCGGGCAGAAGCGGGCGATGGTCGGCGCGGGGAAAGTCGGGTTCGCGAGGCACCCCTTGGGGGCGATGATGGTGATCGGGCGAATCAGCCCGGCATTCACCGGGATATGGCCATGGACGGCGGTGTCGAGCAGGACCGACCGGATGGTGAGCCAGATCGCGATGTCGGCAGTGCCTTCGAGCGGCATGTTGATCGGCCGGTCGGGGACCTGCGGCGCGGTGCCGGTCAGGTCGACGATCAGGCTGTCGTCCTTCTTGGTGATGGTGACGACGATCGGCAGCTCCTTCTTGCCGGGATCGTCGGAATCGAGATAGCCGTCGATCGCGGTTTCGGCGCGATAGACGCCATCGGGAAGCCTGGCGATCGCCTGCCGCATCAGCCGCTCGGCGTGATCCATCAGCGCCGCGCAAGCGAGGTCGAAAGTCTCGATGCCATAGCGCTCGACCAGCTCGACCATGCGCTCGGCGCCGATCCGGGCGGCGGCGACCTGGGCGTCCATGTCGCCGACAACGAGATCGGACGCCCGGATGTTGTCGCGTACGATCTGCCACACCGCATCGTTGCGGACACCGCGGTCGTAGACCTTGATCGCCTTGAACTGCAGCCCCTCGGCATAGGCGTCGATCGCTTCGACGATGCCGCACGAGCCGGGCGACAGCGCGCCGATGTCGAGATGGTGCGCCGTCGTCGCGGCGAAGGCGATCAGCCGTCCGCCGACGAACACCGGCACCACGAAGGCGACGTCCGGGCCGTGGCTCGCACCGGAATAGGCGTCGTTGTGCATGATGACGTCGCCAGGGCGTATCACGTCGCCACGTTCCTTCAGCGTCTTCAGGATGCCGCGGATGTAGCCGGGGATGGGGCCGGACTGCAGCGGTGTCGATTGTGCCGATTCGGCGAGGCCGCGGCCTTCGGCATCGACCAGAGCCGCGCCGAAATCCTCCGATTCGCGGATGATCGACGAGTAGCTCATGCGCATCAGCTTGTAGCCCATCTCGATCGCGATGTTCTCGAGCGCGCCCTGGATCACCGACGTGGTGATCGGGTCGATCCGGTCGGGCTTCGGGGCTGGTTGGCGACGCGGTGCGGTGCTCATTCTCGTTTCTCCTTGCTGGGAGCGCGGCTCTCCAGAGCCGCTCATGAGATGTTGAAACGTGATGGAAGAGCGGCTCTGGGGAGCCGCGCTCCCAGCGATCAGGCCTCCGTCTTCCGAATGATCAGGTTGCCGGCTGAATCGGCTTCGAAGGTGTGCTGCGGGGGGATGACGGTCGTGGTGTCCATTTGTAGCACGATGGCGGGGCCGGCGATCTTCTCGCCGACCGGCAGCAGGTCGCGGCGGTAGAAGTCGGTCGGATAGTCGCCGAGCTGGCCGTCGACGCGGAAGGTGCAGGAGCCGCTGCGTACGCGGGCTTCGGTGACCGACTTGCCGCCCGAGGTCGAAGGCTTGGCGATCTTGGCGGCGCTGGCTGCGCCGACCAGGCGCAAGTTCACGATCTCGATGGCGGACTCGGCGAAGTGATGGCCGTATTCGCGGCGATGGATCTCGTGGAAGGCCTCGAACGCCTTGGCCAGGGCGGCCTCGTCGATCGTACCGTCGGGGAAGGGGACGCGCAGCTCATAGCCTTGGCCGACGTATCGGAGATCGCCGCGACGCTCGAACGTCACCTTGGCGAGGTCGATGCCGTCGGCGGTGAAGCGGTCGGCCAGCTCCTTCGCCATCGCCGCAAAGTCAGAATTGATGCGCGCGATGTCCGCCGCCCCCGAGACCTGGAAGGAGGTCCGGATGGCGTCGTAGCGCAGGTCGCTGATCAGCAGGCCGACCGCCGAGGTGATGCCGGGATGCGGCGGCACGATCACCTCCGGCACGCCCAGCATGTCGGCGACCTCCGCGCCGTGCAACGGTCCGGCACCGCCGAAGGCGACCAGCGCGTAGTCGCGCGGATCGATGCCCTTCTGGACGGTGCGCGAGCGGATGGCGTTAGCCATGTTCGCGTTGATCACCGTGACCACGCCCTCTGCCGCCTCGCGATCGGACATGCCGAGCTCGCGGGCCAGTTCGCCGATCACGCGGCGGGCGGCGACCTCGTCGAGGGACATGCCGCCGCCCAGGAAGTTCTTGCTGTCGAGGCGGCCCAGCACGACGTTGGCGTCCGTCACGGTCGGGCGATTGCCGCCGCGGCCGTAGGCGGCAGGCCCCGGCATGGCGCCGGCCGAGCGCGGACCGACCTTGAAGGCTCCGGCCTGGTCGACGAAGGCGATCGAGCCGCCGCCCGCGCCGATCGTGTGCACGTCGATCATCGGCACCAGCACGGGAAAGCCTGCGATCCAGGTGTCGCGCGCCGTCGCCTCGCCGAAGCCGCCCTCGGTCACGATGCCGATATCGGCCGAGGTGCCGCCGACATCGAAGGTGATCAGGTTGCGCTTGCCGGACAGGCCGCCCGCCCAGTCGCCGCCGATCACGCCCGCGGCGGGCCCGGAGAGCAGGGTTAGCACCGGCCGTTCGGCGACCATCGCCGGCGTCGCCACGCCGCCGTTGGATGCCATGATGCGCAGGTCGGCCCGGAAGCCGCTCTGCTCGATGTCGTTCTCGAGCTTGGTCACGTAGTTGCGCACCTTGGGTCCGACGAAGGCGTTCATCGCCGTCGTCGTGAAGCGCTCGAACTCGCGGAACTGCGGCGACACCGACGAGGAGGTGGTGGCGAAGCACTCGGGATATTCCTCGCGCACGATCTCCATCGCGCGCGCCTCGTGCGCCGGATCGAGATAGGAGAACAGGAAGCAAATCGCGATCGCCTGGACTCCGGCTTCCTTCAGCTCGCGCACTGCCTCTCTGACGCCCTGCTCGTCGAGCGGCTCGAGCTCCTCGCCGCGCGGCGGCACCAGCCGCTCCCTGACCGTCTTGCGATGGCGGCGCTTGACCAGCGGCCGGTCCTGCCACGGGATGTCCTGCATGATCGAGTAGTGCTGCGGCCGCTGGTGGCGGCCGATATGCAGGATGTCGCGATAGCCGCCGGTGGTGATCATGCCGGTAACCGCGCCGTCGTGCTCGAGGATGGCGTTGGTCGCGATGGTCGTGCCGTGGAACACCGTGTCGATCGTATCGCGCGGGATGTCGTACTTGTCGCAAAGGGCGGTGAGGCCTGCGACGACGCCGCGGGACGGGTCGTCCGGCGTTGTGGATATCTTGTGGACACCCGTCTGACCGGCCTCGGTGTCGGCATAGACCAGGTCCGTGAAAGTCCCGCCAACATCCACGCCAATCAAACGCATCGCCTGTCTCCCAGCCTCGATCGTGAGAGAGAATAGCAAGACACAAGCCAAGGCCAGCGTCTATATGGGAGCTGGGGCAGGCAGAGATGACGCGGGACCCGACTCGATACTGGTGGGTGAAACTGGTGCTCGTCGCCCTCTGCATGGCCGGCGTGTGGTCGTTCGAGTATGTGCTCTTCCCGCTCAACAGCGGTCTGATCGGCGCGACCGTGGGCCTGGTGGTCGGCGCATTCGTGGCCACGGTGTTCGAAGATTATATGGACCAGAATTCTGACTGACGAAGCCTCCCGTTTCTATTTTACAGTAATGGCATGGCACTTGCTTTCCGGGACCCCATGGCGACAAAGCCCGACATCGAACTGATCCACCTCACGAAGCGCTACGGCAGCGCTGTGGCGGTCGATGCCATCCATTTGAAGATTCCCGCCGGTTCCTATTGCTGCCTGCTCGGTCCCAGCGGCTGCGGCAAGACCACGACCTTGCGCATGATCGCCGGCCACGAAGAGGTGACGGAAGGCGACGTCATTCTGGGCTCCGAGAACATCACCCAGCTCCAGCCCGCGGCGCGCGGCACGGCGATGATGTTCCAGAGCTACGCGCTCTTTCCCCATCTCGATTGCACGGACAATGTCGCCTTCAGCCTGAAGATGCGCGGCGTCGACAGGGAAACGCGGCGCGCGCGCGCGCTCGAGCTGCTGAAGCGTGTGCAGATGGAACCCTATGCCGGTCGGCTGCCGGCGCAGCTGTCCGGCGGCCAGCAGCAACGTGTGGCGCTGGCACGCGCGCTCATCACCGATCCGCAGGTTCTCCTGCTCGACGAGCCGCTGTCGGCGCTCGATCCGTTTCTGCGCATCAGGATGCGCGAGGAGCTGAAGGCGCTGCAGACACGGCTCGGCATCAGCTTCATCCACGTCACGCATAGCCAGGACGAGGCGATGGCGCTGGCCGATCTCGTCGTCGTGATGAACCAGGGCAAGATCGAGCAGGCAGGCACGGCACGCGAAGTGTTCAACAAGCCGGCGTCGGCCTTCGTCGCCAAATTCATCGGCGGGCACAATGTCATTCCGGCTGCGGTCGCTCGCACAAAAGGCGATGGCAAGTTCGTCGCCATACGCGCCGATCGCATCATCTTGCAGTCCGGCGCTGCGCCACTCGACGCCACCTCGCTTTCGGGCATCACGCGGTCGGTCGAGTATCTCGGCTCCACGGTCCAGGTCGGCATCGACGTCGCCGGCCTCGATCCTCTTTCGGCCGTCGTGCCGGAGGCACGGTTCGACGCCAACCCGGTCGCGCCGGGTCAGCCGGTGGTCCTCTCGTGGACGCCCAAGGACGTGCACGTCCTCGGGCGATGAGTTCAAGCGTAAATTCTGAAACAAAGGAGACGTGAAGATGGCTCGCAAGACGAACGGCCAGGGACGTGAATGGGGACGCCGCAGGATACTGAAGGGTGCAGGCGCGCTCGCCGGCGCGGCCGTCGGCAGCGGCGTGATCGGCGCGCCGATGATCTGGGCGCAGAACAACAAGAACATCGTGCTGCGCCAGTGCGGCACCGGCGTGTCGGCCTTCAACGAGATCGCCGAGAAGGCCAAGGCCGACCTCGGATTCACCCTGCAGATGACGGCGCTCGACTCGGACGCGGTCGTTCAGCGCGTGGTGACGCAGCCGAACTCGTTCGACATCGGCGACATCGAATACTGGATGGTCAAGAAGGTCTTTCCGGCCAAGACCCTCCAGGCGATGGACACGAACAAGATCAAGTACTTCGACAAGATCGTGCCGATCTTCACCACCGGCAAGCTGAAGCCGGATTCGACGATCGCTCAGGGCACGGCGCCGTCGACCGTCGGCTTCGTCGACGGCAAGGACTCGACGACCTTCGCCAAGGCGCCGACCCAGTGGTTCACCATGATCCCGACGATCTACAACGCCGACACGCTGGGCATCCGCCCCGACCTGGTCGGCCGTCCGATCACCCAGTGGAAGGACATCCTCGACCCGAAGTTCAAGGGCAAGACCTCGATCCTGAACATCCCCTCGATCGGCATCATGGACGCCGCGATGATCTGCGAATCGGCCGGCATTGCGAAGTATGTCGACAAGGGCAACATGACCAGGGCGGAGATCGACAAGACGATCGACTTCCTGATCAAGACCAAGAAGGACGGCCAGTTCCGCGCCTTCTGGAAGACCTTCGACGAGTCGGTCAACCTGATGGCCTCGGGCGAGGTGGTGATCCAGTCGATGTGGTCGCCGGCGGTTGCGGCGGTGCGCGCCAAGGGCGTGCCCTGCGTCTACCAGCCACTCAAGGAAGGCTATCGCGCCTGGGGCGGCGGTCTCGCGCTCGCCAAGCACCTCACCGGCTCGCAGCTCGACGCGGCCTACGACTACATCAACTGGTACATGTCGGGCTGGGTCGGCGCGTTCCTCAACCGCCAAGGCTATTACTCGGCCGTGCTCGAGACGGCCAAGGCGAACATGACGGCCGACGAGTGGGGCTTCTGGATGGAAGGCAAGCCTGCGCAGAACGACATCATGAGCCCGCAGGGCAAGGTGATGGAGAAGGCCGGCACCGTGCGCGACGGCGGCTCGTTCTACGACCGCATGGGCGCCGTCTCGTGCTGGAACGCCGTGATGGATGAGGACCGCTACATGGTCCAGAAGTGGAATCAGTTCATCGCCGCGTAAGGGCAGTTTGTCGTCGCACAAGTAAGTAGCGCTCCTTCTCATCTTCCTCTCCCCCGCTCGGGGGAGAGGCTAGGAGAGGGGGCTGCAGGCGGTGTGCGTAACCCCCTCTCCTAGCCTCTCCCCGAGCGGGGGAGAGGAACATGAAGCGAGATGAAGCGAGTCAATTCCTGGGTCACCTACCTGCAGGTCGCACCGCTGTCGCTGGTGTTCCTGCTCTTCCTCGTCGTGCCCATCGTCACGATCGTGGTGGTGAGCTTCTTCGACTACAACACGACCCAGATCATTCCGGCCTTCCTGCTGCAGAACTACGAGGAGCTGCTGCTCTCGCCGGTCACCTGGCAGACCTACCTGCAGACGCTGCAGTTCGCCCTCATCACCTGGGCGCTGACCCTGCTGATCGGCTTCACCATCGCCTATTATCTCGCCTTCTATGTCCGCTCGCCGACCTGGCAGACGGTGCTGTTCCTGGTCTGCACCATCCCGTTCTGGACATCGAACATCATCCGCATGATCTCGTGGATTCCGTTCCTCGGCCGTAACGGGCTCATGAACAGTGCTCTGCTGGAACTCGGCCTGATCCAGCAGCCGCTCGAGTTCCTGCTGTTCTCCAATTTCTCCGTCGTGCTGGCCTATGTGCACCTCTACACGCTGTTCATGGTCGTGCCGATCTTCAACTCGATGGTGCGCATCGACCGCAGCCTGCTCGAAGCGGCGCGCGACGGCGGCGCTTCGGGCTGGCAGACGTTGTGGAACGTCATCCTGCCGCTGTGCAAACCCGGCATCGCGATCGGCTCGATCTTCGTCGTCACCATCGTGATGGGCGACTTCGTCACCGTGCGGCTCATGAGCGGCGGCCAGACCGCGTCGGTCGGCCTGATGATGATGAACGCCATGTCGCTGCTGCAGTATCCCGCGGCCGCGGCCAACGCCGTCGTGCTGCTGATCCTCGTGCTGCTGACCGTCGCCGCGATGATGCGGCTGGTCGACATCCGCAAGGAGCTGTGACGTGCTGCAGCAACGCCGCGGCCTCGCCTTCTGGCTGCTCACCGCTTTCTTCTGCCTGTTCGTGCTGTTCCTCTACGGACCCACGATCACCATCGTGATCCTCTCGTTCCAGGGACCGTCGGGCGGTCTCACCTTCCCGATGCGCGGCGTGTCGCTGCACTGGTTCGGGAACCTGTTCGAGAAGCAGATGGTCGGTGACTTCGCGGGCTCCTTCCAGCGCTCGATCGTGCTGGGGCTGGTCACCATGGTGGTGACGGTGCTGGCTTCGTTCGCAGCCGGTCTTGCCTTTCGCAGCCGCTTCCGCGGCTCGACCGTGATCTTCTACCTCGCAATCGCCAGCCTGATCGTTCCGTCGATCCTGATCAGCCTCGGCATCGGCCTGCTGTTCCGCGTCGTGGGCATCGACACCGCCTGGTACAGCTCGGCGTTCGGCGCTCATCTCACCTGGACCCTGCCCTTCGGCCTGCTGATCATGTTTGCGGTCTTCAACCGCTTCGACCGGCGCTTCGAGGAGGCGGCGCGCGATCTCGGCGCCACGCCGTGGCAAACCGTGCGCCACGTCATCGTCCCGATCCTGTTGCCCAGCCTGATTGGCGTCGGCCTGTTCGGCTTCACGCTGAGCTACGACGAGTTCGCCCGCAGCCTCTACACGTCCGGCACCTTCAACACCCTGCCGCTCGAGATCTACGGCATGACCACCAACGTCACGACGCCCGTGCTCTATGCGCTGGGCACTGTGACGACCGGCCTTTCTTTCCTGGTCATCGCGCTGGCGTTGGTCTCGACCATCATCCTGCGCCGCCGTCGCGAGCGGCTGGGCAGCGACGCCGGCAAGGCGGCCTGAGATGACGCGCCGTGCCCGCGTGCTGCGGCTCGCTACCGCCGGTCCGCAGGACACCGCAGCGCTTGCTAACGCGATCGACCGGGGTGAGGTCGATCCGGCGACCATCGTTGCCATCGTCGGCAAGACCGAGGGCAACGGTTGCGTCAACGATTTCACCCGTGGCTACGCCACCCTGGCGCTGAAGTTGCTGCTGGCCGAGCGCGTCGGCTGCCCGCTCGCCGAGGTCGAGAAGCGCGTCGCGATCGTGATGTCCGGCGGCACCGAGGGCGGTCTGTCGCCGCACCTGCTGGTGTTCTGCCGGGAGGAGACGTCCGATGCACCAACCGCGCCGCGCCTTGCGATTGGGGTAGGCCTGACGCGAGCCTTCAGGCCGGAGGAGATCGGCCGGGCCGCTCAGATCGAGGAGACGGCCGCCGCCGTCGGCCGCGCGATGAAGGATGCAGGCATTGCTTCGCCCGCCGACGTCCATTTTGTGCAGATCAAGTGCCCGCTGCTGACCAAGGAGCGCATCGAAGAGGCAGCGCGGCGGGGCGCGAAGACGGCGACGGAGGACACCTACCATTCAATGGCCGTGTCACGCGGCGCCTCGGCACTTGGCGTCGCGCTGGCACTTGGCGAGATCGAGGACGCGCCCGAATTGGCGATCTGCAAGGACTGGTCGCTCTATTCCAGCGTCGCCAGCACCTCCGCCGGCGTCGAGTTGCTGCGCAACGAGATCGTCGTACTGGGCAACTCGGCGAACTGGGCCGGCGACCTCGTGATCGGCCACGGTGTCATGAAGGACGCCATCGATGCCGAGGC
The DNA here is from genome assembly GCA_026126105.1 of Enhydrobacter sp. Lineage (GTDB taxonomy): Bacteria > Pseudomonadota > Alphaproteobacteria > Reyranellales > Reyranellaceae > Reyranella. The sequence continues at coordinate 45,952 of JAHCJV010000028.1, forward strand.
CGCCCGGCGCGTGCTGGCCGCGATCGGCGGCGAGACCGTCGCCGCACTCGCCAAGGCCGAGGCGGCGCCCACGGGCGAGATCCGCGGCCGTCGCCACACCATGCTCGACGACAGTGACATCCACTCGACCCGCCATGCCCGCGCCCTGGTCGGCGGCGTGCTGGCCGGCGTGATCGGCGACACGATGATCTACGTCTCCGGCGGCGCCGAGCACCAGGGCCCGCCCGGCGGCGGCCCTGTCGCGATCATCGGGCGCGTGACCTGAGCGCCGACCGGCTTCAAGTTCCAATGATTTCCCGCGTCCGCCGCGCCTTCGCTGCCATCACGATTCTAGCCACTCTGCTTCTTGTAGGTGAGCCAGGCAATGATCGCATCCAGGTCGGCATCGGATAGCTGAGATTCATCGAATCCCGGCATTTTCTGCCCTGGCCAGGTGCGTACCGATGAGGGATTCCGGATGAGCGCCTTGTGAGCGGACAACTGAAGATACTCTACCGGATTCATCGGCCTGCCGAGATCGGGTCCCGATTCTCCTTCACCGTCCCCATTGAAGCGATGACACCCCATGCATAGGGCCACGAAACGATCGCGCCCGCGCCACACCGGACTGGACGCGGGAAGCGCGTCCCGTATGCCGAGCTTGGGGAAACGCTTGTATGGGCTATCCGTGACCGAGAACGCGGCCACCCGATATACCCAGTATGTACGGGGGACCGGAGCCCCGGTCGATTGCCAGACGATATAAAAAGGTCCTGCGTTTCCTGTCTTTCCCGGTATTGCAGGCCACGCGCCAGAAGGATTCTCGATCGCCAGGAATGCCTCGGTATCCGGCTTCACCGCGGGCTTCAGCAGAGGAGCGGGTATGGATGCCGAATAATTGTCGGTAGCGCGGACCTGAAAATACTCGTCGTGACCCGCCGTTACGCCCTTCAGAAGCTCTGCCATCGGCAGGGCACGATAAGTCTTCGGCCCTCGATAAACAGGATCATGGCCGATACTGATATCCTGGAGCCGCGGGTTCGAGAGAAGGTCGCGCTTCGAGTAGGTCCTGGAGCCTTGCTTGTCTGCAATCGTGAGCTGCGGCGACTGCGCGTGGATTGTCCGCGCACCGAAGCAGGCACCGCCCAAAGCAAATGCCACAACGGCGAGAGCGGCATTCAATTGCAAGGTGCCAAATAGGCGCATTGTAGGTCCACTTACGTTAGCGACGCTGGTTGAGTATCCGCTTGCGACCACCGGCGACACGATCGAGATCAGGCTTTCTTGACCAGCGCTCGCCCCCGGCACGTCCTTCACATCCGTTCCGACAGCGCATCATAGCGCGCCAATCCAGATGCGTTGAAGAAAAGCCTTGGCGTGAAACATTGCGCGCCCGCGAAGATTGCGTTCCCGAATTGCGCAGATCGGCACCGTGCCGCGATGGCGCCGATGGTTTCGGGCGAGATCATCGAGCATGGCGCGCGGGGAGTGGCCCGGGCAAGCGCGGTCGATCAAGCAGCGGATGGCTTCGCCCGCTGAACCATGACGATCGCGATTCCGCCGATCATCGCGGCGGACGCGATCAGCAGGCGCAGCGACAGTGGCTCGGCGAGGAAGACCACGCCGCCGAGCGCGGTGACCGCCGGCATCGACAGCTGGACCGTCGCCGCCTGTCCTGCCGTGAGACTGCGCACCGCCAGATACCAGACGATGTAGCCGAAGCCGGTTGCCAGAGCCCCGGACGCGATCGCCAGAGCTAAGCCCGCCGGCGTGGCGATGAAAGTGCCGAGCAGGAACAGGTTCACCAACACTACGGGCGGCAGGCACCACAGCATGTTGCTGGCATTGACCTCGACGGGATCGCTTCCGCGTCTGGCGAGGAGCGAGAATAATCCAAAGCAGGCTCCTGAGATCGCCATCAGCGCGGCGCTCAGCGGATCGGGGGCGCTGACGCCTGGCAGGAGGAGATAGAGCACGCCGAGCAGCGCCAGCCCGAGCCCGAGCCATGCAAGGGGTGAAAATCGCTCGCCTTCGCGCCAGGCGACGTACAGCATCGTGAGCTGTACCCCGCCGATGAGGAGGAGAGCGCCTGTCCCGGCGGAGAGTCGCGTATAGCCGAACGAAAAGAACGCCATGTACCCGAGCAGCGCCGCGATCGAGCGCGCGCTCGCGTGGGTTCGACGGGGGAGATGCCCGCGCCCCACGAGCACACAGGCCGTCAGCAGCGCCGCCGCCGAGAGGATACGGACGCTGGTGAAGGTCGCGGGATCGATCAGCTTCGGTGCCAGGGCCAGCCGGCAGAGCAGCGAGTTCGCCGCAAAGCACAGCATCGCGACACTGGTCAGGGCGATCGTCCGGATCGTCCGTTCACCCGCGCTGGTTATGACGATGCTCCCCCGATGGCTGGGACGATCTCGCGGCAATGTGGTCCGCGAGCCGGGCCGCGTCTTCTGCGACACCGACCAGGAAGGAGGAATTCATCCTCGAAAGCCATTGCAGCCCGAGGAAATACATCCCCGGGACATCGGTGACACCGTCGCGGTGGAGCGGTTCTCCGCGGCTGTCGAGCACCGGCAGATCGATCCAGCCGAAGTCGCAGCCATAGCCGGTCGACCAGATCACGGAGCCGATGCCCGCGGTATCGAGGTCCAGATCGCGGATGGGTTCCGTCACACAGCCAGGGTCGGCTCGCATGAGTCGGGCGCCAGGCTCTTTCGATACGTCGAGTCCCTGGCGTGTCACGAAGTCATCGACGAGATCGAGGAAGGCCCTGTAGGCGGCGTCCCCGGATCGCAGGCTGTCCGCCAGATCGGGGCCAAAGTGGAGCGTGCGGCCCGACATCGCTTCCAATCGGCCAAGCAGCACCGCTCCCTGCGCGGCGAAATCCCGGAAATCGATCGTGTGACCGCCGTACGCCCCGGTGATCAGCGGCAGGGTCTTGTCCGGACCGCGCTTCTCGACAGGAGTCCGATCCAGCCCCATCGCCGTCAGCCACCAGATCAGGTCGCGTCCTCGGTATCGGCGCGGCATGCGACGGTGGCGGCCAACGGAGAGGTAAACGCGGCGGCCAGCGCGCAGGAGTTCCTCCGCGATCTGGGCGCCGGAGGCGCCCGAGCCGACGACCAGCACGGCTCCGTCCGGAAGCTGCCCCGGCTCCCGATACCGGCTGGCGTGGACCTGATGCAGGCTGCCGTCGTCCGGCAGCAGGGCCGGGACCACCGGGACCTGATAAGGGCCGGTGGCGACGACGACGTTGTCCGCGCGGATCGACCCGGCCGTCGTCGCCACGTCGAAGCCTTCGCCGCCCTCGGCTTGGCGCAGCACCGTCACAGTCACGCCGCAGCGGACGGGCGCGGCGACGAAGCGGGCGTAAGCCGTAAGATAGTCGACGATCTCCGCGCTCGTGGCGAAGCCCTCCGGATCGACGTGGGGGAATGGAAAGTCGGGGAGCTGCACCGACCAATTCGGGAACTGGAATCGCAGGCCATCCCAACGCTCCGATCGCCAGCGTTCGGCAATGCGGGCGCGCTCGAGCACGACGTGCGAGCGGTGCCGCTTGCCGAGCATGTGGCTGAGCGTCAGTCCGGCCTGACCGCCGCCGACGACGACTGTTTCTACCTTCTCAGCGCGCATGGCCGGCTCAATTCCCGACGAGTAAGCTGCGACAATGACGAATTCCGACCCCTATGCAAGTCTCGGCGTCCGCCGCCGCATCAATGCCGCCGGAGCGCTGACCCGCCTGGGCGGAGCCGTGATGGCGCCGGAAGTCGTCGAGGCGATGGCCGCGGCGTCGCGGGCGTCGGTCGACATCGGCGAGTTGCAGGATGCCGCGAGCCGGCGCATCGCCGAGGCGACGGGCGCGGAGGCGGGACTGGTGACGACCGGGGCGGCGGCCGCCTTGACGCTTGCTGCAGCGGCGTCGATCGCGCGCTGGGACGTTGCCAGGATGGCGGCGCTGCCGCATGTCGCGGCCGACATTCTGTTGCCGCGCACGCATCGGACCGGTTATGCGCACGCGCTCGCGGCGTCCGGTGCACGCCTTGTCGATATCGGTCACAACGACCGGGGCACGGGTGCCGGCGTGCGCGGTCTCGAAGCCTGGGAGATCGAGGCGGCCCTGTCGCCGTCCGTCGTCGCCGTCGGCTTCTCGGCCAACGCGACCAGCATCGTCGACCTGCCCACGGTCGCCACCGTCTGTCGAGCAAACGGTGTGCCGCTGATCGTCGATGCCGCAGCGCAGCTCCCGCCCAAGGAGAATCTCAGGCGCTTCATCGCCATGGGCGCCGACCTCGTCACCTTCTCCGGAGGCAAGGCGCTCGGCGGGCCGCAGGCGTCGGGCATCCTCGCCGGACGGCGTGACCTCGTGGCGTCGGCACTGCTGCAGCAGCTCGACATGGACGTGTCGCCGCAGACCTGGACGCCACCCGAGCTGATCGACCGCGCCAACCTGCGCGGCGTGCCCCACCACGGCATCGGCCGCGGCTTCAAGGCCGGCAAGGAGGAGATCGTTGGACTGCTCACCGCGCTCGACCGCTTCGTGAAGGCCGACGATGGGGCCGACAATGCCCGCCTCGAAGCACGGCTGAAGGCGATCGCGGCAGAACTGGGCGGGCACCAGCTGACCTTGGTGCCGGCGTCCGTCACCGGCCGCGTGCCGGTGCTGGAGATCGCCGTCCCCGATGCGCTCGCGCTCAGCGCCCATCTCCAGCGCGGCGATCCGCCGGTGCATCTGTCCGAGCGCCATTCGGCCCGTGGTGTCCTCACCATCGATCCCCAGGTCCTGCTGCCGGGAGACGATGCCGTGCTTACGCGAGCCCTCCGCATGGCCCTACCCTGAAGGTTCGTGAGCTATGCGTTTTTGCAGCGTGGTGGAGAAAACACACAGGGGAGACACTGGCAAAAAAAGGGGGAAATGTCGCGATGATGCGTAAGCTTACGGCCGAATTCATTGGAACAGCCTGGCTGGTTCTCGGCGGATGCGGGTCCGCGGTGCTTGCCGCAGCGTTTCCTCAACTCGGTATCGGCTTCGCCGGCGTCGCGCTGGCGTTCGGCCTGACGGTCCTGACCATGGCCTACGCGATCGGCCACGTATCGGGCTGCCATCTCAACCCGGCTGTCTCGATCGGGCTCTGGGCGGGTGGCAGGTTCAAGGCGGCCGAGCTGGCACCCTACATCGTGGCGCAGGTGCTGGGCGCGATCGCGGGTGCAGCCGTGCTCTATGCGATCGCCAGCGGCAAGGCGGGTTTCGACGTCCATGCCGGCTTCGCGAGCAACGGCTTCGCCGCGCATTCGCCCGGCGGGTATTCGCTGGCGGCGGCCTTCGTCTGCGAGGTCGTGATGACCTTCGGCTTCCTGTTCGTGATCCTTGGCTCGACCCACGGCAATGCACCGCGCGGCTTTGCGCCGATCGCGATCGGGCTCTGCCTGACCTTGATCCACCTCGTCAGCATCCCGGTGACCAACACGTCGGTGAACCCGGCGCGCAGCACCGGGCCGGCGCTGTTCGCGGGCGGCTGGGCGCTCGGGCAGCTCTGGCTGTTCTGGCTCGCGCCGCTGATCGGGGCGACCTTCGCCGGTGTGGTCTACCGCGTGGTCGGTGGCGAGGAGCCAACTCCCGTGGAGGTCGCGGGAAACGCCCAGAAGGCCTAATCGACCGCCGTGCCGTCGTCGCGGTAGGCCCAGCAGGTTTCGGGCGGGAGGGTGATGGCGATCTCGCCGTTCTGCTCGTGGCGCGCCGCGGTGCCGACCTCGAGCGCCTCGATGCGCTGGCCGCCCAGCTCGATGTCGTAGACTGTCTGCATGCCCTGGTACCGGCGCTCGAGCACACGGCCGGAGAAGACGTTGGCGGGTCCGCTTTCGCCCAGACGAACGTTCTCGGCGCGCAAGGCCACGCGCGCCTTGTCGCCGGCGCCGAGCGACTGCGGTGTCCACGCCTCGATCCGGCCGGCGGCGCCGAGATCGATGGTCGCGCGCTCGCCGCTGCGGGCCAGCACCGTGCCGAGCAGCGCATTGGAAGCGCCGGTAAAGTTGGCGACGAAGGAATCGGCGGGCCTGTTGTAGATCTCGCCCGGCGGCGCCATCTGCAGCAGCTTGCCGTTGCGCATGACGCCGATGCGGTCGCCCAGCACAACGGCCTCGGCCTGGTCGTGCGTCACGTAGAGGCCGGTCATGCCGGTCATCTTGAGGATGCGGCGCAGCTCGTCGCGCAGCCGAATGCGCAGCTTGGCGTCGAGATTGGAAAGCGGCTCGTCGAGCAGCAGAAGTTGCGGCCGATAGACCAGGCTGCGGGCGAGCGCGACGCGCTGCATCTGCCCGCCCGACAGCGAGGTCACGGACCGCTCCGCATAGTCGCCGAGGCCGACAAGCTGCAGCGTCTCGTCGACCTTGGCCTTGATGTTGCCGCCGCCGCTGGTGTTGCGGCGATGCTTCAGCGGGTAGGCCACGTTCTGGCGCACCGTCATGTGCGGCCACACCGCGTAGGACTGGAACACCATGCCGATGTCGCGTTCGCGGGGGCTGACCAGAACGCCGCGCTCGGGCTCGGAGACCACGCGCCCGCCGATCGAGATGCGCCCGCCGGTCGGATGCTCGAGACCGGCGACGCAGCGCAAGGTCGTGGTCTTGCCGCAGCCTGACGGGCCGAGCAACACCACGATCTCGCCTGCCGGCACGTCGAAGCTCACGCCATCGACGGCGGCGTGGCCGGTCCCGAACTTCTTGACCAGCCTCTCGATCAGCAGCGCAGCGGTCACTGGCGGTATCCGTAGATCTTGTTCCACTCATCGAGCCAGGAGGTGCGCAGCTTCTCGAACTCGTCGAACTTCGGCACCCAGACCTTGATTACCTTCGGATCCCAGCCCTTGGGGAATGCCGGCGGCTCCTTCATCGACGTGATGTTGCCGAGGTTCTTGATCGCGAACGCCTGGCCTTCCTTGCTGAGACGCCAGTTCATGAACAGCTTCGATGCATTCGGGCTCTTGGACGTCTTGGTGATGCCATCGGCATAAGGAATGATCGGAACACCTTCGGGGGCGAAGATCGCCTCCGCCGGCGCGCCTTCGACGATCTTGGTATAGATGATGTTGTAGAGCAGCGGGGCGATAGAAACCTCGCCACGCACCAGCGCATCGGACAGCGGCGCGCCGGACGGATAGAGCGCGATCCCGAGCGCCGCCTGCTTCTTCCAGTAATCCTCGCCCATCACCTGGCGCTCGAACATGATGCGCGTCCACGTCGTGCCGCCGGATGGGCCGACGACCTGCCCGATCTGCTTGTCCTTGTATTCGGCCTTGGTGAGATCCGCCCATGTCTTGGGCGCGTTCTTCACCAGCTGGGTATTGTAGGCGATCGACCAGCCCAGCGTGACGCCCGGCCAGAACTTGGGCGAGACCAGCGCATCCGGCCGATAGTCCGAAGCGTTGGGCGGCGTGTAGTCCTGGAACAGGTCGGCGATCTCGACCATCAGGCCGCGGTCGGAATGATTGACCACGTCGGCGGCGAGCTTGCCCGCGGCCGCTTCGGTCTTGATGCGGGTGATGAGCTGGCCACCCGGCGCTCGCACCATGGAGACCTTGATCTTGGGGAAGCGCTTGTTGAAAGCCTTGATGACTTCCTGCTCGACCTCGGCGAAGTTGGCCGTGTAGTAGGTGAGGGAGCCTTCCTTCTCGGCGGCCGCGATAAGGTCCTTGGAGCCGAACTCGTCCTGCGCCGCTGCGGGCAAGGTCCAGCCTGCGGCGGCGCCGGCGAGGCCGCCCAACATCGTTCTGCGCTTCATGATTTCCTCCTGACGTTGTCGTTTGCGGTCAGCCGACCCGGGCGCTGCTCTGGGCGGCGCCGCGGGAGAGCCAGTTCGTCATGCCCAGCAGCACGCCGAGAATGAGGGTCTGTATCAGGCTGAAGGCGGCGGTCTTGCCGACGTTGCCGCCCTCGTAATAGTCGAGCAGCAGCACGGCCATGACCGTGGTGTCGCTGGTGTAAAGAAAGAGCGACGATCCCAGCTCGCGCACCGCGAGGACGAACAGCAGCGTCATCGAGGCGACGAGGCCGGGGCGCGCGAGCGGCAGCATGATCGTGGCGATGGTTCCGAGCAGCCCGCGGCCGCAGATCCAGGCGGCTTCCTCGAGCTCGCGATGGATCTGCATGAAGGAGGTCGACAGCGCCTTCACCGTGTCGGGGATGAAGCGGGCGACGAAGGCCAGCGCCAGGATCCAGATCGTCCCGTAGAGCCCGCCGGGCAGGCCGATCCAGGCCCAGAGATAGGCGACGCCGACGACGAGACCGGGTATGGCGACGGGGATCGTGGACAGCAGATCTATGCTTCGCCGTCCCGACACCTGCGTCCGGTAGACGGTATACCCGATCGCGAAGGCGAGCGCGCCGCCGATCAGGGCGGTGAACACGCCGACCTTCAGCGTGTTCCAGATCGACAGCATCGTCAGCGGATTGTCGAGCACCGAGTTGAAGTGGCTGAGCCCGTAGGCCTTCATGTCGAAAAGTGCATCGAAGTCCTTGATGAACAGGAACTTGCGGAAGGCGGCGATGACGAGCGCCACCGTCGGCAGCACGACGACGATGAAGAGGTAGACGACGGCGAGGCTGAAGGTGAACCAGCGCCATGGACCCAGATTGAGCGCTCGCGGCCGGAAAGCCTTGCCGGCCACGGTGGCGTAGCTCTTTCCCGAGAGGACGCGCTGCTGGGCCCAGACGAGGATCGCGGTCACCATCATCAGCAGGATCGCGACGGCGGCCGCGGTGTTGTAGAGCGGCGGCGCCCAGGCGGTGAGCTTGAAGATGTACGTGGTGAGGACGCTGATGTTCGCCGGCGCGCCGAGCGCCGCCGGTACGCCGTAAATTCCCAGCATGACCACGAAGGAGAGCAGGCTGCCGGCCAGGATCGCCGGCGCGATCAGCGGGAAGGTGACCGTGAAGATCGTGGCGAAGGCCGACGCGCCCGAGACTTCAGAGGCCTCCTCGAGGCTGGGGTCCATGTTCTGCAGTGCCGACGCCGTGAACATGTAGACGTAAGGCGCGTAGTAGATGCCGAAGACGATGATCAGGCCCCACAGCGAATAGAAGTCGATGCGGAAATCGATTCCGATCCACTTGAACACGGTGTTGAGCAGCCCCGTCTTGGGCGAGCCGAGGATGCTCCAGGCGACGCCTGCGACGAGCGGCGGCACGAACAGAGGGATCATGCTGGCGCCCGCAATGAACCGCTTGAACGGCGTGTTGGTGCGCACCACGATCCAGGAGAAGGCGAGCCCGATCACGACTGCGAGTACAGTGCCGCCGCCGCAGGCCGCGAGCGCGTTGAGGAACGCGTAATGGACGTTCTCGTTGCCCAGCACGTTGGTGAAATGCTCCAGAGACGGATTGAAATTGCCGAAGCCGTCGACCACCGGATTGGAGTCGCTGAGCGCGCCGAACAGCAGCATCAGAAGCGGATAGATCACGAGAAAGGTGAGGGCGATCAGCAGGAAGCCGACCCACAGGGGCGCACCCCAGCGCCGCGGCGCGGCAGCCGGTTCGATCGTTTCCGGTAGGGCGGCACTACTCGTCGCCGTCAACGCACTTCCTCCCAACGCGCCTGCGGCTTTAGGTCCGTGGCATTTTCATTCTAGCTGCGACCGTAGCTCAGAGGCCATTGCGGCGCTACGGTCCTGCGGCGTGGCTACTCGTCGCCCCAGACCGCGACCGTGGAAGGAGCAATCGCAATAACGCTCGGTTCGGATCCCGTGAAATGGCTTAAGAAGAAGGCCAAGCGTGGCGTGCGGGCCTTTCCCGTGGGAACGGTCGCGTTCTATGGCCCGACTGACCGCAGCGCCTCCAAGGTCGTGGCAGGCGTGATCCGGGCGCCGAATGCCGACCCTGTCCTCCGCAAGTGGCTCGCTGAGATCGGCGATCTTCGCGAGGATCGGAAGGTGATGTCGGAGGTGGCGACGTTTTTCCGCGATAACGAGGTGAGGTCGGTCGGGATGATCGACGGCATCCTTGGTTGCCCTCACGAGGAAGGTACAGACTACCCGGACGGCGGAGTCTGCCCAAGATGTCCTTTCTGGGCGGGGCGGGATCGCTGGTCCGGCCTGCCCAAGATCCGTCATTAGAGGGCGGGTGGCGCCCGGGCCGTAGCCCGTTGAACCGGACGAGGCTACGGTCTGCAAATGAAGCTTCTGCACCATGATCGATACGACTACGCACCGCTGAACGAGCGGCCAGTCTACGACTGGCCGGGGGGCAAGCGGCTCGCGGTCTATTTCGCCCTCAACCTGGAGCATTTCTCGTTCGGCGAGGGCCTCGGGGCCGAGCTGGCACCCGGCGGGCCGCAGCCCGACGTGCTGAACTATGCGTGGCGCGATTACGGCAACCGGGCCGGCGCCTGGTATCTGCAGGACGCCTTCGACGCGCTGGACTTGCCGATGGCCGCGCTGGTCAACAGCCACATGTACGACTACGCCCCGAGCCTCATCGCGGCGCATCGCAATCGTGGCGACGAGATCGTCGGCCACGGCCGCACCAACGCCGAACGGCAGGGCACGATGAGCGAGGCGGACGAGCGCACCCTGATCGCCGAGGCGACCGGGCGCCTGACCAAGGAGGAGGGCCGCGCGCCGGAGGGCTGGCTCTGCCCCTGGATTTCGCACAGCCACCGAACCCCCGACCTGCTGGCCGAGGCCGGGTACACTTATCTGCTCGACTGGTGCATGGACGACCAGCCGGTCTGGTTCAGGTGTCGCGGCGGGCGGCGCATCCTCGCCGTGCCCTATCCGCAGGAGCTGAACGACATCCCCGCCATCGTCGCCCGCAAGGAGACCGGTGCGAATTTCGCCGACATGATCGTCGACCAGTTCGACGAGATGATCGAGCTGTCACAGAAGCGGCCGCTGGTGATGGGCGTGGCCCTGCACGCCTACATCGTCGGCCAGCCCCACCGGCTGCGGCACCTCAAGCGGGCGTTGCGCCACATCGCCCGGCACCGCGACGACATCTGGCTGACCATGCCCGGCGCAATCGCGCGGCATTGCAGCAACCTGCCGGTCGGCACCATTCTCTAGAGAATCAGGAGATAAAGACAGTCGATGCGCCTCTTCACCGCCACGCTTGCCACCGAGACCAATACCTTCTCGCCCTTGCCGACCAGCCTGCAGAACTATCAGGAGTCGGTGTTCTTCCGGCCGGGCGACCATCCGGCTGATGCGCCGCGCATGTGCACGGCGCCGCTGTTCGTCGGGCGGGCGCGGGCCGAGGCGGAAGACTTCGAGCTGATCGAGGGCAGCTGCTTCGCCGCCAGCCCGGCCGGCACGACCAACCGCGCCGACTATGAGTTCATGCGTGACGAGATCCTTGAACAGCTCAAGGCGGCACTGCCCGTCGATGGCCTCCTGCTCGGGCTGCACGGCGCCATGGTGGCGCACGGATACGACGACGTCGAAGGCGACATCATCGAGAGGGCGCGCGCGATCGTCGGCCCGAAATGCGTGATCGGGGTCGAACTCGATCCGCACTGCCATCTCACGAGGAAGCGCGTGGCAAAGGCTGACATCATCGTGCTTTACAAGGAGTTTCCGCACACCGACGTGGTCGAGCGGGCCGAGGACGTGCTCGATCTCGTGCTGGCGACCCTGCGCGGCAAGATCAGGCCGGTGATGTCGGTCTACGACTGCCGCCAGATCCAGAGCTATCCGACAACGCTTCAGCCAATGCGCGGGCTGGTCGACCGCATCAAGGCGATGGAGGGCAAGGAGGGCATCCTCTCTATCTCCATTGCGCACTGCTTTCCTTATGGCGACGTGGCGGAGATCGGCACGCGCGTGCTCGTGATCGCCGACGGCGACAAGAAGAAGGCCGATGCGCTGGCGACGTCGCTCGGCGAGGAGCTGGTGTCGCTGCGCGGCAAGACGCGGCCGCCGTATGTCGACATCCAGACCGGCGTGCGCGACGGCGTCGCCTTCAACGACCTGCCGGTGGTGATCGCCGATCCGGCCGACAATGCCGGCGGCGGTGCGCCGTCGGATAACACCGATATCCTGAAGCATCTGATCGAGACCGAGGTGGAAGATGCCTGCATCGGCCCGATCTGGGACCCGATCGCGGTGCGCCTCTGCTTCGATGCGGGGTTGGGCGCACGGTTCGACCTGCGATTCGGAGGCAAGATCGCCGTTACTTCGGGCACGCCGGTCGATGCCCATGTCGAGGTGATCGGGCTCGCGCGCGATGCCTGGCAGAGCTTCGGCCCGACGCAGGTGCCGGTCGGCGACTGCGCCGCGGTGCGGGTCGGCGGGGTCGACGTGGTGCTGATCGCCAAGCGTACCCAGGCAACCGGACTCGAGCTGTTCACCAACCTCGGGATCGAGCCGACCCAGAAGAAGATCGTCGTGGTGAAGTCGACCAACCATTTCATGGCGGCCTACGGGCCGATCGCCAAGAAGGTGATCTACGTCGATTCCAGCGGACCGCTGAAGCGCGACCCGGCCCGGATCGCCTACACCAAGGTCGAGCGCCCGATCTGGCCGCTCGACGCGAATGCCGCGCCGCGCGGGCTCATTTTCTAGGAAAGCACTATGCTGATCGCGGCGGCTCGAATAGGCTCCGTTGGGCTATTGCCTGGGGGAAAAGCATGAAGATTCGCGCTCTTGCCGGTTTAGTCGCTCTCGCCCTGCCGCTCGCGGCGCCTTCGATGGCCTGGGCTCAGGACAAGGTCCTGCGCGCGGTGATGCATGCCGACGTGCGCGTGATCGATCCGGTGTGGACGACCCAGACGATCGCGAACATCCACGGTGCGCTGGTCTACGACACGCTGTTCGGCAACGATGCCGATCTCAAGCCGCAGCCCCAGATGGTCGGCAAGTACGAGATCAGCCCCGACCGGCTCAATTACACGTTCACCCTGCGGGACGGGCTGAAATTCCACGACGGCTCGCCGGTCACGACCAAGGACGTGATCGCCTCCCTCAAGCGGTGGGGCGCCAAGGATGGCGTGGGACAGCGCCTGATGAGCTACGTCACGGAGATGAAGGCGGTCGACGACAAGACCTTCACCATGACGCTCAAGGCACCCTACGGCATGGTGCTGGAGTCGCTCGGCAAGAGCGGCAGCTCGATCGCGGCGATCATGCGCGAGAAGGAAGCGCTGACCGACCCGCAGACCCAGGTCAAGGAGGCGATCGGCTCGGGGCCCTATATGTTCGCCAAGGACCAGTGGGTCCCGGGCAGCAAGGCGGTCTACCTCAAGAACAAGGACTACCAGCCGCGCACCGAGCCGCCGTCGTCCTTCGCCGGCGCCAAGATCCCGGGCGTCGACCGCATCGAGCTGGTGTGGATATCGGACGGCCAGACGGCGATGTCGGCGCTGGTCAACGGCGAGATCGACTTCTACGAGAATCCCGCGACCGACTTCCTGCCGCTGCTCGAGAAGGCGCGCGGCGTGAAGCTGCTGAAGACCGGCAAGATCGACAGCACGCAGGGCATGATCCGGCTCAACCACCTGCATCCGCCGTTCAACAACGTGAAGGCGCGGCAGGCGATGTACCACCTGATCAACCAGGAGGATTACCTGCGCGCCATCGTCGGGGATCCGAAGTACTACCGCGTGTGCCACGGCATGCTGACCTGCGGCGGGCCGTACCAGAACGACGGCGGCTCGGCCTTCTTCAAGGACTACAATCCCAAGAAGGCGCTGCAGCTGCTCAAGGAGGCGGGCTACAAGGGCGAGCCGATCACGGTGCTCTCGACGACCGACCACAACACCATCACGCCCGCCACACAGGTGCTCATCCAGGCGATGCGCGAGGCCGGCATCAACGTCGATGCCCAGGCGATGGATTGGGGCACGGTCGTCACGCGGCGCGCGAAGAAGGAGCCACCGGCCCAGGGCGGCTGGAACATCTTCGTCACCACCACCGGCGGCGTCGGCTCGTCCAACCCGGTGCTGCATACCTGGATCGGCGCGGCGTGCGAGAAAGGCCTGTTCGGCTGGCCGTGCGATGCCGAGATCGAAAAGCTGCGCAACGCCTTCGGCATGGCCTCGACCGAAGACGAGCGCAAGAAGATCGCGAAGGAGCTGCAGACCCGCGCCATGGAGCAGGTCGTCTACATCCCGTTCGGCCAGTGGGACACGCCGCTCGCGTTCCGCGCCGATCGTATCGACGGGGTCGTGCCAAACACCGGCCTGGCCGTGCTGTGGGGGATCACCAAGAAGTGAGCTTGCTGGGACCGCGCCACTCCGTGGCGCTCTTCTCATGATCATGAGCGCCACGGAGTGGCGCGGTCCCGGCGCATGACCGCCTACATCATCCGGCGTCTGTTCGCGGTCATCCCGGTGATGGCGGTGGTGGCGCTGTTCGTCTTTTTCCTCCTCCGCTTCGCGCCGGGCGATCCGGCGGCGATCATCGCTGGCGAGGATGCCACCGCCGAGGCCATCGCCGCCGTTCGCGCCAAGCTGGGGCTCGACCGTCCCATGGTCGAGCAGTTCGGCGTCTGGCTGTGGGGCCTGGTGCAGGGCGATCTCGGGGTCTCCATCTTCTCCAACCTGCCGGTGACGCGTCTGGTCGCTCAGCGGCTCGAGCCGACCGTGGCGCTGACCCTGTCGACACTGTTCGTCGCCGTGGCGCTCGCCGTGCCGATCGGCGTGCTCGCGGCATGGAAGGCGCGCAAGCTGGTCGACCGGCTCGTCATGGGGTTCGCCGTGCTGGGCGTCGCCACGCCGGTGTTCGTGCTGGCCTATATCCTGATCTACTTTTTTGCGGTGCAATGGAAGTTGCTGCCGGTCCAGGGCTACGTGCCGATCTCCGAGGCATTCTGGCCCTTCGTCGAGAGCCTGATCTTGCCGTCCTTCGCCCTGGGCGTCACCTACATGGCGCTGATCGCCCGCATCACGCGCGCCTCGATGCTCGAAGTGCTGGCGCAGGACTATATCCGCACCGCCAACGCCAAGGGGCTCGCCACCGATCGCGTGCTGCTGCTGCACGCGCTGAAGAACGCCTCGGTGCCGATCGTCACGGTGATCGGCATCGGCATTGCGCTGCTGATCTCGGGCGTCGTCATCACCGAGACGGTGTTCAACATCCCGGGTCTCGGCCGCCTCACGGTCGATGCCGTGCTGAAGCGCGACTATCCGGTCGTGCAGGGGCTGATCCTGGTGTTCGCGGCAGCCAAGGTGATCGTCAACCTGATGATCGACATCTCCTACGCCTTCCTCGATCCGCGGATACGGTACTGATGAGCGATCTGTTCATGGCTGGAAGCGCGGCTAGACAAATCCGCGA